>JAAXHG010000172.1:25441-43931 GCA_012270995.1 Vicinamibacteraceae bacterium | reverse complement strand
CGAGGACGACGACGCGGACGACGACGCGGGGCGCATCGACCACGGGGTTTCGGGCTACGGCGGCGTGACGTCGGGTCCCTCGGTCGACGTGACGGTGGACGACGGCGACACGGCGGGGGTGACGGTGACTCCGACCAGCCTGACGATCATCGAGGGCGGCACGGCGGAGTACGTGGTGTCGCTGGCGACCCAGCCTTCGGCCGACGTGACGGTGACGCCGGCCAGCCGGGACACGTTGGTGGCGACGGTCTCGGGCGCCTTGACGTTCACGTCGTCGGACTGGGGCGCCAAGACGGTGACGGTGACGGCCGTTGACGATGAAGAAGCCAACGGCGATCGCACCGTGACGGTCGAGAACTCGGTCGCCAGCGCGGACTCCATCTACAAGCGTGCGTCCGCCGATCCGGTCGGCGTATCGGTGACGGACAACTCGACTGCCGTAACGACCAAGAATCCGAACGATCCGGTCTCGGGCATCGCGCTCCATGCATCGCCCTCGTCGTTCGACGAAGGGAGCGGATCTCAGGTAGTGACGGTGACGGCGACCGTGGAGGGGGGACCGTTCGAAGACGAGGAGAGTATCCTGGTCTCGCTGTCGGGGATCACCGCTCTGGCTGGCGAGGACTTCGCGCCGGTCGGCGACTTCGAACTCGTCGTGCCGGCGCACTCGGTCACGGGCACGGCGGAGTTCGAACTCGAAGTGATGGACGATCGGATGGACGAGCCGGACGAGTCGCTGGAACTGACGGGCGTGTCCTCCTCGGAGGTTCCCGTGGCGTCGGCGGCCCTCAGCCTGATCGACGACGACGAACCGCCGACCGGCATCTCGCTTTCCGTGTCGCCCTCGTCGGTGGACGAGGACGTTGGCGTCCAGTCGGTCACGGTGATGGCCGCGGTGGAGGGTGGGGTGTTCGCTCGCCCGGAGACGATCACGTTGTCGGTGTCGGGGACGACGGCGTCCGCCGGCGAGGACTTCGTCGATGTTCCGGGCTTCGATTTGATCGTGCCGGCGGGCTCGGCCACCGCCACGGCGGCGTTCGATCTGCGGGTGATGGACGATCCGTTCGACGAGCCGGACGAGTCGCTGGAGTTGTCGGGCGAATCGTCTTCGGAGCTTCCGGTGGCGCCGGCGACCTTGACCTTGATCGACGACGACGAACCACCGACCGGCATCTCGCTTTCCGTGTCGCCCTCGTCGTTGGACGAGGACGCTGGAGTCCAGTCGGTCACGGTGACGGCCGCGGTGGAAGGCGGAGTGTTTGCGCGCCCGGAGACGATCACGTTGTCGGTGTCGGGGACGACGGCGTCCGTTGGCGAGGACTTCGTCGATGTTCCGGGCTTCGATCTGGTGGTGTCGGCGGGCTCGGCCACGGCCACGGCGGCGTTCGATCTGCGTGCGTTGGACGACCCGTTCGACGAGCCGGACGAGTCGCTGGAGTTGTCGGGTGAATCGTCTTCGGAGATTCCGGTGGCGCCGGCGACCTTGACCTTGATCGACGACGACGAACCGCCGACCGGGCTCTCGCTGTCGGTGTCGCCGTCCTCGCTTAACGAGGCCGGCGGGGTCCAGAAGCTCGCGGTGACGGCAACCGTCGAGGGAGGCGTGTTCGAACGTCCCGAGAGGGTTGCGGTGTCGTTCTTCGGCATCACGGCGTCGCCCGGCGAGGACTTCACGCCCGCGGAAGGCGCCGAGTTGATCGTGCCGCGGGGCTCGGTCACGGGCGCGACGGAGATCGATCTGGAGGTTCTGGACGATGAGCTGGACGAGCCGGACGAGTCGCTGGAACTGCGGGGCGCGGCCGCGTCGGGGCTTCCGGTCACGCCGGCGCTCCTTACCCTGATCGACGACGACGAGGCGGCGCTCTTCCTGGACGCCGGGATCTCCGTGCCCGAAGGCGATGACGGACCCACGGTCGGAGTGCTGACGGTGAGGATGCGGCCCGCAAGTTGGCGCGAGATCCAGGTCGATTGGTCGACGGCGGACGGTTCGGCCACGGCCGGCGCGGACTACGAGGCGGCATCGGGTACGTTGACGTTCGAGCCGGGCGTGGTGGAGCGGGCGGTCGCGGTAACGGTCCTGGGAGATCGGATCCGGGAAGAGGACGAGACGTTCGCCGTTTCGCTGCGGGCCCCGAGGAACGCCGTGCTGGGATCGGCATCGTCGGCGGAGGTTCTGATCCTGGACGACGACCTCGGTGAGGCTCGGGCGGCGGGCCTTTCGGCGAGCCTCGAGGGCTTGGCTCGAATGCTGGGCGCCGACGCGGTGGGAATGGTGGAGAGCCGCGTGGACGGAGGGATGTTCTCGTCCGGGGGCGCCTTCGGTCGCGACCGGGCCGGCGGCGGGGTCGTTCTCCTGCCGTCGGGCGGCGGATCGCCCCTGGCGGGAAGCTCCGGCTACGGCGGTTTCTCCGGCGGCTTCGGCTACGGTGGTCTCTCCGGCGGCTTCGGGGGCCCGGCCTGGCGGGACTGGCGCGTCGTTGCCGGTCCTCCGACGGCCGGCGCGCCGCCGCCGCTTGGCCGCGGGCTGCGCCGTCGCGGCCTCGGCCGGTTCGACGATTGGTACTACTTCGGCAGACTTGTGCCGCACAGCTTCGAGCGCTGCGTCGACCTCGGCGAACGCGCGGAAGTAGAAGCAGAGGGAGAAGGAGACGCCGCGGAGAGTGGCGGCGAGGCCTGCGACGAAGGAACGGAACTCTGGGGGCAGATCGTCAGCAGCCGTTACAGCGACCTCGGCCAGGGCGGCAACGCCACGCGCGGCGAGTTGCTCACGGGCTATCTCGGCGGGGATTGGAACGCGACGCGGAACCTCCGGCTGGGCGTTTCCCTGTCGCACGTCCTCGGCGATCTGAGCTACGGTCCGAGCAGCTTCGCGTACGCTCCGAGCGACTTCGGCCACGGCTCGAGCGCTCCAGTCGGCGGCAATGCCGGCGAGCTTGGGGGAGACGTCGACGTGGCGCTGACCAGCGTGCTGCCTTATGCGCGCTGGCGGTTCGATCGCGGCAGTGCATGGGGACTGCTCGGCGCCGGCCAGGGCGCCGGCGTGCTCAGGGACTCGGAAGGCCGCGTCGATACGGACCTGTCGATGCGAATGGCCGCCTTCGGCGGCCGCCGGGAGTTGCGCAGCTGGGGCGTGCTGGACCTTGCTCTGCGAGTGGACGCGTTTTCGGTCCGTGTATCCGGCACCGAAGAGGAAGAGCTGCTGGGACCGTCGGAAGGCGAGGCGCAGCGGCTCCGTCTTCTGGTCGAGAGCAACTGGAACCTGTCGCGGTCGGAGCGCTCGCAGTCCGACGTGCGTCTGGAGTTCGGCGGTCGCTGGGACAGCGGCGAGGCGACGGCCGGCAAGGGGGTCGAAGCGGGCGCTTCCTGGTCGCTCCGGCGAGCGGCCACGGGTCTGGCGGTGGAGGCCGACGGGCGGTACACCCTGTTCCACGAGCGGGATCGGTTCGAAGAGCAGAGCCTGCGTTTCTCCCTCGCGTGGGATCCCGGCGTGGAGGAGAGGGGCATGCGGCTCAGACTCGGGCCGAGCTGGGGCGCCAGTGCCTTCGGAGGCGGATTGATCGACGATGTTGGAACGCTCTGGACGGGAACGCACTTCGGCGCGGCACGGCCTCGCCTCGGCTGGCGCCCGACCAGCTATGACGCCGAGCTGGGGTACGGCCTGCTGACGAGGCGGGGTCTCCCGCTCAGCGTCTTCGGCGTGGTGTCGGCTTACGGAGAAGGCGCGCCGTCCTACCGTCTGGGCGCCAAGGCGCCCGTCTTCGACCGCTACGGTTTGTCGCTCGACCTCGAGTTCCTCTGTCTGCCGTCGTATGGAGGCGGCGGGCCGAACTGCGGCGTGCGATTCGGCCTGGGCCGGGCCCTGGGGGCTCGGACGCCTCGTTCGCCGAGTTCGACGGGACGCGAGACCGCGTTGGGGCCTGGCCGTTAGGGAATCTGCTTTGGAGGCGGACCGAACTACTCGGACTCCCGGGACCGAAGCCGGCGGATCTCGCCCAGGGCGTCCTTGGCGGCTGCGAGGTCGGGTGCCAGGGCGAGGGCGCGCTCCAGCTCGTCCTCCGCTTGGTCGTTCCTGCCCTGCCGGAGGCTCGTGATCGCCAGTTCCAGGTGCGGCGCGGCCTGGCCCGGCATCAACTGCATCGCGTGCCGGAAGTGACGCTCCGATTCGGCGAATCGCTCCAGTTGACGGGCCGCCTGACCGGCGATCAGGTGCAGGGTGCCCGCCGCCGGGGCCTCCGGCGCCAGATCGAGGGACCGGTCCAGGGACGCGAGGGCCTCCTCGTGGCGACTCAGCCGATGGAGCGATTCGCCGAGCCCGGCATGGGCGAGCGCGTACTCCGGGTCCGCCTCGATCGCTTCGCGGTACGCCGCGGCCGCCTCTTCGTAGCGGCGCTGGTTCCTCAGGGCTTCGCCCAGGTTCTGGTGAGCATCCCGGTGGCGCGGCTCGGCCTCCAGGGCGCTTCGAAACGCCGCCTCGGCTTCCTCCGGACGATCCAGGCGGAGCAGGGAGAGCCCCAGGTTCAGGTAGGCGCCCGCCGAATCGTGCGTTTCCCGCTCGACCGCGACGCGGCTCGCGGCGAGGCTCTCTTCGTAGCGGCCCGCCTTGTAGAGGGCCGCGCTCAGATTCAGATGGGTGCCGCGCGCCGACGGATTGGCGGCGACGACGTAACTGAACAGGGTCAGGTCGTCGCGGTAGAGCCCGGCCTGCCTCCAAGTGAGGGTGCCGAGAGTCAGGAGCGCGGCGGCCAGCACCGCCGGCGCCCCCGCCGCGTACCGGCGGGGCAACCGTTGAACGCCTTTCGCGGCCAGGCCGACGACCGCCGCGATCAGACCGAAGCCCGCCAGGTACTGGAACCGATCGGCCACGAAGGAATACCGCATGTAGCCGTAGTCGAGGAAGCCGAGCGACGGCGATAGGGTCAGCGCGAAGAACAGCATCGCGGCCAGGGGCCCGCGGCCGAGCCGATGTCGGCCCAACCAGAGCAGGGCGGCCAGGGCGACGGCGCCGACGGGGTAGAGCCACGCCAGGGGATCGGTCGCCTGGACGTTCCACCGCGGATAGATGACGATCAGTTCGCTCGGCCACACGATCTTGCCGGCGTAGAACCAGAGCGCCCGGGCCGCGATCAGGACCCGCTCGGGCAGGCCGTAGCCGAGATCCAGGACCTCCCGCGAGCGGTAGAGCGCCAGGTCGCCGAGGGAGACGAGGAGTCCCGCGGCGAAGAACGGGACCGTCTGGAGCAGGTGCTTCGCGGTGACGCGGCCGCTGCGCCACCAGTGCCAGACCAGGATGCCGGCCGGCAGCGTGACCACGGCCGACTTCGCCAGTAGGCCCAGGGCGTAGAGGCTCAGGCCGAGGCCGTACCGCGTGGCCCGCCTCGTCTCGATGAACCGCGCGTAGGCGAGCGCCGCGCCGAGGTAGAGGAGGCCCGAGAGGACGTCCTTTCGTTCGATCACCCAGACCACGGATTCGACGTGCAGGGGATGCACGGCCCAGATGGCGACCGCCGCCCAGGCCGCCGGTACGGACAGGCGCAGGCACAATCGCCAGAGCAGGAAGACGTTGCCGAGATAGAGCAGGACGTTGACGACGTGGTAGCCGAGCGGCGCCAATCCCCAGAGCTTGTGCTCGAGCCAGAAGGTCGTGTAGGTCAGCGGCCAGTAGTGCGCTTCCTTCGCCATGTCGCTCGGGGAGAACCAGATGGTCTTCAGCCCGGACGCGTTCAAGACGGCGGGATCTTCGGTGAAGACCGTGTCGTCCCAGACGAAGCCGGCCTGGAAGGCGGGGAAGAAGGCGACTCCGACGAGCCCGGCCAGACCGAGCGCGGCAAGGGCCCGCCGATTCGGGAATCCTCCGGCGGCCGGTCGGGGAGCGGGTCGCCGGCCGGCCCCGGAACCTTCGGCCGCCGCGGCGCGGGCCGCCGCCAGACGCGCTCGGCGGGCGTTCCTTCGCTCCTTCTTGGTCGCCATCTCGCGTGTCGGAAGCTCTGAAACTATCGTTCCACGCCCGACCTCCCACGCGCGTCGGTAAGGGCCCGCCGGGCCGTGTCCTGGCCGGGGTCCAACTCCAGGGAGCGCTCCAGGCTCCGAGCGGCCTCGTCGTGGCGCCCCAGAGCGAGCAGGACGATGCCGATGTTCGCGTGCGTTCCGGCGTTGGGAGGTTCGGCTTCGACCTTCCGCCGGTAGAGATCGAGAGCCTCTTCGTGCCGCCTCGCGTTGAAACGGATCAGGGCGAGATGATCGAGGGCCTCGACGTCGCGCGGGTCGAGAGCCAGGCAGCGCTCGAACTGCTCGGCCGCCTCCTCCGGGTTGCCCAGCGCGTGTTGGGCCCGGCCCGCCAGGCGGTGGAGCGACGAGGCCTCCGGCAAGTCGGGATCGATGGCCAGCGCCCGGCCCAGCGCGTCGACCGCGTCTTCGTGGCGCTGAAGCTGGAACATCGCGGCGCCCATCCCTGCCAGGGCCGGGGCGTAGTCCGGCTCGATCTCCAGCGCTTCGCGGTAGGTTTCAAGCGCCCCGTCGATCCGCCGCAGGGACCTGAGAGTCTCCGCCCTGGCGTGAAGAGCCTCGGCGGTGTCGGCGCCCAGTTCCAGGGCACGCTTCCAGTGAAGCTGCGCTTCGTCGTCGCGTTGCAGGTGCGACAGGAGGTTCGCGAGTTCGAGCAGCGGCGCCGGGTCGTTCGGGGCGATCTCCGCCGATCGGAGAAAGCTCCGCTCGGCTGCCTCCAGTTGGTGCAACTCACGCAGTGAGCGCCCCCGGAGGAGATGCAGCCAGCCGGCATCGGAGGGATCGGGACCGACCGCGAGGGCGCGGTCCACCGCTTCGACCGCTTCTTCGTGGCGGCGCGCGCTGAACAGGACCTGGACCAGGCCGCGCCAGGCGGGGACGTGGTCCTCGTCGAGCGCCAGCACCTGGCTGAACTGCAGGGCGGCCTCGTCATAGCGCTTCTGGGATCTCAGTGCCTCGCCCAGGTTCTGATTCGCGTTCAGGTGTCTCGGCGCCAGCTCGAGGGCGGTCCGGAAGCGTTGTTCGGCGCCCTCGAGGTCGCCGGCGCGCAGGAGCGCAAGTCCCAGGCCCGACTGCGCGTCCGGCCATTCGGGCCGTTGCTCCACGGCGACGCGGGCGGCGTCGAGGCTCTCTTCGTGGCGGCCGGCTGCGTCGAGAGCCTTGGCCAGGTTCAGGTGAGCGCCCCGCGCCTCTGGATTCAGGGAGATGACGTGGCCGAAGAGCGTCACTTCGTCGGACCAGATGCGGGCCTGCCTCCAGGTGAGCGTTCCGAGGAGGAGCAGCACGGGCGCCAGGAGCGCCAGCGCGACGGCCCGCGGGTGCGGGCCTCCGAACCGTCTCACGCCCCAGACGGAAGCGCCGACGACGACGGCGATCGGACCGAAACCCGCGAGGTACTGAAACCGGTCGGCCACGAAGGAGAACTGCATGTAGCCGTAGTCCACCAACCCGAGAGCGGGAGAGAGGGTGACGCCGAAGAACAGGGCGCCGGCCAGAGGTCCGCGCCCAAACCGGCGGCGGCCGGACCAGAGCCCGGCGACAAGCAGCGCGGCGGCGACCGGCCAGCCCCAGGCGAGCGGATCGGCCGCGTCGACGTTCCAGAGCGGGTAGATGACCATCAGGTCGTCGGGCCAGAAGAGCTTGCCCGCGTAGTGCCACAGGGCGCGAGCCGCGATGAGCGTCCGCTCCGGCAGCGAGTAGTCCAGCGACAGGACCTCCCGCGACCGGTAGAACGCCATGTCTCCGATCGAGATCAGCAGTCCAACCGCGAAGAACGGCGCCGTTCGGGCGAAGTCGCGGACCTTGAGTCGGCCTCGCCGGTACCAGTGCCAGATCAGCAGGGCCGCCGGCAGCGTGACCACGGCCGACTTGGCCAGCAGGCCCAGAACGTAGAGAGTCAGCCCGAGGCCGTAGTGACGCCGCCGGTTCGTTTCGGAGAAGCGGACGTAGGCGAGCGCCGCGCCCAGGTAGCAGAGGCCGGAAAGAACGTCCTTGCGCTCGATGACCCAGACCACCGATTCGACGTGCAACGGGTGGAGCGCCCAGACCGCCGCCGCCGTCCAGGCGCCCGGCACGCCGAGTCGCCGGCAGAGACGCCACAACAGGAGAACGTTGCCGATGTACAGCAGGACGTTGACGGCGTGGTAGCCGAGCGGCGCCAGGCCCCAGAGCTTGTGTTCGAGCCAGAACGTCGTGTAGGTGAGAGGCCAGTAGTGACCCTCGTTGCGAATCTCGCCCGGAGAGAACCAGATGTTCCAAAGGCCCGAGGCTCGATGTACCAGCGGTTCCTCCGCGAACGCCGTGTCGTCCCAGACGAAGCCGGCCTGAAAGGCGGGGAAGAAGGCGATTGCGACCAGCGCGGCCAGGGTCAGGGCGGCCAGCGCGTCTTCGCGCGGCGAGCCGTTGGCCTTGGACGGCTCCACCACGCGACGCGCTTATGGGTTGCCGGGGGTGCCGGTGGTCGTCGCGACCCCGTTCCCCGCGTTGCCCGCGGCCCGCACCTCCACAGTGTACGTCGTGCCGTTGGTCAGACCGGTCAGCTTGTGGCTGCGCTTTGCCGAGCAGGGAACGACCGCCCAGTCGTTGAACGTCCCGGCGGCCGACCGCCAGCGCAGCTCGTACGCCACTGGCTTGACCGACCCTGACGGCGTGAACCAGGTCAACGCCAGCTCTCCGTCGCCCGGCGTCGCGCTCAGACTGCGCGGCGCTCCGAGCACGTCCGAGGGAGTCTCCGAGACCGCCACGGTCACCCCCCGCTCACGCAGCGCGGTCACGTCGTTGGCGAGCGTCTGGGCGTCCAGGGGATTCCACTCGAGGGAAAGGTAGTCGCCGGAATCCAGGCCGGTGTTGCTCGTCAAGCCTCCGATGCTCGTGAGGCAGTTGCTGTCGAGGTCCAGCCTTTGAAGTTGGGTGAGACCCGAAAGCGGCGTTACGTCCGCTATGCCGTTGTGGTCGAGATGCAGCCACGTGAGGTCGGTGAGGCCGGATAGCGGCGATGCGTCCGTGATCGAGTTCTTGAAGAGCCACAGGGTCTCGAGATCAGTGAGGTCCGACAGTGGCGTCATGTCTGCAATCGCGTTGTCCTGGAGATACAGCCTCGTGAGCTCCGTGAGGGCGGAAAGCGGGGAGACGTCAGCGATCCCGTTGGTCGCGAGATGCAGCGTCGTGAGCTTGCTGAGCCCCGATAACGGGGAGAGGTTGTTGATCGAGTTGCTGAAGAGCCACAGATCCTCGAGATCAACGAGGCCCGAGAGCGGCGTAACGTTCGAGACCGCGTTGCTGCTGAGAGACAGGGAGATGAGCTTGGTGAGGCCCGAAAGTGGCGCTATGTCCGTGATGTTGTTCGTTGAGAGATACAACCCGGTGAGATTGGTGAGTCCCGAGAGCGGCGATACGTCCGTGATTTCGTTGCCGGCGAGATACAGCCCCTCCAGCTTGCTGAGGCCGGATAGGGCCGTTATGTCCGCAACCGCATTGTGGTAGAGCTGCAGGAAGGTGAGGTTGATGAGGCCGGATAGCGGCGTTACGTCCGTGATCGCGTTGGAGGTCAAGTCAAGCGTCGTGAGCTCGTTGAGTCCCGATAGCGGCGCCACGTCGGTGATCGAGTTGCCACGGAGAGACAGCAACGAGAGTTTGCTGAGTCCCGAAAGCGGCGTTGCGTCAGTGATCGCGTTGTCGACGAGATTCAGCCTCGTGAGGTTCGTGAGACCGGAGAGCGGCGATAGACTCGTGACCGCGTTACTGTAGAGATTTAGGTCCGATAGGCTGGTGAGTCCCGATAGCGGCACCACATCCGTGATCGCGTTGTTCGCAACACTCAACCTCGTGAGTGAGGTGAGGCCGGATAAGGGCGTCAGATTCGTGATCTTGTTGCCTCTGAGATCCAGCATCGTGAGGTTGGTGGTTCCCGATAGGGGCGCGATGTCCGTGATCGCGTTGTTGTAGAGAGACAGCGATGTTAGCTTCGTGAGGCCCGAAAGTGGCGTTAGGTCCGTGATCTTGTTGCCGCTGAGATTCAGCGTCGTGAGCTCGGTGAGTCCCGATAGGGGCGCGATGTCCCTGATCTCGTTGTGGTACAGATCAAGCTCTGTGAGATCGGTAAGGCCAGATAGCGACGTCAGGTCTGCGAGCTTGTTACGGCCGAGATTCAGCGTCGCGAGTCTATGGAGGTCCGCTACGGGCGTGGCCTCCGTGATCGCGTTGTCGTCGAGATTCAGGGACGTCAGCCGGGTGAGTTCCGAGAGCGGCGTCGCGTCGGTGATCCCGTTGTAGGGAAGCACCAAATCCTCAAGTCCGGTCGCGAACTCCAAGCCGGTCAGATTCCTGATAGCACAGTTGGAACAATAGAGGCTGGCTATGTGCTCCATCTCGGCGCTGGTGATCGTTTCTTCCGCCTTCTTGCCCAACCGCCATTCGATCGCGGTGCGGAGATTGGCGTCGGGTATCGTGACGTCGACGGGCGACGTCGCGGTCACGGTGAAGACGTCGGGGGCCGACGCGAGACCGGAGGCGTCGGTCGCCGTCACCGTCACGTCGGCGGTGCCGACCGCCGCGGCGGTCAGCGTCAGCAGGTTGTCGGCCAGGGCCGCGGTGACGACGGCGGGAGCCGCGGACGAGACGGTGTAGGTCATCTCGTCCTGCTCAGGATCGCTGAAATGGAGCGACAGGTCCACGGTCTCCGACCGGCCGCCGACGGTCAGGGTCATGTCGTCGATGGCGAGGGCGACGACCGGCGCCGTGTTGACCGGCGTCACCGTGATCGTCTGGCTGGTCGTGGTCGCGCCGAACGCGGCGCCGTTCTGCTCCATTTGCCACTGGAAGGCATGGTCGCCGGCGGTCGCCGGCGCCGTGATCGTGAGGGCGAACGAACGGAACGCCTTCGGGGGGACGCTCGCGCCGTCGGGAAGCGTCGCCTGGCTGACGCCCCAGAGATCGGAGGGCGTGGTCCGGGAAGCGAGCTTGTAGCCTTCGCCGCCGGTCCATGTAGCCGTGCCTGTGTTCTGCATGGTGACGGCGACCTTCGCCGTCTCGCCCGCGGTCATCGACGCCGGCACGGCGCGGTAGGAGGCGAAGGCCGCGTCGTTCGGCGGCGGCGTCACCGTGATCGTCTTGCTCGGCGTCTTGCCGCCGAACCGGGTCCCGTCATGGACCATCCGCCACTGGAAGGCGTGTTCGCCGGCGGTCGATGGGGCCGTGATGGCGAAGCTGAAGGTGTAGGCCGCCTCCGGCTCGACGGCCACCGCATCGTCGATCTCCACGCGCGAGAGGCCCCAGGTCGTGTTGTCGCTCGGGTCTTCGGCGCCGAGTTCGAAGCCTTCGGCCCGGGTCCAGGTCGAGTCGCCGGCGTTGCGCATGAGGATGGTCACGGTCCGGGTCTCCCCGGTCGTCATCGTCTTTGGAACGCTGCCGAAGAAGGAGGCGAACGCCGCGTCATCGTCGGCGACGGCGCCTCCGGGAGCCAGCGCCAGAAGGAAAAGGACGCACCGAACCCCGTTGCCATACTGCATTGTGGAGGACCTCCGGTTGTGGAGGACCTCCGGCGTGGACGGCGGGAAGGTTATCATGCCTGTCAAGGGGTGGCGCCGACCGACTTCGATGCCCTGCTCCAACGAGTTGACCAAGCCAGCGCCGGAGAATCATGCTTGTTACGTGATGCCCCCGCCGGGGGGCGCCGTTGGACGGGCCCCCACGCTTGGCCCCGCAATGACAGGGTCCAGCCGCAATGACAGGATCCCGAACAGACAAGCCCGTGATGGAAGCCAGCATGGCGACGGGCGCGGCGGAGCGCTTCTCCGGGAAGGCGGGGGCGCTGGTTCTGGCGCTGCTGGTGGTGGCGAGCTTTTTCCCCGCGTTTTCCGCCGGCTTCGTCTGGGACGACGTCATCTTCACCGAGTCGATCATCGACGGGGAAGTCGGGCTGCGGGAGATCTGGTTTGCCCCGCGCGAGATCAGGCGGGAAGGTCATTACTGGCCGCTCGTCTACACGGGCTTCTGGCTCGAGCACAAGCTGTGGGGGGCGGCGCCGCTCGGTTATCACGTCACCAACCTGCTGTTGTACGTGGCCAACGTGCTGCTGGCGTGGAAGCTGCTGTTGCTGCTGCGACTCGCCGCGCCGGCCGCCTGGGCCGCGGCGGCGGTGTGGGCGGTCCATCCGCTGCACGTCGAGTCGGTCGTCTGGGTGATCGAGCGCAAGGACGTCCTGTCGGGGATGTTCTACCTTGCTTCCGCCGTGCTCTACCTCCGGTTCAACGAATCGGGGCGGCGCGGCCGCTACGTACTGAGCCTGTTCCTCTTCGCGTGCGGCCTGCTGTCGAAATCGGCCGTCGTCACGCTGCCGGCGGCGTTCCTGATCTGGCACTGGTGGAGGCGCGGCCGGCTCGTCAAAGGCGACGTCCTGCGTACGCTGCCGTTCTTCCTGGTCGGGTTGACGATCACGCTTGCCGACCTGGCGTTCTACCGGTCGAGGGAGACGCTCGATCTCGGCTATTCGCTGGTTGAGCGGGTGCTGATCGCGGGGCGGGCGTTGTGGTTCTATGCCGGCAAGCTGGCGTGGCCGCAAGATCTCAACCTGATCTATCCGCTCTGGGACGTCCGCGCGGGCGATCCGCTCGGGTGGCTCTTCGTGATCGCCGCCGCGACGGTTCCCTTGGCGCTCTGGTTCGGGCGCCGCCGGTTCGGCCGCGGTCCCCTGGCCGGCACCCTGTTCTTCGCCGTGACGCTGTCGCCGGCGCTGGGGTTCGTCGACCACGGCTACATGCAGTTCTCCTTCGTCGCCGACCGATTTCAGTACCTCGCCGGCCTCGGTCTGATCGCCGTCGTCGTCGGCGCTTTCGTCCGAGGCGTCGGGCGGTTCGTAGACCCGAACCCGCGGACTTCTTTGGCGCTCCTGGCGCCCGTACTCGTCCTCCTCGGAACGCTCACCTGGCGGCAGGCCCGCATTTTCTCGGACGAAGTGACGTTCTTCGGTCACGTCATATCTCTGAATCCGGAGGCGCGGGGCGCTCACCAGAACCTTTCGAAGGCCTTGGGCGAGGTCGGTCGCGACGAAGAGAGCCTCGACGCCGCGCGCATCGCCCTGGAGCAACGACCCGAATGGCCGGAAGCGCATTCGGACCTGGGAATCGCGCTCCTGCGCGTCGCCGACTTGGAGGGAGCGGAACAACGGTTACGGACCGCCCTCGAACTGGCGCCGAGGCACCTGAACGCGAATCTGAACCTGGGGGAAGCCTTGCGCAGGCAGGGGCGAAACGACGAGGCAGCCAACCACTATCGTCGGGCGCTGACGGTCGACCCGGCCCACGCGCTCTCCCTGGCCGGTCTGGGCGAAACCCTGGTCGAGCTCGGGCGCCACGAAGAGGCTCTCGCCGCCCTGGAGCGGGCTCTGGTTCTCTTTCCGACTAGCCCGTCCGTCGGCGCGAAGCGCGAACTGAAGACGTACCGACTCCATGTGCTGGCGGGGAAGGCGGCCCGCGGGTTGGGTCGGTACGCCGAGGCCGGCGGGCATCTGGCGCGGGCGATGGAACTCTCGCCGGCCGGCGGCGAAGCTCTGTTGGAACTGGTCGCCCTGCGTTTCGCGGAAGGGCGTTCCGCGGAAGGCCGGGAACTGCTCCGTCGCGCGCGGACGCTCGGCGGGGGCGATCCGTCGGTGCTCCACCGGGCCGCCGAGTCGCTGCGGCGGGACGGCCAGGTCGAGCAGGCGATCGCGGCCTACGAGGAGGCCCTCGATATCGACCCCGGGTACGCGCCGGCCCTCGCCGGCCTCGGCAGCGCGATGCACGGGCTCGACCGCCACCAGGAGGCGGTCGAACTCCTCGACCGGGCGCTCTCCCTCGCGCCGGACCTTCCGGAAGCGGCGGCCCTTAACCGCGTCTTGGGGCAGAGCCTGCTGGAGGCGGGCCGGGCGGCGGAAGCGGAACGGCGCTTCGAGCTTGCGGTCGAACTAACGCCGCCGGATCCCCAGGCGCTCGACCACCTGGCCCTGATCCGGTTTCAGGCCGGCCGCCACGAGGAAGCGCTGGAACTCTATCGGCGGCGGCTCGAGGTTGGCGAGGACGGCGCCATCACCCACGCCAACATGGGCGTCGCGCTGTACTACCTGAAGCGCTACGAGGAAGCGGAGCGGAGCGTTCTGCTGGCGTTGGAGCGGGACCCGGAACTGCCGGTGGCGCGGGCCCTGCTGGTGGACCTCCGGCGCCTTCTGGGCGGCGAACCGGAGTAGCCGTGTCCGGGCGCCGGCATCGCGGCGTTTCGATCGTGACGCCGACCCTGCGGGAAGCGGAGTGTCTGCCGGCGCTCGCCGCGCGGATCGACGCGGTCCTGTCGCCGGCCGGGATCCCGTGGGAGCTGATCGTCTCGGACGACGACTCGAGGGACGGCACGGCGGCGGCGGCGGCGGAACTCGCCCGCTCACTGCCGGTGCGCCTGCGCGTGCGCCGCGGCGCTGCGCCCGACCTGTCCCAGGCCGTGCTGGACGGCATCGACGCCGCCCGCTTCGACCAGGTGGTCGTGATCGACGCGGACCTCTCCCATCCGCCGGAGGCGATTCCACGACTGCTCAAGGCGATCGAGGGCGGTCGCTGCATCGCGGTCGGCAGCCGCTACGCCGCGGGCGGCCGGGTGGCCGGTCCGTGGAGCCTTTACCGGACGCTGAACTCCCGCGTCGCAACGCTGCTCGCGCGGCCGCTGGTCCGGTGTTCCGACCCGATGTCCGGCTTCTTCGCCCTCCATCGGCGCTTTGTTCCGAAGCGGAGCGAGCTCCGTCCGATCGGTTACAAGATCGGCCTCGAACTGATGGTGCGCGGGCGGCTGCCGGTTCGCGAAGTGCCGATCGCCTTCCGCGACCGGCGACGCGGAGAGAGCAAGCTGAACTGGCGGCGCCGGCTCGATTTTCTGCGCCATCTGCACCGGCTCTACGGCTTCCGTTTCGGTCTGGCGGCGCGACTCGCGAACTTCGGCGTCGTGGGGCTGTCGGGCCTCGTCATCGACACCGCCTTCTATCTCGGCCTGCAGTGGGCGGGCGCCGGGCATCTCCTGGCCCGTTTCCTGTCCTTCTGGCCGGCCGTGACCTGGAACTGGCGGTTGAATCGGCTGCTGACCTTCGGCGACAGGCCGCGCGCGGCGCGGGCCCGCCAGTGGACCAGGTTCAGCATCGCCAGCGTCGCGGGTCTGGCCGCGAACTTCGGCGCCTACGCCGCGCTGACCGGCCTTGTCGACTTGTTCGCCCGCCACCGGCTGGCGGCGCTCTTCGCCGGCGTCGTCATCGGCAGCGCGCTGAACTTCGCCCTGGCGACGCGTTTCGTCTACCGGCGATGACGACGAAGGAGAGCCCCGCGCGCGCAGCGCGCCTCGGCGGCGTCTCGAAATCGTCCCGGCAACCGGGACCACCCCCGCGGGCGACGCGGGAGCGCCCGGCCCGTCGCTGGAACTCTACATGCAGCTCGCTCGACGCCCATCCGCCGACGGAGGCGTGGCGTCACGCGAATCGCGGATTGGCGCTCGTCTTCGGATCGGGCTGCTCGGGATCGGCGGCCGTGTATCATCGTGGGCCCCACATGGATCGGCTGCGGTTCGGGTCCGCGCTCGTCGAGGCGCGGCGGCTTGTTCCGAAAGCTCTCAAGCCCCTGGAATGGAGTGTCGTCGATGCTGGAAACACGTCGTTCGGGCTGGTTGTGGAGTCTTTCGTTCCTGTCGGCGGCGGTCCTCTGGGCGGCCTCCGCGCAGGCCGTCGTCTACGTGACGATGACCGACGCGGAGCTCCTCGAGCGCTCGCCCGTGGTCGTCTACGGCGAGGTCTGGGACTCCCAGTCGGGCCTCGCCTCGGACCGCGTCGAGACGGATCATCTGATTCGGGTGGAGGAGGTGGTCAAGGGCTTCGTCCCCGCCGGCTCGATCGTGGTCCGTCAGTTCGGCGGCAAGCGTCCGGACGGTACCGTGACCTCGATCGTGGGCCTGCGCCATCTCGCGCCGGGCGACCGAGTGTTGCTGTTCCTGACGCCCGACGAGCTCGGCGCCTACCGGCTGGTCGACATCGCCCTGGCCGCGTTCTTCGAGGCGCCGTCCGGCGTCGGCGCGGACAGCGCCTCCGGGCACGAACGCCGGCTGCTCGACCGGCCGTTGACGGGGCGGGGCGAAGTCGGAGACTCGAGCGGAGCGCCAGCCGGCGAGGTGAACTGGCGCCAGCCGCGGGACTCGCGGTTGTTCAGGCAGTGGCTGAAGGACCGCGCGCTCGGCGTCGATCGGCCGGCCGACTACTTCGAACCGGCGACGCCGGCGGCCGGCGGTCCGATGTCGGTCGTCTCGGCGTACAGGACGAGGAACTACTGCAGAGGACCGCACAAGCTGCCGTACTTTGACGCCAGGAGAGGCGTGCATTTCGACGTGGACTCCGCCGGTCAGCCGCCCTTCTCCCTTGAGGAGACCGTGGAGCGGGTCAAGGCGGGGTTGAAGGCCTGGAACGACGTCTCCGACGTGTCGATCGACCTCCGCTACGGCGGCAGCCGAACCGCCCAGGAACTCTGGGACGTCTTCTACGACAGCAACTGGTACACCACGATGCACATGGTCCTCTTCGAAGATCCCTTCGGAGAGATGGACGGTACGTTCACGGGGTCGGGCGCGGCGGCCGCCACGGTCAGCGCCTACAACTGCAACAAGAGCCTTACCCGACTGCCGGACGGCGGACAAGCCTACCCCTTCCATGAGACCTACGTCGTCACCCAGGACGGCCTGAAGACCTGGTTGGCGGACCCGGGACGCCTGGCGGACTTCGAGGAGATCATCACCCACGAGCTGGGTCACGCCCTGGGCCTGGGCCACAGCGACGTCGCCGAAGCGCAGATGTGGGCGAACCTTCACGCGGACGGCCGGGGCGCCCGCCTGCACGAGGATGACGAGGCGGGAGCGCGGTACCTCTACGGCACGAAGGCGCCCGCCCCGGAGCCGGATCCGAAGCCCGATCCGGAGCCGGATCCGAAGCCCGATCCGAAGCCGGATCCGAAACCCGACCCGAAGCCGGCGCCCGAGCCGGACCCGAAACCGGCGCCCGAGCCCGAACCGCCCGGCGACGGCGGTGAAGGTGACGGTGACGGCGATGACGACGGCGGCGGAGCGCGGCCGTTGACCGCTGTCTTTTCGCTTCCGCACGCCGCGAGGACGGGCCTGCCGGCGGCGTTCGACGGCAGCGGGTCAGTGGGCGCGTCGAGTTACGCCTGGACCTTCGGCGACGGCACGACGATGGGTCATCCCAACGGCGCGTCCCAGGCTGCTCACACCTACACCCGACCGGGTTCCTACGAAGTGCGCCTCGAAGTGGGAGGGGATTCCTGCGGCTGGCTCTGCGAGTTCGACTCGACGACCCGAACGGTGGAGGTGGCGGCGGGGCCACCGCCGAAGGCGGCCTTCGATGTAAGCGCGGAGTGCGACGGCGACCTGTGCATCGTGGAAACGGGCGCCGCGGTGACCTTCACGGACCGCAGCCAGGGTACGGTGGCCGGGCGGCGCTGGGAGTTCGGGGACGGCGCCGAAGCGACGGCGCGCGACCCCCGGCACGCGTGGTCGGCGCCGGGCTTTTTCCGCGTGACGCTGGAAGCGTCTGGCCTCGACGCGACCTCGACGGCGACGCGGGACGTGCTGGTGGTGGCGAGCGACCCGGCGGGCAGCTGCGAGCCGGGCCCCGGCGAGTTGTGCCTGGAGGACTCCCGGTTCGAGGTGAGGTCGGAGTGGTGGACGGCCTCGGGCGAGCGGGGGGACGGCAACGTGGCCTACATCGGCACGAACCGGTCGGGGTTGTTCTGGTTCCACGACCGGGAGAACCTGGAGATGCTGGTCAAGGTGCTGGACGGCTGCGCGATCAACGGTCACGTCTGGGTGTTCGGCGCGTCCGCGACGGACCTGGGCTACTCGTTGGTGGTGACGGACACGGCTACGGGGACGTCGCGCGAGTACCGCAACGAAGCGGGGAGTCCGGCGGTGGCGATCGCGGACACGGCGGCGTTCGCCGATGCCTGCGTTGGCGACGCCGGCGCCGCGGCCGCGAGCGGGCGCCCGGGCGACCCCGGGGACGGTCTTTCGGGGCTGGTTGCGGCGACGGAGGTCGACGGGGCCGAGGAGGATCCCTCCTGCGAGACTTCCTCGGCGCCGTGCCTGCGGGACCGTTTCCGGATCGAGATCGAGTGGACGACGGCGGATGGCCGGCAAGGACCGGGCCGCCTGGCGCCGGCGGGCACGGAGACGACGGGCCTGTTCTGGTTCTTCGACAAGGAGAACTGGGAGATGCTGGTCAAGGTCCTGGACGGCTGCGAGGCGAACGGCCGGCAGTGGGTGTTCGCGGCCGCGGCCACCGACCTGGCGTACGAGCTCCGGGTGACGGACACGGAGACGGGCGCGAGCCGCGTCTACACGCGGAGTCCGGAAACCGCCGGGCTGGCGATCACCGACGTCGGCGCCTTCCCGGAGAGCTGTCGGCCCTAGCCCGCAAATCTCACCGAGGTTC
>JAAXHG010000172.1:0-25418 GCA_012270995.1 Vicinamibacteraceae bacterium | reverse complement strand
CCCGCTACAGCGAGCGGATCCGCGGCCGCAGTAGGACATCGGTGCAATTTGCGGGCTAGCAGCGTTCGCAGCGTTGTCGCTGCGCTGTCGCGCAGGGAACAGGCTGGCGTGGACGGTCGGCCGGTGGGACGGCGACACGCCGGGATTCCGGGCGTAAGATCGCCGGCCTATGCTCGGCTGCCAGCGGCATCGGTTCCGGCTTCCGCCTGACCTGCACTACCTGAACTGCGCGTACATGGCGCCATTGGCGCGCGAGGTGGAGGAGGCGGGTTTGCGCGGCATGTGGCGGCGGCGCGATCCCTCGACGATCTTCACGAGCGACTTCTTCGCCCAGGCGGACTCCCTGCGCGAGCGTTTCGCGCGGCTGATCGGAGGTTCGGATCCGCGGCGCGTCGCGATCATCCCGGCCGTCTCCTACGGCATCGCGACCGCGGCCCGGAACGCGCCGTTGGGCAGGGGACAGAACGTCGTCATCCTGGGCGAGCAGTTCCCGAGCAACGTCTACGCGTGGATGCGCAAGGCCGATGAGAGCGGCGCGGAACTGAGGACGGTCGAGCGTCCGGCAATGGGGAAACCGAACCGGGGAGCGGTCTGGAACGAGCAGTTGCTGGAGGCGATCGACGCCGACACGGCGGTGGTCGCCCTGCCGGTCGTCCACTGGGCGGACGGCACGCGCTTCGACGTTGCGGCGGTCGGACGGCGGGCACGCGAGGTCGGCGCGCTGTTCGTCATCGACGGCACCCAGTCGATCGGCGCGATGCCCTTCGACGTCGAGGAGGTGGCGCCCGACGCGCTGGTCGTCGCCGCCTACAAGACGCTGTTCGGCCCGTACCAGAGCGGTCTGGCGTGGTTTGGCGAGCGGTTCGACGGCGGCGTTCCGCTGGAAGAGCCCTGGGCCGCCCGGGAAGGCAGCGAGCTGTTCGTCGCCGGCCGCCTGGACTACGTGCAGGCCTATCGGCCGGCCGCCGCCCGCTACGACGTGGGCGAACGAGCCAATCAGATCCAGTTGCCGATGCTGAACGCCGCCCTGGACATGGTGCTCGAGTGGCGGCCCGAGCGTATTCAGGACTACTGCGCGAAGCTGCTTGAGCCGTTCGAGGACGCCTTTCGCGAGGCGGGATTCGATCTGGAGGACGGGGCATGGCGCGGCGCGCACCTGTTCGGGCTGCGTTCGCGCCGGGGCATCGATGCGGAAGCGACGGCGGCGGCGCTGCGACGCGCCCGGGTCTTCGTTTCCGTTCGCGGCGCCGCGATCCGGGTGGCGCCTCAGGTGTACAACGACCGCTCGGATCTCGAAGCACTGGCGACGACGTTGCAGAGACTGTAGCGGGTTGTAGCCCGGCGCGTTTCGGAGGGCCAGGGGTACCGACTGGAAGGCCGGCGTGCCGACAGGCGGCGCGGCTTGACCGCGCCACTTCCGGGCCGGGTGCTCCCTGTCGGCGGGTTCCGGGCCTCCGGCCACCCAGCGCTTTTCCGTTGCAACTAAGAGATATTTGTGATCGTATTTGTCACAAATGTCGACCGACGCGAATCAAGGCGACCTCGGCGGCGCCCTTCTGGAGTTCCCCGGGCCGGCCGCCGACGGTGACCTCTGCGTCCTCGGCTGGGCGATGGAACTGGAGCTCGCCGCGCCGGAGCAGGTGCTGCGCTGGGCTCACGGGCGCTGGGGGAGCGACCTGACCCTGGCGACTTCGTTCCAGGCGGAAGGCATGGTCCTCCTCGACATGTGCCATCAACTCGGTCTGCCGGTGCGCGTCGTGACGCTCGACACGGGCCGGTTGCCGGAAGAGACGTTCCGCCATATCGAGCACGTCCGGCTGCACTACGGCGTGGAGGTGGAGATGCTGGCGCCGCGCGCCTCGGACGTGGCGCGCCTGGTCAAGCGGCAGGGACCGAACCTCTTCTACGCGTCTGTCGCGGGCCGGCAACGTTGCTGCAAGGTCCGCAAGGTCGAGCCGATGCGCCGGGCCCTTGCACGGACGCCGGCCTGGCTGAGCGGCCTGCGTCGCGATCAGACGCCGACGCGCGACGTTCTGAACAAGGTGGAGGTCGACCGGGTCACTCGGACGAAGGGCCGACTGGTGAAGGTCTGCCCCTTGCTCGACTGGACCGAGGACCAGGTCTGGGCCTACATCCATGAGCAGGGAGTGCCGTACCACCCGCTGTACGACCGCGGCTATCGCACGATCGGCTGCGCTCCATGCACCCGACCCTCGAGGCCCGGAGAGGGCGCTCGCGGCGGCCGCTGGTGGTGGGAATCCCACACCGGCAAGGAATGCGGACTCCACGTCCTGCAGCCGCGTTGAGCTGCGCCCATCCTCCTTCGTACTATCCGGTCTTCCTCTCGCTTGCCGGGCGACTGATCGTCGTCGTGGGCGGCGGCCCGGTCGCTGAGCGCAAGGTGGCCGGCCTGCTGCCGTGCGGTGCATGGGTGCGGGTTGTCGCGCCGGAGGTGACGCCCCGCCTGGTCCGACTGGCCGAACGCGGCGAGATCGAGCACGTTGCGCGCGCCTTCCAGCCGGGCGACCTCGAAGGCGCGTTCCTGGCGCTGGGCGAGCCGGGGGACGGGGCGAGCGATGCCGCGTTCTTCGCCGAGGCGGAGCGGGGCGGCATCTTCGCGAACGTGGAGGACGACCTGGACCACTGCAGCTTCATCGCCCCGTCGATCGTCCGGCGCGGCGATCTCGTGGTCGCGATCTCGACCTCTGGCCGGGCGCCGGCGCTGGCGGTGCGCCTGCGCCAGCGGCTGGAGCGAGAACTCGGGCCGGAGTACGGCGCCCTGCTGGAACTGGCGGGCCGCCTGCGGGCGCCCTTGGCGTGGGCGGTACCCGAGTTCGAGGAGCGGCGCCGGCGCTGGTACGAACTCGTGGATTCGGACGTGCTGGAGCTGTTCCGCGCCGGCCGGGCGGCGGAAGCCCGTGAAAGGGCGGAGCGGATTCTCGGGGTTTCCGCGGAGGAAGCGGGCCGATGAGCGCTTCGGAAGAGTCTCTTGGAGGCGGAGGCTCGGGACGGGTTACGCTGATCGGCGCCGGGCCTGGCGACCCGGACCTGATCACGGTCCTGGGCCTGAAGCGGCTGCGGGCGGCGGACGTCGTGCTGCACGACCGGCTTGCGGCCCCGGAACTCCTCTCCGAGGCGAAGGCGGGCGCCGAGATTGTCGACGTCGGCAAGCGCCCCGGCGACGACGTCCAGGCGCGGCAGCGCCGGATCGAGAAGCTGACGATCGAGCGCGCCCGGGCCGGCGCCCATGTGGTGCGCCTCAAGGGAGGGGACCCGGCCGTCTTCGGCCGCGGCGGCGAGGAGATCGAGGCCTGTGCCGCCGCGGGCGTGCCGTGCGAGGTAGTCCCCGGCGTCAGCAGCATCGTGGCCGCGCCGGCGGTCGCCGGCATCCCTCTGACGCGCCGCGGCGTGTCCCTGGGTTTCGCCGTCGTGTCGGCGCGGAACGCCGACGGCGGCGAACCGGACTGGACGGGTCTCTCGGGCGCGGGCACCGTCGTCGTCCTGATGCCGGCGCGCCGTCTGGAGCGCATCGGCAGCGGCCTGATCGCCGCCGGACGCCGACCCGCCACGCCGGTGGCCATCGTCGAGCGGGCGACCACGACCGAACCGAGGACGGTGCGCTGCACCCTTCAGATGCTGGCGTCTGGAGAGTACTCGGGCCGAATCAAGCCGCCCTGCGTCGTTATCGTGGGAGAAGTAGCCGCCGCGGCCCGAGTGACGCCAACATGACGAACGCCAGTCGAGGCTACGCGGAGTACACCGGCGCCAGCGGATCCGCCGCTAGATCGGTCGGCTCGCCACCCTCGGACCGCGCGATCTCGCGCAGCAGCCAGTCGAGGCGGTCGTTGCCCCAGAAGCGCTCGCCGCGGTAGATGAAGAGAGGAACGCCGAAGGCGCCGTCGTCCCGGGTGTGGGAGAACCCCTCCATGATCTTCTTCCTCCATTCCGGATCGTGGGCGACGGCCAGGGCCTCGTCGCCGTCGAGGCCCGCGGCCTGCGCGGCTGCACGCATGACTCCGTCGCTGGCGAGGTCGAGGCCGCGGCCGAACCGGGCCATGAAGGCCTCGCGCGCGTAGTCGATCGCCTTGCCCTGCTCCCGTGCCCAGACGTAGATCTGGTGCGGCGGGAACCAGTCCGGATCGTCGGCGCCTTCGGGCCAGCTCATGGGCAGCCCGTAGGCCTTTGCGATCCGCTCCGCGTCCTGGCGGACGTAGCTCGACTTGGCGCGCCCGGCCGAGAGGTTGGCGCCCTTGCCGAACGGGAAGATCGGCACGGCGTCGATCCGGTTCCAGTCGAGCGCGCCGGTCGTCGTGATGCGGTGGAACGCGAACCACGAGTAGGGGGAGCGGAAGGAGAAGTAGACGCGCAGATCCTTCGGGTTCATGGCGGCGGGGCTCCTCTCGGCGGGCGGAGTGAACTCAACGGCTTTAGCGGAAGACATCCACCAGCCGGCTGTACTTCACGATCACCGTGCGGTCCGGCCGCTCGTAGAGCATCCGGGCGCCGAGTTCGTTGATCTCGTTGTAGACCACGAACAGCCCGGTGTTCGCGTCCCGCAGCCAGGAGAAGCGGAGGTTCGCGGAGACCTTGTCGGACTGATCGTTGTACTGGGCGAGCGCCTGGACCAGCATCCGCGGCGTGATCGAGTAGGAGAGCCGGATACGGCCCAGATTGACCTGGAAGCTGCCCGCGTCGATGTCCACGTCGTTGTGGTTCCAGGTCAGCTCCGAGGTCAGTCGCTCGCCGCGCCGGGCGAGCAGGGTGAACGACGTGGAACTCCGGTCGCCGCCGAAGAAGCCGCCGGTGATGTTGCGGATGTAGATTGAGAACGGCTTCGCCTGGTTCGTCGAGAACACGGTCTGGAGCTCGTCGTGGCTGTACCTGCCGGCCTGGACCGGGATGCCCTCGACGATCTCGAAGGTCTCCTTGACGCCCTCCTCGGTGAAGTTCACGCCGGTGTGGACCTGGAGGCCGTTGCGCCACTCCCAGTGGTTGTCGACGTGGATGTACTGGGTCTCCTTGAAGTCGTCGAAATCCCAGATGCCGCTGTACGAGACATGGGGTCGGAGCTCGTGAAAGCCGAGGAGGTTCTTCGGGCGGATGGTGCGCATGCCGAACGCGGAGAAGTTCCGGAAGTCCCGTCGCGACATGAAGCCGACTTCCGGGTTGAAGTTGGCGCGGGCTTCGGCGACGCTGAGGCTGCCGCGCCACTGGGGCTTGCCGAGGTTGTAGCTCAAGAGCATCGAGCTGTCGTCGCCTTCGAGCCCCGGCGTGTCGGTCTGGGCGACGTAGGTCTCGATCGTGTGGTGCTCGCCGACTCCCCACTTGCCGTCGATGGCGTAGGCGCGGTTCGTGTCGTTCTCGGGCGCGAGGCTGCCTACGCCCTCGCGGCTGACGAACATGCCGCCGATGCTGGAGCGCTCTCCCAGTTCGCGGTTGACCCGGGCGACGGCGTAGGCGTTGCCGTGCAACCCGCCAACCGCGGCGGTCTGCATGTGGAGCAGTCCCACGTTGAAGCGGCCCGTCTTGCCGGAGAGTCGGCCGCCGTAGTCGATCGGGATCAGCTCGCCGCCGGGTCCGATGCCGATGCGCCGGCTGAAGAACAGGTCGACCCGGGCGGACGCGCGGCTTCCGCCGGACCGCGCTCCGACCGTGAACAGACCGGCGTTCTCCAGGAAGAACGGTCGCTTTTCGGGAAAGAACAGGTTGAACCGGTCGAGGTTCACCTGCTGCTCGTCGACCTCGACCTGGGCGAAGTCCGTGTTCCAGGTCAGGTCGAGGGTCAGGCTCGGCGTCACGCTGTACTTGAGGTCGACCCCGAGATCGGAGTCCGACTCGTTGTCGCCGCCGGCCGTGGGCGGCGCCCGGCTCGAACCGATCGCGTAGGGGATCAGCTTCAGGTTGCGCTGCGGCGGCGGCTCGACGCCCTGGAGCGAGCCCGCGTCGGTGAGTCGGTCCAGGTCGTGGTTCCGGTCGAGCTCGGACCAGAAGGCGACCTCCCTGTGACGGGCGATGTTGCGCTGGAAGTTCAGGCCCCAGGTCTGTACGTCGGTCGGCGGATAGCGGAGGGTGCGGAAGGGAATCGCGAACTCGGCGCTCCAGCCATAGTCGCCCACCTCGGTGGCGACGTTCCAGGCCCCGTCCCAGTTCAGGTTGAACCCGGTGGACAGGGCGCCCCGGAAGCGGCTGCCGCCGCCACCCATGCCGCTGAATATACCGGAGCCGCCTTCCAGGACCTGGCCGTCGTACTCGATGCCGGCGGGGTTGGTGCCGAACACGAAGCCGTTGCGCCCGTCTCGGAAGGTGTCGAAAATGACCTGGAAGCTGTCCGTCTCGTCCAGCGGCGCGTCGCGGCGGCTGTCCGAGATGACGATGCCGCCCGGTTGGCGGTCGTGGCAGACGACGGCGACGAAGAGGGTATCGTCCGTGAACGCGAAGCGGACCTCCGTTCGCTCGGTGCCCGGCTCGCCGGCGAAGGGTCGGGTCTGGGTCGTGCCGGATGCCGGAGCGACGCTCCGCCAGACCGGGTCGTCCAGAACCCGGCCGTCGAGCAGGGGCGCCTCGCCGATCGCCGAGGCTGTTGCGGCGGGCCGGTCGACCTGGGCTGTCGCTGCCGGCGCGACGGCGCAAAGCAGCCAGGCCGCGACCCCTGGGGCAGAGTGAACGCGGTTCATGGCGGACAAACTCTACCCGTTTACTGAGGCTTCATTCAGCACCGACTGGATGGCGGTTCCGCAGTGCGGGTCGGGTACGATCCAGGGATTCAAACGGAGGAAAGCACGATGCAAGGAAACCTGAGTGTGCGGTATGTGTCAGCGGCGGCCGTAGCGGCGATTCTGGCCCTGGTGATCGGAGTTGTCCCGGTAGCGGCCGCCGGAAAGCTGATGGATGTCGAGGGCTACCCGACCCTCGTACGCAAGCCGGTCGAAATCTGGAGCGACGGCACCAGGCTCGCCGGTGATGTCTTCTACCCGAAGGCAACCGCCGAGGAAGAGAAGTTGCCGGCGATCGTCCTCTGCCACGGTTGGGGCGGCACGAAGGCCCACCTGAATCGCGGCATCGCGCCACGCTTCGCGGCTGCCGGCTACCTGGTCCTGGCCTTCGACTACAGAGGCTGGGGTGAGAGCGATGCGCGGCTCGTCGTCCACGGCGAGATGCCCAAGGCCGACGCCGACGGTTTCGTCACGGTGAAGGCGCAGGCAATCCGGGAGCTGGTCGATCCTCTGGACCAGCAGGAGGACATCGACGCCGCGATCTCTTTCGTCGAGGGCGAGCCGCACGCCGACCCGTCGCGGATCGGGATCTGGGGCTCGAGTTTCGGCGGCGGCCACGTCATCTGGCGCGCGGCTCACGATCGCCGCGTCAAGGCGGTCGCGGCACAGGTCGGCGCAATGGACCAGCGCAACGGCCTGGTCACGAGCCCTGGAGGGCTGGAGGCGGTCCACGCGAACCGCGTACGCCGTGCCCGCGGGGAACTCGCTCCGGTTCCGATCGGCGACGACAAGCCGGAGGGCCTCACCGGCAGTCCCTACTACGAGCGCTTCGCCCGCTTCTCGCCGGTCGAACACGCTCACCTCATCACCGCTCCGACCATCATCATCGACGCCAAGCAGGAGCACTACTTCGACATCCGCGAGCACGGCGAACGCGTTTACCGGATCCTCTCCGGCCGCGTCCCGGTTGAGTACCACGCCTGGGACATCACCCACTACGCCATCTACAGCGGCGAGTGGCTCGACAAGGCGATGGCCGCCCAGATCGACTTCTTCGACCGCCACCTGAAGTAGCGGCCGGCCGCGGCGCCGCTAGGCGGCTTCCGCCAGGAACGCCTCGACTTCGGCGTGGAACTCGTCGGAGCGTTCGAGGGGGATCCAGTGGCCGCAGTCCTCGAGCATGACCAGGCGGGAGCCCTGGATCCGCCGGGACATGATGACGCTGCCGCCGGGTGGGGTCACGGCGTCCTCGAGGCCCTGGAGGATCAGAGTCGGGCAGGCGATCGTCTCCAGATCCGCTGTGTAGTCGATGTTCGAGACGGCGCGGCAGGCGGCCGCGTAGGAGGCGGCGTCGTTCCGTTCGATGGTGAGACGCGCGGCCTCCGCGATTTCCTCGGCGTGGCGTTCCCGGTACTCGCTGCCATAGGGGAGGGCGGGGCCGGTCGGCGCGAGGGCCTTGGCCAGGCCGTCCCGCTCGACGAGGTCGGCGCGGGCGTTCCAGCCGGCTTCGGCGCGTTCGTTCACCTCGCTCGAGGTGCTGATCAGGATCAGCGCCCGGGTGCGATGGGGGAAGTCGAGGGCGAAACGCTGGGAAACGACGCCGCCCATCGAGAGCCCGCCGATCACCGCTTCCTCGGCGCCGACTTCGTCGAGCACGGTGGCGAGATCGGAGGCCCAGGTCTCGGGCGCCATCGTCTCGGGACGCCGTTCCGAGCCGCCGAAGCCGCGAACGTCCCAGGTCAGGACCGTGTAGCGCTCGCGGAACGTGCTGGCAGTCTGTTCCCAGGCGTCCAGGTGGCTGCCGAGACCGTGAGTGAGGACGACGAGGGGTCCGCTGCCGTCCAGCCGATAGCGGATGCGGGCGCCGTCGGCGGCCGCCGCGAAACGGTCAGGCCGCACGTCGATTGAAGAGCCCCAGCGTCAACGCGAAGGGAATCACGAACAGCAGCGTCCGCAGCCATCCCGGCATGTCGGTGATGATCAGGATGAGGCCGAGCGGAACCCAGAGTACGATCCACATCCAGATCGGGATCGTCCTCGGCTTGATCGGTTCGGTGCTGGCGCCCTCGGCGATGATGACGACGACCAGGGCGCCGGCGGCGGCACCGAGAACACCGGCGATCAGACCTCCGGCGGGGTAGGGGACGGTTGCGAGGATCAGTTCAGGCATGGGATTCGGCGCATGCTCCTGTGCGTTGTTGATGGCGCGATGTCGGTTTCGCGATCCTATACATTGACCGCGACGAGGGAACCATGCGGGTCAGCATTTCCGTTCAGAGCGCATACAACGTAGACGACCCTCGCGAGGGGGCGCGGAGGATGGTCGATCGGGCGCGGGCGGCGCGGGACGCCGGGCTCGACGCGTTGTTCGTGGGCGACCACCACGCGACGGCGTTGCCGTACTACCAGAACACGGCGATCCTGGGTCGGATGCTGGCGGAGTGGGGGAATCGGCCGGCCGGCGCCCTCTACCTGCTGCCGCTATGGCATCCGCTGATCGTGGCGGAGCAGGTCGGCACGCTGGCCAGCCTGATCCAGGGGCGGTTCATTCTGCAGTGCGCGATCGGACCGGCCGACAACCAGTTCGGGGCGATGGGCGTTTCGGTCCGGCAGCGGCCGTCGCGGTTCGAGCAGTCGCTCTCCATCCTGCGCCGTTTGTGGTCCGGGGAGACGGTGACAACCGGAGGACAGGACGATCGCTTTGGGCTCCGCGAGGCCCGTATCTCGCCCTGCCCGCCCGAGCCGGTCGAGGTCTGGATCGGCGCCTCCGCGCCGCCGGCGATCGACCGCGCGGCGCGGCTGGGCGACGGCTGGCTGGCTGCCCCGGGATTGACGCCGGCGGAGGCGGGCGGGCAGCTCGGCCTCTACCGGGAGGCCTGCGAACGCCACAGCCGCCCGGTCGGCGTGTCCGCGATCAGGCGCGACATCTACGTCGGCGCGACGGCGGCGGAAGCGGAGCAGACGGCGGCGGGAGTCATTTCGCGCGGCTATCGCGGCTTTCCCCGCGAGGCGCTGATCGTGGGCGATGCAGCGCTCGTCGCCGCTTCGTTCGCTGAACTGGATGAGATGGGGTACGACGAGGTCGTCGTGCGCCACCTCGTGCAGGACCCGGCGCGGGTGCTCCAGTCGATCGGACGGCTCGCAGAAGTCCGGGAACGGCTGGCCGGTTAGGGTCTCGCTAGCGGCGCGGCACGTCCTCGGGGAAGGGCTCAAGGCCCTCGTCGAGTTCGACGCGGATGCTCCTGAGCGCCATCGACACCATTCGGTACTGCCCGACGGTGAAGATCAGGTCGATCATCTGCTGGTCGGTGTAGCGGGCCTTCAGGAAGGCCCAGGTCCGTTCGGAGATGGCCGACCGGCGGTGCAGTTCGGTTGCCGCGCGCAGGAGGTAGCGCTCGAAGCTGGTCCAGGGGCCGGCGTTCTCGCCCACGGCGACGTTGCGGATCTCCTCGTCCGTCATGCCGGCCGCCCTGGCCGCCCGCGCGTGGTGCCCCCATTCGTACGCGGCCTCGTTGAGCCACGCGGTGCGCAGGATGACGATTTCGCGGTCCCGATCGGGGAGTGTGCTGCCCCGCAGGATATAGCCCCCGAAGGGCCCCCAGGCCTCCATCAGCGGCGGGTGATGCGAGAGAGTGCTGATGAGGTTGATGCTCTCTACACCTTCGGCCGGTGGAATCCTCGGCCCGGTTTCGGGTCGCGTCCACTGAGCTGAGAGCGAACCGGCGACGAGGGCCAGGCCGAGCGTGACCGCTGCCGTCCCGCGGAACCCGGTTGGCGCGTCCGCGCGCCAACGGCGTACGGATTCCGACGACCGGCGGCGGGCGGCGGAATGGCAGGTCTGCGTGTTCATTGTCGATTCCTCCTTGTCGCGGTCACTCTATAGCCCCGCCGCGGTCTTGAAGCCCGAGTACTTCGGCTGATCGATGGCGATCTGATTGACGACGGTGGCGCGCAGGTGTTCGTGCAGCTTCCGGTCGTCGAGGGCGATCCGGTCGTCGCGGATGGCGTGGACGAGCTTCCAGCGTAGGTCCAGCAGCGGCCCGTCGGTGTCGAGCAGGCCGCGGAGGCGTTCGTGTTCCCGGAGACGATGCTCGGCTCCGAAGTGCAGATCGCGATAGACAATGTCGAGGGCGTTGCCGGCGACCAGGGCGTGAAAGCGGGTTCGTCCCCTCGTCTCCTCCCGCACCTGACCGTGGAGGAAGTCCCGGGTCGCGCCCACCAGTTCCTCGAGCCGGGGCATGTCGGGGTCCGGGAGCTCGTCGGGCGCCCCGACAAGTTCGACCGGACCGGGGATCAGAAGATTCACGCAGTCGACCTGACACTCCGTGGTGCGGCGTCCGATCGTCACGCGCTCGACCGAGGCGTCCAGTCCCTGGCGGTAGTGCTGCGTTATGCCGAGGGTGGAGACGGCCCACCAGAAGGAGCCGAACACCTCCCAGTACTGCACGCGCTTCAGGTCGACCGCCTTGCCGCTGGTCGCCTCGTAGCCGGCGAACAGGTCCTCGTACGTGCCGAAGCCGCCGACCGGTAGCTCGGGTCCGGCGCCGTAGCGCCAGGAGTTCGTGCAGATCCAGCCCAGGTCGCGCATCGGGTCGCCGATGTGGGCGATCTCCCAGTCGAGCACCGCGATGACACCGGTCCGGTCGACCATCAGGTTGCCGTTGCGGAAGTCGTTGTGGACCAGGGTCCGATCCGGCGAATCCGGCAGGTTCTCCATCAGCCAGCGCGCGGTGAAGTCGATCATCGGTTGCGGTGTGCCGAAGGCCTCGTAGCGGCCGCGGGTCTGCTCGATGAAACCGACCGCGCTGAGGCTCGCCAGATCGCGGTCGAGGCCGTGGCCTTCCAGGTCGATCGTGTGCAGCCGGCCCAGAATCTCGCCGCATTGCCGGGCCAGCTTCGGGCGCGTTTCGGCGAGGTCGGGGGAGCGCACGATCCGCGCGCCCAGGGTGATGCCGTCGAGCCATTCCATGACGAAGCCGGCCCCGAGCTCGTCGGCGGCCTCCAGCACGTAGAACACCTCGGGCCCGGGGATGCCGTTCTCGCGGGCGACCTGCATCAGCTTCGCCTCGATGCGCAGGCCAGGCGCGCTGCGCTCGACGGCTCTGGCTTCTTCTCCCTTGCCGCCCGGAGATCGCCGGAGCGCGAGTTCGCGGAGGCCGGCGGGCGTTTCGATCCGGAGGCGATAGGTCTCCTGGCTGGCGCCGCCCGAAAGCCGCTCGAATCCGGCCAGGCGCTCGCAGCCCTCGATCTCGCGTTGTAGCACGTGTTCCAGCCGCGCTCCGAAGCTGTCCGGGGCGCGACCGCCGCTGCCACCGGCCACGGGTGCGAGCAGGTAGATTTCGTCGCCATCCTGGAGTTGCCGGTCGCGATTGCTCTCGAGCGGGCAGCGCTCGCCGTTGATCATCAGCGTGTCGCGCAGGTGCGGCGAGTCGGCGATCGTCTCGGACAGGGGCACGCCGGTTCTATCCGCGAGTCGCAGCAGTTCTGCCAGAGTGGCCCCGGGAGCGAGCCGGAATGAGCGGTCGACGTCGTGCCAGCCGACACCGATCCGCCCCTTGATCAGAACGCGGACGCGGATCTTCGGTCGGGAACCGGAACGAACGAGGCTGCGTAGGAGGCCCATCGAGCCGAAGAACGCGCTCCGGTCAGGCCAGGTGCGCTTCCAGCAGCTCGTCCATGCCGAGCTGCTCGGCCCGCGTCCGGCTGAGCCGGCCGGTTTCGGGATCCCAGGACATCGCCTGGTAGTAGTCCCGCTTCAGTTGCTCGAGCGGCGCCCGTACGCCGGCCAGAGGACCGGCATCCAGCAGGCCGTCGCCCTCGCCCATCATCCGGGCGTGGGGCTTGAAGTCCGCGGGTACGACGCCCTCGCGGACGTTGAAGGCGTTCCGGAGGTTCTGGATCCGCTCGCCGCAGAGCAGCAGCTCCTTCTGGTCCACGTCCCATCCGGTCAGGGCGTTGACCATGTCGACCCACGGCAAAGCCCCGGTGAGGCCCGTGAACATGCAGAGACCCAGTCCGTTCAGCGTCTGGTGGGCGTTGCTGTAGTGGGCCTGGGCGATGCCCTTGTTCTTCGTGCCCTTCCAGGCGATCGTCACCTCGTCCTTTGGGGCGGCCTCGGGCAGCGGGAAGGCGGCGCCGAAGGTCTCGTTCCAGGACGCGGAACCGGCGGTGTGGCGGCCCGGCGTCGGATCGGCGATGTAGGTGACGCCCATGAGCGAGGTGAAGCGCGGGTCGTGGTACGCGGGCTCCTGGCCGCCGACATGGACCGCGTAGGCGTCGGTGCCGCGGCCGACGTGGCGGGACGCCGAGGCGAGGCCGTGGCGGAGCCACACGCCGCAGCCCTCGCCTTCGCCCATCTTGACGGTGAGCGCGAGCGCGCCCTCGCCGTTGCCCCAGCGCATGTCGACCCCGTCGAGGTCGTCGGCTGTCATGTCGCCGCGTTCAACGGCCTCGCAGACCCAGGCGATCGTAGCGCTCGAGCTGACCGCGTCCATGCCGTACCGGTTGCAGGCGTCGTGGCAGGCGGTGACGAGTTCCAGGTCGTCGTTCAGGATGTTGGCGCCGAATCCGACGATCGTCTCGTAGTCCGGGCGGCGCACGTCCGACAGGCCACGTTTCTTCACCCCGACGATCCCCTTGCAGGGCGCGGGGCAGTCGCCGCAACTCAGTTTCTTCGTGATCAGCTTGTCGACTTCGGCGCCGTCGAGCTTCCAGCCCTTCTTCGCGAGGGGGAAGTCGCGGGCGCCGACACCGGTCCAGTTCTTGAGCGGCGCGTCGCCGTTCTCGACCGACAACGCCACCGCGGCCGTCGTTCCCCGGTCCGCCCACATCTGCCGCATCGCCGGCTGCGGCGACTCGATCTTGATCCCGAACTTCGCGAAGGCCTGGTACAGGAACCCAAGGTGCTTTCTGGGCGCCGCCATCTTGACGACGAGCCGCATCGGCAGGCTGATGTCGCTCCGGTACTCGCGGTTCACGCCGTCGCAGAGAGCCCGGAAGCGCTTCTCGTCGCGGACCGGCACCGTGTTGCCCGTGTTCTCCCCGCCGTCGACGACCACCGCCTTCAGGTTCTTCGAGCCGAAGACGGCGCCGAAGCCCTGGCGGCCAAAGGCGTGGTAGCGGTCGTTCATGACCGAGGAGATGAGCGCGCAGCCTTCCCCCGCCGGACCGATCGCCGAGACGCCGACCCGGAACTTCGAGCCGTAGCGCGCCTGGAGCGCGTCGAACGCCTCCGGAATCTGCGTGCCCCAGAGGTCACCGGCCGGCTCGATTGCAATGCCGTTTTCCCGCACGACGAGGACCGAGGGTTCGGCGGCGCGTCCGCGGACCACCAGCGCGTCGTAGCCCGCGTGGCGCAGGTGGATCGCGGTGCTGCCGCCGGAGTTCGAGTCGGCCCAGGTGCCGGTGAGAGGCGACTTGCCGACGATCTGGATGCGCCCCGAGAAGGGCGTGCGGAGCCCCGTGAGCAGGCCCGAGACGAGGGCGAAGCAGGCCTCCGGCGCGGTTGCCTCCGCGCCGGCGGGAAAGTGCTTCCACATCAGCCAGGCGCCGAGGCCGTAGCCGCCGAGGTACTGCCGGAAGACGTCTCCCGGGATCGTTTCGACACGGTGCTCGCCGGCCGTAAGGTCGACGACAAGGGCGCGGCCGTGGGCGCCGTAGAGGCCGTTAGGGCCGTTGCCGTTTCCGTGCGCTGTCATCTCGTCAGGTTCTCCGGCTGTTGGTGCGTGCCGCGCGGTGGAGTGTACTCGGGGCAGACCAGCTGACGGCTCTAGCGGCCGCTGGTGGCCAGGCACTCGACGCCTTCGGCCTGGGCGGCGCCGACGAGGCGATCGTCGAACGCGACGAGGCGGGCAGGCGTTCCCAGCTCATCGGCCAGCAGCAGGCAGGAGGCAAGTTGCACCGAGTCGCTCGCCCGTAGCGGGTGCCGGCGCAACAGCGTGGCGGCCCTCGTCGTGATCGCTTCGGTGAGCTCCACCACGTGAAAGGCCGGGCGTTCGGCGTCGAGAGAGAACAGGGCGGATTCGCGCTGTTCGACGCGCATGTCGCCCTCCCGGCAGCGCCGACAGATCGCCGAGGCCACCTCGGTTGCCGACAGTCGGCTGATGGCCACGGGTTGTCCGGCCATGGCGTCGATGACGAACTCCGAACCGTCTTCCTCGACGTACCGCTTCACCAGAGCGCTCGCGTCGAGAAACAGCATCAGAACCGGTCGTCTCGTTCCTCGACGATCGTGTTCGCGACCGATCCGCCGCGTACCGGGACCGGTTCGATGGACGGCGCAAGGCGGCGTGCGGTCCCCAGGGTCACGAGTCCTCTGGCCGCAAGCTCGAGGAGCTTCTCCTCCTCGTTCGATGCGGCTGGCGGCAGCGGCCTGAGTTCGGCGACCGGTCGTCCTCGTTCGGTCACGAGAATCACCGATCCTTCGCGCACCCTCCTCAGGTACGTGCCCAACCTTGTCTTGAGTTCTCTTGCCCCTACGGTCACCATGTGACCATTGTAGGCACAAGTGTGGCGGCGGGGCAAGCGCCGCCCGCGCCGCCCGCTTCGTTCAGACCCTCAGCGTCGCTTGAGATGGAAGGTCATCGTGCCGGCTTCCTCGTCGCCCTCGTGGGCCATCCAGGCGCTGTCGAGCCGGTCCTTGCCATCCAGCCGGATCTCCGCCGAGTGGATGTGACTGGGCGTCGTTTCCAGGTTGGTGCCGCCGTCGAAGTCGAAGATCAGGCGGTTGGAAGCGCTGGTGGTGGCGTTGAACTTCATCCGCGGCTGGTTGCCGCTCGAGCAGTAGTGGGTGAGGACGAGGTCGGCGCCGTCGAGGTGGTACATGTTGACCATCTCGTAGTCGGTGTCCGGTCCCATGCGCTCCATCAGCACGTGGCCGCTGGCGGTGACCTCGAACTCGTGGACGACCTTGCCGGTCGCGTCCGCTTCGGCTGCGGTCTCGGCTCCTTCGCCACTCGCCGATCCTTCCCAGGTGCCGGCCAGCGCCTTGAGGCGTTCGAACGCCTTCTCGGCGGTCAACTCGTCGGACGCGGCCGCCGCGGCGGGAAGCAGCAGGACGGCTGCCGCGATTGCGGTCCACTGGACTCTCTTCATTTCGTATCTCCGTGTGGGGGGCTCGATGGTGGTGAAGCCGCAAGGATAACCGGCCAGAGCCGGGACGTGCGCCGTGCTTGGCGTATCCTCCCGCGCACCATGACGACCGACTCAGACAAGCCCCGGAGTTTCCGCCTTCCGGGTGCCGGCGGTATCGAACTCCAGGTCTACGACTACGTGAACGAGGGTGCCCCTTCTCTCGTCCTGCTCCACGGGATGCAGGATCTGGCCCTGGCGTTCGAGCCGCTGGCGAACCGCTTCCGCGACCGCTACCGGGTCGTCTCCTTCGACCTTCGCGGCCACGGCGACAGCGGCAAGCCCGGTGTCTACGCCTTGCCGCACTTCATCGCCGATCTCCACGCCGTCATCTTCCAGCTCCAGTTGGAACGGCCGGTGCTGGTCGGCCACAGCCTGGGCGGCCAGATCGTCAGCCACTACGCGGCCGTGTTCAACGACACACCAAGCGTGATCGTCAACATCGACGGGGTCGGCGCGCCGTTCCGCGAGAGCGAAATGCCGGTGGAGAACCGCCAGCTTCGCCTGCAGAACGGCCACACGAGCCTGCTGCGGCCCGGCGGCCACAAGCGGCCGATGATGGACCTGGACGACGCCTGGCGGCTGTACTGCCGGTTCCATCCCGGGCTCGACCACGACCTGGCGCGGCACCTGGTGGAGATCGGCACGACCGAGCATCCCTACGGCGGCCTGCAGTGGAAGTGGGACCCGCAGGTCGAAACGACCGGGCTGACGATGTCGAGCCGGCTGTCCGAAGAGCGCTGGCCCTGGGTTTCCTGCCCGGTGCTCGTCGTCACCGGAGGCCGTTCCGCCGACTTCTACCGGGGCCGGGGCGGCATCGACCACGACACGCCCGCCGCGCCCGACGAGATCGAGCGCCGGGTGCGCCTGTTCCGCAACGTACACCACGTCGAGATCCCGGAGGCGGGCCACATGGTCCACTTCGATGCGCCGGAGAGGCTGGGCGAGATCATCGACGCCTACCTCGACGCGGGCTAGGCATTGGCGGGACTCGCAGCTCCTCACCTGGCCACCCGGGCATCCAGCGCGGGGCCGGTGCGGAGGATCGACAGGAGCGATTAGGCATGGACTTCGAGATTCCTCAGGACATCCGCGACAAGCTGGCCGAGCTCGACGACTTCATCGAGCGCGAGATCAAGCCGCTGGAGCGGCAGGACGACAACATCCGCTTCTTCGACCAGCGCCGCGAGTGGGCGCGGACCGACTTCGAGAACGACGGCAAGCCCCGGCCCGAATGGGAGGCGCTGCTGCGCGAGATGAAACGTCGCGCCGACGCCGCCGGCCACCTGCGCTTCGGACTGCCGAGGGAACTCGGCGGCCAGGACGGCTCGAATCTGGCGATGGCGGTGATCCGCGAGCACCTCGCCGCCAAGGGCCTGGGGCTTCACAACGACCTGCAGAACGAGTCCTCGATCGTCGGCAACTTCCCGACCGTGATCATGATGCACCGTTTCGGGACGCCCGCCCAGAAGGAGCGGTTCATGGAGGGCATGATGACGGGCGCGGTGCGGATGGGCTTCGGCCTGACCGAGCCGGACCACGGCTCGGACGCGACCTGGCTCGAGACCTCCGGCGTCCGGGATGGCGACGACTGGGTGATCAACGGCGCCAAGCGGTTCAACTCGGGCCTTCACGCGGCGACCCACGACCTGATCTTCGCCCGCACCTCGGGCGATCCGGGGAAGGCGGACGGCGTCACGTGCTTCATCGTGCCGACCGACTCGCCCGGTTTCGAGGTTCCCTTCATGTGGTGGACCTTCAACATGCCAACCGATCACGCCGAGGTGTCGTTGACGGACGTGCGGGTGCCGAACGAGGCGATCCTGGGCGAGGAGGGCCGCGGGCTTGCTTTGGCCCAGACCTTCGTCCACGAGAACCGCATCCGGCAGGCCGCCTCCGGCGTCGGCGCGGCCCAGTTCTGCATCAACGAGAGCGTCAAGTACGCGCGCGACCGCGTTGTCTTCGGCAAACCGCTCTGGCTCAACCAGGCGATCCAGTTCCCGCTGGCCGAGCTCCAGACCGAGTGCGAGATGGTCCGCAACCTCGTCTACAAGACCGCCTGGGAACTCGACCAGCAGCACCACATGGAGGTCACCGACAAGGTCTCCATGTGCAACTACCGCGCGAATCGCCTCGTCTGCAACGCCGCCGACCGCGCGATCCAGACCCACGGCGGCATCGGCTACACCCGGCACATGCCGTTCGAGCACATCTACCGCCACCACCGGCGGTACCGGATCACGGAGGGTTCCGAGGAGATCCAGATCCGCCGCGTCGCGGGGATCATGTTCGGCAAGAAGGCGAAGCGCTAGCTAGCGCGGCAGGAGGTCCGGAGCCCGGCGGGACGCCGGCGTACCCAGTTCCTGCCGCGAAAGGCCTGGCTGGCCTACTCGAGGATCGCCTGGTAGGTGAGGCGGCGGCTCAGCGACCGGACGTCCGGCCGGCGCGGTCCGAAGTGCTGGATCATGCCGACGAAGACGAGGTCTTCCTTCGGGTCGATCCAGAACCAGGTGCCGGCGGCGCCGCCCCACCAGTACTCGCCCTTCGAGATGCCGTCGTGGGCCACCGGGTCGAGAACGACGCCGAAGTCGAGGCCGAAGCCGGCGCCCGGCGACATCTCCTTGACATCGCGGGGCAGGTGGTTCATGTGCATCAGCTTGACGGTCGACGGCGCGAGGATGCGCACGCCGTCCAACTCGCCCCCGTTCAGCAGCATCTGGGAGAAGCGCATGTAGTCCATCGTGGTCGACACCAGGCCGCCGCCGCCGGAGAGGAAGTTCGGCGGCTCGAGGTAGTTCCGGCGTCCGCCGAAGCCTTCCTGGGGAGCCAGGTTGCCCTCCTCGTCGTGGGTGTAGACCTGGGCGAAGCGGTCCGCCTTGTCGGCGGCCACATGGAAGGCGGTGTCGTTCATGCCCAGGGGGCCGAACAGGCGCTCGTTGAGGAACTCGTCGAAACGCTGTCCCGAGAGGACCTCGACCAGATAGCCCTGAACGTCGACCGCGACGCTGTAGTGCCACATCGAGCCCGGCTGCTGCCGAAGCGGGATCTTCGACAGCTTGTCGATCATGTCCTTGAGCGTCGAGTCGTTGTCGAGGACGTTCGCTTCGTTGTACAGCGTGTCGACCTGGGACTGGGAGAAGATGCCGTAGGAGAGGCCAGCGGTGTGCGCCATGAGCTCGCGGATCGTCATCGGGTGGTCGGCCGGCTCGGTGATCGGCTGGCCATCCGGTCCGTCCTCCTTGGCGACGACCAGGCCCTCGAACTCGGGGATATAGCGGTGGACCGGGTCGGAGAGCCGGAACTTGCCCTCCTCGTAGAGGATCATCAGCGCCACGCCGGTGATCGGCTTGGTCATCGAGTAGATGCGGAAGATGACGTCCTCGCTCATCTCGGAGCCGACCTCGATGTCGCGGTGGCCGAAGGTGCCGAAGTGCGCGATCTTGCCGTGGCGCGAGATCATCGTCGTGATGCCGGCCAGGAGACCGTCGTCGACCAGGCCCCGCATCGCGTCGTTCAGGCGTTCGAGCCGCTCGCTCGACATGCCGACGGCCTCCGGGGCCACGCGCGCGAGATCGCGGGGTCCCTCCACCGGGACGTCGGCCCTGGTCTGGTCACAGGCGACAAGACCGAGACTCAGTAAGGCGGCCGCGAGGATGGCGGTCAGAAGGCGGGTCAGGCTGGCGGCACGGCTCATGTGCGTCTCCTATCCACTGGCGGATGATCTGGATTGCGGAATCCGGCGAAGGAGCAAACCCTACCAGTCGAGTCGCGGCGTCCGCGCCGCGCTGACGCAGAGAAGACGGGCTTTTCCCTGCCAGCCGGCGATGTGCCGCGGGGCTGCCGGCCGGTGCGGCCGCTGCTACGATGAAACCGGCCATGGACAAGACGATCGACAGGCCGCAGCTCGCGCGGGACATCATGGTGACGAAGCTGATCACGGTGCATCCCCGCACCCACGTCTACGACGGCATCAGCGCCCTGTTGCGGCACCGGATCACCGGTGCGCCGGTGATCGGCGAGCGCCATCGCTACCTGGGCATGCTGTCGGAGAAGAGCTGTCTCACCGTGCTCACGGTGACCGCCCGCGCCGCCGACGAGCAGGGGCTTGCCCGGAGCCGGCGGACCCGGGCCCGCGACTTCATGGCCACGCGCCTGGTCAAGCTTCGGGCCGGCATGTCGGCTCTCGACGCGATCGGGCTGCTGCTCAGGAACCGGATCTCGGGCGCGCCCGTCGTGAACAAAGGCGGCCGGCTGCTCGGCGTCTTCTCCGAGAAGTTCTCGATGGACGTGCTGCTCGGCCTCGCCTACGACCAGTTGCCGGCGGCGCCGGTCGACGCCTTCATGAACACGGACTTCGGCCGCGTGATCGACGGCAGCGAGCCACTGCTGGAGATCGCGCAGCGTTTTCTCGACACGCCGTACCGGCGCCTGCCGGTGGTCCGGGACGAGGCGCTTGTGGGGCAGGTCAGCCGCCGCGACGTCCTGAACGCCTCGCACCATCTGACCTCGGCGCTCGACGGCCGGCGGTCCATCCTGCGGGAGCGCAGCAGTGAACTGGGGCTGGAGGACTTGGCGGAGTCGGACGAAGAGAGCGAACCGGGAGACTTCGAACTCGACTCGACCGACGCCTCGGCCTTCATGGACCGCAAGGCCCGCACGATCTCGGAGGACACGGACATCCTGACCATCGCGCGCATCTTCAAGAGCACGCCGTATCGCCGGCTTCCGGTGCTCCGGGGCCGCCGGCTGGTGGGGCAGATCAGTCGCCGCGACGTGCTCGCCGCCACGCACGGACTGCTCGTGCGGGCGCCACAGCCGGGCCAGGCGCTGCTCTACCTGAGCGCGGTCGTCGGTTCGGATGAGCGCCCGTCGCTGTCGCGCGTCTAGGACGCTCCTGCCGCGGTTCGCGCCTGCCGGGCGACGCCGCTAGCGGCGGACTGGTACCCTCGCGCGAGGATTCCGGCTTCAAGGAGCAGAGTTCATGCGACCATCACTCGTCGTTCTCCGCCGAAGTGCGCGACGGCACGTCCCCGTACTGAGCCTGGTCTGCCTGTGCGTGGCCTGGCTGGCGGTCGCGCCTGCCTTCGCGGCGGAGGAGGAAGAGGAGAAGCTGGTCCAGCCCGCGCCGCCCCGACCGGCGGACGAGGGTGAGGGCCCCTTCGACCGCCTGATCCTGCGCGGCGTGATGGTGGTCGACGGCACCGGCGCGCCGCCGATGGGACCGGTCGACATCGTGATCGAGGGCAACCGGATCGAAGAGATCAAGAGCCTCGGCATGGCCAAGACGGAGATCGACGAGAGCAAACGCCCGAAGGACGCCGACCATGAGCTCGATCTCTCCGGCTCCTGGGTGCTGCCGGGCCTGGTCGACCTCCACGTCCACACCGGCGGGGTGCCCAAGGCGCCGAGGGCCGACTACGTCTACAAGCTGTGGCTGGCCCACGGCATCACGACGGCGCGCGGCGTGCCCACCGGGCCGCTCGAGTGGGACCTGAGCGAGAAGGAGCGCAGCCGCCGGAACGAGATCACCGCGCCGCGCTTCGTTTCCTATCAGCGTCCGGGTGGCGGCAAGGAGTGGAAGGACCGGGACATCCGCACCCCCGCCGACGCGCGCGAGTGGGTGCGCTACGCCCACGAGAAGGGCGTGGACGGTCTCAAGCTCGGCGCGTTTCCGCCGAGGATCATGGCGGCGCTGCTGGACGAGTCGAGGAGCCTGGGCATGGGGTCGACCGCCCACCTCGACCAGATGGGGGTCGCCCACATGAACGCGATCGATTCGGCGCGGCTCGGGCTGGTCGGGATGACCCACTTCTACGGGCTGTTCGAGTCGATGTACGAAGGCCACGACGTGCAGCCCTGGCCGGCAGAGATGAACTACATGGACGAGCAGTTCCGGTTCGGCCAGGTCGCTCGGCAGTGGAGCATGGTCGAGCCCGGCGGCGAGCGCTGGAACGCGCTGCTCGAGGAGTTCCTGGAGCTCGACTTCTTCATCAACCCGACGATGGGGATCTACTCGGCCGGCCGCGACGTGATGCGGGCCCGCAACGCCGACTGGCACGCCGACTACACGCTACCCAGTCTGGCCGAGTTCTACGCCCCCAGCCGCCTGGACCACGGTTCGTACTGGTTCTACTGGACGACCTGGGACGAGGTGGCCTGGAAGAACTTCTACCGCGTCTGGATGCAGTTTCTGAACGAGTACAAGAACCGCGGCGGCCGGGTCACCGTCGGTTCGGATTCGGGGTTCATCTACCAGACCTTCGGTTTCGGCACGATCCTCGAACTGGAGATGCTGCAGGAGGCGGGCTTCCATCCACTCGAGGTGATCCGCTCGGCGACGATGAACGGCGCCGAGGAACTGGCGAAGGCGAGCGGCGAAGACATCGAGTTCGGGATCGTGCGCGAGGGGATGCTCGCCGACCTCCTGATCGTCGGCGAGAACCCGATCGCCAACCTGAAGGTGCTGTACGGAACCGGCGCGGTGCGGCTCAACGACGACACCGGCCGTCCCGAGCGGGTCGGCGGCGTCCGCTACACGATCAAGGACGGCATCGTCTACGACGCGAAGAAACTGCTCGCGGACGTGGCGGATATGGTTGCCGCCGAACGGATGAAGCTCAAAGCTCCGCCTCAGGAGACGACGGGAGGAGCGAAGCCGTAGGCGTCTGAGCCAGGACGCCACCGCTCCGAACACACCGAGTACAGGGAGAACCCAAGATGAAACAAGCAGTCATCGTCCTGATCGCCGCCGCCCTTCTCGCCGCGCCGCTGTCGGCAGGCGGCGAGACCAAGGTCCACGCCGACGTCGTCTACGGCCACAAGATGGGCATGGCGCTGACCTTCGACGCGCTCGTGCCGGCCGACCAGAACGGCGCGGCCGTCCTGGTCATGGTCAGCGGCGGGTGGTTCTCGCGCTGGTCCGACCCGCACCGCATCGTGTCCGGTGAGGGACAGCGATTCGGTGCTGTCAACGACCTGCTGGACCGAGGCTACGTCGTCTTCATGGTCCGCCACGGCTCGGCCCCGCTGTTCAAGGTACCCGAGGCGGTCGCCGACGTGCGACGCGCGGTGCGCTACATCCGCCTGAACGCGGACGACTTCGGTGTTGACCCGGATCGCATGGGTGTGTTCGGCGGCAGCGCCGGCGGCCACTTGTCGTTGATGCTCGGCAACGCCTCGGACCAAGGAAACTCCGAGAGCAACGACCCGATCGAGCAGACCGGCAACCGGGTGGCGGCCGTAGTGGCCTACTTCCCGCCGGTCGATCTGCAGGGGATTACCGGACCGAACGACCGCTTTCCGGCCCTCGACTTCGATCCGGCGAAAGCCGCCGACATCTCGCCGCTCCTGTTCGTCAGCGAGGACGACCCGCCGACCCTGCTGATCCACGGCGACGAGGACCAGCTCGTGCCGATCGGCAACAGCGAGAGGATCAAGGCCGCCTTCGATGAGGCCAATGTCACCTCGAAGCTGATCGTGATCGAAGGCGCGGCCCACGGTTTCCGCGGCGAGGACGGCGAACGCGCCTCGAGCGCGCTCGTCGCCTGGTTCGACGAGCACCTGGGGGCGTCGGGGGATTGACGAAGGCGGTCCACGTCCACGGAGTCCCAGCCCGAGGAGACACACGCCATGTTCAGCGCCATGATGGAGTTGGGTCGGGAGTTCCGGGGACTGATCGACGACCTGCGGCCGAAGTCACGGGCCGACAACGACAACCACGACGATTACTACTACTCCGACGACTCGTGCGACGACGACCGCGGTTCAGACCCCCTCGACTCCTACGACCCCTTCGGTTGGGGCGAGCCCTACTACGGTCGCCGAACCGGCTTCCACCGGCGGGGCGTCGGGCGACGTCAACACCGGTCTGTCTACGACGGGCTCACCGATCTCGGCTGGGGCGTCCTTGCCTGGGTGGCGCTGGTCTGCGTTCCCCTGATCCTCCTCTATCTTCTCGTGATGGTGTTGTAGGCGTTCGGATAGGGACGCGCTTTCCCGTCAGGGGCGCCGACGCCGATCCGGACGAACTCAGGAGCTACAGCGGTCGCCCCACGGCGGCTTCGGGCGGAACGCGGGCCGGCTACGAGGGAGCGATCCGAGCCTGCTCCGGGTGCTGCGCGAGCCGCCCGATCTCGGGCCAGCTCCGCACCAGGGCGTTGTAGGACCGAGCCTCCCGCGCGCGCTTCTTCTTCTCGCACACGGTGTAGAGCCGGTAACAGAGCTCCCGCGCCGTCTCCGCCATGCCGGAACGAGCCGGCGCACCAGGGCGGCCGCCGCTTGCTCGCCACCGCCCGTCTCCAGGGCGCCGACCAGATGATGCACGGCCTCCCACAGGACCAACCGGGAATCCTCGCGCGGATCCCATTCGTCCGGCAGTTCCTCCGGCCGCAGCAGGCGGACCCGGCCCGCAGCGGAACGCAAGATGCCCGCCTCCACCATTCCCTCGACGCTGGTGTTCTTCGCCTTGGTGAGGGTCTCCGCGCGGCCGAACTCCCCCTCGTCGAAGCCGTACTCCTCGAACCACGCGAGAGCCCAGCGGCTCTCCGCGTCCAGATCGCCCTCCTGCCCTTCCAGCACCTCGTCCAGCACCTCGTTGATCAGCGCCAGGGCCTCGCGCACGGTCATCGTCTCGTCGGAGGCGTGAATCACCCTGGAGTAGCGCGTGTAGACCCGCATCCCCGGCCCGATAGCCGCCTGGGCCAGATCCACCGGGGCGATGTTGCCGGTCTGGAGAAGGTGGAGAGCGACGGGCAGTTCGCGGCGGAGCGCCGCCAGGAACTCCCGGCGCGTGGCGAGCGGCGCGTCGGCGGGGCGCGGTCGGCAGACGAGGACGATGCTGGAGGCGAGGGCGTTGGTTCCGATGCCGATCGACCGTGCGCCTCGCTCCGTACGTACGGGCCAAGTACCGGTGATCGCAAAGCCGGACCGGATGACGGCACCCAGGAACGTCTCCCAGCCGGTGTTGGCGACCCGGGTACTTCCCTGCCCCTCCGATTGCTTGAAGGCGTAGTAGATTGTCACGGGAGAGCCGGGATGCGCCTGCTCGCCGAGACGCTTCATGGCCTGCGTCATGCCGTCGAGGAAGAACTTCTCCGCGTGCTCCTTGCCGCCGTGACGAACGGGGCTAGCGATGAGCTCCTCGCTCTTCGGCACCGCCATGGTCGAGAACAAGTCGGGCAGGACCGATCTGAGAGAGCGCCGTAGCCAGACGTAGAAGAAATCCGACAAGTCTGCGTAGCCGATGTTGTCGTAGTAGGGCGGATCGGTCGAAGCCACCTTGTCTGCGGATTCAGTTTGAGTCGTGGCGTCGAGATTCGAAGACACCCCGGGTTCGCGGAAAGAGGCGCCTGCGACAGTCGGGCCCATGCCACGCCAGACACCGTGAGCAACCACGGCCCATGACCCCGAGCTGTTGGACAGCGGATTGGCCTCTGAGTAGTCCCACGCCATTGGTATCGCATGACGGCTGAATAGGTGAAGGGGGCACTGCTGGAGATGACCCCACGGCGCAAGGTTGTTGTTGATGTCGATCAGCTTGCTGATCACGAACGCCAGATACAGGCCCACCGCCTCGGC
>JAAXHG010000063.1 GCA_012270995.1 Vicinamibacteraceae bacterium | reverse complement strand
CCTGTTAGTGTGAACAGGCCCTAGTCCGTTCGTCGAAAATACTCCCGTGCGGCGTCGGCGTCACGTCCGATCTGCGCGGAGAGGTCCATCATCGACGAGAACAGCTTCTCCTCGCGCAGGTGGCGGCAGAACGACAGGTCCACGCGTTCGCCGTACACGTCGCTCGAGAAGTCGAGGATGTGGCTCTCGATGACCCGGCGGTAGTTCTCATAGACGGTGGGCCTGGTGCCGATGTTCGTCACTGAGCGGAACGTCGCCTCAAAGCTGGGGAAGTACACCTTCGTCACGTACACGCCGTTGTGCGGGTAGAGCTCGTTCTCCGGCGCCAGGTTGATCGTCGGCCACCCGAGCCGCTGGCCCATGCGGTCACCGCGCGCGATCGTGCCCGTCATCGTGTACGGACGTCCGAGCAGATCGTTCGCTTCCGCGATTCTGCCTTCCAGCAACAGACGGCGGATCCGGCTGCTCGAAACCCGCTCGCCCCCGGAACGCACCTCGTCGATCTCCACCGCCACGAAGCCGCAGGACGTTCCCATCTCCCTGAGCAGCGCCATGTTGCCCTCGCGCCGGCGGCCGAAGGTGAAGTTCGAGCCGACGTAGAGCTCCAGGGCACCGAGCTGGCCGTGCAGGAAGTCGCGCACGAACGTCCGCGCCCGGGTGTTGGAGAACTCGTGCGAGAAGCGGATCGTGAGCACGTAGTCCACACCGGCCGACGCCAGCAGGGCCTCCTTCTGGTCCTGGGTCACCAGTCTCGGCGGCGCGTCCTCCGGACGAACGACGCTGAGCGGATGGGGGTCGAAGGTGATCACCGCGGACAGCGCTCCGACCTCCCGGGCGCGGCCGGTGACCATGTCGAGCACGCTCTGCTGGCCGATGTGAATGCCGTCGTAGTTGCCGATCGTGGCGATCACGCCGCGCGGCAACTCGGTCGACGTCATGGCGTCCCGGATCGCCTGCATCAGGCACTCGCCCATGCGGAGGCGGGACGGGCGGCGACCACGCGACCCACCAGGTCGTCGGCGAACGCGTCGGTCACCTCGACCTCCGCCAGCCGCCCAGGGACGATGTCGGCCAGCGACGCTTCGGCGTCTCCGCTCCCCGCACCCGCCGTGACGATGTCGTTGATCAGCACCCGGCCATCGATGTCCGGCGCCATCCCCTGGTGCCGCGCACAGAGCAGGTGCTCGGTCTCCGCGCACGGCCCCTCGATCAGCATCGGCACCGTCCTGCCGACGAAACGCCGGCGGCGCTCCAGGGAAACGTCCCGCTGCAGTTCGAGCAACCGTTCCCTGCGCTCCTCGGCCAGGCCGCGCGGTACCTGGTCGGGCAACGCCGCCGACGGCGTATCGGTCTCGCGGCTGTAGACGAAGGCCCCCAGGTGATCGAACCGGACCTCGGAAACGAACTCGAGCAGGTCCTCGAAGGCCGCGTCGTCCTCGCCGGGGAACCCCACGATGAAGGTCGTGCGCAGACTGACCTCGGGATCGAGTTCCCGCGCCCGCGCGAAGATCCGCCGGTAGCGCTCCGCGGTGCCGCCCCGGCGCATGGCGCGCAGCATGCGCCGGTCGCTGTGCTGCAGCGGCATGTCGAGGTAGGACGCCACCCGCGGCTCACGCGCCATCAACCGCAACAGGTCGTCGTCCAGGGTGGTCGGATAGGCATAGAGAATCCGGATCCAGTCCGCGTCCGTTCCGGCGAGAAGCGCCTCCACGAGACGCACGAGGCCCTGGCGCCCGTAGCCGAGGTCCTCACCGTAGCGCGTGGTGTCCTGGGCCACCAGCACCAGCTCGCGGGCGCCGCGTCCGGTCAGGGCGCGCGCCTCCACCACCAGACTGTCGATCTCGCGACTGCGCAGCCGCCCCCGCCAGACCGGAATGGCGCAGAAGGTGCATGGGTTGTTGCACCCCTCCGCGACCTTGAGGTAGGCATAGCCGGCCGTGGTCAGCAGCCGGCTGTCGCGGTGATCGAACACCAGGTGCGAGGCGGAGGGCCGGGCGGCCGGCGCGCCGCCGAGCCTCACGAGATCGCCCGCCTGCCGCAAGGAATCGAGATCGATGAAGCCGTCGATCTCCGGGATCTCGGCCTGAAGCTCCCGGCCGTACCGGTTGGCCATGCAGCCCGCCACGAGAAGCTGCCTGACGGGTGCGGCGCCGTCGGTCTTGCGGACCGCGGCGTCCAGAATCGCGCCAATCGATTCCTCCCTGGCCTCGTCGATGAACCCGCAGGTGTTGACGATCACCGTGTCGGCCTCGTCGAGGTCCGCGACCAGCCGGTAGCCCTGGCGGTCGAGGACGCCGAGCATGATCTCGCTGTCGACGTGGTTCTTGGCGCAGCCGAGGCTGACCAGGCCAACGCTTGAAGGCCCGGACCCGGCCGCGCCGGACGAGGCGCCGGGCTCCACCCTCCTCCGGGGGCTCGTCACGTTCCCTACGACGCGTCTCTACGAGGCGGCGGCCGCCGCCTGGCGCGGAGCGCGCCCCGCCGGATCGATGTCGGCCAGAAGCTCCTCGCGTCCGACGTGCCGCCCCTTCATCACTTCCTGCGCCGTCTTGTACTTCAGCGCGTCGTCGTTGTGCCACAGTTCCCGGAAGAGCCGCTTCACCCGCCGCCGCGCCATGCGGCAGAAGAGGTCGGACAGCGCGGCGGACCGGGCGGCCGACTCGACGCCCCGCTGCGCCTCGGTATGGGCCCGCGAGATCGAAGCGGCCATGGCGAACAGCTCGTTGACCACGTCCACGAGCCGGAACAGGAACATCTGGCGACGCTCCATCTTCTCCCGGTAGACCAACATGCCGTGGAAACTCTCGCGCGCCAGCTTGCGCGCCGCCCGGTCGATGAAGCGGAGATGCCGGGCGTGACGGCCGTAGCTCGCGTATCGGGGCCAGCGTCCCCAGGCCAGCCACCGGGTCGGGTACCACCAAGCGTAGAACAGCCCGATCTTCGGCAGTGCCGCCAGCTTGGTGCCGAAACCCGCGCGCCGGTCGATCAGCGCGCCCGCCACCTGCAGGTGCCTGTCCACCGCCTCGCGGGCCATGATCAGGTGCATGATCTCGCTCGAACCCTCGAAGATGCGGTTGATCCGGAAGTCGCGCATCATCCGCTCGATGCCCACCGGATCCTCGCCCCGGTCACGCAGGGACGACTCCGTCTCGTAGCCGCGGCCGCCGCGGACCTGCATCGTCTCGTCGATGATCTGCCAGCCGCGCCAGGTGTTCCACTCCTTGCAGGCCGCGCTCTCGAGCCGCAGGTCGAGCCGCTTGTCGTTCGACATGTGGCTGGCCAGCTTGACGATCGCCTCCATCGCGAAGCCGTAGGCCGCGATGTCCGAGATCTTCTGCGCGATCGCCTCGTGCTTGCCGATCGGCACGCCCCACTGGATCCGGCTACTGCCGAACTCCCGCACGGCCTTCAGGCAGTACTTGGCGGCGCCCACCGAACTGTTCGGGATCGACAGCCGGCCGTCGTTCAGCGTCGTCAGGGCGATCTTGAGGCCCCGTCCCTCCTTGCCGATCAGGTTCTCCTTCGGCACCTTCACGTTGTCGAACGTGATGATCCCGTTGGCGAGCGCCCGGAGCCCCATGAAGTGGCAGCGGCGCTCCACCGTGACCCCTTCCCACTCCGTTTCGACCACGAAGGAGCTGATCTTCTCGGTCGCCGGATCCATCGCCATGACGACCAGGAGGCCGGCCTTCGTGCCGTTGGTGCACCACAGCTTCGTGCCGTTCAGCACGTAGAAGTCGCCGTCAAGCACGGCCGTGGTCGACAGCCGGGCCGGGTCCGAACCGACCTCCGGCTCGGTCAGGGCGAAGGCCGAGATCTCGCCCGAAGCGCACCGCGGCAGGTACTTCCGCTTGAGTTCCTCGGTGCCGAACAGGTTGAGCGGCTGCGGCACCCCGATCGACTGGTGGGCCGACAAAAGCGCGGTCAGGTTGCCGTCGAAGGCGCCCACCAGTTCCATGACCTGGGCGTACTCGACCTGGTCGAACCCGAGCCCGCCGTACTCGGTGGGGATCTTCATGCCGAACGCGCCGAGCCGGGCGAGACCGTCGATCACGTGATCCGGATAGTCCTCCGAGGCGTCGATCTCGACCGGATCGACTTCGTCGCGCAGGAAGTCCGTCAGCGCCGAGTAGAAGGACTCGAACTCGGGGCGCCATTCCTCGCGCGTGGGATAGGGACTGATCAGGTCGAAGCGGAAGTTGCCCAGGAACAGTTCCTTCATGAAGGAAGGGTTCTTCCACTCCTTCTGGCGCGACGCCTCGGCGACCGCGCGGGCCTTCTCTTCGCTCACCTGAACCTTCTGCTGGCTCATCGACTCGGCTCCTGTTTCGTGCTCGCTGGCTAAGGGGTTGCCCGACCTGGTCGGGACGCGCGCATTGTATCCGGCGGCGGTCGCCGCCGGGCGGGTCAGCCTTGGCTCCGGCCCCAGCCGCCGCCGCCCGGCGTCGTGAGGACCAGGCGGTCGCCCGGCTCGACATCGGCCTGATCGACCGAGGCCAGTTCCCGCACGCCGCCCGCCGCGCGCAGAATGCGGGCACGGCCGGTGGTGCCGGGCTCGCCGCCGTCCATTCCGAACGGTCGTTCCACGCGGTGCTGGCCGAGCACCGAAACCTGCTGCGGCGAGAGGAACCGCAGTTCGCGGACCAGGCCGTCGCCCCCCGGATAGCGACCCGCACCGCCCGAGCCCGGGCGCAGGGAGAACCGCTCCAGGCGGACCGGATACCGGTGTTCCAGCACTTCGGGATCGGTGATGCGCGTGTTCGTCATGTGGGTGTGCACGCCGCTGGCGCCCGCGAAGCCGGGTCCGGCTCCGGCGCCGCCGCCGACCGTTTCGTAGTAGCCGAACGTGTCGTCGCCGAACAGCGTGTTGTTCATCGTTCCCTGCCCGCAGGCGCAGAGGCCCAGCGCCCGGATCAGCGTGTCCACGACGCGCTGGCTCGTCTCGACATTGCCCCCGACCACGGCCGGACATTGCCTCGGATCGGCCCGGAACTCCGGGTTTAGCATGCCCCGCGGAATCTCGATCTCCACCGGCTCCAGCAGCCCTTCGTTGAGTTGCAGCGGCACGCCGATCAGCAGGCGGAGCACGTAGATCGTGGCGCTCCGGACAATCGCGGGCGCGGCGTTCAGATTGCCCGGATGGGTCGCGGCGCTGCCCGTGAAGTCGATGCGCGCGGAGCCGCGGTCGACCGTCACCTCGACCTCGATCGGCGAACCGTCGTCCAACCGCTCCCGGGCTTCGAAGACCTGGCGGCCGGTGCTCTCCGCGTGCTCGTCGAGCGCCACGCGCATGCGATCGGCGGCACGCGAGTAGAGAGCCGTCATGTACCGGCGCACCTCGTCTTCGCCGTGGCCTTTCGCGAGCTGCCGCAGAGCCGCCACGCCGCGACGGTTCGCGGCCACCGCCGCACCCAGGTCCGCGAGGTTCTCCGCGACCGCGCGGGACGGCGCCGGGCCCTGGCTCAGCAGCGCCTCGATCCGCTCCCACTGCGGCTCTCCCCTCCTCACCAGGTACTGCGGCGCGATGACGACGCCCTCGTCCGCGAGGTTCGCCGCCTCCGGCGGCATCGAGCCGGGCCGTATCCCGCCCAGTTCGGCGTGGTGGGCCCGGTTCGCGACGTACCCGATGAGCCGTCCCTCGACGTGCACCGGAGCGATGACCGTGATGTCCGGCAGGTGGGAGCCGCCGTAGCCCGGATGGTTCGTCACCGCGACATCGCCCGGCGCCAGATCGAGTTCGGCCGCGACACCGCGCACGCACTCGCCGAGGGCGCCCAGATGCACCGGGATGTGGGGCGCGTTGACCAGCAGCCGGCCGCCTTCGTCGAGAAGGCCGCACGAGAAGTCGAGCCGCTCCTTGACGTTGACCGACATCGCGGTCCGCTGCAGCATGACGCCCATCTCGGACGCGATCGCGGCGAACCGGTTGCTGAACAGCTCGAGACGGGCGGGATCCATCGGCGCAGTCTACGCGGGGCTACCCAAAATCGCTAAGGTACCGCTTCCGGTCCTTCCCGACCGCAGGAGCGCCACGATGACCCTCAGCACGATGATGGACTACCCGCTGACGATCAGGATGATCTTCGATCACGGCCGCCGAGTCTACGCGGACAGCCGCGTGATCACCTGCACCGCGGACGGCGCGCGGATCGGCACCTACGCCGAAGTGGCGGCCCACGCGGCCCAACTCGCCCACGCGTTGAGGGCTCTCGGGATCGAGCCGGGCGACCGGGTCGGCACCTTCGCCTGGAACAACCAGGAGCACATGGAGGCCTACTTCGCCATCCCCTGCATGGGGGCCGTCCTGCACACCCTGAACATCCGCCTGTTCCCGGAACAGTTGACCTACGTCACGAACCATGCCGAGGACCGCGTCGTGATCGTCGACGACTCCCTGGTGCCGCTCCTGGGACAGGTGGCGGCCGACCTGACCACGGTCGAGCACTTCATCGTGGTCGGCGACGGCGATGCCTCTCCGCTCGCGGCCGGCGGGGCCGCCATTCACCGCTACGACGACCTGATCGCGGGCCAGCCGATCGAGTTCGACTGGCCCGAGACCGACGAGCGGGCCGCCTGCGCCATGTGCTACACGAGCGGCACGACCGGCAATCCGAAGGGCGTCGCCTACAGCCACCGTTCCTCCTTCCTGCACGCCCTGGGCGTCGCCTCCGGCGGCGCACTCGGCATCAGCCAGGCGGACAGCATCCTGGCCATCGTGCCGATGTTCCACGCGAACGCCTGGGGCCTTCCCCACGTCGGCTGGTTCACCGGCGCCGACTTCGTGATGCCCGGTCCCTTCCTCCAGGCTGAACCGCTGTGCCGGATCATCGCCGAGCACCGCCCCACGCTGTCGGGCGCCGTACCGACGATCTGGAACGACGTCCTGCGCTACTCCGAGAACCACGAGGTGGACTTCTCCTCGTTCCGCGCGGTCTTGTGCGGGGGTTCCGCCGTCCCGCGCTCACTGATCGAGGGGTTCCGGGACCGCTTCGGCGTCGACATCATCCAGGGCTGGGGGATGACCGAGACCTCGCCCCTCGCGGCGATGGCGATTCCGCCGCGCGGCACTCCACGCGACGAGGAGGTCGATTGGCGGGTCAAGACCGGCCGCATCATCTCCGGCGTCGAAGTCCGGATCACGAACGACGACGGCGAGGTCCTGCCTTGGGACGGCGAGGCGGTCGGCGAGATTGAGATCCGCGGCCCGTGGATCACCGCCTCGTACTACCTCGACGACGATCCCGAGAAGTTCCACGACGGCTGGCTCAGGACCGGCGACGTCGCCTCGATCGACGAGCTCGGTTTCATGCAGATCACGGACCGGGCAAAGGACGTGATCAAGTCCGGCGGCGAGTGGATCTCCTCCGTCGATCTGGAGAACGAGCTGATGGGCCACCCGGCGGTCGCCGAGGCTGCCGTGGTCGGCGTCCCCGACGACCGCTGGGACGAGCGGCCCCTCGCCTGCGTCGTTCTCAGCGACGGCGCCGAAGCGGACCCCGGCGAGCTCCGGAGCTACCTGGCCGACCGCGTCGCCCGCTGGTGGGTCCCCGAGCGCTGGACCTTCATCGACGAGGTGCCGAAGACCAGCGTCGGGAAGTTCGACAAGAAGGTGCTGCGGGCGCGGTACGGAAACGGGGACCTGGACGTCGTGGCGCGGTGACGGCAGTCGCCCGGAAGATCCCCGCGGACCGGCGACCGCCAACGGATCGAGCCGAACCTGCTTCAGGCGCTTCCCCGGCGGAGGAGCCCCGTGCGACTTGAAGACCTGAAGCCGGGCGCCGTCGTTCGCGGCCTCGACCCGGCCGGCCCGGCCACGGTAGCGGCGGTGACGTCGCACGGATCGGAAGTCGTGGAGGTCTTCTACAAGCGGGCCGACGGCCGCGCCGCCTCCGAACTCCTCTACCGTTCGGACGAGGCCCGCCTGGACCTCTCCTCCGCGGGCAGAGGGTGGGCCTTCGACGGCGACGGCGCCCTGTTCAGGTTGGCGGCCGAAGCGCAGCGCATCCGCCTCGCCCACCTGTTCGATCCGTTGCTCGCCGTTCAGACCTCCGATGTCGAACCGCTCCCCCACCAGATCACCGCCGTCTACGAGGAGATGCTGCCGCGCCAGCCGCTCCGCTTCCTTCTCGCCGACGACCCGGGCGCCGGCAAGACGATCATGGCGGGTCTGCTCATCCGGGAGCTCATCGCTCGCGGCGATCTGGAGCGCTGTCTCATCGTCTGCCCCGGGTCGGTCGCCGAACAGTGGCAGGACGAACTGGAGCAACGCTTCAACCTGCGGTTCGCCATCCTCACGAATCAGGGCCTGGAAGCGACGCGCGGCAACTGGTTCGAGCAGAACGATCTGGTCATCGCCCGCCTGGACAAGCTCTCCCGCGACGAAGCGCTCCAGCAGAAGCTCCGATCCCGTGACGCCGAGTGGGATCTCGTGGTGTGCGACGAGGCCCACAAGTTCTCGGCACGCCGATTCGGCAGCGAGGTCCGCTACACCAAGCGCTACCAGCTCGGCCGGCTGCTGTCCGACCGAACGCGCCACTTCCTGCTGATGACCGCCACGCCGCACAACGGCAAGGAGGAGGACTTCCAGCTCTTCCTGGCCCTGCTCGACGGCGATCGCTTCGAGGGCCGTCCGCGCGACGGCGCGCACTCCGTCGACACGACCGACCTGATGAGGCGGATGGTCAAGGAGAAGCTCGTCACCTTCGACAACAAACCGTTGTTCCCCGAGCGGATCGCCGAGACCGTCCCGTTCCGACTCTCGGACGACGAGGTCGCGCTCTATGGCGAGGTCACGGCCTACGTCCGGCAGGAGTTCAACCGCGCCGAGGCCCTGGCCAGCAGGAAGCGGGCCGGCACGGTGGGCTTCGCCTTGACCATGCTTCAGCGTCGCCTCGCCTCCTCGCCGGAAGCGATCTACCAGTCGCTCAGGCGGCGGCGGCGGCGCCTTGAGGAGCGGCGTCGCGAACTCGAGACGCTCCAGCGAGGCGGCCAGCATTCTCTGATCGTGCAGTCCCTCCAGCCGCCCGAGCTGGACGAGGACGACTTCGAGGACCTCGAGGACGCTCCCGAAGACGAGTTCCGCGAGACCGAGGCGCAGGTGCTGGATCAGGCGACCGCCGCCCGGTCGATCGCCGAACTGAGGGCCGAGATCGCCACTCTGGCCCGGCTGGAGTCGCTGGCCCGGGCGGTCCGCGACAGCGGTCGGGACACGAAGTGGCGAGAACTCTCGGCTGTCCTGAACGACGAGATCTTCCGGCCCGTCGGCGCGAGCGCCGGGCCGGCCGCCGCCAGGAAGCTCGTCCTGTTCACCGAGCATGTCGATACGCTGCGCTATCTGCGCGAGCGCATCGCGACTCTGCTGGGCCGGGACTCCGCCATCGCCGTCATCTACGGCGGAGTCGGCCGGGAGGAGCGCCTCAAGGTGCAGGAGTCGTTCCGCAACGACCCGCAGCTTCTCATCCTGCTCGCCACGGACGCCGCCGGCGAGGGGATCAATCTTCAGCGCGCGCACCTGATGGTGAACTACGACCTGCCGTGGAACCCGAATCGCCTGGAGCAACGGTTCGGGCGAATCCACCGGATCGGACAGACCGAGGTCTGCCGCCTCTGGAACCTCGTGGCCGAGGACACCCGGGAAGGCGATGTCTACCGCCGGCTTCTCGAAAAGCTCGAACAGGCCCGCGAAGCCCTGGGAGGCCAGGTCTTCGACGTGCTCGGCAAGTTGGACTTCGGCGGCAAGCCCTTGCGGGAACTCCTTCTCGACGCGATCCGCTACGGCGAACGGCCGGAGGTCAGGGCCCGGCTCGACACCGCGCTTGCGGAAGCGCTCGACACGGCGGCGCTCACCGATCTGCTCGAAGAGCGCCAACTGGTCCACGACGCGATGGACGACACGCGGGTGCGCCGGGTGCGGGAGGCCATGGAGCGGGCGGAAGCGCGCCGGCTCCAGCCCCACTACATCGAGTCCTTCTTCCGCGACGCCTTCGAGCGGGCCGGCGGCAGCCTGGCACGGCGCGAAGAAGGCCGCTACGAGGCGACCCGAGTGCCCGCCGCGGTCCGTCGTCGCGACCGGCAGCTTGCCGGGGCCGCCGCTCCCGTTCTTCCTCGCTACGAACGGATCACCTTCGAGAAGCGCCTGATCGCCGTTCCGGGCCAGCCCCGCGCCGCCTTCGTCTGTCCCGGTCATGCCCTGCTCGACGCGGTGCTCGATCTCACCCTCGAACGACATCGGGACCTGCTGAGGAGAGGCGCCGTGCTCATCGACGATCGAGACGAGGGCACCGCGCCGAGGGTGCTCTTCTCCATCGAGCACGAGTTGCAGGACGGCTCCTTGACCCGCGCCGGCCACCGGCGCATCGTCTCGAAGCGCATGCTCTACGTCGAGGTGGATCGCGAAGGCCGGGAGCGCTCCGCCGCCCACGCCCCCTACCTCGACTACCGCCCGGTCGCCCCCGGCGAGCCCTCCGCGGAGGAGATCCTCGGCCGACCGGAATGCGGCTTTCTCGATGCCGGTCTCGAGCAGCAAGCGGTGACCTACGCCGTGCGCCACGTCGTGCCGGAGCATGTCGAGGACGTACGCGAAGAGCGCCGCCGCCACCTAGAGAAGGCGGAGGCGGAGGTGCGAAAACGCCTCACCCGCGAGATCGCCTACTGGAGCCATCGGACCGAGGAACTCAGGGTCGCCGAGGCGGCGGGCAAGCCTGGCGCGAAGCTCAACGCCGCCCAGGCCCGCGACCGGGCCGAGAACCTCTCAGTTCGCCTCGAAGCCCGCATGAAGCAGATCGAGCGGGACCGGCGGATCTCGCCTCTGCCGCCGAGGGTGCAGGGAGGCGTGCTCGTCGTCCCCCGCGGACTCCTCCGCAAGGCGGCCGGCGAGCAGCCCATCGAGCCGCGGCCGCCGGACACCCAGGCGCCGGCCGCCCGCGCCCGAGCCGCGGTCATGGACGCCGAGCGCGCCCTCGGCCATGAGCCGACGGACCGGGAGTTCGAACGCCTCGGCTACGACATCGAGAGTCGGGATCAAGAGACCGGCAAGCTCCGCCTGATCGAGGTCAAGGGACGACGAAGCGACGCCGACACGATCACCGTGACGAAGAACGAGGTGCTCACTTCGTTGAACAAGCCGGAGAGCTACATCCTCGCCCTCGTCCTCTTCGGCGACGACAGCGGCCATTCGCTGCACTACGTGCGCAGGCCGTTCCGCCGCGAACCCGACTTCGGCGTCACCAGCGCGAACTACCGCATCGCCGATCTGCTCGAACGCGCGGAACCGCCCTCCTGACGCGCAAGTTCGCTTGACGCCGGTAGCGCCCGCCTGCGCACCGCCATAGACTGCCGCCTGTCCCATGGCGACGACGAACCACGAGCGCGTCGGCAAGGCGCTCGAACTGCTCAAGGACGGCTTGGGTCCGTTCGTCGACCGCGAGTTGAAGCGGGCGGTGAAGGCCCGGCGGATCTCCCCCGGGGCGGTCCGGTTCGACGACCCGAACCTCCGGGGCCGCGCGCCGACCGCCTGGGACGCGGCCGCACTGCTCAAGGTCATGTGGGACTTCTGGAACGCCGTGTTCAGGGACGTTCTGGGGCCGGGCGAGCGGAACTTCGTCAACGAACTCCGCGGCCATCGCAACAGGTGGGCGCACCAGGAGCCGTTCTCGAGCGACGACGCCTATCGAATGCTCGATACGACGAGTCGGCTGCTGAAGGCGATGTCCGCCGAGCAAGCGGCGGAAGTGGACCGGATGAGAAGCGACCTGCTCCGGCTGATCCACGAGGAGCAGGCCCGCACCGCCCGCCGCCGGCAGGCGAGACTGGTTCCCGACGGTCCGGACTCCGGGGGCGCCGGCGGCCTCAAGCCGTGGCGGAGCGTCGTCTTCCCCCACCGCGACGTCCGGCGCGGCAGCTACGAACAGGCCGAGTTCGCGGCCGACCTGTGGCAGGTGCACCAGGGCCAGGGAGCGAGCGAGTACCGCGATCCGGTGCAGTTCTTCAACCGCACATACCTCACGGCCAGCCTGCGAGCGATGCTGCGGTCGGCCATGAGCCGCCTGTCCGGCGGCGCGGGAGACCCGGTGGTGCAACTGCAGACGAACTTCGGCGGCGGCAAGACGCACTCGATGCTCGCTCTCTACCACTTGTTCGCGGACCCTCGAAGTGCCGACGGCAATGCCGATGCCGGGCAACTCGCCGGCATCGAGGATCTGATGCGGGAAGCGGAAGTCGAGACCCTGCCCACGGCCAGGCGGGCGGTCCTGGTCGGCAACCGAATAGCCCCCGGGAATCCGGACCGCAAGGACGACGGCACGCGGGTTCGCACTCTCTGGGGAGAGCTCGCCTGGCAGTTGGGCGGCCCCGAAGCCTTCAGGCGGATTGCCGAAGACGACCGGCACGCCACGAACCCGGGCGACGTCCTGCGCCGGATTCTGGAGGACTGCGGCCCCTGCCTGATCCTCATCGACGAGTGGGTCGCCTACGCTCGGCAACTCCACGACGACGCCTCGCTTCCCGCCGGCACCTTCGATACGCAGTTCACCTTCGCCCAGACCCTGACCGAATCGGTCAAGGCAACGTCCAACTGCCTGCTGGTCGTGAGCCTTCCCGCATCCGACGTCGGCGCCTCGTCCAGCAGCGTCGAGGACATCGAGGTAGGGGGGCGTCGCGGCCGGGAGGCGCTTCACCGATTGCAGAACGTGATCGCGCGGGTCGAGTCGTCCTGGCGGCCGGCAACCGCGGAGGAAGGCTTCGAGATCGTCCGTCGCCGGCTGTTCGAGCCCCTTCGGACGGAGGCGCACCGGGACCGCGACGTGACCGCCCGCCGCTTCGTCGAACTCTACGGCGACGCCAGGTCGGACTTTCCGCCCGAGTGCCGCGAACGGCAGTACGAGAAGCGAATACGGAGCGCCTACCCGATTCACCCCGAGGTCTTCGACCGTCTTTATACGGACTGGTCCACGCTGCCGACGTTCCAGCGCACTCGGGGCGTCCTGCGCCTGATGGCGGCCGTGATTCACGCCCTGTGGCAGCGAGGCGACCCCAGCCCGCTCATCCTCCCGGGCCACCTGCCCGTGGACGACCCCCGGGTGCAGCCGGAGCTGATCCGCTACCTGCCGGACAACTGGCCGGCGGTGATCGGCGGCGACATCGACGGCGAGCACTCCCTTCCCGTCAGGATCGACAGCGAGCATCCGAACCTGGGCCGCCTGCAGGCTTGCCGCAGGGTCGCCCGAACGATCTTCCTCGGTTCCGCTCCCAGCGCGGTCTCGAACCTCGACGGCTCGGGCGGCGAGGCCCAGCGCGGACTCGACGACCGGCGCGTCAAGCTCGGCTGCGCCGTGCCGGGCGAACCGCGGGCCGCCTTCGGCGACGCTCTGCGCCGGCTCGCCGACCAGGCGACCTATCTCTACCGGGACGGCAATCGCTACTGGCACGACGTCCGTCCGACCGTGGCCAAGCTCGCCGCCGACCGCGCCGACCAGTTCCTCGCCGACGGCGAACGGATCGAACGGGAGACGCTCGCCTGGCTGCGGCGGGCGGTCGAGGGCGAAGGGAGCGACGCCGGCTTCGTCCGAGTCCACGTCGCTCCCCGTTCCGCCGACGACGTGCCCGACGAGCGCGAAACCCGCCTGGTCGTTCTAGGCCCCGGAAACGAGCACCGAAAGGACGGGGTCTCCCCGGCGGGCGAGGCGGCCCGGGCGCTCCTCGACTCGCGCGGCAAATCGCCGCGCATCTTCCGCAACACGCTCGTTTTCCTGGCCGCGGATCAGCCCCATCTGCAGGATCTTCGCAAGGCCGTGGGCCGGCTTCTCGCCTGGGAGTCCATCCTCGAAGAGACCGACACGCTCGACCTCTCGAACGCCCAGAAGCGAACGGCGGAAGCGCAGGCCGAAAGCGCCCGCGCGACGGTCGCCGCCCGCCTGCCGGAAACGTGGTGCTGGCTGCTGGTGCCGGAGCAGGCGGATCCCGCGGCGGAGGTCGCCTGGAAGACCTCGAACCTGCGTGGCGGCGGCCCGCTGGCCCAGCGCGCCGGCAGGAAACTGCGAAGGGACGAGGATCTGCTCGGCAGGATGGGGGGCGCCCTGCTTCGGCGCGAACTCGACTCCGTCCCGTTGTGGCGAGGCGACCGGCGCTCGCACGTGGAACTCAGACAGCTCGCGGACGACTTCGCCAGTTATCTCTATCTGCCGCGACTCGAAGGTCCGCGCGTCCTGGCGCGAGCCGTCGAGGACGGCCTCGGGCTGCTGACCTGGGAGCAGGAGACCTTCGCCTGGGCCGAGTCCTTCGATCAGACCACGGGCCGCTACGGAGGCCTGCGCCACGCCCAGCCGGTCGGTCTCGCCAGCGCCGACGACCCCGGCCTTCTCGTCCGGCCCGAGGCCGGGCGCCGCCAACTCGACGCCGAGCGGGCCGCCACGCCGCCCGACGAGCCCTCGACCGATGACGATCCGAAGTCGCCGCCCGACGAAGACACACCGCCGGAACCTTCACCCGATCCGCCCCGGTCCGCCCCCCCCACCCGCTACTTCGGCAGCGTCTCCCTGGACGCCGCCCGCGCCGGCCTCGACGCCAGCCGCGTCGCCGAGGAAGTCGTTTCCCACCTCGCCGGCCTGGTCGGCGCCGAAGTCGAGGTGACGCTGGAGATCGAAGCGCGCATCCCAGCCGGAGCACCCGACCACGTCGTCCGCACGGTGACCGAAAACGGACGCACGCTGAAGTTCAAGGCTCACGGTTTCGAGCGGGACTAGACCGTCCCGGAACCGCCGCCGGGCGCCGCCGGTCGGCTACAATCTCCGCCATGTCGGAACCCGTCGAGCCCGGGCAAGGGCGGCCGGGCGGCGCGGAGTTCGACCCGGAGAAGGCCCCGCTCCGCGTTTCGGACTTTCCGGGCTGTCAGACCATCCACATTCCTCCGGAGGAGATCGAGAGCCACGAAGGCCGCCTCGAGTACTGGGAGGCTCGCACCGGCACGGCGATCGTCTGCGAGCCGGTGTCTCCCCACCACGAGCGGCCCGCTACCCGGCTCTCCGGGCTCACGCGGCTGATCGCCGCCTCGCGCGGCGCTCCGATCGAGACTCTCGGCGCCTCGGACCTCGTACGCTTCGGCAACGTCCTGCCCTTCGACCGCCTGCTCCAGGCCGACCAGATCGTCTTCCTCGACGCTCCCAGCCTCAAGGACTTCGCCACGAAGATCGATGTCGACGGGCCGCTTCTGCCGGACGTCGTCCTCGAGGTCGACTACTCGACCGACGCGCGGCGTCGCAAACTGTCGCTGTACGAGTTCTGGGGTTTCCCCGAAGTCTGGATCGAGGTGCCGGACATCCGTTCCGAGAGCCAGCCGCAGTCCCGGCTTCCGGGGACCGCGATCCACGTCCTGGAAGCGGGCCGCTTCCGCATGGCGGACAAGAGCCGCGCCTTCCCCGGCTGGACGGCCGCGGACATCCACCGGGCGCTGAACGAGGACGCGATGTCCCATCGCACCTCCGAAGCTCTCCACCGGACAGGCCGCGCCCTGGCGAAGCGCTCCGACGCCGGTCCCGACCGGGATCCCTGGCTTCGCCGCCACCGCGACGAAGGCCGAATCGAGGGGAGAGCCGAAGGCCGATGGTCAGCCGCCGTCGCCGTGCTTTCGGCTCGCGGCATCGAGACCACGAGCGCCTTGGCCGAACGCTCGGCCGGGCTCTCGGACCTCGCCGCCGAGGCCCTGATGCAAGCAGCCCTCGAGTGCCGGACGGAGGAGGAGTTCCTCGATCTCTGTGCGGCACCGCAGCGGCGGGAACCCTGAAGAGGCCGCCGGGCGAGCCGCCGCAGGCCGAACTGCCTGTTCGTCGCGGGCGAACCCTGGCCGTCCGCGCCCGTCGTCCGCCCAGGTCAGCCGCGGCCTCCGCCGCCGGGCCGGACCACGGTTCCTTGCCGGGCCGTCAAGAGCCTCGGCCACTCGGCCGCGGTCAGTTCATCCTGCGTCGCCAGGCCTCGATCTCTTCCTGGAACTCGAGCAGAAAGACGGCCATGTCGGATCGGCGCCGTTCCGCTTCGCCGGCTCCGACTCTGCGAATCACCTCGGCCGGCTGCCGATCCAGTTCCCCGGCGAGAGCCGCGAGGCTGGCTTTTGCGCGATCGCCCCGCTGCACACCGCCTTCCGTGATCCGATCGATCTCCGCCATGCGCCGCTTCAGTTCCGCGGGCGCAAGCCCCAACTCTCCCGCATAGTCGTCGCTTCGCTGTCCGAGCACACTCCAGGTCCAGTCTTCCGGCGAGCCCTCGCCGGGAAGGAACAACGGACTGACCTGGGCGCCGTGGACTTCGGCGGCGCTCCGGATGGCAGCCTCGACCGTCCTCGAATCGCCATCGAGAACCATAACGAAGTCCCGTAGCCGGCCGAACTTCCCCAATGTCCGAACGTGGCCCGGAAACTCGGCCTGGCCGGTGTTGCGACCGACGACGAAGTCGTCGTGCCGCAGGTCCAACCGGGGGTTCAGCACGTCGAGAACGCCGCGAATCAGCGCTTCGGCCGCCTCGTCCTCGCACAGAATCGACAGCCGATCCTGCGATTGCCCGTAGAGCGCCTTCTGAAAGATGTCGCGGTAGGCCGGCGCCAATACGACGTCGCCCGATTCCGTGGCGCGGTCGAGAAAGATGCGCGCCTCCGGCGGCACCGAGTCGAGTACGACCGGGCTGTGCGACGCGACGACGATCTGTAGCTCCCGGCGCAGAGCGAGCCGCTGCAACTCCAGCATCGTCTGTTGCTGTGTGTACGGGTGGAGCCCCGCCTCCACCTCATCGACAAGGACGAGCGCTCCGCCAAGCGACGAGATGTCCTGGGAAATGCGGAGCACTGCCCGTTCGCCGGACGACATGTGAAACTCCGAGTAGCCCGCCGTCGGCCCCGCCGCCACCTCGGCGAACAGCAGGTCGCGCAGACCCGAGCGGATCAGCGAGAGTCGGCGGTACTCCCGAGGCAGGATCCGGTGGGCGAAGACCAGGAGGTCGGCGCCGATCTCTCGCGTCTCGAAGGGCTTGCGCGCGAGTTGAAGTAGTCCGCGAACCTCGGAGGGATTGGTCAGGTTGGCGAGGGTTCTGAGGTAGACGCTGCGCTCGGGCTGGCGGCCGCCCTTGCGTCCCAGGAAGCTGCGATTCCAGGACTTCCCTCGCCTCCAGGCCATGGCGTAGGCCGACCCCTCGTGAACGTAGTCGAACTCGAGTTCGGTCGCGTCGACAGCATCCGAAACGCCTTGCCCGCCGGGATCGATGAAGTTCGGGAACAGGCTCGTCGGCACGAACTCGCGGGGACCCCGAGCCGGGTCGCGGTACGCTGAGGCGCACGAGAACAGGACCGTCGACTTTCCGCAGCCGTTCGGCCCCGCAAGGACGCAGACCGGATAGTTGAAGGGCACCCGCAGGTCCCGGATGCCGCGGAGACGTCGGATCCGCACCGCCCGCAGCACGTTCGATCTCTGGGCCTGCTGGGCCCGCAAGGCGTCCCAGACCTCCCGAAGCTGGCGATCCACCAATGGCACGGCTGTCTCCTGGCCCGTAAGCTACACCGAAACGCCGAAGCGGCGCGGGAGAAAGCACTCCCGACCGGTCCACGCCGTCACGTGCGAACGCGCGGACGACACGTCCCGTTACAGCCAGCGGATCGGGCGCGAGCGCCACCCAGGAGAGCGAGCTACGAGGGAGTCAGCCGCCTCTGCTCCGGGCGGTCCGCCAGCCGCCGGATCTCGGGCCAGCTCCGGACCAGGGCGTTGTAGGACCGGGCCTCCCGCGCGCGCTTCTTCTTCTCGCACACGGTGTAGAGCCGGTAACAGAGCTCCCGCGCCGTCTCCGCCATGCCGGAACCGAGCCGGCGCACCAGGGCGGCCGCCGCTTGCTCGCCACCGCCCGTCTCCAGGGCGCCGACCAGATGATGCACGGCCTCCCACAGGACCAACCGGGAATCCTCGCGCGGATCCCATTCGTCCGGCAGTTCCTCCGGCCGCAGCAGGCGGACCCGGCCCGCAGCGGAACGCAAGATGCCCGCCTCCACCATTCCCTCGACGCTGGTGTCCTTCGCCTTGGTGAGGGTCTCCGCGCGGCCGAACTCGCCCTCGTCGAAGCCGTACTCCTCGTACCACGCGAGAGCCCAGCGACTCTCCGCGTCCAGATCGCCCTCCTGCCCTTCCAGCACCTCGTCCAGCACCTCGTTGATCAGCGCCAGTGCCTCGCGCACGGTCATCGCCTCGCCGGAGGCGTGAATCACCCTGGCGTAGCGCGTGTAGACCCGCATCCCCGGCCCGATGGCCGCCTGGGCCAGATCCACCGGGGCGATGTTGCCGGTCTGGAGAAGGTGGAGAGCGACGGGCAGTTCGCGACGGAGCGCCGCCAGGAACTCGCGGCGCGTGGCGAGCGGCGCGTCGGCGGGGCGGGGTCGGCAGACGAGGACGATGCTGGAGGCGAGGGCATTCGTGCCCTTGGCGAGGATTCGCCCTGCTCCCTCAGTGCGCATCGGCCAAGTGCCGGTGACCGAAAGACCAGACTCGATCAAAGCCGCAAGGAACGTCTCCCAGCCGGTACTTCCGACCCCGCTGTCTCCCCTTCGCTCCGATTGCTTGAAGGCGTAGTAGATCGTGACGGGAAAGTCAGTGTGGGCCTGTTTGGCTAGGCGGCGCATTGCCCGCGTCATCCCGGCAAGGAAGAACATCTCCGCGGCGGCCTTGCCTCCATGACGGTACGGCGTCGCCACCAGCTCCTCGTTCTTCGGGACCGCTAGGGTCGCGAAGAGACTGGGAAAGACGAACGGTACGGAGCGACGTAGCCAGACGTAGAAGTAGTCCGAGAGGTCTGCATAGCCAATGTTGTCGTAGTAGGGCGGGTCGGTCGAGACAATCGTGTTGGCGGCTGAGGCTTGACTGACTGCGTCCATCTGCCTGGCCCACGCGGCCTTCTCCGCCGGGAGTGCTTCGATCGCCATTGCTCCCTTGGCGAGAGCTGCGTCGAAACTGCCGCCGAGTCCGGCGAAGGAGTTCGCCTCGGCAAAGTCCCAGACCATCGGAATCGCTTGGCGAGCAAAGGTCTCCCGGAATGCACCCCGATCGCTCATCCAGGACGTGATGGAAGAGCTGACGTTTGAGGTCTTAGACACTGCTAGTGCCAGATACAGGCCCACCGCCTCGGC
>JAAXHG010000084.1:8224-41076 GCA_012270995.1 Vicinamibacteraceae bacterium | reverse complement strand
ACGATCACTTCTCATTGGACAGCTCTAGCCATAGACCCTTGGCTATCTGTCTGATAGTTTCTCGTGGCGGTGCCTGCGTTCGCCATTCCGCTCGCCACCCTGATGGCCACGGGTGACTCGGCGGTCGTGCATTTCTTCCTCCGTTCGGGGCCGGTGGCGAAGATCGTGCTCGGGATCCTGGTCCTGATGTCGCTGTCTTCCTGGTACGTGCTGCTGCAACGCCTGATGCTCTTCCGGCGCACCTCCCACCAGAACCAGGGCTTCCTCGGCGTCTTCCGCAAGGCCGCCCGTTTCAGCGACATCGGCAAGGCGGCGTCCAACCACCGCGCATCGTCCCTGGTCGGGCTGTTCCAGGCCGGCTACCTCGAGATCGATACCCAGATCAAGGCCCTGAAGGAGCCGCGCGGAGACGAGGAGACCTTCAGGCTTCAGTCCCTCATGGGGCTCGAGCGGACCCTCCGCAGGGCCGCCAACGTCGAACTTCGCGTCCTCGCCCGGAACACGTCCTGGTTGGCTACCACCGCCGCCGCGGCGCCCTTCATCGGCCTGTTCGGCACGGTCTGGGGAATCATGATCGCCTTCAACGACATTGGAGCCTCGGGGACGGCGACCATCACGGCGGTCGCCCCGGGCATCGCCGAAGCGCTGGTCAACACGGCCGCGGGCCTGGTGGCGGCGATCCCCGCGCTGGTCGGGTACAACTATCTCGCCACGAGGCTTCGGCAGCTCCGCGCGGAAATGGACGACTTCACGCTCGAGTTCCTGAATCTGGCAGAGCGCAACTTCGGTTGACCGGCTGACCAGGAGTCCGAGATGGCCTTTTTCCAGGACGCCGACAGCGATGACTCGGTCCTCGCGGACATCAACGTGACGCCGCTGGTGGACGTCATGCTGGTGCTCCTGATCATCTTCATGATCGCGACGCCCATGCTCCACCAGGGTGTCGAGGTGACCCTGCCGGAGATGGAATCGCCTTCCACACTGGCGGTTCGGGACGAAGACCCGATGATCCTGACGGTGGCGCGGAACGATCTCGTCTACATCAAGGACGAACCGGTGGCCACCCGGCTGCTGGTTGAGCGCCTGCTGCCCCAACTCGACCTCCGCGACTACGAGGCGGTGTTCGTCAAGGGCGATGCCGAAGTGCCGTACGGAAGAATCATCCATGTCCTCGACGTTCTTGAACGTGCGAACATTCATCGCGTCGCCCTCGTCGTGCAACCGGAAGATCAAGGTCCCTAGCGGCCGCCGTCACGGAGCGCCGAACAAGTGCGGAGCCAGGACGTACCCACGCCTCCAGTCGAGCGGGCCCTCGAGCGCCGGATGCGCCGCGAAGCGGGCCTGAACCGGCCCTGCCTCGCTCTGTCCCTGACCCTGCATCTCGCCGTCCTTGGAGCGATTCTCTTCGGGCCCGGCCTGTTCGCCGAACGGACCTACCTGGAGCCGAGGACGGTTGAACTCGTGCAACTGGCGACGATCCGGCCGAAGCCGATCCCGGTGACGCCGGCCCCGGAGGAGGAGCCGCCGCCCGCGCCGGAGCCGGAACCCGAACCGGAACCACCGCCCGAGGAGCCGCCGCCGGACATACCCGTGCTCGCGGAAGAGAAGCCGGAAGAGCCGGAACGCGAGCCGGAGCCGCCGCCTCCCCCACCCGAGCCGGAGCCGGAACCGCGACCGAAGCTGGAGCGTCCCTTCCAGCGCGCCCGCACGGTGGACGACTCCCTGGCCGGGAGCGACGACGCCGAAGCGCCCGTCGTCGGCTACGACAGCGAGGACTTCACCTACGCCTACTACACGACACGGCTCGTCGCCGCCATCCGGGCGCGCTGGACGAGGCCTCCCATCGAGGGAGTCGAAGCCCTGGTCCGGTTCCGCATCGCCAGCGACGGCACCGTGACCGAACTCGAACTGATCGAGTCTTCGGGCGTCGCCCGGTTCGACAACGCCGGCCTGCGGGCGATCGAGCTGGCCTCCCCGGTGCCGCCGCTGCCCCGCGGTTTCCACAAGCCGAGTCTCGGCGTGACGATGAGGATCAGATGACGATGCCACGCTACAGCGAACCGACTCGGTCGCCCCGGGCTGCGTGGGTTGCCGTCGCGGCGGCCATCCTCTTCGCGGCGCTGTCCCTGGCCGCGCAGGAGGAAGTGGAAACCCCGCCGCCGGCCGAGCAACTGCCTTCCGACGTCGAGGTGGACCTCGTCCCCGAGGGGACCGTGCGCCTCAATCTGGCCCTGCCCCGTTCCGTGCGTCCTCCGGCTGCCGGACCGGAGTTCCTCGACGCGATGAACGAAGTGGAACGGACGCTCCGGGAGGATCTGGCATTCACCCAGCTCTTCGACGTCCAGGGTCCGGAAGTCCTCTCCGCGGTTCGCCTCAGCGGCGACCGGGCCAGGGACCTCGAGCAGTACCGGGCCTACGGCAACGAGGTGGCGCTGATCACCGAGTTCCGGGTGGACGGCGAGGAACTGATCCTCGAGGGGCGGGTGTACGACCTCGCGAGCGGCCAGTTCATTCTGGGCAAGCGCTTCAATGGGGGAATCGACCTCGCCCGCCGCTTCGCCCACGCGCTGTCCGACGAGATCGTCCTCTACTTCACCGGCCGCCGCGGCATCGCCCTGACGGCCATCGCGTTCGTTTCGGACCGGGAGTCCCAGGGAAGCAAGGAGATCTTCCTGATGGACTACGACGGTCACGCCCAGCGGCGGATCACCGGACACATCTCGACGAGCCTCTCGCCGGTGTGGGCGCGCGACGGCAGCGGGCTCGTGTACCTCTCCTACTTCGAGGGGCGGCCGGGCGTCTACTGGGCCGACCTCGTGACGGGCAGGAAAACGCCGATCGTCGCCGAGGAGCAGCCTGCCTACTCGCCCAGCCTATGTCCGGACGGCGATACCGTCCTTTTCGCCCGCCCGCTCCGCACGAACCGCCAGAACATGGAACTCTTCGTTCTCTCCCGAAGCGGCGGCACTCCCCGCCAGCTCACCAGGTCGAGCCGCATCGACACGAACCCGGAGTGCTCGCCCGACGGCACGCGAATCGCCTTCACCTCGAGCCGCTCCGGCACCCCGCAGATCTACGTGATGGGCATCGATGGCTCGAACCTGCAGCGGGTGACCTACGAGGGTCGCTACAACGAGGGGGCGTCTTGGCACCCGGACGGCAGCCGGCTCGTCTACTCGCGCCGCGCCCAGCGCGGGGACCGTCACGACATCGCGGTCGTCGACCTGGTGACCCGCAACGATCAAGTCCTGACGACCGGTCCCGGAAGCCACGAAAACCCGTCCTTCTCGCCCAACGGAGAGTGGATCGCCTTCGATTCCCGCCGCCCCGGCGGTCGGCGGCACATCTACATCGTGAGCCAGGACGGCAGATACAGCCGCCGGGTCACGACCCGCGGCAACAACTCCCACCCCTCCTGGTCGGACTACTTCGACTGATTCGACCAAGTCCAACTCCGGGAAGCGGTTGCCGCTACTGCCTCACTTTGGTACTGTTTCAGCGTTCTCAGCAAACCCAGGTTTCAGGTTCGAGGAGAAGTCCCGGTATGTCGGCCAGAAGGTTCCCTGCATTCATCCTCTCGGCTCTCTTGCTGCTGGCCGTTGGCGCCTGCAAGAAGGCGGAGCCCGAGCCCCCAGCACCACCGCCTCCGCCGCCTCCGCCCGAGGCGCCTGCACCCCCCAAGCCGGTTCCTCCGCCGCCGGCGCCGCCGGTCGTACCCGAGTACGTGTCGCCCTGGTCGGAGGACATCGTCGAGGCCAATAGGCAGATCCACGAGAAGGGTCTCCTCGGCGACGTCTACTTCGAGTTCGACAAGTCGACGCTGACGGACGAGACGCGCAGCCAACTCGGCAAGAACGCCGACTTCCTGAAGAGCGAGGATGGCGAGTATCTCGTGATCACGATCGAGGGCCACTGCGACGAGCGCGGCACGAACGACTACAACCTCGCCCTCGGCGATCGCAGGTCCAACGCCGCACGGGACTACCTCCTGTCGCTGGGCATCGCGGGCGACCGTCTCAGGACGATCAGCTACGGCGAGGAGCGCCCACAGTGCGAGGAGTCGAACGAGGACTGCTGGCAGTTGAACCGTCGCGCCTACTTCCGGGTCACCGACTTCAGTTGACCCGGGACGGCGCCTGAGGCGCCGGCCACCCCGTAAGCCGCAAGACACCTCGCCGATAGCCGCGGTTGTGAGCATGCGGCGGCAAGGAACCACCGGATTCGGCCGCCGGCCGGCCGGTTGGTCGCTCAGCCCGCGGACGGCGGCCTTTTCGGTCCTGGTGTTGTTGACTCTGGCCTGCGCCTCCTCGTCGACCCAGTTGGCGGAACTGGAGACGGGCCTCGCGGCGGTGGAAGGGCGTTTGGATGATCTCAGGTCGCAAACCCCCACGCGCGACGATCTGGCAAGGGTCGCTCAGGCCCTGGAGAATCAGGCCGACGGTGAACTGACCGCGAACGCGGATCTGAAGGAGGACCTGAGGCAGATCCTCTCCGATCTCGAAGCGCTGCGAACCCTCGTCCAGGAGCAGCGTCAGCTCCTCAACGCTTCGCTGGAGCGCCTCGAACAGACAGGTACCGACGTGGCCCTGATCCAGGGCCGGCTCGAGCGCCAGGAGGAGTACCTTCTGGCCCTCGATCAGTTGCTGGCGGACATCCGGGCGGCGTCGGCGCCGGAGACGGTCGAGCCGAAGACGCTCTACGACGCCGCGTACCTGGACTACTCCGAAGGCAGGTACGAGCGGGCCATCTCCGGCTTCCGCCGTTACCTCGACACGTTCCCGGACGGCGCCGACGCGGGCAGCGCCCAGTACTGGCTCGGCGAGTCCCACCTGGGCCAGGGACAGTACCGCGCCGCGATCGACGAACTGAGCCTGGTTCGGGAGCGTTACCCGGAAAGCGACAAGGTCGCAAGCTCCATGCTGCGTATAGGCGTCGCACTGAACGAGTTGGGCGAACGCGACCTCGCGGTCGAGATGTTCGACCGGGTTCGCAGCACGTATCCCGACACGGACGAGGCGATCCTGGCGCTCCAGCAACTCGACAACCAGGGCGCCGAGCAGTAGACTGCGCCGCCGGCGGCGCCGGGTCCCGAGCCGTCCGGGAACACGAACAGGTCGAAGCGAGAAAAGACGATATGGCGAACAGCAAACAGGCAGAGAAGCGCATCCGGCAATCCCGTGTCCGAAGGGACCGCAACCGCGCCGCGATGTCGAGGCTCCGTACTTCGGTGAAGGCGCTGCGGAGTGCCGCCGACACCGACGTGGAGCAGGCCCGGGAACTGCTTCCCGGCACGCTCAGCCTGATAGACGCCACGGCGCAGAAGGGCGTGATCCACGCGAACGCCGCCGCCCGCCGCAAGTCGAGACTCACCCGGCTCGTGAATCGCCGCGCCGAGGCCGCCGCCACGACGGAAGCGGCCGCGGAGTGATCCGGGCGGGTTCGTGCCCCCGCCCATTCCCGCCCGGAACGGCCCCGCTCAGAAAGCCTCGAGCAGGTCGGTCACCATCGTGTCGGCGAACCGTTCAGCGCTCTCTTCGATGGCGATGTTCTCACGGTCGAAGAAGTCACTGTCGGCGGCCTCGACCGGGTAGCTCTCCTTGAACTGGTAGCGGTCGTTCGCCCAGATCACTTCCGGCTCTCCTCCGTCCGGTGGCGTGCCGCTGCGGCTGAAGGACACGTCGACGACGATCGTGAGTTCGTATTCCTGAGCGCGGCCGTCGTTCGTGAAGGTGATGGGCGCGACGCGCAGGTCCGTAACGGCGCCCCGGATGACGGCGTCCGACGCCGCCTCGGTGGAAACGAGTTCGAATCGGCGACGGGTGACGAGTTCGTCCGCGATCGCCTGGGTCAGGAACTGTTCCACCTCCACCCGACCTGTCTCGTTTTCGAACGGCTGCAGGAACACGTGTTGCACGTCTTCCGGGATGTTGGAGGCCCGACCGACGAGGGTGTAGCCGCAGCCGGCCAGCAGAAGCGCCGCCATCAGGGCCGACGCCAACAGGAATCTGTTCGGACGCGCGCTCTGCATGGGTGTCAGCGTAGCAGTAGACGGCTGGTCCGCCCCGCCCGCAACCTCCGGACGGGACAATCTCAGCGCTCCGGCTCCGGGTCCAGAGTGGTGCGCAAAGCGTCGAGGATCCCGTTGACGAAGCGGCCGGATTGCTCCGAACCGAACTTCTTGGCCAGTTCGATGGCCTCGTCGATCACGACGACCGCGGGCACGTCGGGCTGGAAACGCATCTCGTAGACCGCCAGACGGAGAACATTCCGGTCGACCACCGGCATCCGCTCCAGTCGCCAGTTGTCCGCCTGGTCCGCGACCAACCGATCGATCGACTCCCGGTGGGCGAGGCTGCCTTCAACAAGCGTGCGGGCATAGTCGAGTGCCAACTCCGAGGCCCGCGGGCTGACACCGGCGTCCGCGGTCTCGGCGCGGAAGGCGTGGATGTCGAATTCCCTGAGCAGTTGACTTGGCGCCGCATCCCCCAGTTCCCGCTGATAGAGCATCTGCAGCGCCATCTCGCGGGCCTGCCGCCGCTTGCCCCCCGTTCGTCGGGGCCGGCCGCCACTCGTTGAAACTGCCGCTTTGGCCGACGGCGCTGCCCCGGGCCCGGTCACGACTTGAGTGACCGGAGTAGATGGGCCATCTCGAGCGCCGCTTCGGCGGCCTCCTCGCCCTTGTTGCCGGCCTTGCCGCCGGCGCGTTCGGCGGCCTGCCCCGCGTCGTCGCATGTGAGAACCCCGAACCCGACCGGGATTCCCGTCCTTGCGGTCACTCGGGCGCAACCCGCCGCACACTGGTTGCAGATGAAGTCGAAGTGCGGCGTCTCACCCCGGATCACCGCGCCCAACGCCACGAGCGCATCCACCTCTCCGCTGCCGGCGAGGGCGTCAAGCGCCGCCGGTATCTCCCAGGCGCCGGGAACCCGGACCAACAGAAGGTCGTCAGCCGCGACCCCGCGGGAAAGCAGGAACTCGCGGGCGCCCTCGACCAGGCGCTCGACGATGAAGCCGTTGAAGCGCGCCGCCACCAGGCCGAACCTGACACCGGCCGCGACGGAGGCGGTCATCATCTCGGGACGGGCGGCGGGCCGGGTGCGACGAGAACGGCGTCAGATGGTCGGGACGGCGAGATTCGAACTCGCGACCCCCTGAACCCCATTCAGGTACGCTACCAGACTGCGCCACGTCCCGACCGACGGGCATTCTCTACCCATTCGCGGCCCCTTGCAACAGGTGCCGTGCGACAGCCCCGGTTTCGCGATGCGATCAGTCGTCCTCGACACCCACTTCGGGCTTGAGTTCGGAGGCAAGCTGACGCGCCTGCGCAACGAGCGCCGCCACACCACCCTCGAGTCTCTCGACCCGCCGGGTCAGCACCCCTATCTCGCCGACATCGGAGACGTCCATGTCGGCCGGAGAGGCCGCCGGCGCGTTCTCCGCTTCCTCGTCCGTGGTTTCTTCCGCTTCTTCGGCTTCCACGTCGCCTTCCGGCGCCTGCTCGGCCCGCGCCTCGGTCACGATCAACGGCCGTCCGCGAACACCACCCTCCTCGAGCTCGGAGGCGAGCTTCTTCTTGGCGCTGGCGATCGTGTAGCCCTCGTCGTACAGAAGCTCCTTGATCCGGCGAATCGTCTCCACCTCTTCGGGGTCATAGTGCCGCCGGCCGCCCGCGCCCTTCTTCGAGGCGAGAACCGGAAACTCGGTTTGCCAGTAGCGCAGCACGTAGGGCTGGATATCCAGCACCCGGCATACGTCGGCGAGCTTGTACTGCTGCTTGGGGGAAATGACCGGTCTCCCGGCTGATCGGCGAACGCTCACAGGGTGCCGCTGGCAGAGCGGCGCCCGGCTCCCTGGATGCGAAAGGACGGATTGGAGACTACACGAACGCCGGAGGTGCGCCGAGTCGGGATCTCCGACCGGTCAGCCGGGAACCGGCTCCGCGTCGCCGCGTCGTTCCCTGACCACGATGCGGAGCGGAACGCCCTCGAGATCGAACGCTCTCCGAAGCTGGTTCTCGAGGTACTTGCGGTAGGTGTCGCCCCGCTTCAGGCGCCGGTTGGCGAAGAGCAGAAACGTCGGGGGTGTCTCGTTCACCTGGGCCGCGTAGAAGAAGCGCCACGGTCTACCCCGCTCGGCGGGTGGCTGATGACGGTCCACGATGCGGCGCGTCACGCGGTTCAGTTCCGAAGTAGGCACGCGCAGCCGGTGGCGCGCCCGCACACGGTCCAGAGCGGGGAGAATGCCGCCGACGCCTCGCCCCGTCAGCGCGGATACGTTGACGCGGGCCGGCTTCGCGAAGAGCTCCGCCATGCGTTCCCAGCCCGCTTCCAGCCGTTCCCTGCTCTCTTCGTCCAGGAGATCCCACTTGTTGCAGGCGACGACGGTTGACCGCCCGGCCTGCCACGCCGCATCGCCGATGGCCAGATCGCCGGTGGTGATAGCGTGGCTGGCGTCCACGACGAGGACCACGAGTTCGGCCCGCTCGATCTGCCGTTGGGCAAGCATCACCGCCAGTTCCTCCGGGGCGTCCTGGACCCGGGAACGGCGCCGGATTCCGGCGGTATCGACCAGCAGGTAGTCCGGACCCTCGGCGCGCCGCAGCAGACTGTCGATCGGATCTCTCGTCGTTCCGGCGGTCGGCGATACGAGTGTCCGCTCGGTACCCAGCAGCCGGTTGATCAGGGACGACTTGCCAACGTTCGGACGACCCACGACCGCGACGCCGGGGGCCTCTGGTTCCGCCGCTGGAACCGCATCGGGGAGATGCCCGGCGACCTCCTCGTGCAGCGATCCGAGACCCGCGCCATGTTCCGCGGAGACCAGAACGAGTCCGTCGGCGCCCAGGGCGTAGAACTCCTGGTAGCCCTCCTGGGCGGCCCGGGTGTCCGACTTGTTGACCACGACGATGATGGGTCGGCCGTAGCCGCGGAGTTGCTCCATGACCTGCTCGTCGGCCGCGGCCAGTCCGTCCCTGCCGTCGACGACTAGCAGCAGGACATCGCTCTCCTCGACAGCGAACTCGACCTGGGCGTTCAGGCCGAGTGGGTCGTCGCCCGGCACCAGGCCGCCGGTGTCAATCAACTCGACGACGCCCCGGCTCTCCAGTTCGAAGCGTCCAACCAGCCGGTCCCGGGTCACGCCGGGGCTTCCGTGGACGATCGCCTGCCGGCGGCCGATCAGCCGGTTGAACAGCGTCGACTTGCCGACATTGGGGCGACCGACGATCGCGATCGCGGCTGGCACGGGAGGCTCGCGTCAGGACTCGAACTGGTACTCGATGCGGCGGTCGATCACCATCCAGCCCTCGTCGCGCCGCTTGAACTGGTACCGAACCCGGTAGCGATCCGCGGCGGTGGCGAGGAGCTGTTCGGTGCCGCTGGCCAGCGACTGGATGTCCCAGACCTCCAGGGTCGTCACGGCCGCGTTCGAGTACCGCCAGACATCCATCCTCTCGATCTCGAAGCTCTTGAGCGTAGGCCGCAGGGTGCGGCTCTCACCCGTCTCCAGTTCGTAGACCCGCCTTCTGACCGTCTCGATCTCCTTGGGCACCGCGCAGCACGCCAGCGAATCGAAGTCCCCCTCCGCGTAGGCCGCTCCGAGCTTTGGCAGGTAGTCCGTCAGAACGGCTTCGATCGCCTGCCGGTCCTCATCGCTTGCCCCCTCCTGCCCGGTCTCGCCGCAGGCGGCGAGCCCAAAAAACGCCACGGCGAGCAGCAGGCCGAGAGCGAACCGCGCGGAGGCACAGCGGCCATGAACCCGGCGATGTAGTGAGCTACTCATGCCGTAAGCGTAACAGTCCGAGATGCGGTTAGAATCCGCTTCGGCCGACGGCCGCTGCGAAAGTGGCGGAATTGGTAGACGCGCAAGATTCAGGATCTTGTGGTAGCAATACCGTGGGGGTTCGAGTCCCCCCTTTCGCACCACAGCCGGTTACCCGGTTCTCATCCGTAGAACGTCAGGGCACTGTCGCCGTAGCGCCTGCTCCCGGTAAGGCGGAGAGGGCCGGCAGCGCTCGGCGTTCGTCGCCGGCTCGAGTGCTCCAGCACCACTTCTCCACCGCCCGCCATCAAGCCGGCGACCGCCACCAGCAGGCCCTGGAGCCGTCGCGCATCGTACGGCGGATCGACGAACGCCAGATCGAAGGCCGCTTGCGTGGCGGTGGCGCGGTCCAGATCCTCCGGGAGGCGGGCGCGCCGGATGGACAGCCCGTCCGCCCCGAGGCGCTCACGGTTCGCTTCCATGCACGCCAGGGCCCGCCGATCGCAGTCGATGGCGACGGCCTCCGCGGCTCCTCGGGACAGCGCCTCGAGCGATACGCAGCCCGAACCCGCGTAGAGTTCGAGGAAGCGGCAGCGGAGAACGCGGTCGCCCCAGTGGGAGAACAGGGCTTCGCGAACACGGGCCTGAGTTGGACGCGAATCCGGCGGCGTCCGGAGACGGCGACCGCGCCAGCGGCCACCCAGCAACTTCACTCCCCCGGAGCGAAGCGCCGCGCGACCGGGGGAAGTCCTCATCCGTCGCCTGGCGTGGATGCCGAAGGATGGCGGTAGGCGACCCTGCCACCCACGATCGTGTAGATCGCCTCGGTACCGGGAATCTCCTCCTCGGGCACGGTCATGACATCGCGGGACAGAACCGTCACGTCCGCGAGCTTCCCGGTCTCCAGGCTTCCCTTCCGGTCCTCTTCAAAGGCCGAGTACGCCGCGTCGAGCGTGTAGGAACGGAGTGCCTCCTCCCGGGTCATCCGCTGGTGCTCCTGAAAGATCTCGCCGTTCTGCATCCGGCGGCTCACCGCCGCGTGAAAGGACGCGATCGGATCGACATCCTCCACCGGGGCGTCGGTGCCGTTCGTCACCACGGCTCCGGAGTCGATCAGCTTCCGCCACACGTAAGCACCCTCCGCGGAGCGCCGCTCACCGAGCCGATCCGGTACCCAGGGGCCGTCCGACGTGCAGTGGACCGCCTGCATCGAGGCGATGACGCCCAACTCGGCAAAGCGCGGAACGTCGTCGGGGTGCAGGTGCTGGGCGTGCTCGATGCGCCAGCGCCGCTCCCGGTCGCCGGCAAGCGCCCGTTCGAACAGGTCGAGAGTCTCGCGGTTTGCGCGGTCGCCGATCGCGTGGACGCAGAACTGGAAGTCGTGCTCCCGGGCCAGCCGGGCCGTCTCTTCCATGACGTCGAGGTTCGTCGTGTTCAGGCCGCTGGACTGAGGGAGATCCTCGTAGGGATCCAGCAGCCACGCGCCGTGCGAACCCAGCGCGCCATCGATGGACCGCTTGATCGCCCGGACGGTCAGAAAACCGTCACCGCGGTCGATGATCCGGTAGCGGCTCAGGGACTGGGCCAGAGCTTCGTTGCTGTCCCTGACCATGACCCACAGCCGCAAGGGAAGCAACCCCTGGTCCGCCATCTGTCGATAGACGTCGATCAGCTCGAAACTCGACCCGGCATCCTGAAAACTCGTGATGCCCTTGGCCAGGCATTCCTCCGCCGCGATGCTCACTACACGGCGGGCGTGATTCCACTCCAGCGTCTGGTCGCGCAGGCCCGCCACCAGGTTCTCCGCCGTCTCCCTCAACGCGCCGGTCGGCTGTCCCGCCGCGTCGCGCACGATCTCGCCTCCCTCAGGATCGGGCGTTGTCCCGTCGATACCGGCGAGCGCCATCGCGCGGGCGTTGACGAAGGCCATGTGGCCGCTGGCGTGCGTGAGCAGGACCGGATGGTCCGGCGAGACGGCGCTCAGGGTGTGATGAACGGGCAGGCCCTGCACGTTCGGATCCGGGATTCGCGTCCACTTCGACTGGTGCCAGCCGCGTCCCAGAATCCAGGTCCCCGGCGGGACTTCCTCGACCGCCGCCGCCACCTGGGCGACGATCTCGTCCCAGGACGCCGCTGATTCGAGCGCCAACTGGAGCCTGGACTCGCCGAGGCCCCAGAAGTGTCCGTGTCCCTCGATCAGACCCGGTACCGCCAGACGGCCTTCCAGGTCGAGAACCTCGGTATCGGGACCGATCCAGCTCCTGGCCGCGTCGTCGGCGCCGACGAACACGATGCGGCCATCCCTGGCGGCCAGGGCCTCGGCTTCGGCCGGCGCTCGCTCCGGATCCTCGCTCAGGGTGACCAGCCGGCCGCCCAGAAGCACAAGGTCCGCGGGCTCTGGAGTCCTGTCACCGCATCCGGCGACAAGAAGTACCGCCAGCGCCGCCAACGACGCGGCGCATCGGGTACGAGCCGACCGCGGAGTCATCCCGCCGGAATGCGAAGCGTCTGTCCGACGACGATCAGGCTGCCGCGTAGCCCGTTGGCCTGACGGATCCTGGCGGCCGAGGTGCGGAACTTGCGCGCCAACTGACTCAGGGTGTCACCCCGCTGGACCTTGTAGAGCACTTCGCCACCGGTCGACGGAATCACCAGACGCTGCCCGGCGCGAATCAGGTCGGGCCGGCGCAGATCGTTCGCGGTCGCCAGAACCTCGACGGACGTACCGTACTTCCTGGCGATGCGGTTCAGCGATTCACCCCCCCTGACGACGTGGACCGTGGTCGCCGGCGCCTGCTCCCGGTTGTCCGTCACCTGTGGCGCCGGAGCCCCGGGCTCGCGTGTTCCAGGCCCTTCGAGGGCGGCGACGCGGGCCGGCGGCGGCGCGGCGCGACCCGTGCCGCGCTGGGGAATCCGCAGCCGCTGGCCGACGTAGATGCGGTCCGCCCTGGGCAGGCGGTTCGCCCTTTGGAGTTCGGCCACACTGGAGCCGAATCGGCGCGCGATGCCGCCCAACGTGTCCCCGCGCCGGACCCGATAGCCGAACGCGGCCTGACGGTCGGGCTTGCGATCCATCGGCAACTCGGCATAGGCGCGCTCGAATGCCTCGCCCATGCCGTCCGGCACCCGCAACGGGTAGCGCGGCGGCACCAGGAGGGAGCCCGCGAGGACCGTACGGTCCAGAGCCGGGTTGAGTTCCGCCAGCCGATCGATCTCCACGCCGGTCGCCGTCGCCAGGTCTGTCAGCGCGACATAGCGATCACGCCTGGCGACGTCGAAGCGAATCTCGGGAAAGGGCTCGACGTTCGGAAAGTGACGCTCGCGCTCGGCGTAGGAGATCACCGCCGCGATGAACTCGGCGTAGAAGTTGCGGGAAGCGAAGCCGAAGGTCCGCGACCTGTACTTCTCCACCACCACGCCGATGTCTCGCGTCCCCAGCCGACGCACGGCCCGTGCCATGCCGCCGGCGCCGTGGTTGTACGCGGTCAGGGCGAGCGGCCAGGCCTCGAGCGATTCGTAGTCCCGCCGCAACTTCCGCGCCGCCCCCGCGGCAGCGAGGAGCACGTCCGAACGGGCGTCGACCGCTTCGTCCATCTGCAGAAAGGCCCGGCCGGTCGAGGCGGTGAACTGCCACGCACCGGAAGCGCCGACCTTCGACCGAGCTCGGTAGTTGAACATCGACTCGACGAACGGGAGGCAGCGGATCTCCGACGGCAGACCGTACTCCGCAAGCGTCCTTTCGATGCCCGGCATGAACATGCCCGAGATCTCGATGGCATCCTCGAAGCGATTCCGCAGGCCCCGCTGGCCTCGGACCATTCCCGCCGCCCGCCGGTACTTCGACCTGCCGCCCTCCACATGCTCCATCCGTGTCGGTATCGACCGCAGATCGGCGGGAAGGTTCGTTACCGCCCGTCCGGCCGCGAGATCCCGAAGAGCCTTGGAAACACGGCTCACCTCGCCTCGCACCCGTTTGATCCGGGCGCGGTCGATCTGTAGCTCCGACGCGCCCACCGTGCGCAGGTCGCTCATGTCGACCACGCTGTAGATGACCTCGAGGTGCCGCTCGTCGTGAAGGACGACCTGGTCGCTGGTGTAGGTGGTGAAGACCTTCCGCCAGAACTCCACGGCCGCTTCGAGGTTCTTCGGCACCGGAAACAGAACCGGATCGATCGCGGCGTGGTAACGCTCCTGGGCCCTAAGACCCGGCGCCGCGAGTGCGATGAGACCGCCGCAGAGCAGCGCGGGAATCCCGAACCTACGACTACAGGATTTGATCATGAGAGCCGTATCTTACTGAGAAACAAGGACTTGTACAGCAGTTCGATGCCCGGCGCCACCTCGGTCAAGAGCAGCGAGATACTCAGTAGCGGTAGTCGTCCCGCTTGTAGGGACCGCCCTTCTCAACGCCGATGTAGTCCGCCTGCTCCTCGGTCAACTCGGTCAGACGGACGCCCAGGTGATCGAGATGCAGGCGCGCGACCTCTTCGTCCAGCCGTCGCGGCAGCAGGGTCACCTTCCGCTCCCTCTCCGGGCCGCCGCGGTGCAGGTCGATCTGGGCGAGCACCTGGTTGGCGAAGGAGGTCGACATGACGAAGCTCGGGTGACCGGTCGCGCAACCGAGGTTCAACAGCCGCCCTTCGGCCAGGATCAGCAGGCTGCGGCCGTCTGGGAGAATCCACTCGTCCACCTGGTCCTTGATGTTCCGGCTGCGGATTCCCGGGATCCGCTTCAGTCCCGCGATGTCGATCTCGTTGTCGAAGTGGCCGATGTTCCCGACGACGGCCTTGTCCCTCATCCGGGCCATCAGTTCCGCCGTGATCACGGACCGGTTGCCGGTACAGGTGACGAAGATGTCGGCCGTCTCGACCACGTCTTCGAGACGGGCCACCTCGTATCCCTCCATCGCGGCCTGGAGCGCGCAGATCGGATCGATCTCGGTGACGATCACCCGGCAGCCCTGACCGCGCAGGGACTGGGCGCAACCCTTCCCTACCTCGCCGTAGCCGCAAATGACCGCCGACTTGCCGCCAATCATCAGATCCGTCGCCCGGTTGATGCCGTCGATCAGGGAGTGCCGGCAACCGTAGATGTTGTCGAACTTCGACTTGGTGACCGAGTCGTTCACGTTGACCGCCGGGCAAAGGAGCGCACCCTCTTCCTGCAGTTCGTAGAGGCGGTGAACGCCCGTGGTCGTCTCCTCGCTGATGCCCCGAAGACCGCCGGCCATGCGGGTGAAGTAGTTCCCGTCCCAGGTCCGCACGCGCCGGATCAACTCGAGAATGACGCCCCATTCCTCGGGCTCCGCGTCGGGATCGAAGTCGGGTACCGCATTCTCCTGCTCGTACTCCACGCCTCGATGGATGAGAAGCGTGGCATCGCCCCCGTCGTCGACGATTAGGGTCGGACCGCTCTCGTTGGGCCAGTCCAGTGCGCGAAGCGTGCACCACCAGTACTCGGGCAGGGTCTCGCCCTTCCACGCGAACACCGACACGCCCTTCGGATCCTCCGGCGTGCCGCCCGACCCCGGCCGGCCGACAACCACCGCCGCGGCCGCCTCGTCCTGCGTCGAGAAGATGTTGCAGGAGGCCCAGCGCACCTCGGCGCCCAGGTCGACCAGGGTTTCGATCAGTACGGCCGTCTGCACCGTCATGTGCAAGCTGCCGGTGATCCGGGCGCCGGCAAGGGGATGCTCCGACCGGTAGCGCCGCCGGAGTTCCATCAGCCCCGGCATCTCGTGTTCGGCCAGCTCGATCTGCCGCCGACCGGCGTCCGCCAGGGACAGATCGGCGACCGCGAAGTCCATGCCGCTCGAGGCCGGAAACAGGTCCGACGCGCTCGCTCCTCCGTGTTCCCCGGCCGCCGGGTCCGTTTCGATCCGTCTATCCACAACCGTCATCGTCGCATACCTCCAGGGACTCGAACACCGTGCCCGCCAGCCCCAGCGGGATCCTCAGTCCTCAGCGCGGGATCCTCAGTCCTCAGCGCCCGGCTGTCAACCGGCGAAGCCGCGATCCCGATCGCCCCGGCCAGCAACTCGTACGAACGGACCCGGGATTCGAAGCTGGGACAGATCGTCAGCACGACCAGTTCATCCACTCCCAGCCTTCCCGCCAACTGCTCCGCCCGCTCCCGCACCGAATCGGGCGATCCGATCAGGCTACAGGCCTGCATCTTCTCCCTGACAACGAGGTCGCGCTCCGTGAACACCTCCGCTTCCGCCTCCTCGAGGCTGGGGAAGGGTCCCGGACGCCCCTGCGTCAGCCGGATCCACCACAGGAAGCGGCTGAGGGACTGGCGGCGCGCCTCCTCGTCCGTTGCCGCGACCATCGCGCTGACGCCGACACTCGCCTGGGGTTCGGGGTGCCGCTCGGAGGGGCGGTACTCGCTGCGATACAGGTCGAGCGCGGCTTCGGCCTCCCGGGGCTGGATGAAGTGGGCGAAACTGTAGGGGCAGCCGAACCAGGCGGCGAACCGGGCGGAACCGAGGCTGGAACCGAGCAGCCAGACCTCCGGCTGGGTGTCGCCCTTGGGCATGGCGCGAATCCCGTTGAGGCGCTCATCCTCGTGGCCGCGGCCGAGATACCCGAGCAGGTGGGCCACCTGCTCGGGGTAGTGCTGGATTCCCAGTCGTCCCGGACCGTGTGCGAGCACACGAGCGGTCAGACGATCCGAGCCCGGAGCGCGGCCTACTCCCAAGTCGATGCGGCCCGGATACAGGGTCTCGAGCATTCGGAATACCTCGGCCACCTTGAGGGCGCTGTAGTGACTCAGCATCACGCCGCCTGAACCGACCCGCATCCGCTTGGTCGCCGCTGCCACCTGCCCGATCAGGGCCTCCGGTGCGGCGCAGGCCAGGGACTCCGAGTTGTGGTGCTCGGCCAGCCAGTAACGCCGGTAGCCGAGCCGATCCGCGGCCTGCGCCAGTTTCACCGCCTCCAGCACGGCATCGGCCGCGGTGGCGCCCGCCCGTATCGGGCACTGGTCCAGCACGCTCAGCGTCAGGGCCGGCGGGGACTGTGGGACGTCCGGTTTGCGGCTGGAGTCCGTTCCGCTCGCCGCCACTCAATAGGCCTCGGAACGCCGGAAACGCTCCACCACCCTGCCGTTCTCGCGCTCGGCCCGTTCAAGCAGGCGGGCCGCGACCTCCTTCTTCTGCTCGTCGACGATGCTGGGGTCGTAGCGATCGACGAGGGAACCGAACTGGCTGATGTGGGCCGCCGATGCGCGCGCCTTCTTCTCGGCCACATCCGTGATGTCGACCGTGTAGTTCGGCTTGGCGCTGTAGTAGAAGAAGACGAGCGGCACGCTCCACGCCTCGAAGCCCTCCGCCTCCAGCTCCGGAAAGTACAGCCGCCAGCGCGCGGCCCGGATCGCGTCGACGGTGATGATCGCTCCCGAGCGGTGATCCGACTTGTGGTACTGCTCGTAGGGCGACCCGGGGTCGACCGAGAACATGGCATGGGGCCTGAAGCGCCTGATCTCGCGCGCGACCTGCTTTGTCAGCGCACGCCGGTCGACGTACTCCAGCATCCCGTCGTCGTGCCCGAGCCAGTGGATGTTCTCCTTCGGGATGCCCAGGATGCGGCAGGCTTCCTCCTCCTCGGCCCGCCGGATCGCCTTCAGCCGGTCCTTCGTCATCTCCGGATCCCGTGAGCCGGCGTTGTCCGTCGTGTAGACGACGACCTGAATCTCGTTGCCGTTCGCGACGAGCATCGCCAGCGTGCCGCCCGACGTGAACGTCTCGTCGTCCGGGTGGGGGGTGACGACCAGGATCCGTCGTCCGGACCACTCCTCGATCCGGTCGGAGCCTTCGTACGCCGGCTCGGGGCGCGACACCTGCGCCGACGCCGGAAGCGACACGACGGTGGCGGTCAGATAGGCGGTCAGCAGGAACGCTCCCGGCAGGGAGGGAAGCAGCCGGTTCGTGGTGCTCGCACCTGCCCGCAACATCGCGGCAGTATAGTGAACGCATGGCCTTCAAGGCTCACGCGTTTCCCTGGGCCACGGTTCTGGCCGCCGGGTCGGTACTGGCCGCGGCCGAAATGCACGCGCAGCAGCGCGGCAGCGCGGACCCCCCCGCGGCGACGATCGTCGAAGAGCTGACGGTCAATGTCGTCAACATCGACGTCCACGTCACCGACCGCGCCGGCAGACCGATCTCGGACCTCTCGATCGACGACTTCGAGGTGTTCGAAGAGGGCGAGGCGGTCGAGATCACGAACTTCCTGAGCGCCTCCGCGCGCGACGATCGGGCGTGGACCGAGGGCGACGCGCTGAGGGACCTGGAGGTCCCGGACATGCCTCCGATGGTGGCCCTCTACATCGACCGCTATCGCACGAGTCAGGGCAACCTGTTGCGGATCGAGGACGACCTGGGCGCCTTCCTGGGCCGCCGCGGTGACCAGGACGGGGCCGGCGTCCGCTTCATGCTGGCGACCGGCGACCCGGAGCTGAACGTCCGCGTGCCGTTCACGGTCGCCGCCGCCGAACTGACCGAGGCGCTCAACGGACTGCGATCGGAGCCCCGGGCCCTCGCCCATGACGACGAGATCCTGCGCGGCCAGATTCTCCGTGAGATGCGTCTCACGTACGAGGTGTGCGCCCAGCCCCCTTCGAGTCCGAACAACCCGGGTTGCGAGCCCTGCGTCGATCAGTGGCCCAGCCTTCTCGGCTCCGCCAACCAGTATGCGGCCGCGATGCAGTCCAGGAGCGGACCGTCTCTGTCCGCGCTGGGTGAACTGGTGACGGCCCTCGGAGGCCTTCCGGGGCCGAAAGCGCTGATCTACGTGAGCGACGGGCTGCCTCAGCGACCGGGCGCGGACTTCTACCACTATCTCGGCGAGATCTGTCCCGAGCGGCAGTCGGAGACGGACGCCCTCGAACGCACCTGGGACGATACGACGCTCTTCAACCAGTTCAGCGCCTTCAGCAACGCGAACCGGGTAACCATCTACCCGGTCGATGCCGCCGGGATCCGGCCGCCCTCGTCCGTCGACACGAGCCTCGCCGGCGGCTTGGGCGATCTGGCCGGTGAGGGAACAGGGGCCTACAACCTGTCGACGGTCCTCGTGCCGAGCCGAAGGAACGACCGGGTCCGGGTCGACAATCTGCAGGCGACGCTGAGTCTGCTCGCCGACGAGACCGGCGGGCGGGCCGTGTTCAACCAGGCACGTCCGGCGGAGGCCCTGGAGGACATTGCGGCCGACTTCGGTTCGTACTACTCCCTGGGCTACAGCGCGCCTCCCGGCGGCCGGCATCCCATCCGCCAGATCGATGTGCGTCTCGCGAAGCCCGGAAAGGGATGGCGGGTGCGCTACCGGCGCTCCTACATCCTGAAGTCACAGGAGCAGCGTCTGGCGGACCGCCTGTTTGCCGCGCTCAAACTGGACGAGCAGGACAATCCCCTGGACGTTGAGGTGACGTTCGGAGAGATCACGCCGGCAGGTGAATCACCGGCGGCGACGCTTCCGGTCGAAGTGCACATTCCCGCATCCGCGGTGACGCTGCTGCCCGGACCTTCCGGTCCAACGGGCGCGCTGCGCATCTTCCTGGTCGCGGAGAACGAGGACGGCGAGCGCACTTCGATGCGCCAGAAGACCCTCACCCTGAGTCAGGCTCAACTGCCGCCGCCCGAGGAGAGCGCCGTTGTCGTGGTGAACGTCGATCTGCCGCCGGGCAGGTTCGACGTCGCCGTCGGGGTTCAAGACGAAGCTTCCGGCCGCGGCAGCTATCTCGTCAGAGACATCGCGCTGCCCTGAAGAGCGCCGGATGTCCGGTTCCGCACGGCGGCCCTATCGGGGTTCCGGGCCGGCCCGGAACGCCTCGACGTCCTCCGCGCCGGTCAGCACGTCCAGTCCCGTGTAGATCGGGTCCTCCACCGAACCGCCGTTCACCAGTTCCAACAGCACCTCCATCGACCGATAGCCCATGGCGTACGGTCGCTGCCCCACCTGCCCGTGGCTCAGTCCCTCGGCCAGGAGGTCCAGTTGCATCGGCAGAGTGTCGGCGCCGATGATCACGAGGTCCTTCGCATCGATCCGGTCCCGGTAGGGCTCCACCGCCTGCCGGTAGGCCTGGTCGACGAACTGCGGAAAGCCGCCGGTGATCGAGAACACGTCCAGGTCCGGCTCGGAGGCCAGCACGTCGGCCATCTGCTGCACGGCCAGTGGGAAATCGTCGTTCGTATACAGCGGGCAGGCCTCGACCTCGGTCCAACCGTTGTTACCCTCCAGCCGCAGACCGGGCGGCGCGTCGGACTCTACTCCGGCCAGCGTGTCCCGGAGCCCCTGCATTCGCTCGTTGTGGTTCATCGCCGCCGCGCCGCCGGACTGGATGCACAGGCTGCCTCCTTCCGGTTTCAGCTTCCGCAACAGCCTGGCCTGTTCGACCCCCATGGCGCGGTTCTCCGTGCCGATGTAGGTCGACCGCAGGGCTACATCTTCCGCCAGCAGATCGGAGTCCCAGGTAATCACCGGTATGTCGGCGTCGTGCGCCCGCGTGAGCGCACGCGCCATCGCGGTCGCGTTCGACGGCGACACCGCCAGACCGTCCACCCTGCGGGTGATCAGGTCCTCGACCACCTGGATCTGGTCGGCTTCGGTGTGTTCACTCGGGCCGATGTAGAGGCAGTCGACCCCCTCGAGATCGGTGGCTGCCTGCACGCAGCCGTCGCGAGCTAAGTCGAAGAACGGATTGTTCATCGCCTTGGGGACCAGGGCGAAGGTGTAGCCCGTCCCCTCCTGCGCGCAGCCCGCGAGAGACATCGTCAGAACCGCGGCGGCGACCGAGGCCGCGCCTGAAGGGCGCACATGGCGACCGCTCCATCGTCCCGTCGTCACACTCACTCACTCCTCTGTTCCAGGCGGAGAAACCGGCCGCGGCACAGCCCCCGAACCGGTCAATGGTCTCCAGCGCGACCCGTACGCCGGATCCGCTCGACCAGCATAGCCGCGATGATCGATCCCCCGATGAAGGCTCCCTGCCAGTACGGGTCCACACCCAGAAGCAGCAGGCTGTTGCGGATCAGTTCGATCAGCGCCGCGCCCGCCACGGCGCCGAACGCGCCGCCTTCCCCGCCCATCAAGTTGGCGCCGCCAATCACCGCCGAGGCGATGACGCGCAGTTCGTAGTTCTGGCCCAGGGCGTTCGTCACCGCCCCCAGCCAGCCGATCATCAGGATCGCCGACACGCCGGCGAGGAGGGAGCTGAGGACGTAGACCGTGAGCTTCACCCGGGCGACCGGCACGCCCGCCAGCCGGGTCGAGTCCTCGTTGCCTCCGACCGCGAGAACGTGCCGCGCCAGACGGCTGTACCGGAACCAGCCGGCCGCGCAGAGCGCCGCGACGACAAGCAGCCAGACGGGGTTCGCGACTCCCAGGAAGCGGCCGCCGCCCAGGCTGAGCAGCAGCTCCTCGTCGGGACCGAAGTCGTGAATCATCCTGTTGTTCGAGATCACGAGGGCCAGCGACCGCGCGATGCTCAGCATGCCCAGGGTGACCACGAAGGGCGACAGGCGAAGGTAGGCCACCAACGCACCGTTAATGAGCCCGCACAGCAGAGCGCAGCCGAGACCGGCTGCCGCGGCCACGACCAGCGGTTGACCCGACGCCAGAACGAGACCCGTCACGATTCCCGCGAGCCCCATCACCGAGCCGACCGAAAGGTCGATGCCGCCGTTCGCGATGACCGCCGTCTGTCCGAGGGCGATCAAGCCGATGAACGCGAAGTTGCGGCTGATGTTGAAGATGTTGTCGGCGCTCGCGAACGGCTCGGAGACCAGGCTCATCACACCGGCGAGAGCCGCGACGGTCAGCGTCACCCACAGCGACTGCGGCGCTCGACGGAGGCTCTTCACGCGGCTTCGATCGCACCGGTGATCAGCGCGGTGACCTCCTCCGGCGACGACTCGGCGATCCCCTTGTCAGCCACCTTCCGCCCTCTTCGCAGCACGACGACGCGGTCCGCGACCGCGAAGACGTCCGACATCCGGTGGGAAATCAGGAGCACCGAAACGCCCTGGTCGCGCAGGCTCCGAATGAGTTCCAGCACCTCGGCGATCTGACGCACGCTGATCGCGGCAGTCGGCTCGTCGAGCAGCATGAGACGGGGCGCGCTCAGCCGGGCCCGAGCCAGGGCCGTGGCCTGACGCTGCCCTCCCGACATCCTCCGGACGATGTCGTCCGGGCGGGTGTCGGACCCGAGTTCGTCGAACAACTCGGCCGACCTCTTCCGCATCGCGGCGTGGTCCAGCACCGGCAGGACACCGAGCAGCCTGCGGTGCAACTCGCGACCCAGGAACACATTTGCCGTCGCCGACAGGTTGTCGCACAGGGCGAGGTCCTGGTACACGGCCTCGATGCCGTGCTCCCGGGCCGAGAGGGGCGTGAGTTTGACCGCCTGCCTGTCCCAGCGGATCTCGCCCGATGTCGGAGCGAAGTTCCCCGCGACGATCTTGAGGAGCGTGGACTTGCCGGCTCCGTTGTCGCCCATCAGCCCGACGACTTCACCCGGGGCTAGCTCCAGATCGACGGCCTGAAGGGCCTCTACCGCGCCGAACCGCATGCCGACCGACAGGAGTTCGAGCATGGAACGAAACCGGTCGTCAGCCGGTCAGGCGCCCGAAGTAGCCCGGCCCCTGGGTCCAGACGTACCAGGCCATGAAAACGGTCAGGAACAGTGTGACGCCGACCATCAGGGCCCACCACAGCCAGCCGCGGGCGCCAGCCGGACGGTCGTCGCCCAGGTAGCCGCGGCTGCGCTGGAGCATGACGAAGCCGATGTAGGCGGCCGGCAGGAACAGGCCACAGACGATGTTCGTGGGAACCGCCAGCCAGACCGCGATGTCACCCCAGAAGACCGGCCCGAGCACGCCGGGCGCGGGAAGCAGCATGGCCAGCCGGTGCTTCGCGCTGCCGAACTCCCAGCCGAACAACTCGCAGGCCACGAACCCGGTCGCCAGCATGTGCAGCGTGATCGTCGACAGGGCCATGCCGAGCACCCCCAGGTCGAACACCACCCGCCCCACCGCCGGCCCCGCGACGGCCGCCAGGGACTGCGCGGCTTCGACAGGGCTCAGCCGCACGCCGTCGTAGGACGGATCGAGGTGAATCGTGTTCGCGGCGGCGATCACCATCAGGCTCGCGGCCAGGACGTAGGGAACGAAGGTCCCGGTCCACAGGTCGAACCGGGCAAGGGACCTGTGCTCCCTCGACCAGCCGCGGGCGAGCAGCGAGTACGGGTAGAGGAAGACCATGTTGATTCCGACCGCGGCCGAGAGGCCGCTCAGAATGACCGTCACTCCGAGCACGCCGTTCCGCTCCCCGGGGACCGCGAAGCTCGTGAAGCCGCGGATCAACCCTCCCCAGTCCGAGATTCCCGTGCGGAAAACGACCCAGGCGAAGCAGACGACGATTCCCCACACCATGTAGCGCAGGAGCCGCTCGTAGACGCGAATCAACTCGGGCCGCCGGCCGTAGAGCGACGAGATCAGTACGGCCCAGACAAGAACGACGAAGCCGAGCCCCGCCGCCGGCAACCCCTCGATCCCGGCCGCTTCGCCGAGGTCGACCAGGACCGCGGAAGCCAGCGCGTACTGCGGGAAGTGCCAAACGATCGACGCGATCAGCGCGCCCAGGGCCCAACTCCAGGCGAGTGGCGCTCCCGCGAAGCGGCGCATCGCATCGAACGGCCGCAGGCCCGTCGACAGGGTCTGGTGGGCGACCGCGGAGAGCATGACCAGCCCCAGCAGCATCGCGAGCGGCGCGACCCACAGGAGCTGGTAGCCGAACACGGCGCCGGCGAACAGCGCGGAAGCGGCCGTGCCGCTGCCGAGCGTCATCGCGCTCTGCATGTAGCCCGGGCCGATCAGCCCGGCGAAGGAGCGCCAGCGCGCCATTCTGGGCGCCTGCTCCAGGTCGGCCAGTTGCCGCCGCTCCGCGGCGAGAGCCGCCGGGTCGGGCGGGTGGGCCATCCGCAGGCCGACCCGCAGGTCGTCCCGCTCGGCCGCGGACAGGCGTTCCGGCATGTGGGCTAGCGCCGCCAAACGCGTCGCAGACGCCGTGTTTGGCCCCAGCCCCCACCTAGCCAGAACCTTCCGCCGGCGAACTCACTGCGTTGCGTTCCCCGGCGCACGCTCCTAGGCTAGCACCGCGATGCGCTGGCGAGTAACTCCCTTCATCGCGCTCGCCCTGTGCGCGGCGTCCCTGACGGCCCAGCGAGGCGACCGCGAAGGCCACGTAATGGAACAGGTCTGGCGCGGGCTCGAGGTACCGGAGGCTCCTCCCCTGGCCCCTGAGGAAGCGATGGCGACCCTGCGCGTCGCCCCCGGCTTTCGCGTCGAGCTGGTCGCCGCGGAGCCCCTGGTCGAGGACCCGGTGGCGATGGCCTGGGACGAACGGGGACTCCTCTACGTCGTCGAGATGCGCGGCTTCATGCCGAACGTGGACGGCATCGGCGAGCAGGAGCCGGTCGGCCGGGTCGTCGTCCTGGAGGATACGGACGCGGACGGCGCGATGGACCGCCACGGCGTCTACCTGGACGGTCTGGTCAGCCCGCGGGCGATCGCTGCCGTATCGGGCGGCATCCTGATCGGCGAACCGCCGAACCTCTGGCTGTGCCGGAGCGAAAACGCCGACGACGAACTGCCCCGATGCGGCAGCCGGGAGCGCCTGCTCGACTACGGCGACCCGGACCCCGACCTGCTTGAGCACACGGAGAACGGACTCCTGTGGGGCCTCGACAACTGGATCTACAACGCCAAGTCCGACCGGCGCTTCCGGCTGCGCCGGAGCGCTGAGGACGTGTCGATCGAGGTCGACCCGACCCTGTTCCGAGGCCAGTGGGGCATCGCCCAGGACGATGTCGGCCGCCTCTACTACAACACGAACTCCCGCTACCTGTTCGCCGACCTGATCCCGGCCGACTACGCTCTCGCCGACCCGGAGCACCAGCCGAGAAACGGCGGCATCGGCGCCAGCGAACGACTCGTCCGCGACGAGGCAGTCCACTCGATCCGGGTGAATCCCGGCATCAACCGCGGCTACGTGAACGGCATGCTCCGCGACGACGGCCGGCTAGCGGTCACGACCTCGGTCAGCGGTGTCGTGGTCTATCGGGGCGACCAGTTTCCCGCCACCTTCCGCGGCGACGTCTTCGTGCCGGAACCCGCCGGCAACGTGGTCGCCCACTTCGATCTCGCTCCCGGTCCGGTGGACGACGGCATCCCGACCCTCGTCGCCGAGCACCGTCGCTACGGTGACCCGGACTGGGTCGAGCGCGAGTTCCTGGCCTCGACCGACGAGCGCTTCCGGCCGGTCGATGCGAGAGTCGGTCCGGATGGCGCGCTCTACGTGATCGACATGTACCGCGGCATCCTCCAGCACGTGCGGTACGTGACTACCTATCTGCGTGAGTACATTCTGGAGCACGGGCTCGACCGCCCCATCGGCATGGGTCGGATCTACCGCGTGGTCTGGGAAGGGGATACCGGGAACCCCGCCCCCGTCCGTCGCGAGGCGCCGCGTCTTGCCACCGCGGCCCACCGGATCGCAGCCCTCTCTCACGCGAACGGCTGGCAGCGCGACACGGCCCAGCAGCTGCTGGTCGAGGACGAACTCGACGACGCGGGCCGCGACGCCCTGCGCGAGCTTGCCCGCTCCGGCGAGGACCGACTCTCCCGGATCCACGCCCTGTGGACGCTCCACGGCCGCGGCGAGCTGGATGACGCCACCGTACAGAAGGCCCTCCGGGCCCGGAATCCCTGGCTCGTCGTCCACGGCTTGCGCGCCGGCGAGCAAACGCTGGCAGGAAGCGCCACCGGCGAGGCCGCAATCGCCGAACTGCTCGACTCCTCCTCACCCCAGGTACGCATCCAGGCACTCCTGACCGTCGGCGCCATGGCCCGGCAGTCGACCTGGGCGAGGAACGTCCTCGCCGAACGCGTCGCTGCGCAGCCGGATGACCCCTTCCACCGCCAGGTCGCCCTCGCCGCGAGTCTGGCCGGAACCACCACCGGCGAACCCCCGGATACACCGGCAGCGGCCCCTGCCCTGACCGCCGCCGAAGCCACCCAGTTCAACCGCGGCCGCCGGCACTACCGTGCCTGCCGCTCCTGCCACAACAACGACGGCCGGGGCCAGGAGGGTTTGGGTCCGAGCCTCGTGCGCTCCCCATGGGTCCTCGGCTCCCCGGAGCGCCTGGTCGCCCTCGTCCTCCAGGGAATCGAAGGCCCGATCGAAGTCCACGGCGAAATCTGGGACGACCTGATGCCCGGCTTCGCCGCCGACCCCCGGCTCCCCGACGCCGCCATCGCCGCCCTCCTCACCTACGTCCGACGAAGCTGGGGCAACACCGCCGATCCGGTCCCGCCCGAACTCGTCACCAGCGTCCGCCAGCGAACAGGCGATCGCGTAGCCCCCTGGACTGCCCCCGAACTCGCAGAGGCCTTCCCCTAGCACGCTCCGTCTACCGACGGAGTCCAGTCCGCAGCGGCCTACGTAGCAGCTTCGGCGACGGCCCCGGGGTCGGCGTCGCGCTTGCGGAAGTCCAGCAGCAGATAGAGCGCGGGAATCACGATCAGCGTGAGCAGCGTCGAAGTCAGCAGCCCGCCGACAACGGTCAGAGCCATCGGCGTCCTGAGCTCCGCCCCCTCCCCCAGGCCCAGCGCCATCGGCAGCAGGCCCAGCACGGTGGTCGAGGTCGTCATCAGGATCGGTCGCAGCCGCACCAGACAGGCCTCGCGCAGCGCCTCCACCTTGGCCTTGCCGGCCCGGCGCAGCCGATTCGTGTAGTCGATCAGGATGATCGCGTTGTTCACCACGATCCCGGCCAGGAGGATGCCGCCGATCAGGACGACGATGCTCACGGGCGTCCGCGTCAAGTACAGGATGCCGATCGCGCCAATGATCGAGAACGGCACCGCGAAGAGGATGACGAAGGGGTGCAGCAGCGATTCGAACTGCGAGGCCATGACCAGGTAGACCATGAACACGGCCAGCAGGATCGCCAGCCTCATGCTGTCGAAGGAGTGTTCCATCTCCTGGCGTTGACCGCCGATCGAGTAATCGAAACCGACCGGGAACCGAGTCGAGTCGAGGATCGCCTGGATGTCGTCGGAGGCCCCGCCCAGGTCGCGGCCCACGATGTTCGCCTCGATCTGCGCCACCCGCGTGCCGTCGCTGCGGCGGATCTCGGCGGGTCCCTCCGTCTCGATGACGTCGGCGACCGCCGACAGCGGCAGCGGCACGGCGCCGCTCTGGCGGATGTTCAGGTTGCGCAGGTCGCGCACCGAGTCGCGGTAGCCCTCGTCGGTCCGCAGCCTCACCTCGATGTTGCGGTCCTCCCGCACGATGTCCGTTGCGATGTCGCCCTGCACCTTGGAACGGATGACGGCGCCAAGCTGGGCGACCGTGTAGTTCAACGTCGACAGCCGCTCCCGGTCGAAGATGATCTGCAGTTCCGGGTTGCCGCCTTCCGTCGAAGACTTGACGTCCACGAGACCCTCGACCTCGCGCATTCGGGAGACCACCTGATCCGCCAGTCTCTCCAGCAGCGCCAGGTTGTGGCCACGGATCTGCACCTCGACCGGGCTCCGGAAGCTGAAGTACGTCGGCCGGCCGAACCGGTACTTCAGCGAGTGGTCGGCGACCACCGACCCAGGCTCGAACCCGGAGCCGGAGGGCGCCGAGGCCGCACCCGCGACCGCGGGCGTCTGACCGCCGAAGGAGGAGTTGTCCTCGTCGATCCAGTTCCGGATCCGGCTCATCACCAGCTCCTCGCGCTCCACGTCGATCGGCGGATTCAATCGCACGTTGACCTGGCCGATGTTCTCGCGCCTTTCTCCCGCGGCGCCCCCCTGTTCGTTCGAGGTGCCCACCACCGTGTAGACCGACTGCACGTCGTCCTTCAATTGTTCCCGCACGAACCTGTCAACCGCCCCCAGGCGCCGGTCCGTCACCTCCAGGCGGCTTCCCGGCGCCAGTTCGGCATCGACGTAGAACTCGCCCTGGATCAGCTCCGGCACCAGTTCGCTGCCCAGCGAGTCGATGAGCTGGACGCTCCCCGCGAGCAGCACGACGGCCGCCAGGACGACCAGCACGGGGTGTTGAAGGGCTCCGCGGAGAATCCGGGCGTAGACGGCGGTAACGCCCCGGAGCAAGGCGTCAAACGCCGCAAGCACGGGCCGCAGCAGCACCGACATCACGGTGGAGACACCGCGGAAGATGGTCTTGACCGCCAGCGCGACGCCTACGCCAATTGCGTCGAAGAAGGTCGAAAGAGCACGCGTCACGGGGTTGGAGCGCCCGACGCTGCGGACCTTCTCGACCGGCGCCCCGGGAGCGAAGAACTTCCGGGAGGCGAGCATCGGGATCACGGTCAGCGCGACCCCCAGCGACACCAGCAGGGAAAACGTCACGGTCAGGGCCTGATCGCCGAACATCTGGCCGGCGACGCCCTCGACGAACACGATCGGCACGAACACGCATACCGTCGTGATCGTGCTCGCGATCACCGCCCGCCCGACTTCGGAGGCGCCGGCCCGGGCCGCCTCGACGACGCCCAGTCCCTGGTCGCGGCGTCGCTGGATCGCTTCCAGGACGACGATCGAGTTGTCCAGCAGGAGACCGATTCCCAGAGTGAGGCCGCCGAGCGACATGATGTTGAGCGACACGCCGGCGACGTACATCAGGAAGAACGTCGCCACGACCGAGACCGGGATCGAGATCCCGATGATCAACGTCTTCGGCGCACTCCGCAGGAACAGGAAGAGGACGACGATCGCAAGCGCACCGCCGATCAGGGCGGTCTCGATCACGGCCGACACGGAGTCGCGGATGTAGCGCGACTGGTCGGTGAGGACCGTCAGCTCGAGCTGCGGATCGACCTGCCTGAGCTCCTCCTCGAGCTCCTCCACCCGCTCGAGCACGGCGGTCGCGACCGTCACGGTGTTCGTGCCGCCCTCCTTGTAGACCGCGATTTCGACGGCCTCCCGGCCGTCGATCCGGGTGATCACCTCGCGTTCCCTTGCGCCCTGGTAGACGCGGGCGATGTCCTCGAGGCGAACGATCGCGCCCTGTGCGCTGTCGATCACGATCTCCCGTATCTCCTCCGGACGCAGCAGCTCGTTGATCGTTCGCACCAGGTAGTCCGTCTGACCGTCGCGCAGCCGGCCGCCGGTCAGGTTCACGTTCTCCTGCCCCAGACGGGTCATCACCTGGTCCATCGTCAGCCCGAGACTGGTCAGACGCCGCTCGTCGATCTCGACCTGGATCTCCTCCTCCAGGCCGCCGCTGACGACGACCGCCGCCACTCCTTCGAGGCGCTCGAGCTTCCGTTTCAGGTCCTCCTCGGCCAGCAGGCGCAGCGCGATCAGGTCGCTGCCGCCGCCCGCGAGACCCATCCGCAGGATCGGATCGAGCGAGGGGTCGTAGCGCAGCAGCACCGGCCGTTCGGCCTGGACCGGCAACCGAACCTGATCCAGTCGCTCGCGCACGTCGAGCGACGCGAAGTCCATGTTCGTGCCCCAGGAGAACTCCAGGGTGACTTCGCTGACATCCGCCCGGGAACTGGAGATGACCCGGTTGACGCCGTTGACCACGCCGACCGCGTCCTCCACCGGCCGCGTGATCAGGGTCTCCATCTCGACCGGCGCCGCGCCCTCGTACCGCGTCTGAACGGTGAGTGACGGATACGTGATGTCCGGCAGCAGATCGACCGCGAGATCGCGGAAGGCGACGGCGCCGAAGACCACCGCCGCCACGGCGAAGATGAACACCGTGACCGGTCGCCGGGTGGCGAAGGAAACAACACGCATCTCGTGATTAGCCGGTCAGAAGTCGCGGCTGCCGATCAACCCGGCGGCCGAGCCGGCGGGCGGCCGGGAGGGCGGCCCGGCGGCGCCTCGCCGCTCTTCATCGCCTCGATCCTCTGGTCGATCTGCTCGTCGGTCATTCCGAATTCCCTCATCCGCGTTCGCATCATCTCGATCCGTTCGGGCGTCAACTGACCGGGATCGAACCCTCCCGGCGGGCCGGACCCGGGCCCGTCCGGCCGCCGCGGCTGGGGCGCGGCCTGCCCGGCCGCCGGCGCCGCGCCATCAGCCGGCGCCGCTTGACCGGCCCCGACCTGGGCCGGCCGCTCGGCGTCCGCGGCCGGAACCGCGGTGAACATCGCTCGCGCCGCGGCCGGCCCCTCTCGCTCATCTATCGAGATCGGCGTCTGGTCGGAGAGGCCGTCCTGACCGACGATCACCACGTCCTCCCCCTCGCGGAGCCCGGAAAGCACCTCCAGGCTGTCGCTCTCCTCGTAGCCGAGTTCGAGTTCACGGCGCTGGGCGACCGTGCCGCCCTCTCCGTCGTCCACCGCTACGTACACCGTGTCGGAGGTGCTCTCCAGGACCAGAGCCTGCTTCGGCACGACGATCGCGTTCTCGTGAACGTCCGTCTCGACGAACACGCTGGCGAACATGCCGGGCCGCAGGCGGCCCTGGGCCTGCACTTCGAGAGTGACCTTGACCGTGCCGGTCGCCGGGTCGACGACCGGGCTGATCCGCAGCACCCGCGCCGGAAAGCGCACCCCGGAATAGGCCTCAACGGTCAGGTAGGCGGGTTGATCCAGCTTGAGCCGCGGCAGGTCCTTCTCGGGGAGCTGAATCGGACAGAGCAACGGGTCGAAATCGGAGATCCTGAACAGTCGCGCGTTGGTCGAGACGTACTCGGCGTTCTTGATCACGCGCTCGATGATCAGGCCGTCGAAGGGCGCCCGGATCACGGTGTAGTCAAGCAGGATCTCGGTGCCGACGATCTGGGCGGCGGCGGCGTCGAAGTTGGACCTGGCCAGGTCGTAGGCCTCCTGGCTGATCAGCTCCTCGCGATAGGACTCCTGGGCCCGGTTCCAGGCCAGTTCCGCTTCCGCCAGGTTGACGCGGGCAACGCCGAGCTGCGCCTCGATCTCGGCGGCGTCGATGCGGGCCAGCACCTGACCCGCCCGGACGAAGTCGCCCTCCTCGACGTTCAGTTCGACGATCGGACCGGTCGTCCGGGCCACGATGTCGACCTCGTTCTCGGCCTCGAGCGAACCGTTCGTCTCGAGGTAGTCCGCGATGTCTCGGCGACTGACGCTCGTCACCCGGACCGGAATCGCGGCGGTGGGACCGCCGAAGTCCGGAGGGACGCCCGGAAAGGCGCCCGGAGGACCGCCGCGTCCTCCAGGCCGGCCGCCGCCCGGCCCCCCCGGAGGACCGCCGCCGGGACCTCCTTGACCAGCGCGGGGGTTGTCCCCGCCCGCATCGGCGTCGGACTGACCGCAGCCGATGCCCGCGGCGGCCACCGCCGCCATCAACAAGAAGGCGGCGGTCGACCGCGCCTTGCCCAAGCCTCTCTGGAACTTCATGCCATCTCTCTCCGCGGAACGGCGACTGCCGCCCGCACCACCCGCTGGACGAAGAGCTTGACGTCGTCGACCAGGGAATAGACCGTCGGAATCACAAGCAGGGTCAGGAAAGTCGAGGTGGTGAGTCCGCCCAGGATGACGAGACCCACCGGCGCCCAGAACGCCGCCCGACCCTCGGGCTGGCCGAACACCTGGGGCAGGAAGAACGGCGCCACCATCGGCGACAGACCGAGGATCGTCGTCACGGCCGTCATCAGGATGGGCCGCAGGCGGTGCTTGCCGCCGAGGACGATCGCCTTGTCGCGGGCGATGCCTTCGCGCCGCAACCGGTTGATGTGATCGATCAGGACGATCGCGTTGTTCACCACGATCCCGGCCAGAATGAGGAGCCCCATGTCCGAGGAGTCGGACCGCGGCTGCCCGGCGAGATACATGATCAGGCCGACGCCGATGAAGGCGAAGGGAATCGACAGCATGATCGTGAACGGTTGGAGGAAGTCCTCAAACAGGGCCGCCATGATCATGTAGATCAGCGCCACGGCCAGGATCATCGCCAGCACGGCACGCGATGCGTCCTCCTCGGCCTCCATGAACCTCCTGCCGAAAGACCACTCGTAGCCTGGCGGCAGCGGTACGTCCGCGAGCGCCATCTGGACCGGCCGACGGAGCATGAAGCCCGGCGTGCCGCCCGCGGCGGTCACGTCGATCTCCACCTTGGCGCGGCGGTTCTCACGCTCGACTTCGGACGGGCCGCTCTGCACGCGGAACGAGGCCAGGCTGGAAATCGGCAAGGTCGCGCCGGCGCCCTCGCCGTTCGGATCCGCCACCAGGACCGGCATCTTCTTCAACTGGTCGAGCGTCTCGCGATCCTCCTCCCGGTACTGCATGACCATGCCGATCTCCCGCTCCGCGGTCTTGAAGTACGCCAGCGAACGGCTGGAGAGCGCGCCACTTACGGTCATTGCCACCGCCTGACTCGACAGACCGCCCTGGAGGGCGCGCTCACGGTTCACCGACACCCGGATCTCGTCGTCGCCGCTTTCGAACGAGTTGTCGATGTCGCCCACGATGGGAATCTGACGCAGCCGTTCGGTGATCCGCGGCACCAGGAGTTCGAGAGTGCCCACGTCGTCGCCGATCAGTTCCACGTCCATCCCGGACCTTCCGGAACCCGGAGGTCCGAACTCGGTGCGGGCGAGCTTGAACAGGACGCCGACCCGCCGAGGCATCGCCTCGCGGATGAGCTCCGTGACCTCGTCCGTGGACAACTCCGAAACCTCTTCCGGCTTGAGATAGATCTCGAAGCGGTTGCCGCCGCCGTACCCCCGGCTGCGGCCGCCGCCCCGCCGCACCTGGTGGGCGATGTCGACGATCTCCCACTCGTCGCGCCTGGAATCGAGGAGCGCGTAGACCTCTTCGTAGAGAGTCAGGCGCTCGTCCATTCCCATCTGCCGCGGCGTTTCGACGAACACGGTCAGCGCCCTGCCCTGGGATGGCTGGTTGTAGCTCCGCTCGATGTTGTTGTACAGCACCACGGAACCGTAGAGCAGCGCGCCGATGACCATCGTGAAGATGAACCGGTGGCGGAGCGTGAAGCCCAGCGTCTTCCCGTAGAGGCCGTTCATCCGGTCGAGCAGCTTGAACCGGCGCTTGCTCTCCGATCTGAGCAGGATCGCCGCGATCATCGGCACCACGGTCAG
>JAAXHG010000084.1:0-8154 GCA_012270995.1 Vicinamibacteraceae bacterium | reverse complement strand
TCCTGGCGGTGCCGGAAGATCGACTCGATGACCACGATCGAGTTGTCGAGCAGCATCCCGATCGCGAGCATCAACCCCATCAGGCTCATCACGTTCAACGTGATCTCGGTGACGCCCGCCTGGCGGCCGAGGTACATCATGACGAAGGTCATGACCAGCGACAGCGGCACCGCCAGCGCCACCAGCAGCGTGGTCCGGAACTTGCGGAGGAACAGGAACATGAAAACGATCGCCAGGCCGCCGCCGATCAGGCCGCTGCGGCCCAACTCGGTCAGCCCCAGGCGCACGTCGACCGAGGTGTCGTGGAAGTGCCGGGCCTCGAGCCCCGCGCCCTCGGGCGTCCGCCCAATCGCCTCGAGCTCGGCCTTCACCCGGTTCACGACCTCCAGGAGATTCGCGTCCGACGCCTTGTTGACGCTCAGGTTGATCGCCTCGACCCCGTTGAGAAAGTTGTACTCGTACTTGTCGGGATAGCCGAACTCCACGTCGGCCACGTCGCCCACGCGCAGGCCGTCGCCGCGGATCGGAAGGTCCCGGATCTCGCCCGGGGTCCGGAACTCGCCCACGGTGCGAACCAGCAGACGGCGGCTGCCTTCGCGCAGATAACCGCCCGATACGTTCACGTGGTTGTTCTGCAGGATCTGCCGCAACTCCCGGATGTCCACGCCGTGAGCCGCCATGCGGTCGGGCAGCAGCTCGATCCGCAGCTCCCTGCTCATCATGCCCCAGACTTCCGCCTGCGCAACGCCCTCCAGCCGCTCGATCCGGGGCAGTAGCACGTCCTCGACGAAGTCGTTCAGCTCGTCCTGGGTCCACGGCGCGCTGAGACTGCTGCGGAGAACCGGAATGTCCGTGCTCTCGAAACGGCGGACGTAGATCTGTTCCACATCGCTCGGCAGTTCATTCCGCACCCGGTCGATCCGGTCGCGCACGTCGACGGCCGCCAGCTCCATGTCCGTCCCGTCCTGGAACTCGATGTCCACCGAGGCGGAGCTGCCGCTGGCCCGCGAGCGGAGCAGCCGGACGCCGTTGATCGTCCCCAGGCTGTCCTCCAGCGGCCAGATGATCGACCGCGCTATCTCCTCCGGAGAGGAGGACTGGTACGGCACCCGGACCGAGATGTTGGACGACTGGAACAGGGGCAGGAACTCCAGCGGCAGCCGCGTCAGCGACAACCAGCCGAGCACCAGCACGCCCAGCGTGGCCATGAACATGGTCACGCGCCGCTCGACGGCAAAGCGGATGAGCGGGTGGACCGGGAGATGCGCGGCCGCCTCCTGCTCTTCCGGCCAACCGCGCAAGCCGGTTCCCCGCCCTTCCATCCCGACCTCCTTCTGGTCGGCGCTCACTGGCACTCTCCCAGCGAGTCGCCGTCACCGCGGCGACCGCGACCACGGTCATCGCGGTCTCGATCCTCGTACCGCCGGTTCCGGTCCCACGGGTCACGAAGCATCTCGTCGAACCGAACGGTCTGGTCCAGACGGAGAAGCTCCCCCACCTGCCGGTGGAAGTCCCTCTGCATGGCGCAGAACTCGTCCCGCGCCCCGGTCCAGTAGAGGCGTCCGCGCTCCATCGCCTCGCCGACGATCGGCTCGAGCGCCGCGATCTGCTCCGGATCGAGTTCCAGGCGTCGCGCCATGCGCCGGGTCACCTTCGTCCTGTACTCGTCGGCGGCCGCGGAACGCGCGGCATCGGCCGGCGCTTCCGGGGCCGGACTCGCCGCCGTTTCACTTTCTTCCTCCCGGTCGCGGCAGTCGAAGTGGAACATCGACGACCGGGGAGGGTGCGACTCCGTCCGGGTTTCCCGCTCCTTCACGGCGGCGCGACGCTCCGGCAGAAGCCGGTCCGCCACCAGGCCGGCCGACAGGCCCACGATCAGCACGGAACCCAGCGCGACACTCATCCACAACTTCGTGGGACCGTTCGACATCACCGTGTCCCCATGGGCTCGTAGAGGACGGCCAGCAGCTCGTAGCCGGCGTCATCGTCGGTCATCGCCACGGTCGCCACGCCGGCCTCTTCCAGCCCGGCCACGAACGGATCCGGATACTCCGCGGTCACCGGAAATGCCAAAGCAGTCTCCGGCGCCATCGGCTGGGTGGCGGAACCGAGCGTCATGACCAGCGCGGCCCCGGCCGCGAGCGCGCCGACCGGCGACAGACGCAGGGCAAGCAACCGCCACGTAGCGGCCTGGTCCGCGCGCTCCAGCCAAGCGTCGCGGCGGGCCCTGAAACCTGCCAGGAAGCCGGGCGCCGGCGGCGGCGCCGCGCACTCCTCGCGCAGCGCCTCGAACAGCGTGTCGAGGCTTCCTCCGGCCTCGTCCGGTCGGCTAGACCTCTTCTCCTCCCGCATCATGTACCTCCTCCTGCCCTGGAGCCCTGCTCGCCGAGCCGGCGCCGGAGCTTCCGGCGGCCCCGATGGACCCGGATCTGCGCCGTGCCGATCGGACAGCCCAGGCACTCCGCGATCTCCACGTACTTCATTCCCGCCACATCCTTCAGCACGACCGCCGTTCGCTGGCTCTTCGGCAGCCGCGCCAGCTCGCGTACGAGGGCGCGCCGCAGCAGCCTCGACTCGACGGCTGACTCCGCGCCGGCAGCCGGCAGTTCGGCGAGCGCCTCGTCACCCACGTTCCGGTCCAGCCGCTTGCCCCAACGCGCCGACCGGCGCAGCTCGTCGTGGGCCCGGTTGATCGCGATCCGGTAGAGCCAGCTCTTGAAGGCTGCCGCCTCCCCCAGATGGTCAAGCTTCCGGAAGGCCAGCAGGAAGGCGTCCTGGGCCACATCCTCGGCGAGCTCCCAGTTGAGTACGTAGCCGTAGACCAGCTTGCGGAGCGGCGTCTCGTACCGAAGCACCAGGGCTTCGAAGGCGGCGTCGTCTCCCGCCGAGGCCCGTCGAACGAGTTCGACGTCCTCGGGAACGCCAGTCGCCCCGCGGGTCGATTCCCGGTCGGAGCCTTTGTGAGCTGGCAAGTCATCATCCTCTCGGTGCAGGGACGATCCGCCGGCGGCCCTTGTTTCGTTGGTCCGGCTGCCCGGGGAGCCGGTCACGCTTCCGCCCGGTCCGCCCGACCGTCCGATGAAGCGACGGCGGCCTCGCGCCTGAGCAGCAATTCGAGGTAGCGCAGGCCAGCGGCCCTGTCCTTGAAGGCGCCGGCCAATTGTGCCTCGTAGCAACGGCCCACGATCGCGCCGATCGCCGGGCCCGGCGTCATGCCCCGGGCGATCAGGTCACGGCCTCGAACGATGGGCTCCGGCGCCCGATCCCTGATCCGCAACGCCTCGGCGCGCTCCTCCAGCCAGTCGCACTCCGGGCACTCGTCGTGCCCGAGCGGGGGACGTCCCTCAGCGTCGGCGCGCGCCACCCGCACCAGGCGGTCGATCCGCTTGACCCGGTGCGCGAGGCGGCGCACGGCCGCGTCGCCGGCCCGGCCTCCGTAGAGCTGCCGCGGCTTGAGATGATCGACGACCAGGCGAACCACTTCGTCGACGAGGCGGCGGCGCTTCGTCATTCGGGCCAGCAACGTGCGCGTCGGCCGCTCGCCAGCCGCCTCGTGTCCCCGGGACCGCAGCCGGCCGTCCACGAACCGCGTCGTCGCCGGCTTGCCCAGGTCGTGGCAGAGGCAGGCCAGCCCCACGACCAGATCTTCGTCCTCGTCGTCGAGCCGTCTCCTGGCAAAGGCGTCGAGAACGTGCCCGGTGTGGGCCCAGACATCTCCCTCGGGATGCCACTCCGGGTCCTGCTCGCAGCCGATCAGGGCTTCCAGTTCGGGATACGCACGCAGCCACCCGACCCTCTCCAGGAAATGCAGCCCGCGGCCGATCTCCACGCCGTACAGGAGCATCTTTCGCCACTCCTCGAAGACCCGCTCGGCGCTAAGATCGCTCCATTCGATCCGGGAGCAGAGGACTTCCGTCTCCAGGTCCGGCTCGAGGCCCAGCCGGGCGATGAACTGCATGCCGCGGAGCACCCGCAGCGGGTCTTCCGCGAAACGGTGCGAAGCGTGACGGAGCCGCCGGCGCTCGAGATCGGACCTTCCGTCCAGGGGATCGACGATCCGATCCGCCAGGGGGTCGTACGAGATGGCGTTGATCGTGAAGTCCCTCCGCTCGGCGGCGGCCTCCACGCTCAGGCCGGGATCCACGTCGACGACGAAGTCCCGGTGGCGCTTCCCCACCTTCCGTTCCCGGCGCGGCAGGGCAATGTCGATCGGGAGACCCCGCAACTTGGCGACGGAGAACGCACGGCCCACCTGATCGACCGGCAGTTCGAGATCTCTGAGTACGCGGTCCAGGCGGTCGGGCGCGAGCTGGAACGCCTCCAGGTCGAACTCGCGGCACTCCAGGCCGAGCAGCGCGTCCCGAACAGAGCCTCCGACTACTCGCACGGATCCGCCTTCCGCCGCCGCCGCCCGGCAGATGTCCAGCACCCTCGGCCAGGCCGGGTGTCGCTCGAAGCCGGAGCCAGGATCCCGAACCACGCTCTGTTATTCTAAGTCGGACCGGGAATCCGCCGGCAATCTGAGCGGCCAGAGGAGGAAACCATGAAGTCGATTCGCGAATCGTGGACCATGGGGCTTACGGCCGGGCGCGCCTTCGTGCTCCCGGCGCTCGTCGTGGTTCTTTGCCTGAGTCTGGCGGGGCCCGCGGCCGCGCAGCTCCCTGGCACCGTGTACGGACAGATTTTCGACGCCAAGACCGGCGAGACGCTCGAGGGCGTAGAGATCATCTTCACCGATCCCGAAGCTCCCGCGTTCCGCGAGGTGCACTACTCCGGCAGGAACGGACGCTTCCGGATCATGCTCAAGAACGTGGTCAAGCACGAACGGTCGGGCTTCGCCGTCGAGTTGAAGAAGGAAGGCTACGTCACCCGGCGCGTCGGCAACGTGCGGATTCCCGCTCGCAGCGAAACGAGGCTCAGCCAGCTCTCGGGAGGCGGCGACTGGAATCTCACGTCCGTCGATGACGCCCTGGAGGCCCAGGCCGCTCTGCAGCAGGGCGCCAATCCCGGGCCGGCGCCGGAAATCGACCTCGAGGCGCAGGCGCGCGGCAGCGCGATCAAGCTCTACAACCAGGGCAGCAACGCCCTGAACTCGGGTGACTACGACACCGCGGAGCTCCTCTTCACGAACGCTCTCGACAAGAAGGCGGATCTCGTGCCCGCCATGGGCGGGCTGGCGCGCGTCCTCTCCCACCGCGGCGATCACATCCGGGCGGTCGAGTACGCCGAGAAGGTCGTGGCGGCCGGTGAGGACCTGGAGAACATGAACCAGATCCTCTATGCGGGCTACGACGCCCTCGGCATGGATGACAAGGCTGAGGCCGCGCTGAAGGCTCTCCAGGCCACCGACATGGACAAGGCCGGCAAGAACATGTTCAACAAGGCCGCCGACCTCTTCAACTCCGGTCAGATCCCGGAAGCCCAGGTCGAGTTGGAGAAGCTGCTGGCCGCGGATCCGAACCACCCCGAGGCGAACTACATGCTCGGCATCTGCTATGCCGGAAGCGATCCCGCCAAGGCGAAGGTCCAGTTCGAGAAGTTCCTGAGCCTGGCCCCGGACCACGCGGACGCTCCGACCGCCCGGGAGATGCTCCAATACCTCGAGTAGCCGCCCGGTCGGCCGCCAGCACGATTCTGGCGGCCGGGTTCCTGCTCGCCGTCCCCGCCCAGGCCCAGGACGACCTGAGCCTAGAGAGGATCATGGCCCACCCGGACTGGCTCGGACGCCAGCCCGAACGGCCGTACTGGAGCAGTGACAGCAACAGTGTGTACTTCCTGCGCAAGCGGGAGGGCGAGGAGACCCGCGATCTCTATCGGGTCGATCTGAAAGACCGTCAGACGAGCCTCGTCGCCGACGGCGATCGGGCCGCTACGGACGCGCCCGGCGGCAGTTGGGACCGCGCCAGAGAGCGCCGCGCCTTCGTCAAGGAGGGAGACATCTTCGTACGCACTCTCGGGACGGACGGCGCTCTGAGGCAGCACACCCGTACGGCCGCCTTCGAAAGCGCCCCCCTCTTCACGGTTGCGGGAGACGTCGCGTTCAGGCGGGACGGTGCCTGGCTGGTACGGGACAGGAACACGGGCCTGGTCTGGCAACCCTTCGACGTGCGGACCGAACAGGAGCCCGAAGCGGCGCGCGCCGCAAAGGACGCCGAGGCGGGGTACCTGGCGCGGCAGCAGCCTCGCCTGCTGGAGATCGTCCGGCTGCGGCGCCAACGTGAGGAGCGGCGAAGAGAGGTGTCCCAGGAGCGCCAGACCGCCGACACCAGCCGGACAGCTCTACCCCACTACCTCGGAGAGGACGTCGAGGTCGCGGATTCCTATCTCTCGCCGACGCTGGAACATCTCGTTCTGCGGCAACGACCCAGCCAACGCGACGAGGGGCAGAGGGACAGGATGCCGAACTACGTGACCCGGAGCGGCATGGTCGAGCTGGAAGAAGTGCGCATGAAGGTCGGTACCGCCGAGCCGATCGCCGAATCCCTGGTGCTGCTGCGGCGCGGCGCCCCTGAGCCGATCCTCCTGGACGCGTCCGTCCTGCCGGGCATCGCCGACGATCCGCTGGCGGCACTGCGCGAGGCGGCCCAGGAACGGAAACGACAGCGCGAGGCCGCCGCGAACAGGCAGGCAGACGGCGACCCGGAGATGGAGAAGAACGGCGAACCGGACGACAAAGCCGGCTCCGGGGACAGCGCGAAGGAAGCCGAGCCGAAACCGCGGAACGTGCGCTTCGGACCCGTGTCCTTCAACCGTGACGGCTCCCGAGCCGCCGTGCAGATCTACTCTACCGACAACAAGGATCGCTGGATCGCGGCGATCGACCTGCAGGAGGGCTCGCTGACTCCATTGCACCGGATCACGGATCCGGCATGGATCAACTATGCCTTCCGGGACCAGGGCTGGCTGCCGGACGAGGAGACCCTCTTCTTTCTGTCCGAGGAGACCGGCTACTCCCATCTGACGCTCATGGACGCCCGCACCGGCCAGCGCGTGCAGGTGACCCGGGGCCCATTCGTCGTCCGTTCGCCCCAGGTGTCCTCGAATGGAGAGTTCATCTACTTCGAGGCGAACCGCGGCCACTCCGGCGTCTTCGAGGTGTACCGGGTACCCACCTCGGGAGCCGATGCCGCCGTGATCGAGCAGGTCACGAACCTGGGCGGCGTGAACTCCTTCCGCCTCTCGCCGGACGACCGGCACGTCCTGATCGTGCACTCGATCGCCACGCGGCCTCCGGAGCTCTGGCTCCAGGCGACCGCTCCGGGAAGCGATCCCGTCCGGCTGACCGACACGGTTTCGCCCGAGTTTCGGGCGATCGAGTGGACGGCGCCGCGATTCGTCGAAGTTCCGTCATCCCACGTGGATCGCCCCATCCACGCCCGGCTCTACCTGCCCTCCGAAGCGGCCGCGGGTCCGAGGCCGGCCGTCGTCTTCGTCCACGGCGCCGGCTACCTCCAGAACGCCCACCAGGGCTGGTCCTCCTACTTCCGCGAGTTCATGTTCCACACCCTGCTCGCCCGCCGCGGCTACGTCGTGCTGGACATGGACTTTCGCGCCTCCGCAGGTTACGGGCGCGACTGGCGTACAGCGATCTACCGGCAGATGGGCACCCCTGAAGTCGAGGACCTGGCCGACGGCATCGACTACCTGGTCGCCAGGCACGGCGTCGATCGCGAACGGATCGGCGTCTACGGCGGGTCCTACGGAGGCTTCGTGACGTTCATGGCGATGTTCCGCCGCCCTGAACTGTTCGCGGCGGGAGCGGCCCTTCGCCCGGTGACGGATTGGGCCCACTACAACCACGGCTACACCTCGAACATTCTCAACACTCCCGAGCTCGATCCCGAAGCCTACGAACGGAGCTCACCGATCGAGTTCGCCGAAGGTCTCCAGAAGCCGCTACTCATCTGCACCGGCATGCTGGACGACAACGTCCTGTTCCAGGACTCCGTGCGGCTCGTCCAGCGCCTGATCGAGCTGGGCAAGGAAGACTGGGAGCTAGCGGTCTACCCTGCCGAAGCCCATGGCTTCGTCGAGCCGTCAAGCTGGCTCGACGAGTACCGCCGCATCCTGAAGCTGTTCGAAACCCATCTGAAGCCCTAGCAGCCCGTGGCGGAAGTGGTCGTACGGCCTGAGGTGGTCCTGGAAAACTGGACA
>JAAXHG010000178.1 GCA_012270995.1 Vicinamibacteraceae bacterium | reverse complement strand
GGCTCATTTCAGGATTGGATTGGACTATGAACGGAGGGTGACTCTCTTCTGAACGCTGGGTGACCGGCGCCGCGGTCAGGTTGCCGGGCCGGATTGGCGTCCGCGTTTCGAGCGCGCGGCTGGCGGGAGCGGCTTGGGCATGCGGTAGCCGACGCCGCGCTCGTTGAAGATGTAGGTCGGGTCGCTCGAGTCGTCGCCGAGCTTGGTCCGCAGCTTCTTGACGAAGGCCCGGACGAGTCGCGGCTGCGCGTATCCCCGGCCGCCCCACACCCGGCGGAGGAGCGTTTCGTAGGTCGTGACGTGCCCGGCGTTCACGGAAAGGACCCGCAGCAGTTCGTACTCGGTGGCGGTCAGCCGCACGGGAACTCCGTCGACCGTCACCCGGCGGCGCGCGCGGTCGATGGACAGGGCGCCGAGCACGAAGGGCCCGGGCTCGAGCCGCTTGCGGAGCGCGACCCCCACTCTCGCCGTGAGCTCCGTCGGGGAGAAAGGCTTGACGATGTAGTCTTCGGCACCGGCCTCCAGGGCTCTCGCGACCGTCTCGTCCCGGCCGTAGGCGGAGATGAAGATGATGGGCACGTCCGCCAGCTCCGGCAGACGCTGCAGCAGTTCGATGCCGTCCGTTCCGGGCAGCACCAGGTCGAGGAGGACGAGGTCCGGCCGCTCCGTCCGGAGGAGGCGGGGCAGTTCGCGCGCGTCGCCGGTGACGATCGGCGCGTAGCCTCGGGAGGCGAGCGCGTCGCGGGCGAAGCGGAGGGCCTGAGGGTCGTCGTCCAGCACCAGCACGCGCGGACGGCCGCCGCCGTACCGGGCTCCTTCCGAGGTGGCCGCGGCGAGGGCTTCGGACGCCTCGCCGTCGCCCGGCTCTTCCACCGCCAGGATCGTGAAGGTGATCCGCGTACCCTCTCCCTGACCGTCGCTCCGGGCGGAAATCCGGCCGCCATGGGCCTCCACGAGTCCCTTGCAGATCGCCAGACCCAGGCCCGCGCCGAGATTCCCTTCTCCGCCGACCGCGCCCGCGTGCTTGCTGAACAGGTGCGGCAGCAGATGCGGTGGAACGCCGCTTCCCTCGTCCGCCACCGTGACCGCGACGTGGTGTCCGTCCAGGGCCGCCTCGATCCGGATGGGCGACGACTCGGGGGAGTGCCTGGCCGCGTTCGACAGCAGGTTGTTCAGCACCTGGACGATGCGCCGCGCGTCGGCCATGACGCGCGGCAGGTCCCGCGGCAGGTCGAGGCGTACCGCGTGGCGCCCGCCGCCGCTCGCGAACGCGCTCCTGGCCCGTTCGACCAGGACGGTCAGGTCGACGGGCCGCGGCGCAACGGACAGCGTGCCGGATTCGAGGCGGCCCACGTCGAGCAGGTCGCCGATCAGGCCCCGCATGTGGTCCGCCTGATCCTCGACGATCCGGAAGAACTGCAGCATCTCCGACCGGTCCAGTTCCTCGGACGCGCCCAGCACCGTGGCCGCCGAGCCCTTGATCGAGGTAAGGGGGGCGCGGAGCTCGTGGCTCACCATGCTCAGGAACTCGGTCCTCAGCCGCTCCAGCTCGTCCAGGTGCGCGAGATCCTGCATGGTGACGACCATCGATTCGGGCTCGCCTTCGGCGGAGCGGATGGTCGTGGCGTTGACCAGCGCCCTCTTGCCGCGGCCGTCGGCGACCGAGAGCGCGACCTCCTCGGCGCGCAGCGCGGGCGCGTCGTGGATCAGGCGCGACATCGGGACTTCGCGGCCGTCGGCGAACCGGCAGGTCAGGACCTCGATCAGCTTCTCCGGGGGTCTCCCGGCTGGGGCCAGGTTCTCCACCAGTCGCCTCGCCTCCCGATTGAAGGTGGTGGGAGCGCCGGTAGCGACGTCGAAGACGACGACGCCCACCGGCGACGTCTCGACCAGCGCCTCCAGGCTGGCGCGCGACCGTTGTTCGTTGCGATGGGTGCGGGCGTTGGCGATGGCCGTCGCGGCCTGCGACGCGAACACCAGGAGTACGTCCTCGTCTTCGGCCGAGAATTCGAGTCCGCCCCGCTTGCCGGCGAGGAAGAAGCTGCCGACGTGCGCGCCCCGGTGGCGCATCGGCGTCCCCTGGAAGGTCTTCGCCGGCATCAGGTCGGCGGAGAAGCCGAGCGAGCGGACGTAGCTCGGCAGGTCCCCCAGCCTGAGCGGAGCGGGGAGGTCGCGCAGGTGGTCGAAGAGCCGCAGCCCGTCCGGCAGCCACGACCCCAACTCGCGGTGCTGCTCGGGCGTGAACCCGGAGGTAACGAAGTCGCGCGGCGCCCCGGCGGCGTCGATCGTGATGATGGCGCCGTAGCGGGCGTTCGTGAGTGCGCCGGCGCTATCGACGATCTCCTGCAGGACGGTGGCTTCGTCGAGGCTGGCGGTGACGCGCAGCACGGCGGCGCTCAGCCTCGATGCGCGGTCGCGGAGCGCCGCGATCTCGCGTTCGTGCTCGTCCGGCGCGGCCATGGATCGATCCTCGTGAAGCGGGCGCCGCCCAGACGCTCGCGCCCGGCGGTTTGAGTTCACGGAGATTAACGCACTCACTCACGAATGAACGGGGAGTTCATCTTCGTCGTCCAGGCCGCGAGTGACACCCTCCTTGTAGGGGACGAGCCGCCCGGGATCAACGCCCCTGGCGAACCGAGAACAGCAACGCCTGGTCTTCTCTCAAGCCTTCCCTGCGCGCGAACTCGGCGCTGAAGCGAAGGGCGAGTCGTTCGCTCAGGGTGAGGCTCGCGCCCATCCGGTAGTCCCGGGAGTCGAAGTCTCGTTCGGACACGGAGGCGAAGACGTCGACCAGCACGTTCCCCGCGAAGAGGCCGTAGCCGAACTCCAGTTCGTAGCTGTCCGGCCGCCAGCCGAGCGGCCGCCGCGGGCCCCAGGGAGAAGGCGCCCCGCCGGTTGGCGGCATTCCGTACAGCCCGGACATCCCGTTCCACAGGCCGTCGACGTTGGACCGCGACGCGCCCCAGGTCGGGCCGAAGTGGAAGCGGGCGCCCTGGCCGCCGTCGCGTGGCGCAAGGCCCAGGGACAGGCCCAGGCCCCAGTCCTCGAAGACCCTGGCCTGATGAAGGGGCGTGTAGCGACCGCTTGCCTCGAGCGTCAGACCCGTCGGCAGGTGTCGGTACGTCAGTTCGCCGCCGATCTCCGCGCCCATGCCGCCCACCGCGTCGCCGCCGTCCCAGCGGCCGCCGAACTCGCCGCTCACGCTCAGACTCGAGAAGTCGGTTTGCAGCAGCGCCCAGCGCCCCTCGAGCATCAAGCGGACCCGCTCCGCCGTCGCGCGCGAAGCGGCCAGCGCCGTCTGTTCATCCGCCTCGATGCTGGCCACGAACGCATCCGACTTCAGTCTCAGATCGAAGCCGCCGGGACAGGAAAGGCAGAGCACGCGACTGCCGCCCAACGCGGCCATGCGCAGCGACAGATCCGTGCGCTCGGAACCCGCTACGTCCAGCAACTCCGCGTCGCCGCGACCGGCCCCCGCCAGGCCCCACAGATCGCCGCGCTCGAAGCGCCACCGACCGTACGGATGCAGCGAGGTCAGCGCTGTCTCCAGTTCGCCGCCCAGCGCGCCGGACACGCTCATGTCGCTCAACGAGTGCGACGCCGCGACGCCGAGCAGCAGGTTCTCCCGCACCGCGACATCGACGCCGAGGTAACCGGTCACGACGTCGCCGTCGACCCGGCGCTCCGAGGCCTGGGCCGCGAAGCCGCTGCTCGTCATCCGCCCCCAGACGCCGCCCCGCGGGCCGGCGCCCTCGCCGCCGAAACGCCAGTCGAAGCCGCGCCGCGCAAGCGCGCCGAGCCGCATCCGCAACCGGTCCTCCGCGTCGCCGTACCGCCGATTCCCGCCTTCGCCGAAAAACCGCCAGTCGAGGCCCCGCGGATCGGGGCCGATCTCCGACCCTGGCGCTCGCGGCCTGCTGCCGGCGGAACCCGCAGCGCCGCCCTCGCCGCCCACCCGGTCGCCGACGCCGGGCCGATCGAACCCGGTCTCCAGTGCAGGCGACCGGACCTCGCGCGCGTCGGTCCCCGGGCCGACGCCGTCACCGCCGGACTGCCCGTTGACCCGCCGGACAAGCTCCGCCACCAGCGGCCCCAGCCGATCCTGGCGTTCGCTTGACCGCGGGCCGGCGCCTTCGCCGCCGGACTGCCCGTTGACCCGCCGCGCGAGCTCCGCCACCAGTACCCGCAACCGCTCCTCGCGGCTGCTGGACCGCGGAACGTCGTCCGGATGGCGGGCCTGTGCGCCTGGACGTTCCAGGCCAGCGCCGTCCTTGCCGTCTGAACCGGGGATCCGCCGCCCAGCCGCAGCGTCGGCGCCTGAATCCACCGTTCCGATCTCCGGCCGCGCGAACCCTGGAAAGGACCCCTGATCGAACCGGTCCGTGATCACGTCCACGGCGTCGGACGCCAGCGTCCGCGCCAGACCGGCCAGTGAAACCGTGACGGCCGCGCTTCGTTCCCGAGCCAGGTCCGCCGTGTCGTCTTCGACCGTCACCGCGACCGGGTCGACCTCGACCTCGTCATAGCCGCCGCCCGAGGCCCGATGCGCAACGAACGCGCGCCGCGGCGTTCGATTGACTTCGTCGTCGTCGACGCCGGTCACCGTGAAGGAACGCGCGGTCCGCCAGTTCGCCGGCGTGAAGGTCAGCGACGAAGGCCTCACCGCCGCGATCCCGGCGTTGTCGCTTTGCGCCGTGACGGTCACCGTACCGGTGGGCTCCGAGGTCAGCGCCGCCGTCCACGCGGCCGTGCTGTCCGGACCCGACTCCGCCACAGTGACCGCCGACTCGCTCAACACGACGCCGGCCACGTCGTCGTCCTCGATCAGCACCGTCACCATGCCGCCGTCGACCATCTTGCCGTAGCCGGTCACCGCGTGTCCGATGCGCGCCGTGCGATTCGAGGGGTTGTCGATGGCGTCGTCGACGGCCGTCACCTCGATCTCCTGCGCGCGACTCCAGTTCAGCGGGTTGAAGGTCAGGGACCGCCTCGACAGCGACGCCGCCTCGTCGCTGATGCTCAGTTCCACCTTCACGACGCCCGTCGGCTCCGTCGCCAGCGCGACCGCGTACGCCGCCGCGCCGCCCTCGGACATGGAGATCTCGGTCTCGCTCAGCACGATCCCCGACACGTCGTCGTCCTCGACCGTCACCGAGACGATCGCGGCGCTCCCGGCGTCGCCGTCCACGACGTGCTCGATCTTCGCGGCGCGGTCCGAGGGGTTGTCGATGGCGTCGTCGACGGCCGTCGCCTCGACCCGCCGCGGCCAGTCCCAGTCCGCCGGTTCGAACGTCAGCTTCGACGGAGAGACCGTGGCCACCGTCACGTCGCTGCTGCGTACGGCGACCGTGGTTTGAGCCGCCGGCCTGGCGTCGAGCGTGACCTCCCACGTCGCCTTCCTCCGCGCGCCCGACTCCGACAGGCGGACCGTCGTCTCGCTCAACCGGATGGTCGCTGGATCATCGCCGGTCTCGTCGTCACCGTCGTCGTCACCGTCGTTGTCATTGTCGCCGCCGTCGTCGTCGTCGTCGCTGTTGTTGTCGTCGTCGTCGTTGTTGTTGTCGTCGTTGTTGTCGTCGTCGTCGTTGCTGTCGTTGTCGTTGTCGTTGTCGCCGTCGTCATCGGACTCATCGTCGCCGTCGACGTCGGCCTCGTCGTCGTCCAGAATCGTCCCCGTCCCCAGGTCGGCAGCCAGCACCGCGTTGGCCGGGTCGCTCAAACGCACGAAGAACGTCTCGTCCGGCTCCGCCTCCTCATCGCCGTTCACCGCCACCCGGATCGTGCGGGACCGGACGCCCGGAGCGAACGACAGCGTCCCCGCGGTCGACACGTAGTCGATGCCCGCCCGGGCGGTGCCGTCCTCCGTCTCGTAGTCCACCGTGATCACCGTCGCGCCGGGAGCGCTCAAGGCGACGTCGAAGTCGACCGTCGTCCGGCCCTCGTCGCCCTCGATCGCCTGAGCCGAACTCGAGATCGCTATCGTCACCGTCGGGCCAATAGTCGGCGGTGGATTGCCGGCGGTCGTCCCGGCGCCGCTGTCGGACCACCCGCCCGCGCCTTCCGCGTTCGTGGCCCGCACCTGGATTTCGTACGCGGTCTCCGGCGCCAGACCCGACAGCGTCGCGTCGACTTCGGGCCCGACCGAGCCGCGATCCGTCCATTCGGCGACCCCCGAGCGACGGTAGCGCAGCTCGTAGTCCGTGATCGGCGGTCCCGTGTTCGCCGGCACGGACCAGGTCGCCCGCAGGCTGCTCGCGGAAACGGTCGACACCGCCGGCGCCCGCGGCCTGCCCGGCGGCTCCGCGACATCGGACACCTCCACGTTCACCGTCACCCTCGCCTGACCGCCGGCGCCGTCGTCGGCCGCCACCGAGAAGGTGCGGGCGGCGCTCTGCTCGTGGTTCAGAACGGCCGCTACCGAGACCTGGCCATCGGCGTCGATCGCGAACAGCGGCGCGTCCGTGCCGACCAGGGTCCACGTCACCGGGTCGTCGTCAGGATCCGTCGCCGTGAAGACCCCGTTCGCGATGGCCGTGCCGCGCGGCGCGTTCTCGGCCACCGAGAGCTGGAGCGGATCGTCGCCGCCGATCACGGGCGGCCGGTTCGGGCTCGTCGCTCCCGTGCCGTTGTCCGACCACTCGCCCGCGCCTTCGTCGCTGACCGCCTGGACCTGGACCTCGTACGACGTGTTCCGATCCAGACCCGTCAGATCCGTCCTGGAATCCGTGCCCGTGAAGTCCGAATCCGTCCAGCCGGCATCTCCGGTCTTGCGATACCGGACGTTGTACCCCGTGATGGGGGGACCGGTGTTCGCGGGCTCGGACCAGACCACACTGAGGCTGGTCGCGGTCAGCGACGACACTGCCAGGTCTCCGGACTTGCCCGGCCGCTCCTCCACGTCCGTGACCTCGACGTTCACGGTAACGGTCGCCTGGCCTCCGTTGCCGTCGTCCGCCGCCACCGAGAACGTCCGCTCGTCATCTTCTTCGTGGTTCAGGACGGCCTCCACCGAGAGTTGGCCGCCGGCGTCGATGGCGAACAGGGAGGCATCCGTCCCCGTCACGCTCCAGCTCACCGTGTCGCCTTCCGCGTCGGTCGCGGTGAACGCCCCGTCCTGGATGTCCGTGCCGCTCGCCGTGTTCTCGGCCACCGAGAGCTGGCGCGGATCGTCGCCGCCGATTGCCGGCGGCTGATTCGCGTTCGTCGACCCGGTTACGCTGTCCGACCACCCGCCCGTACCCTCGTCGCTGACCGCCTGGACCCGGACCTCGTACGACGCGCCTCGGTCGAGGCCCGACAGATCCGTCGTCGTCCCGGTCCCCTCGAAGTTCGGATCGGTCCAGGTCGCGGACCCGCTCTTGCGGTACTGGACGTTGTAGTCCGTGATGTCGGGACCGGTGTTCGCCGGCTCGGACCAGCTCACGCGCAGGCTCGTCGAGGAGAGAGCCGCGACAGCCGGAGGATCAGGCTGGCCGGGAGGCTCCAGGACGTCGGTCAGCGTGATCTCGACCGAGCGCGTCGCGGTCGCGCCGGACGGATCCGACGCCACGACGTCGAAGGCGAGATCGACCTTGGTTTCGAAGTCGAGACTCCCGTCGGAAGCCACCGAGATCTGGCCGCTGGAGTCGATGCTGAACGTGCCGGCGTCCGGTCCGGAGAGCGTGTAGCCGAGCGTGTCTTCGTCGGGGTCGCTGGCCGCCACCAGCGCGCCCGCGACCTCTCCGGTCGTGTTCTCGGCCACGTCCAGTTCCAACGTGCTCGTGTCCGCGAACTCCGGGGACCGGTTCTCGTCCTCGACGATCGTGACGGTCACGTCGGACGGCGCGTCGAAGGGCCTGTCGCCGGTCGCGGCGCCCGATATCCTGACCTGCTTGTTCGCGGCGACGACGCTGTTGTCGACGGCGGTGATCGTCACCGTGCTCGCGGACCCGCTGGCCAGGTCGCCGGCCGCGATCGTCAGCGTGCTCCCGGTCTGGGTGAAGTCCGACGCGGTGGCGGGGCTCACCGCCGTCGCCGTCACTTCCACCGTCACGTCGGCCTCCGTCGCCTCGCTCAGCTTCGCGCGAATCGTGCTGACGCCGCCGTCTTCCCCGATCGACGCCGGATCCGCCTCCAGGCTGACGGTCGGCGACGACCCGCTGTCGTACACCGTCACGTCCATCGAAGGCGTCTTCAGTTTGTAGTAGCCGCTGTGGCCGTGGGTCTCGTGGCCGACTTTCACGGCCTGGTCTCCGGTCACGTCGGCCTTGCTGGTCACCGTTACGGTCTTTCCCGTGTTCCAGTTGCTCGGCGTCAGCTCCAGCGACGTCGGCGAGACCGTGATGGCCTGCTTCGCGGCCCCGTTCAGGGTCATGTTCACGGTGACGCTCGTGCCGGCCTCGGGCTTCGAGAGCAGCTGAACCCCGTAGGTCGCCTGCACGCCGCCCTCGGCCAGCGCCAGAGTCGTCGGATCGAGGACGATCCCCACGTCTTCGTTATCCGTAATGAAGAGCCTCCGCGTGACGCTGTAGTCCCAATCCTGTTGGAGCCGGGAAAACGTCGCCCTGACGAGGACCCCTTCCCTGCCCTCTCCCAGCGAGTCGTCCGTCGGCGTGATCGTGAAGCTCCCGTTCGCGCCGGACGCGCTGGCGGCTATCGCGGTCGGAAGGCCGGAGTCGTCAACCGTGTAGTCGGCGGCGCCGGCGGCCCACGGCTCCACCGCCACGTCGATCCCCGTGCTCGAGGCGAAGGTGCGGTTGTACTCCCAGCCGACGTCCACGGTGACGTCCGTGGCGCCGTCGCCTTCGCCGACTTCCGTCGCGCCGAGGCTCAGGGTCAAGCCGCAGAGCGGAAGATAGACCGAACCGTTCATGTAGGCGTGGGCCAGACCATGGACCGCCGCGAGAGCCGGCGGCACGCAGCCGGAAAGGTCGTTGCGGTAGTACCGGACGTCGCCGTTCGCCCTGTTGGCGATCGTGGCCAGCGACTCGGGAATCGAACCCGTCAACTTGTTCTGATGCACGTTGAAGATGACGAGGTTCGGCATGTCTCCGAAGCCTGAGTCGATCCCTCCGCTGAGCCCGTTGTCCTCGAGGGACAACCGCGTGAGTTTCGACAGGGCCGTGAATCCACTTGGCAGGGTCCCCGACAGCGACTTCGAAGGCAGATAGACGCGCGTGACCCTGCTGCTGGTGAGGGTGACCCCGTCCCAGAACCTCATGCCGGTCGTCAGGCTCCAGTTCAACGTACCGTTCGGGTCGAGGTCGCCCTTGAGGGTGAGGAGCGCTTCGCAGTCGGGGATCGCGGCCGCCCCCGGGACCAGTACGGCCTGGGAACCGGTGCAGTCGACGTCGGCGGCGTGAGCCGGCGCGTAGAGAAGCAGCAAGAACACCGCCCAACCCCACGCTCGGACCCCGCCGATCCGTGCCGAGGGGCAGCGAGACGGACCCTGGTCAACCCGCATAACTGCCTTATTCTGACATACTTGTCACGATTCCAACCGGCCTCCCGCCCCGCAACTGCGCCGCAACTGCCCCGCAACCGCGGTCTCAAGGGGCGCAGAGTCAGGTCGTGGGCATTCGACTGGGTCAGCCCATCCGCCGAGTGCATCACGAGGTCGCGCGGCGTCGATGTCGTATCGCCGGACGAGGACCGCCGCAGTGGCGAGCACGTTCGTCAGGCGGACCGGCGCACTGGCACTCTCTGTCGTCATGGGGCAGTCTGTTCGCGTGTCGGCTCCGCCGCCTGCCGCCGACGGTGCGCACGGAGGTTACCTCATGCGCGGCCGTCCGCGCGGCGCTCAACGGCGCCTGCACGACGCTGCGTACCGAGGACATGCAGGACGGCTACGTAGTGGAGACCCTGACGCCGCGGAATCCGTTCCCCGGCTGATCGAGAGCGATGTTCCTTCGCGCGCGCTAGCCCGCTAGTGGCTGGGAGGCAGGGATTCGAACCCCGATTCTACGGTCCAGAGCCGCATGTCCTACCGTTAGACGACCTCCCAGCGGTAGCGGCAAGCCGGGCAGTTTAGCGCGAACGCCGGCGACTGTCCGCTGGCCACACCCTGATGCCCATCAGTCGAAGGCGTCGTCCAACGCCGGCCGGGACTGCATCTTCGGCTGCTGTCTCCCTTCGGCGAAGAAGGCGTCCGAGAACTACCCAGCGACCCCCTTGAGCCCCGCCCTGTACCGCGTGCCCGGCGCCGGCGGAGTTTCGGGCCCGCCGGCGAAGCACTGCGCCATGCCCATCCACTCGATGGCGATCGGCCCCACAACCTTGAGCGACGTGTCCGCGATGTTGCGGACCTGGGTCACCACCTGGGCGAACTCCACCGCGGCGCCAGTGATCCGGTTGGTTGTCTCGTCCGCGTTCCAGGTCCAGACCTGGCCGGAAGGCGCCGTCAGCTCGAGCGCCGGAACGACGCCCGGGACCTCCAGTCCGCGCACCGCGTAGGTCCAGCCGAAGGTGTTGAGTCCCAGAAAGACGATGTTCCTGATTCGGTCCGACTCGTCGCGGTAGAGTCCCAGCAGATCGAACACCTCCTGGCCGTGGGCCCAAGTCTCCATCTGCCTAGCGGTGACCGAGCTCCGCACGCTCATCGGCGGCCCGAACCACTCCACGCGCTCGCTCGGATCGACGCCTTCCAGCCGCTCGCACATCCGAGGGTAGTACTCGCGCCAGATGTCGTACACGGCGCGGTTGCGCTTGCCCTCGAACCACTTGTCGGTAAGCTCGCGGAGATTGAGCCGGCCCCGACGCTCGGCCATGAACTGCTTGAACGCGTCGAAGGCGGCCTGATCGTGGTACGAGGCGTCGGCGGCGTAGTTAAAGACGTGGAGATGCGCGACGACGTCGTGGAGAGTCCACCCCTTGAACAGAGTGGCGCGCTCGAAGTCCGCGTCCGCGAGCGGCACCAGGACCTCGGCGAGGCAATCGCACTCGGCCCGGAAGTCGGCGATCTGCCGGAAGCTGCTCACTTCGTTCGCGCGGCACGCTACCACCGGACCGCCGTCTGGCGGAGCTGTCCCGAAGTCGGATGTTCCGGGGGGCCCCGGTCGCTGACGGCACTTGACCGAGCGACGCGCCTTCACTCGCTGTATGCTCAGCGAGCAAGTTGTCGACCCCGGCACGGCCGTCCGCAACCCGGAGACGGAGAGGAGAACGAACCCATGGCGATCGCCTTCACCCTGAACGGCAAGTCGACGACGGTCGACGCGCCGCCCGAGATGCCCCTGCTCTGGGTGCTCCGCGACGAACTCGACCTCAAGGGCACCAAGTTCGGCTGCGGCCGGTCCTTCTGCGGGGCTTGCACCGTACACGTCGACGGCGAGCCGGAGCGCAGTTGCCGCATGCCGGTGTCGCGCGCGGAGGGCAGAGAGATCACGACGATCGAGGGCCTGTCCGAGGACGGCGCCCATCCCGTGCAGCTCGCCTGGCGGGAGATCGACGTACCGCAGTGCGGCTACTGCCAAGCCGGCCAGATCATGTCGGCCTCGGCGCTCCTCGTTACCAACCCGCAGCCCACGGACGGCGACATCGACGAGGCGATGAGCGGAAACATCTGCCGCTGCGCGACCTACAACCGCATCCGGGCCGCTATCCACCGCGCCGCGGACATTGCACAGGCGCCATCGGCCACCGGCCACGAGACGGCCGCGGGTGCGGAAGGGAGTGAGGCATGAGCGCCGTGAACAAGACAGGCAACCTCTCCCGCCGCGGCTTCCTTCACGTCACCGCCTTGGCCGGAGGCGGCATGCTCCTGGGCGCCCGCTTCTCGCTGGACGGCGCGCGCGGCGCCGTCGCCGCCACCGCCGACGCCGAGACGGCGCTCAACGCCTTCATCCGCCTGACGCCGGACGGCATCGCGACGATCATGGCCCAGAACCCCGAGATCGGTCAGGGCATCAAGACGATGCTGCCGATGCTCATCGCCGAGGAGCTCGACATCCCCTGGCGCCAGGTGCGCGTCGAGCAGGCGAACCTCGACGCGACCAAGTATCGCGGCCAGATGGCCGGCGCCAGCATGGCCACGCCGATGCAGTACGAGCCGATGCGTCGCGTGGGCGCCGCCGCGCGCGCCATGCTCGTCGCCGCCGCGGCGAAGGAGTGGAAGACCAAACCCGAGAAGTGCATCACCGAGGCCGGCGCCGTCCACTTCAAGAACAAATCGCTGTCCTACGGCGAGCTGGCGAGCGCGGCGGCCGAGATCGAGCCGCCGAATCCCCGGACCGTCCCGCTCAAGAAGCCCGCGGACTTCAAGATCATCGGCCAGGCGATCCCCGGCGTAGACAACCCGGAGATCGTCACCGGCAAGCCGCTCTTCGGCATCGACGTCGCCGTGCCCGGCATGAAGTACGCCGTGTTCGAGAAGTGCCGGGTCCACGGCGGCAAGGTGAAGAGCGCCAATCTCGCGGCCGTCAAGGCGTCGCCCGGCGTCACCGACGCCTTCGTCGTCGCCTCCACAGCCACGCGCCGGCCGCCCAACGGCGTCGCGATCGTCGGCGACTCGTGGTGGCTGGTCAACGAGGCCCGGAACAAGCTGGAGGTCGACTGGGACGAAGGTCCCATCGCGTCGCAGAGCACCGAGTCCTTCGACCGCCAGGCGGAAGCACTGTCCAGGCAGGCGCCCGAGCAGGAGCTCAAGCGCGACGGCGACGCGGCCGGAGCGATGGCCGCGGCGGCGAAGACGCTCAAGGCCGCCTACCGCTATCCCTTCCTCGCCCACGCGCCGCTCGAGCCGCAGAACACGACGGCCCACGTCCGCGACGGCGAGGCCGAGTTCTGGGCGCCGACCCAGACGCCCCAGTTGGCCGTCGGCGACCTGAGCAAGGCGCTCGGCGTTCCCCAGGACAAGATCACGATCCACATGACCCGCGTGGGCGGCGGCTTCGGCCGGCGGCTGACGAACGAGTACATGGTCGAGGCAGGGCTGATCGCCAAGCAGGCGGGAGTGCCGGTCAAGCTGGTCTGGACCCGCGAAGACGACACGCGCTTCGACTACTACCGCCCCGGCGGTTACCACTACCTGGAAGGAGGTCTCGACGAGGCCGGCAACCTGACCGCCTGGCGCGACCACTTCGTCAGCTTCGGCCGAGGCGGGAGCTTCGCTCCAGGCGCCGACATGCCGCCGAACGAGTTCCCCCAGGGCTTCGTGCCGAACTTCGAGCTTGCGACGTCGAAGATGCCGATCGGCATCACCACCGGATTGCTCCGCGCTCCCACGAGCAACGCGATCTCCTTCGTCGTCCAGTCGTTCATCGACGAGCTGGCCGCGGAGGCCGGAAAGGACCCGCTGCAGTTCCGGCTCGACCTGCTCGACTCGGTTCCGGCCGGGACCACGACCGCGTTCGACCCGCGGCGGATGAAGGCTGTGCTGGAACTGGTGCGCGACAAGGCGGAATGGGGCAAGGCGGACCTCCCCGAAGGAACGGCCCAGGGAGTGGCGTTCCACTTCAGCCATCGCGGCTACTTCGCCGAAGTCGTCCAGGCCACGGTCAGCAAGGAAGGCGAACTCGGCGTCGACAGGATCTGGGTCGCCGCCGACGTCGGCCGACAGATCGTCAATCCGAGCAACGCCGTCAACCAGGTGCAGGGCGCGGCGTTAGACGGCCTTGGCCAGGCGCTCGACCAGGAGATCACCTTCGACGGCGGCCGCACGAACGAGAGCAACTTCCACAACTTCAAGCTGCTCCGCATCGACCAGGCGCCGCCCGTGGAAGTCCACTGGGTGATGAGTGACAACCAGCCCACCGGTCTGGGTGAGCCCGCGCTGCCGCCGGTCCCGCCGGCCCTGTGCAACGCGATTTTCGCGGTGACCGGCAAGCGGATCCGGTCGCTTCCGATCTCGAAGCACGACCTGAGCTGGGCGTAATCACTGGGTGCGCCCCACACTGGGTGCGCCGGCCTTCTGGCCGGCTTCTGAAAAGGCAGCGCCGCGAAGCGGCGACCAACCTGCCGCGTAGAATCCCCCCGTGCGCAACATCGCCATCGCAGCAGCCCTAGTCACCCTCATCACCGCGCTAGTCGTAGCCGCGCAGGACGCCAAGCCCTCCCTCGACGGCATGACCCTCCCCACCTACACCGCCGACGGCGACCTCATCCGCCCCGACGGCTACCGCACCTGGGTCTTCGTCGGAGCCTCGCTCGGCCTCAGCTACGACGAAGACGCCGCCGAGCGCGAAGGCCCCGGCGCCTTCACCAACGTCTACATCCAGCCCGAGGCATACCGCTACTTCATGGCGACCGGCGAGTTCCCCGAGGGAACCATGCTCCCCATGGACGTCTTCCGCCCCGGCTCCCGCGAGTCCATCAACCAGGCCGGCTACTTCGAGAAGGACTTCCTGGGGATGGAAGTGGCGGTGAAGGACAGCGAGCGGTACCCCAAAGGCTGGGCCTACCTCAGCTTCCGCGACCGGTCCGGAGGGTTGAGAGAGTCGGCGTCAGCGTTCCCGAAGGAACGGTGCTACGACTGCCACGCCGAGCACGCGGCGACGGACAACGTGTTCACGCAGTTCTATCCGGTGTTGCAGCGGGGGGAGTAGGCGTGCGCTCACTGCTCGCGCTCAGAGCATTCGCGCTTCCTCAAGCACACGGTCCCGGAGCCTCGGATCTCCGCTCGGTGGGACTCGATCAAGGCGTGCATGACAGAAGACCGGCCAGCCACGGGCATCCGGCACAAGGTGGGCAGGCACTACGCAACGGATGGCGCCACCGAAAGGAGAACTTCGTTCTGCATCCGGATGTCCAGCGCCCGCGCGACCTCGCACAGTCGCCGATAGCTGGCGGACGCGTACCGCTCCGCCTCGTACCGCTGTATCTGCTGCTCCTTGAGCTCAAGACGCTCCGCCAGCGCCCGCTGACTCAAGCCTGCCGCAATCCTGGCCTTGATCAGGCCGTCGGCAAGTTCGTCTAGCGAGGCCACCGAGATGACCGAAGGATCGGCGGCCTTCAAGCGCTCGTACTCTTCAAGCTCCTCACGCAGGTCGGCTAGTTGGCTCTTCATGGCCTTCAGTTCGGCGCGCCGCAGCCTCGGATGCACATCCCTGCGTTCGGGCGACTTCGCGTCGAACTCCTTGATCGCACTTGCGAAGTCAGCTGCCTTTCTCCGCGTGATCCTGTACTGCCTCTCGTTTGTGATCATGGCAAGCTCCCCAATGCGATCAGAACGACACCCTTATCGACGCCGGACCGGTCCGTCTTGAAGAAGTCGCGCTAGAGCACCCCCGGCGCTGCCAGCGCCGATGCCGGGAAGAGATCTCCCAGGTACTTCTCCTTCATCGCCGCACGGCGATTGCTGAAGTCGAGCAGGACCGGATCCAAGCGGTCCGGGTCGACGCCCGTCGTTTCCCAAGCTCCGTCGTAAGTCCCCGGGCAGTGACTTCGCCGTAACGAAGCTCCCGTTCAGCAGAAGCTCCCGGCAGCCGGCCGCTGCCAAGTTGCGACACGCCGACAGCAGACCTGCCATCAGGCGCCCACGGTGAGCGTCGCCAGCGAAGCGAGCGGCGACATCGGACCACAGGGCATCGTGAACGCCGGGCGGTAGATAGCCGGTCACGGGGTCAAGCTCAGGCAGTACGACACAACAATATCGTTGTGGTCCAGCCGAGTCTACTCCCGATCGATCCGCGCAGGAGACTGCGCCCCAACACATGTTCCACGCCCCCGGAGGCCTGGCCGGCGTGGTCGGAGACACGAGCAGCCTGCTCGACGACGGTTTCGCCATGGCGACGACCGACACCGGCCATGAGCCGGAGAACGACCCGTCCTTCTACCGGAACGACCACGCGCAACTGGACTTCGGCTTCCGCGCCAATCACCTGACGACGGTGCTGGCGAAGCGGATCATCCAGGAGTTCTACGGCCGGCCCGTCGAGAACGCTTATCTCTGGGGCTGCTCGAACGGCGGGCGCGCCGCGCTGATGGAGGCGCTGCGCTTTCCGGACGACTACGACGGGATCATCGCCGGGGCGCCGGCCGTCGACTACGGGTTCGGGCTGCTGACGTTCGCGCTCGAGACGAGCCGGCACCAGCGCCGCCACGCCCTCACGGCAGCATCCGTGGCGCTGGTGGACGCCAACACCAAGCGAGCCTGCGACATGCTGGACGGCGTCGCGGACGGAATCGTCGGCGATCCGCGCAAGTGCACGGTCGAACTGCTCGATCTCGAGGCTCTGAAGTGCCGGGCCGGGCCCGCCGCCGACTGCCTCACGGCGGGCCAGACCGAGACCGCGCGCTTCATCTGCACTGGGATCACCGACGAGCCGCGCGTCGCCGCGGCCCCCGACGGCGATGAGGTGTGGCGGGCCTATCGGCTGATTCAGGCCGCGAGCTTCGTCAACCGGGCATCGAGGCGTTGTGTGGCGGAGAGGGAGGGATTCGAACCCTCGGTCCGAGTCACCCCGGACAACTGCTTAGCAGGCAGCCCTGTTCGACCACTCCAGCACCTCTCCCGAGCCGCGGAGTGTAGCAGCGGCGGGTGGCCGCCAAGGCCGGGCGGACACCCGGTTGCGAGCGGCTGCTGGCCCTACGCCCGCGCCGAAACGTCGACCCGCGCCTGCGCGGTATCCACGCGATCCTTCAGGGCACCCTGGTCCTCGAAGCTGGCGCGGGCGTACTCCGCGGCCAGCTCGTCGCGCTCGGTCGTTGCCGCTGCGGCGTCGATGTCCTCGGCAGGCTCCGCGGTCTCGGTCAGCACCGTCACCGTGTCGTCCGCGACCTCGCAGAAGCCCGGCGCCACGGCGACGAAGCGGCGCGCTCCTCCGTCGGCCGGCTGGTAGCTGAGCTCGCCGGGACGCAGCGTGCTGATCAGCGCCGCGTGACCCGGCAGGATGCCCATGTCGCCCTTGCGGCCGGGCAGGCCGACGTCCGAGCACTCGATTTCGAGCAGCTTCTCGGCGTGGGTTACGAGGATCAGGTTCAAACCGGCCACGTTCGTTCGCTCCGCTGGTTTCGCTTCCGCGCCGCCTTAGGCCGCCAGCAACTTCTTGCCCTTGTCGACCGCTTCGTCGATCGTGCCGACCATGAGGAAGGCCTGCTCGGGCAGCTCGTCGAGATCGCCGGAGAGGATCGTCTTGAAGCCCTCGACGGTGTCCTCGATCTTGACGTAGCGGCCTTCGAGGCCGGTGAACTGGGTGGCGACGAAGAACGGCTGCGACAGGTAACGCTCGATCTTGCGCGCCCGGGCGACGACCAGCTTGTCCTCTTCGGACAGTTCCTCGACGCCGAGGATGGCGATGATGTCCTGNNATGTCCTGCAGGTCCTTGTAGCGCTGGAGCACCTGCTGCACCTGGCGGGCGACGGCGTAGTGCTCGTCGCCGACGATGGCCGGCTCGAGGATCTTGGAGGTCGAGTCCAGCGGATCGATCGCCGGGTAGATGCCCTTCTCGACGATCGCGCGGGACAGGGTCGTCGTGGCGTCGAGGTGGGCGAAGGCCGTGGCGGGCGCCGGGTCGGTCAGGTCGTCGGCGGGGACGTAGATCGCCTGCACAGAAGTGATCGAGCCCTTCTTGGTCGACGTGATCCGCTCCTGCAGGGCGCCCATCTCGGTCGCCAGGTTCGGCTGATAGCCGACGGCGCTGGGCATCCGGCCGAGCAGGGCGGACACCTCGGAGCCGGCCTGGGTGAACCGGAAGATGTTGTCGACGAAGAGCAGCACGTCGCGGCCTTCGACGTCCCGGAAGTACTCGGCCACGGTGAGTGCCGACAGCCCGACGCGCAGCCTGGCGCCGGGCGGTTCGGTCATCTGGCCGTAGATGAGCGCCGCCTTGCTGTCCTTGAGCGCGCCGTGGTCGACCTTCGTCAGGTCGAAGTTGCCGGTCTCCTCGTAGTTCTCGAGGAAGCCCTCGCCGAAGCTGACGACGCCGGCCTCGACCATCTCACGCAGCAGGTCGTTGCCCTCGCGGGTGCGCTCGCCGACGCCGGCGAACACGGAGAAGCCGCCGCCCTGCACGGCGACGTTGTTGATCAGCTCCTGGATGAGGACCGTCTTGCCGACGCCGGCGCCGCCGAACAGGCCGGTCTTGCCGCCGCGGGTGTAGGGATGCACCAGGTCGACGACCTTGATCCCGGTCTCGAACATCTCGGTCGAGGTCGCCTGGTCCTCGAAGGCGGGCGCCTCGCGGTGGATCGGCCAGCGTTCCTGGGCCTCGACCGGGCCCAGCGTGTCGACCGGCTCGCCAAGCACGCTCAGCACCCGGCCCAGGGTCGCCTCGCCCACCGGCACGGAGATCGGTTCGCCGAGGTCTTTGGCCTCCATGCCGCGGACGACGCCGTCCGTCGGCTGCATGGACACCGCGCGCACCAGGTTCGAGCCCAGATGCTGCGCTACCTCAGCAGTCAGGTCGATGCTGCCGTCGTCGTTCTTGACGCTGACCGCGTTCAGAATCTCGGGCAGTTGCTCGGCCGGATACTCGATGTCGAGCACCGGGCCGATCACCTGGACCACCTTGCCGGTGGCGCCGGACGAGTTGTTCGTGTCGTTCACGGTTGCTTCTCCGTTCTCTCGCTATCCCTCGAGGGCGTTCGCGCCGGACACGACCTCGATCAGTTCGGTCGTGATCTCGGCCTGGCGCGAGCGGTTGTATTGCAGGGTCAGTGTGTCGATCAGTTCGCCGGCGTTCTTCGTCGCGCTGTCCATCGCCGTCATCCGGGCCGCGTGCTCGGCCGCCTGCGACTCGAGCAGCACCCGGTAGATCTGGAAGGTGACGAAGCGCGGCAGCAGCTCGTTCAGGATCTCCGCCTCGGACGGCTCGTACAGGTAGTCGCGGTGCCCGTTCGCCGAGGCGCCTTCATCGCCCAGCACGTCTTCGCGGGCGATCGGCAGCAGGCGCTCCCAGCTCACCCGCTGGCTGAGCACCGAGATGAACTCGTTGTAGACGGCGTACACCGCGTCGTACTCGCCCTCCGCGTAGGCGTTGGACACCTCGGCCGCCAGGCCCTGCGCCGTCGCGTAGCTCAGGTCCTTGAACAGGCCCCGGCGGGCGCCGCGCATCGGCGCGCCGCGGTGGGTGAAGAAGTCGGCGCCGCGATTGCCGAGCGCGAGGATCTCGCCACCGCCGTTCAGGGAGGCCATCTCCTGCTCGGTCCGGCGCTGGACGTGGGCGTTGAAGGCGCCGCAGAGGCCCTTGTCGCCGGTCACGACGAGTACCAGAGTCTTGCCGGAAGCGGCGCTATCGTCGCCTTCGCCCTCGTGCGGCGTCAGTAGCGGGTGCTCGACTTCGCCCGCCGCCACGGCGGCCAGGTGTTCCGTCACCTTCCGCAGTTCCAGAGCATAGGGCCGCGTGGCGAGGATCTGGTCCTGGGCCCGGCGCAGCTTCGCCGCGGCGACCATCTTCATCGCCTTGGTGATCTGCTGCGTGTTCTTCACCGAGCGGATGCGCCGGCGAAGATCGATCAGGCTCGCCATCGTTCGGGCCTACCTCGGAACCTTCCCGTTCGTCTCGTTTAGTTCTCTTCCAGCGCGGCGTCGGGGTTCTCGGCCACGAAGAGCTGGAAGGCCCGGCCGATCGCCTCCATGATCTGGGCGTCCAGCTCGTCGCTGAGCTTGCCCTCCTCGCGGATCCGGTCGCGGAGCTCCGGCTCCTCGTTCACGAAGTGCCGGTGCATGAACTCCTCGAAGGGCCGCACCGCCTCGACCTTCAGGTCGTCGAGCGCGCCGCGGGTGCCCGCCAGGATCGAGAGCACCTGGTCCGCGATCGACAGCGGCGCGTACTGCCCCTGCTTGAGAAGCTCGACGAGCCGCTCGCCGCGCGCCAACTGCTGCAGCGTGACGCGGTCGAGGTCGGAGCCGAACTGAGCGAAGGCCGCGAGCGACCGGTACTGCGCCAGGTCGAGGCGGAGGGTGCCGGAGTTCTTGCGCATCGCGCCGATCTGCGCGTTGCCGCCCACCCGGCTGACCGAGATGCCGACGTTCACCGCGGGCCGCACGCCGGAGAAGAAGAGGTCGCCCTCGAGGAAGATCTGGCCGTCCGTGATCGAGATCACGTTCGTCGGGATGTAGGCCGAGACGTCGCCGGCCTGGGTCTCGATGATGGGCAGCGCGGTGAGCGAGCCGCCGCCGTTGGCGCGCGAGAGCTTCGCCGCCCGCTCCAGCAGCCGGGAGTGGAGGTAGAAGACGTCGCCCGGGTAGGCCTCGCGGCCCGGCGGACGCCTAAGCAGCAGGGAGACCTCACGGTACGAGGCGGCCTGCTTCGAGAGATCGTCGTAGATCACCAGCGCGTGCTGGCCGTTGTAGAGGAAGTACTCGCCCATCGCGCAGCCCGCGTACGGGGCGATGAACTGGAGCGGCGCCGGCTCGGAAGCCGAGGCGGAGACGACGATCGTGTGCTCCATCGCGCCGTTGTCCTCGAGGGTCTTCACGACCTGGGCGACGGTCGAGCGTTTCTGGCCGATCGCGACGTAGACGCAGATCACGTCGCCGCCCTTCTGGTTGATGATCGCGTCGACGGCGACGGCCGTCTTGCCGATCTGCCGGTCGCCGATGATCAGCTCGCGCTGGCCGCGGCCGATCGGGATCATCGAGTCGATCGCCTTGATCCCGGTCTGCATCGGCTCGGACACCGGCTCGCGGTCGACGACGCCGGGGGCGATCCGTTCGAGCGGGTAGTTGTCGGCGGCCTCGATCGGCCCCTTGCCGTCGACCGGGTTGCCGAGCGGGTCGACGACGCGGCCGACCATCGCCGGCCCCACCGGCACCTCCATGATGCGGCCGGTGCGGCGGACCTCGTCGCCCTCGTCGACCAGGCGGGACTCGCCCATCAGCACGGCGCCGATCTGGTCTTCCTCCAGGTTCAGCGCCAGCCCGTAGACGTCGTTCGGGAACGCGAGCAGCTCGCCGGCCATCGCCTGCTCCAGCCCGTAGACGCGCGCGATGCCGTCACCGACGCTCAGGACGGTGCCGACCTCGGCGACGTCGACCTCGGCCTCGTAGCCCGCCAACTGGCGCTCGAGGACCGCTGCGATCTCATCGGCTCTTACCTGCATGTTCGTTCTACTCCCCTAAGGTGCGCCCCGGGCTCCGGAGCGTCTCGAAGTCGTGTCGTTTCTAGGCTTCCGCCGCCGCCGACTCGGCGGTCAATCTGGATTCCAGTACGGCCAACTGGCCCCGAACGCTCGCGTCGTAGCGGTAACTCCCGACCTGGGCCACGAAGCCGCCGATCAGGCTCGGGTCGACCCGGGCTTCCAGCCGGACCTCGGCGCCGGACAGCTGCTCGAGCGCCTTCTCCAGTCGTGCGCGCTGCTGTTCGTCGAGCTCCTCGGCGGCGGTCACCGTGGCGCTGACCACGCCATGCGCCCGGTCGAGCAGCTCGTCGATCGCCTCCAGGATCGCCGGCAGGTGGACCAGGCGGTAGTTGTCGAGCAGCAACCGCAGCATCCGCTGGGCCAATGCGCCCGCGCCCTGCATGCCGGCGATCTCATAGGCGACGGCCCGCTTCGTCGCCGGCGGAACGCCGGGATTCGAGGCCATGCGGCCCAACCGCGGCACGACCCGCATCGCCTCGGCGAAGGTGCTGAGTTCATCGCGCGTCGCCTGCGCCGCATCGAGCGAGCCGGCGGCCCCCATCAGGGCCTGGGCGTAGGGCCTCGCGTAGCGGTAGATCATCGTGCGTCGGCTCCGGCCGAGGCGTCGTCCGCCCGGCTCTCCAGGCTGAGCAGTCCGCGGTCGAGGATCCGGCGACGGGCGGCGGAATCGACTTCGCGCTCCAGCCGCTCGGCGGCGAGCGAGGTGGCGAGCCGGGCCGCGTGCTGCGCCAGCTCGACCCGGGCGCGCGCCGTGCGGTTCCGGATCTCGGCGCGGGCCTGCTCCAGCATCCGCTCGCGCTCTCGCTCGGCCAGGGCCGCGATCTCCCGCGCGTCGCGTTCGCCTTCCTGACGGGCGCGCTCGGCGGCCTGGGCAACCTCCGCCTCCAGGGCGGCGAGCTGGCCGTCGAGGCCGGCGTGCAGCTCTTCCGCGTCCGCGCGCTGGCGCCGGGCGGTCATCAGGCTGTCCCTAATCTGGACCCGGCGCGACTCGAGGGCTCCCATCGCCTTCGGCCAGATCAGGTAGCCGAGCCCGCCGAAGAACACGAGCATGTTGAACCAGGAGAAGACCACCCGCGGCACGCCGAGGAAGGTCGTCGACTCGCCGCCGACTTCCGCGCCGAACGCGGCGGCAACGCCGGCGAACAGCGTCGAGAGCAGCGCCAGCGAGGCGGCCTTCAGGGCAGCCGAACGCCTCATGAAGGGGCGCCAACCAGCTTCGCGGTCATGTCGGCGGCGAGCCGCTCGGCGCGTGCTTCGAGCAACCGACGCTGGTCCGCGGTCTCGGCGTCGAGCGCGGCGATCGCCTGCTGGAGTTCGGCATCCGCCTCCTGGCGAGCCTCGGCGACCAGCGTCTCGCGGGCCTGTTGCGCCTCCTTGCGGATCCGGTCGCGGTGCGCGGCGGCCTCGGCGCGGGCTTCCTTCAGTTTTTCCCGCTGCGCCTCGATCCTCGCCTCGACCTCGGCCTGCGCCCGGTCGAACGTCTCCTGAGCGGTGACGATCTCGCTGTCCCGCTCCCGGAGCATCTTCATGACCGGGCCGATCAGAAACACCCGAACCACCAGATAGGTGGCCCAGAAGATCGCCATGATGACCAGGAGGCTGGCGTCGAAATCCACAGCTACTCGTCCCGCGGTCGTCCGGGCGCACCTTCGTCCATCAGGGTCTTCTCAACTCACTCGCCCGGGCCCGAAAGCGGCGGTAACGTAACACGGCTGTCAGGGGTGGTCAACGGCCGCAGCGGGCTTTGGGAAACGGCGAGTTTCGCAAGCTGAGACCGGCGCTCAACAGGACCCCGAATCAGCTCGGACATTTTCCACCGCAGTCGAAAATGTCCACGGTGATTTTCGACTGCGGTCAAAATTCCTGGTAGCCTCGCGTGCCGTGGCGACCGCAACCAGGTACCTGGCGGATCAGATCGAGCGAGACCTCGAGCGGAAGATGGTCTTCGTCGCCGGCCCCCGGCAGGTCGGCAAGACAACGCTCGCCCGCAGTCTGCCCGGCGCCGACGACGGCTACCTCAACTGGGACGTCGCGGAGGATCGCGAGCACATTCTGAGACGGGAACTCCCGACCGGCGATCTCTGGGTCTTCGACGAGATCCACAAGTACCGGGACTGGCGGAACTACCTCAAGGGGCTGTACGACGCACGGGCCTCGGCAGAGCGTCGGATCCTCGTGGTCGGAAGCGCACGGCTCGACGCCTACCGGTTCGGCGGCGACTCGCTCCAGGGCCGCTTCCATCTCCTCCGCCTGCACCCGCTGTCCGCCGCCGAACTCGACTTGCTAACGACCGACGAACTCCAGGACCTGTTGCTGCTGGGCGGCTTTCCCGAACCGTACTTCGGCGGCAGCGAAGTCGAGGCCCGCAGGTGGTCCCGCGAGCACCGCACACTGTTGATCCGCGAAGAGGTGACGAGCTTGGAACGCATTCAGGACCTCGGCCGGCTCGAGCTCCTCATGCTCCGCCTCCCCGAGCTGGTCGGCTCGCCGCTCTCGATCAACGCCGTGCGGGAGGACCTGCAGGTGAGCCACAAGGCGGTCGCCGACTGGCTGGGAGCGTTCGAGCGGCTCTACGCGATCTTCCGGCTTTCACCCTTCGGCGCCCCAACGATCCGGGCGATCAAGAAGCAGCAGAAGCACTACCACGTCGACTGGACGGTCGTGCCGGCGGAGGCGCCACGCTTCGAGAACCTGATCGCCTGCCACCTGCTCAAGTGGGTGCATCATCAGCAGGACACCCAGGGCCTGGACCTGGAACTTCGCTACTTCCGCGACACGGACGGCCGCGAGGTCGACTTCATCGTCACCGACCGCCGGCGGCCTGTGCTCGGCGTCGAATGCGGGTGGGCTGACGGGCGGCTCGACAAGAGCCTCCGCTACTTCAAGGTCCGCTTCCCCGACTGCGAGGCGTGGCAGGTGTCGGCCACGGGGACCAAGGACTATGTAACGCCCGAAGGCATCCGGGTTGCGCCGGCCCTGGAGTTACTGGGTCGGCTGGTGTAGCGGGCGCGCGCTCCGCTCAGGCCGAATTGCGTGGTTCGCGTGGCCAGCGCGGAGCGCAAACGCTCGGCCGGAGGCGCCGGGATCAGCGGGTAGCTGCCGGCGAAGTTCCGGATCGTGATCCGGCTCGCCTGGTCGCCCGCGGGCAGACCGCCCATGCCATCGGCGACTGCCGCCAGCAGCAACTCTTCGCCTTTGCCGCCGTCGACCACGACCTGGGCGCTCCACGCGTCTTCCTGGCGCTTGCGCGCGCCGATCATGGTGGCCGCCGCGAAGTGGCGGCCTTCGATCATGCTCTTCCGAGGTCCAGGACCGGGATTCCCATCGCTCTGGCTGCTTCCGCCATGCGACGGTCGTAGGTGGCTAGCTCCACGCTTTGGCGTTGCCCTCGAAGGTAGTCAAGCGACGCCAGGTGAAGGGCGTCCAGTGTGCGAACCGGCGCCGGAAAGGCCCTCAGGGCCGGGGTCAGGATGACCGGAGACAGCTCCAACAGCGCAATCTGGCCGATCGCTTTCTCCCCTGCCTCGCCGTGGGTTTCCGCCCGTCCCTGGGCATGAAGACGGTTCCAGACTTCGTACTCGAGCAATCGGCTGGCGACGAGGCTTTCCGCCCAAAGGCGTTCGGGCGGCCGCCGGAGTTCCGCGAGGAGGTGCGCCAGCACGACTGAGGAATCGATGTAGGTCACCGGTCCTGCCGGTCCGCGTCCAGATCCTGCAGGAGTTCATCCAAGGACATGATGGGCAGCGGCTTGGCAGGCGGCCCCGCTCCCTTCGTGGCCGGTGGTGTCAGCAGACCCTTCCGCACCGCATCGGCCAGCAACGCGTCGGCGATGAAGGGGCTACGCTCTTCCCGCGGCGGCACGATCTCGGCGACTACCCGATCACGATCCGTAACCAGAACCGTCTCGCCCGCGGCGGCCATTCGCACATACCGGCTGAGTTGATTGTTCAGCGTCTTGAGCCCCACTGATCTCATGCCGCACGAATGCAGCTCCCGGTGGCCACCTTCGTCAAAGGCTGCGCCACGCTAGCGCTAGCCTGACCGCATGGTCCGGCTGGAGTGCGTTCCGAACATCAGCGAGGGTCGGCGCCGCGACGTCATCGACGCCTGCGTGGAGGCGGCTTCGACGCCCGGCGTCCGGGTGCTCGACGAGTCTTCGGACCCGGACCACAACCGGACGGTCCTGACGTTGCTGGGCGAGGGCGATGATCTGGTGCGGGCCGTGACGGCGTTGGCGGCGGCGGCGGTCGAGTGCATCGACGTGGCCGAGCACTCCGGCGTGCACCCGTTTCTCGGCGCGCTGGACGTTGCGCCGTTCGTGCCCCTGGAGGCGGGACAGATGCCGGCCGCGGTCGACGCCGCACGGCGCGCCGCGGACGAGTTGGCCGCGCTTGGCCTGCCGGTGTTTCTCTACGGCGAGGCCGCCTCGAATGCAGGACGTGCCGCCCTTGCCGACCATCGCCGCGGCGGTCTCGCGCAGCTCGCCGAACGGATGGCGAGCGGCGACTGGCCGCCGGACAGCGGCCCGAACCGGCTGCACTCGACCGCCGGCGCTGTGTGCGTCGGCGCTAGGCCGCCACTGGTCGCCTTCAACCTGTTGCTCGACACGGATCAACTCGCTGCAGCGAAACGGATCGCGTCGGCGCTACGCGAATCCGGCGGCGGTTTGCCGGACGTGCGCGCGCTCGGGTTCTTCCTGGAGAGCCGCGGACAGGCCCAGGTAAGCGTGAACCTGACCGACTGTGACCGGACGTCGCTGCTCGAGGTCGTCCATCGTGCGGATGAACTGGCGGCTGCGGCCTGCGTGCGCATCGTCGAAACGGAGCTCGTCGGGCTGGCGCCGCGCCGCGTGTTGCCGCCCGGTGGCGCGGAGGTGCTTCGGCTACCCGGGCTTTCGGAGTGGCAGATTCTGGAGAGCCATCTGTAGGGCGGCCAGTGTGGTCGCCGCTTCGCGGCGCGCTCCTTCCGCCGCCTTCGGCGGCAGCGGGTCAGAAGACCCGCGCACCCAGAGATGCGGCCAGGCGGCGGGGCATGCCGTCGAACGACCCCGACGACATGGTGACCAGGACGTCGCCGGGCCGAGCCTCCGCCAGCGCCGCCTCGGCCAGCTCGTCGTTCGAACCACACGCGGTAGCCGCCGCGCCGAGGCTTACGATCTCCGTGGCCACCTGCTCCGGGTCGAAGCCCTCCTCGCCCAGCCGCTCGCGGTGGAACACGGGCGCCAGGAAGACGCGGTCGGCCGAGGCCAGAGCCGACGCCAAGTCGGCAGCGAACTGACGGCGACCCGCACTCAGGCTTCGCGGCTCGAACAGGGCGACCAGCCGGCGGCCCGGAAACCGCGGCCGCAGCGCCGAGAGAGACGCCGCAATCTCCGAGGCGTGGTGGGCGAAGTCATCGATGACGACGACCCCCGCGGCCTCGCCGATCACCTCGAGCCGCCGCTTGACGCCCCGGAAGGTGGCGAGCGCATCCAGGACGGCGTCCCGCTCCAATCCGTCGGTGCGAGCCGCCGCCCACAGCGCCATCGCGTTCAGCGCGTTGTGCTCGCCCCAGACACCGAGCTCGATCCGCTGCCGCCGGCCCTGTTCCTCCAGTTCGAACGAAATCCCGCGCTCGCCGCTCTCGACCGGGCCGGCCAGCCGGACGTCGCCCGCCCCGACGCCGTACGTCACCACGCGGCACGGGCTCGCCGGCAGCAGCCCCTCCACCGTCGGATAGTCGGCGCAGGCGATCAGCAATCCGGTCGGCGGCAGCCGCTCCACCAGCCCGCGGAAGGCCCGCTCCAGGCCCTCGAAGTCGGGGTAGAGATCGACATGGTCGTGCTCCAGGCTGGTCAGGATCACGGTCTCCGGCCGGTAGTGCCAGAACTTCGGCCCGCGGTCGAAGTAGGAGGCGTTGTACTCGTCGCCCTCAATCGCGAAGCGCGGACCGCCGCCGAGCGCGAATCCCGACGGCAGGCCGATCGGCGCACCGCCGATCAGATAGCCGGGATCCGCGCCGGCGCGGGAGTAGACCCAGGCCGCCATCGCGGTCGTGGTCGTCTTGCCGTGGCTGCCGGTCACAACCAGCGGGCGGCGGTCCCGGAGCACGAAGCGGTCGAGCGCTTCGGGCATCGACAGCCGGGGCAGGCCGAGTTCCTCCGTCGCGACCGCCTCCGGGTTGGTGCGCGGTACCGCGTTGCCGACGATGACCAGGTCCGGCCGCGGCGAAAGATGAGCCGGGTCATAGCCGACGAGTGGTTCGATCCCCGCCTCGGCCAGCATGTCGCTGGTCGGTGGGTAGAGCGGTCCGTCGGATCCGCGGACGTCGTGGCCCAGATCACGCAACAGGCAGGCCAGCGGCGCCATGCCGGTGCCGCCGATCGCGATCAGGTGGATGTCCAATGCGGCGGCGCTACGAGCGCGGAGGCCGGCCCCAGAGACTGGCCTCGTCCTTCACCTTCGCCGGCCCGCGCCGGCGGCGCTTGAGGGCCTCGTCCACCTCGGCCAGCCGCACCGAGAGGGAGCGCTGCTGCAGCTTCGTCAGCTCGGCGATGCCCGCGAGGGCGAGATCGAGCAGACCGTCGAACTCCGGCCGCGTGAACACCCTGCCTTCCGCGGTGCCCTGCACCTCGATCAGGCTTCCTTCGCCGGTCGCCACCACGTTGAGGTCGACCTGGGCATCCCGATCCTCGACGTACTCGAGATCGAGCAGCAGTTCGTCCTCGCAGATGCCGACCGACACCGCGGCCACCGAGTGGACCAGCGGCCACGCCTTCAGATCGCCTTCCAGCAGCATCTTCGCCAGCGCGGCAACCGTCGCCACGTAGCCGCCGGTAATCGACGCGGTCCGGGTGCCGCCATCGGCCTGAATCACGTCACAGTCGACGGCGATCGTGACCTCCGGGAGCTTGCTCAGGTCGACCGCGGACCGGAGCGATCGGCCGATCAGCCGCTGGATCTCCGCGGTGCGACCCGACGGCCGGCCGCGTGACACTTCCCTCCGCGAACGCGTCAGCGTCGCCCGCGGCAGCATCGCGTACTCAGCGGTGAGCCAACCGCGGCCCTTGCCGACCAGGAAGGGTGGCACCCGCCGCTCGACGCTGGCCGAACAGAGCACCTTCGTCTCGCCGCACGCGATCAGCGCTGAACCTTCCGCGTACTTCATCGCGTCGAGTTCGATCGTCGCCGGCCGCAGCGCGGACGCCGATCGTCCGCCGCTACGTGCGAAGCCGCCCGACCGTCCTGTTCCAGTCACTGTCCTTCCACCTCCTGCGGTTGCCCATAGGATCCGTTCACGTCGATCAACTCCAGGGCTACGGGTTCGCCCAGGATCCGCTCCGCGAGTTTGGCAAATCGCGGACCGGCGTCGGTGGCGAAGAGTCTCACACCCGGCGACCGAGCGCCGTCGGCGCCCACGCCGCTGTCCTTGCCGAGCTCCCGTTCCACCTCCCTGCTGGTCGACTCGGCCGAGTCCACCAGGGTGACCGCCGGGCCGCAGGCGCGCTCGAGCACGCCGCGCAGCAGGGGATAGTGGGTACAGCCCAGGAGCAGGGTGTCGATCCGGTCCCGCAGCAGGGGCTCGAGGTAGCGGGCGACGACGCGTTCGGTGATCTCGTCCTCCTCCCAACCCTCCTCGACCAGCGGCACAAGCAGCGGACAGGCCTGTTGGCTGACCCGCAAACCCGGGTCGAGGCGCCGAATCGCGTGCTCGTACGCACCCGACCGGACGGTCGACTCGGTGGCGATCACGCCGACGTGCCGGTCCGCGGCGGCAACGGCCGCCGACGCGCCCGGCTCCAGCACGCCCCAGTACGGCGTCCGCACGTCGAGATCCTGGAGCGCCATCGCCGACGCCGTGTTACAGGCGACGACCAGGGCGTCGACCCCGCGGCGCTCCAGGAAGTCCACGTTCGCCTGGGAGTAGCGCAGCACCGTCCGCCGCGACTTCGTGCCGTAGGGCAGCCGCGCCGTGTCGCCGAGGTAGACGATCGACGCCCGCGGCAACCGCCGCCGCAGCGCCGCCACCACGGTGAGGCCGCCGACTCCCGAGTCGAAGACGCCGATCAGGGGTTCGGGCGAAGACACCGATCAGACGCCGCCGGGCGGCTCCGTGTTCCGCTCCAGGTCGGCCATCAACGGTCTCGTCGTGTCGACGTGGCCAGCGAAGGTCGGGCGCTGCTCCCCGTTCCACATCAGCACCACCCGGTCGATGCCCAGACTGTTCGCGGTCAGACTGTTCACGACGCTGTAGACGGCCAGGAGCTCCTCCGTCAGCCCCATCGCCGGCCGCTCCAGGACCAGCGCCGAGCGGCCCGCGCCGGCTCGGTCGCCCGTTCCGTCGCTGACCGCGGTCATCGTCAGGTCGACGTACGCCACGCCGTCGAGCACTTCCAGCGCCAGGAGCCGGACTCCGGCCGGCAAAGCCGGAAACACCTGGTCGATCGGCTCGGTCGGATCGCCGTCCTCGTCGTCCGGTTCGCCGGAGACCGGGGCCGGGGTCTCCGCTCGGTCCGGACCGGCGATCAGTGCTTCGATGATGACGGCGGCCGTTTCCTCCGCGCTGCCTTCGGAAGGGATCGGCCGCTCCTCGCAGCGAAGTAAACCGAGGCCCGTCGGGAAGCACAGCGTGGCCAGGAAGTCCTCCCCGGGCGCCGTGAGTTCCACTTCGCCGTCGCCGTCGCCGTTCTCGCCCGGGCCGCCGCAACCTGCAAGCAACGCGATCGCCACGACCGAACAAACGCGCGACCGCGCGCGGTTCACGGCCCCGCCCCGTCGGCGGCGCTGTCGGCGCCGGCCAGGACGCCGCAGTACAGGCGGATCGCCCGCCCGATCGCCTCGATCAACTCCCGCCGGTAGAGCTGGTCGAGCAGCGGCGCTTCGTCCTCGTCGGCGCCCAGTGAACCGAGCTCGATCAGAACCGCGGGCATCGAAGCACCGGTGAGCACCCGCAGAGGCGCTCGGGAAACGCGGCGGTTCGGCTGCTCGAGCGCGTCGCTGACATGGCTCTGGATCAGCCGAGCCAGCAGCCGGCTTCTCTCGAGCTGGCTGTCCTGCGCCCGCTCCCAAAGCTCGAGCGCGGGGACGGCGACCTGAATCTCCTGCGCGTCTTCCCCTTCGGCCTCCAACTCGTCGAACGCGTCCTCTTCGCCCCAGTCCCCGTCGTCGCTCGGCTCCACCTCCGTGTCCTCCTCATCCCCGGCCGTTTCGAAGAGTGCCGGCGGAGGATCGAGGACGTAGGCCTGAAACCCGTCCCCGGCGGCCCACGGAGAATCCGGACTCACGTGCAGGGACAGGAAGAGATCGGCCCGGCGCTGGTTGGCCACCGCGGTCCGGTTCTCAAGCGCCACATCGGCGTCGTCGGTCCGGGTCAACACCACCCGCGCGTCCAGGCTGCTCGCCAGGTGCGACCTCAACTCGCGCGCGATCTCGAGCACCAGGTCCTTCTCGGTCACGCCGTCGAACGACGAAACGCCGGTGTCGGCGCCGCCGTGTCCCGGGTCGAGGACGATCCGGAACTCTCCGGTTTCCTCCGCGCGCCGGGACAGGGCCCGGGGTGTGCTCCGCATCCGGTCCCGGGTGATGTCCATGACGAGCTGCACCCGGGGCGGCCGTCCGAGGATGTACGGCTCGGAAGCCTCCGCTCGCGGCGCCAGACCGATGTCGATCGAGCGCTCGCGCACTTCCAGCCAGCGCACGAGGGGATCGTTGAGCCGGACGCGAGGCCGCGGCTCCATGACGCCGCTCAGAAGCCGGAGCCGCACGCCTCCGCGGTAGTCGTCGACGCGGTAGCGGGGCCGGCCCGAGAAGGTCACGACCAGCGTCGTCGCGCCGAGATCGTGAACGCGGTCCACTTCGACCGCGAGCCGGCGTTCGCCGATCCTGTCGACTTCCAGCCGTCCGCGTCGACGGTCGAAGTCGAACCGGTATCCCTGCTCCTCCGGATACGCACGCACCAGCGCGTCGACCGAGACGTACAGATGGCGCGGCGGCAGCTCGATCGGCGGCAGTTCGGGCTCCGGCTCTTCCGCGCCGGCGCTCTCGGAGTCCGCGTCGCCGTCGTCCTCCTCGTCGTCCCTCGGACGCAGGTGCTCGGGAAGCTCCGGTTCCGGTTCGAGCCACGGCCTGATCGACAGGGTGTGTATCTCGCCGTCGACCAAGACGATCCGGCCCAGCGGCCCGAGCACCACCTCGCGACCGGCGACCCGCAACGTGTGCGCCTCGCCCAGCGGACCGATCTCCAGGTCGCCTCCCAACACCTCCACGACCGGCGCCAGGGCCACGAGCGGACCGAACGATGACCGGGCCCAGAGCAACGGCTCCCGTTGCCGGCCCATCACGAGCAGACCCTCCTCGTGCGAGAGGATCTCCGTCTCCGGCTCGTCGTCGGCCTGCGGCCAGACCGCGGCGAACGGCGCGAGCGTCAACGCGGCTGCCAGCAGCCCGCAGGCACAAGAAGGGATGCCGCGTCGAAGAGGCACTACGGCAACCTAACACCATGGCTCGACGGTGTGTTCCGAGTTCGGCGGACCGAACCACCCCCACGGGGCTGTGCTAAATTGCGCGGCCCTGCGCACGCGTGGCCCGTTCGTCTAGGGGTCTAGGACGCTGGCCTCTCACGCCAGTAACACGGGTTCGAATCCCGTACGGGCTACCACGCGCGCCCCGCGGGGCGCGCGGGCAGCCCGTACGGGATGCCGGCGGCACATCGGCGGGAACCGCCGATGTGGCGAACGAATCCCCATCAAGGGCACCGGCGCGCGTGGGCAGCCGTACGGGATGCCGGCGGCACATCGGCGGGAACCGCATCAAGGGCACCGGCGCGCGTGGGCAGCCCGTACGGGATGTCGGCGGCCCTGTCGGTGCATCGGCCTTCTGGCCGGCATCCGGGCGATGCGGCTCCAGTAGAGAGCGCCCCCCCGGCAAGGCCCTATCTCTGGGTGCGCGGGTCTTCTGACCCGCTGACCGCAACCCGCGTGTCGGGATTCAGGTCTCGATTGGGGTCGACGAGGTGACCACCCGGGAAGCTGACGGAGACCGCGGGGGCGGACGTATCGAGGCACAGGAGGTGGTTGTTGTCATTGTCGCCCAGATCCGCGAGCGCCGCCGGAACGATCTCGTCCGTCGAGCCGTCCGGGCGCTCCACGGTCACGCGATAGAGGGCGCGCTCGGCGTCGCCAAGGTCGTCGCCATCCGGCAGTCGTACGCCGCCGGCCCAGGTCGCCCGGACCACCTGTTGGATGCCCTCCGGACAGGAAGACCCCCGGCTCTCCGTGGACGATCGGTCCTCGGCTACCACCTCCGCGAACACGAGAGAGGGTCCGGCATCGAGCGGCGTTACGTTCGTCTCCGTGCCGCGGAAGTTCACCGGATCGCCCGTCACTCCATCCGAAAACAGGTCGCCTGAAACGAGCACTCTTGCCGGTGGGTCGCCGGCCGCGTCGCCGAACTCGCCGATGAGGAGCACGGTCCTGAGCTCGCCTGGATCGCCGGCCGGCCGGAGCGTTGAACAGATGGGAGTGCGTTCGGACCCCGACCGCGTGACGATCCGGAAGTCCTCGGCCTGCAAGGTCTCCGCGTCCACGGTATGGGACAGCACGATCGGCATGCCGTCCTGCCCGGATGCGCCCTGGCAGAGGAGATTAGCCATGGCCGGCAGGGCGTTGTCCAGCCCGAAAAAGGCCGACAGCGGGCGCGCCGTTTCGCCGTTGGCAGCCTGCGCGCCCGACTCGGCCCTCGGTGCGTCCTGCGCCGCCGCGGGCGCCAAGCCCAGCAGGACGATGGCCGTCAGGATCCACTGCTTCGTATTCGTCACCGATCTATTCCTTCGCGGGTCCGTTTGGAGCATACTCAGTCACGGTCCCATTCCAGGAGAACGAACCATGAACACAGCCTCCCTCGCCTACCTCGGTGTCCGCTCCGACAAGCTCGACGACTGGAACGACTTCGCCTGCAACCTGCTCGGCATGCAGAAGGTCGACCGGGGCGGCAAATCCCTCTCCTACCGGATGGACGACTTTGAGCAGCGTCTGCTGGTTTCGGACGAACCGGGCGACACGCTCTCCTTCATGGGTTGGGAGGTGGCCGGCGAAGACGATCTCGAGGGCTTCGCCGCGAAGCTCGACGCGGCCGGCGTGGAGGTGGAATGGGGAAGCTCGGAGCTCGCCGACCGGCGCTTCGTCGAGCGCCTTCTCGTCTGCCACGACCCGGACGGGAACCGCGTCGAACTGGTGTGGAATCCGATGCGCGCGAGCGAGCCCTTCGTGTCGGGCAGGACGATCACGGGCTTCAAGACGGGTCCGCTGGGCATGGGCCACGCGGTCCTGCACGTCGCCGACATCGAGAAGCAACTCGCCTTCTACCGCGACCTCCTGGGCTTCGAGCTCAGCGACTTCGGCAACATGCCGGTTCCCATCCGCTTCCTCCACGTCAACGGACGCCACCACAGCCTGGCGATGGTCGCCTCCGGAGAGAGGGGCTTCCACCACTTCATGGTCGAGTTCCAGTCCCTGGACGACGTCGGACAAGGCTACGACCTGGCCCTGGCGGGGGAAGACCGGGTGGGGTTCACCCTGGGTCGACACACCAACGACTTCATGACGTCGTTCTACGCCAAGACCCCCTCCGGCTTCTTCGTGGAGAACGGTTGGGGCGGCCGGATCATCGACCCGGCGACCTGGCAGCCCGTCGAAATCCTGGACGGCCCGAGCCTCTGGGGTCACGACTGGGTCGACCTGCCGGACGAAGCCAGGACCCAGGCGCGCAACCGCCGGATCGACCTCGCCTCCCGCGGCGTTCAGTCGCCGCCCTTCATCGATTGCCCGTGGCTGTTCGAGCAGGTGGCGAAGTAGCGCGACCCTCTCCGGCGCAACGCTTCACCCACCGTCCGCGGGGTCGAAGCGCTTCTCGAGCCCCGTCCAGCAGTCCGTGTAGTCGTCCTGGAGCGGCGCTTCCCGGGCCGCGAACTCGGTCAGGTGCTGCGGAAAGCGGGTCTCGAACATGAAGCTCATCGTGTTCTCGAGCTTCCTCGGCGCCAGTTCGGCGGACGTCGCGGCCTCGAAGGCGTCGGCGTCGGGGCCGTGGGGCAGCATCATGTTGTGCAGCGACAGGCCGCCCGGCACGAAGCCCTCCGGCTTGGCGTCGTAGATGCCGTAGATGTTGCCCATCAGCTCCGACATGATGTTCTTGTGGTACCAGGGCGGCCGGAAGGTGTGCTCCGCGACGCTCCAGCGATCGCGAAAGAGCACGAAGTCGATGTTGGCGGTGCCGGGCACGCCCGAGGGCGCGGTCAGGACCGTGTAGATCGACGGGTCGGGGTGGTCGAAGAGGATCGCGCCGACGGGCGCGAAGGCCTCCAGGTCGTACTTCGAAGGCGCGTAGTTGCCGTGCCAGGCGACGATGTCGAGCGGCGACTGCCCGATGTCCGACGCGTGAAAGCGGCCGCACCACTTGATCACCAGCCGTGACGGGACCTCGCGATCCTCGAACGCCGCGACGGGCGTCTTGAAGTCGCGGGGGTTGGCGAGGCAGTTGGCGCCGATCGGTCCGCGGTTGGGCAGGCGGAACTTCGCGCCGTAGTTCTCGCACACGAAGCCCCGGGCCGGGCCGTCCGCGACCTCCACGCGAAAGACCATGCCGCGCGGCAGGATCGCGACCTCGCGCGGCTCGAGGTCGATCCGGCCGAGTTCCGTCCAGAAGACGAGCCGTCCCTCCTGGGGCACGACCAGCATCTCCGAGTCGGCCGAGTAGAAGTACTCGTCGACCATGCTATCGGTGGCGAGGTAGACGTGGGCGGCCATCCCGACCTGGGTGTTCACGTCGCCGGCGGTCGTCATCGTGCGCATGCCGGTCAGGAAGGTCAGCGCCTCCGCCGTATGGGGCACCGGATCCCAGCGGTACTGCCCCAAAGAGACGACGTCGTCGACGATGTGGGGCGCCGAACGCCAGTACGGCAGGTCGATGCTCCGAAAGCGCGACGTGTGTCTGACCGAGGGGCGGATCCGGTAGCACCAGGTGCGCTCGTTCTCTCCCTGGGGCGCCGTGAACGGGGTCCCCGAGAGCTGCTCGGCATACAGGCCGTACGCGCAGCGCTGCGGGCTGTTCTGGCCCTGCGGCAGCGCGCCCGGCAGCGCTTCGGTCTCGAAGTCGTTGCCGAACCCGGGCATGTACCCGGGTGTCATCCCGCAGGGGGTTTCGGCCTGGACGATGTGGCGTGTTATGGACGCCTCCCCGCGCGAGGGGTTCCGTTCGCGCACCGACAAGCATACCGACGCGCGGAGGCGTCGGATTGCAGGCCTTATCTTCGCCGACCCGGCATCACCAGCGGTTCGATCGGCGCCTTGAGCACGACCGTCTCTTCCTTCGGCACGTAGCAGACCGTCTCGCTGCAGGCCTGGTAGACGACGTCGACCGGGATCTCGATCTCGGTCGGCTTGTCCTGAATCGGCCAGTTGAGAATCTCGGCGTTCAGCGCGATCGGGATGGCGATGTCGGTCGTGCCTTCCTCGTACACGTTGAGCGTCACGCCGAGCTGGGGGAACTCGCGCTCGGAGGTCGGCGGGTAGACCGGCTCGCCTGTTCTCACGCCCTTGGTCGGCACCACCGTCGCCGTGGAGGCGATGAAGCCGTCGGGAAGAGGATCCGCGTAGATGTGGTAGCCGTCGGCGACCTCGAACCGCACGTGGAGGGTGCTCGCGTACTCGAACTTGAGCGCCTCGTCCGCGAGGAAGACGGACACCTCGACGTGCTCGTCGCCCAGTTCCGCGGCGGGAACCTCGTGCTTGGCGAGGATGCGGCCGATCGCGCTGTCGCGAATCGTCCCGGCCGAAGTGCGCGTGGCGTAGTGGCGGTGAAAGAACTTCTCCGTCACCCGGCCGTCGCGGTCAGTGACGTAGACACCCGGGAAGGGAATCCCGTAGAAGCCCTTCTGGGTCGCCCGGTTGAGCACGTCCGCGTCGGGATCGATCGTCGTGTTCAGAATGCCGAAGCGCTTGATGACCGCCGAGTCGGCATCGGAGAGCAGGTCGTAGGTAACGTCCCGATCCTCCGCAAAGGTCTTCAACTGCTCCTGCGTGTCATAGCTGATGCCGTAGACCTTGATGTCCTCGGCGTGGAAGAGTTCCAGGTTGTCTTGCAGCTCGACCAGCTGCGTGCGGCAGTACGGTCACCAGACGGCGGAGCGATAGAAGACGACGACCGCCTTCGAGTCGCCCCGGTCCGCGTGGAAGTCGATCAGCTCGCCGTCCTGGTTCGGCAGCTCGAACTCGGGCAGGCGCTCCCCGATGGCCGGGCCGGTCGGGAAGTCGTGCTCCGCCGGGTAGCGGCGGCCCGGATGGCTCGTCGGAATGGGCGGCACCGTGATGCCGAGATCGTCCCGGCGCGCGTCTGCGGGCTGGTTCTCGTGAGCGCCCTTCACTCTTTCGTTCTCCTTCTCGACGCTGTCCTGGGCGAACGCCGGAACGGCCAGGAACATCGGGACAAGGGCGAGCAACGCAAGTCGGCCTCTCTTCATGGGTCGAACGCTCCCTCTCTCTGATTCGGATGCCGGGAGCGGCATCCGTCTTACTCTAGCCCTGAGCCCGCCTAGAACGGTGACCAGGCGGGGTTGCTGTTGGATCCTGTGCCCGTCAGTCGAATCGGATTGGAGCCATCCAGGTTCATGACATAGATCTCCCTCCCTCCGCCGCGCGAAGAATCGAAGGCGATCCGGGTGCCGTCGGCCGACACCGAAGGGTTGGAGTCGGCACCTGGGGCGGTGGTCAGACGGCGCTTGTCGGAGCCATCGACGTTCATGATGTAGATCTCATAGTTGCCGTTCTGCGGTGCCCCGTCGCGATCGGTGGAGTAGACGATCTGCCTGCCGTCGGGTGTCCAACTGGGGACCTCGTCAAGAGCACGAGTGAACGTCAATCGCTGCTGGTTGGTGCCATCGACGGCGTTGGCCAGATAGATCTCCGGGTCGTCGCGGTCACGGTCGGCTTCGAAGGCGATCCACAAACCGTCGGGCGACCAGGCGACGAAGTTGTTTACGCGCCCCAGAGGATGGTCTTCGGTGAGCTGCGTGAGGTTGTATCCCCAGTTTCCGGCGTCGACGTTGGTACGCCACACCTGAGAGCTGCCGCTGCGATTCGAATCGAAGGCGATCATCGAGCCGTCGGGCGACCAGGAGGGGCCGCCGTCGTTGGCCGCGTGGCTGGTGAGACGGACGACGTTGGAGCCGTCGGCGTTCATGATGTAGATGTCGGCGTTGTCGTTGCGAGATGATGCGAATGCGATCCGGGTGCCGTCGGGCGACCACGTCGGGGCACCATCGAAGCCCGGATTGTTGGTCAGCCGCGTCAGGTCGGAGCCACCTTCGTTCATGACGTAGATCTCCGGGTTGCCGTCCTGAGTGGATACGAAGGCGATCCTGGAGGAGTTGTTCTGTGCCGCCGCTGGCTGCACATGTGTTGCAGTCGTGACGGCAAACAGAAGGCAGATGAAGAGAACGGCAGGGAGCAGCGCTATGCGGTGCATGTGGTTCTCCGCTTTCCGGTATCGCCTGAGGACGAACCTCCCCAATGTCCGACCGGGCACCGGGGCGATGTTGGGTTCGCGAAGAGGGATGGTACCGGTTCATGCTCCGAGGCATCAACCGGTCCTTGCCATCAAGCTCACGCGCCGCCGGTGAGGACCCATCGCGTTGATCTCGTAGGCTACCGCCCCAACCACTCGAAAGGACGAGAATGATGAATCGATGCGGCGCACGACGCGGCCTGGTCGCCCTCGGGCTCGCCGCGACCTTCGCGGCCGCCGCCGCGGGCGCGGTTGCCTACCGGCAGAGCACGCCCCAAGCGACCCAGCCACCCCAGCAGCAGCCAGCCGAGATCGGTCCGACTCAAACGATCGACTGGCAGTCCGGCGCCGATCCCGAAGGACGGCCCGCCGGCGAGCGGCCGCCCAACATCGTCGTCATCCTCGCCGACGACCTGGGCTGGAACGACCTGAGCTGGCTCGGTGGCGGCGTCGCGGGCGGCACGGTACCGACCCCGCACATCGACTCCCTGGCCCGGGACGGCGTCCACTTCGCCAACGGCTACTCGGCCAACGGCACCTGCGCGCCGTCGCGGGCCGCGCTGATGACCGGCCGCTACGGCACCCGCTTCGGTTTCGAGTTCACGCCGACGCCGCCGGGGTTCGCCACGATGGTGCCCCGGCTCTCGAGCAGGGAAGGCAGACTCCGGCAGACGAGCGGCAACACGGAAGGGGCTTCGCTTCCCATCGACGAGAAGGGTGTGCCGCCGTCAGAGATCACGCTCGCCGAACTGCTCAAGCCGGCCGGCTACCACACCGTGCACATCGGCAAGTGGCACCTTGGTGTGGGCGACGGCATGCGGGCCCACGAGCAGGGCTTCGACGAGAGCCTGCTCATGAGGAGCGGCCTGTACCTGCCCGAGGACGACCCGAACGTCGTCAACTCGAAGCAGGAGTTCGATGGGATCGACCGTTTCCTGTGGCGCTTCATGCGCTACGAGGCGTCGTTCAACGACAGTCCCGCCTTCGAACCCGGCGGGTACCTGACCGACTACTACACCGACCAGGCGGTCCAGGTCATCGAGGCGAACAAGGACCGGCCCTTCCTTCTCTACTTGGCGCACTGGGCGGTGCACACGCCGCTCCAGGCGCTGCGCGCCGACTACGAGGCACTGTCCCACATCGAGGAGCATCGCCTGCGGGTGTACGCCGCGATGGTGCGCTCGCTAGACCGCAGCGTCGGCCGGGTGCTCGAGGCGCTGCGCGAGAACGGCCTCGAAGAGAACACGCTCGTCTTCTTCACCTCCGACAATGGGGCGCCGGCCTACATCGGTCTGCCGCGCGTCAACGAGCCGTTCCGCGGCTGGAAGATCAGCTTCTTCGAAGGAGGCATCCACGTGCCGTTCCTCCTGAAGTGGCCTGCTCGCCTCAGCGGCGGCCAGACCTACGAAGCCCCGGTGCACGGCTTCGACGTCTTCGCTACCGCGGCGGCCGCGGCCGGAGTCGATCTGCCCGGCGACCGGAAGATCGACGGCGTCGACCTGGTGCCGCACGTCCTGGGCGAAGTCGAGGGCGCGCCCCACGACCGGCTCTTCTGGCGCACCGGCGGCTACCAGGTCGTCCTCGCCGACGGCTGGAAACTCCAGATCAGCGATCCGCCCGGGGGGGTATGGCTCTTCAACATGAAGAAGGACCCCACCGAGCAGCACAACCTCGCCGACTCCGAGCCGGAGCGGGTCGCTGCCCTGAAGAAGCTCCTCGCCGCACACAACGAGGAGCAGGCGCCGCCGATCTGGCCCTGGGCCACCCGAAGCCCGGTCAACATCGACAAGACGCTGCTCCAGCCGGACGCTACGGACGACGAGCACGTCTACTGGTACAACTGACCAGGCCCAGGCCGGGCCAACGGCTGCCTGATCGCCCGTCGCTGCCGGGCAGCCGGGAAGGGTCGGACAGCCAGCCGCTCCAGCGGCGAGGCCCGCCGCGGCGCCGAGCGCGGTGGTAACTTCGGGACATGGCTGAGCCGGTCCAGACTGCGGCGTTCCGGACGAGATCCGGGGGTCTGGGCGATCCCGAGGAGGCGCCGCTCGATCTGGCCGATTTCCCCGGTTGCCGGGCGGAGAGCATCTCGCGCGAGAAGATCGGGGACTACGACGGCCGAGTCGAGTACTGGGAGGCGCGTACCGAGACGGCGGTCATCGTGCGCGAACCGACGACTCGGTTTCACGAGCAGCCCTCGCAGCGGCTGGCGCGGCTTGCGGAGCGGATAGCCGCGTCGAGGGGTTCGCCGATCGAGACCTTCGGAACGACGGACCTGGTTCGCTATGACCCGGGCGGCGAGCGCAAGGTCCTGATGCAGGCGGACCAGATTCTCTACCTGCATCCGCTTGAGTACCACGTCTGGGAACGCGACGTCGATATCGACAGCCGCGAGCGGCCGGATGTAGTGCTCGAAGTCGATTACTCGACCGACGTCCGGCGGCGAAAGCTCTGGATCTACGAGGCGTGGGGCTTTCCGGAAGTCTGGGTGGACGTGCCGGACGCGCCGTCGCCGAACCGGCCGAAGTCCCGCCGCTCCGGCCTGACGATCCATGCGCTGGAAGACGGCGGGTTCCAGGAGACTTCGAGCAGCCGGGCCTTCCCCGGCTGGACGGCGGAGGAGATTCACCGCGCGCTCAATGAACCGTCCACCTCCGAAGAGACTCTGGCGGCGCTGCGCCGTGTCGGGCGCGCATTGGGCGCCGCCGAGGGCACGGGTCCGGATGACGATCCCTGGCTGCGCGGCGAGCGAGCGGAAGGCCACGAAGAAGGCTATGCCGCAGGCCGCGCGGAGGGCTTCGCCGCAGGCCGTGCCGAGGGCTTCGCGGAAGGCCGTGCCGAGATGCTGAAAGGCGTCGTCGGGATCCTGGAGACGCGCGGGGTCGCCGCAGATCCAGGCTTCAAGGGCCGCTTGGCGAAGCTTGACGACCTGCCGGCCGAAGAGCTGATTCGGGCCGCGCGGACCTGCTCGAGCGAGGCCGAGTTCTTCGCGCTGCTGCTTGCGAGGCCGCCCAGGACGGTGTGAAGAACGTCTGCCGTCGGGAGCGGCTCGGCGCTACTTCCCCTGTTGCGGCTTGCTTCGCGTCCCGACCAGCGCGTTCGCCCTGGCCGTCGTCGCCGGCCTCGGCGTCGCCCGACGTCCTCCGGCACTACTGCTCGACCGCGTCGAGCGCCGCGCCCACGTGTTCGAGCAGTTCGGCGACCAAGGCGATGGCGGCCTTCCGGTCGATCGGTTCGACCCACTCGGCCACTCCTTCGTAGCGGTACTCGACGGCGTACGGCGTGAACCGGGCGAGGGCCCGGAAGCGGTCAAGATCCCTCGGATCGGCGCCGCAGTCTTCAAGCCCCTGGAACAGGTCGCTCAGGTCGTGGGTCAGTTCGTAGAGGCCGCCAAGGACGGCAATCCATGCCTTGATCCCCTTTTCGGCGGCTTGCTGCACGTGAAAGCCGAAGACTTCCTCCGAGAAAGCCTCCCGGTCCTGCATCGATCCCAGCGCGCGAGCGTCCTTCGCGGCCAAACCGAGCATCATCCGCGCGCACTTGGGGTCGGTCATCCGGCACCTTCTTCGGAGATTGTTGAAGAGCTCCGCCCCATCGGCTCGGCGACGTCACCCGTGGGCCGCTCGTACAGGATCCGCCCCTCCCGCAGCGCGCGCGCCAGGACGTGGTTCAGCGAGTCGTGCCAGTACTCCACCTCTTCGTTCGAGAACACCAGGATGTCCTTGGGGACCCGGAAGTGGCGGACCGCGCGGTTGAGGCGAAGCATCTCCCGGTGTTTGCTCCGGCCGGGGCCGAACGGCTCGGCTTCGATCACCAGCAGGTCCACGTCGGAGTCCGCCCCGGCGTCGCCGCGCCCTCGCGACCCGAAGAGAACGACCTTCTCCGGATCGACCTCGTCGACGATGGCGCGGACCATGCGCTGGAGGAGTTCGTCGGTTACGGCGGGCAGGTCGCGAGCAGGAAACCGAGAGGGTCTCTGGTGTCGGGTACGCATTCCGGCGTCAGGCTTCGGCCGAGCCATTCACTGTCACGGGGTCGCCTTCCTGGCTGAAAGACCTTGGCGGTTCGCCCGAGTACTGCGACCACCGGAGTCCGTACGCGGTCCTGCCCAGCAACGTCAGGTCATCGGTCTGGCCACGGTTCCCCTCATCGAGACCCACGCCGAACTCCATTCCGCCCAGATCCGTCAGAACATAGCGGTTGTGGAGCTTCTCTCCGTCCGGTTTCTCGGCAAGTCGGCGAAGGACGACTTGTAGTCCGGAAGGAACGCACCGACTCAGTTGCCCGCACACCTGTCTGAAGAAGCGCTCGGTGCCGGAATGCTCCGAGCTGAGGAGCACCTCGATCCTCTCGGGCGGGCCTCCTGGCCGAGCCGTTGCGGCAGCGTGCAGGAACGCGGCAAGCGTTCGGCGGTAGCGACGCTCCGCAGGACTGAAGTAGGGATCGACGAAGAGGATGACCGAGCTGATTCGGAGAACCGGCGCGACGGCGTCGGCCATGTCCGCGGCCCGCCTCTCGACGACCCGACTGCTGCCCGCCGACCAGAGCGGGTGCGATTCTTCGCTCACGTCCTCCCCGACGAGAACCTCGGGATGCGCCTTCGGGTTGGCCCGGGCGAGGATCGCGTGGAACGGGCGCTGCTCGTGCTCGCGCATCGCGTTCTCGAACCAGTCGCCGGCCTTCGAGTCGAAATGCCCGCATCGCCGCTTGACCATGTGTTCGGAGAACCTCGCCAACAACTCCTCGATGCGCTTCCGGCCCATCGGCGTCGTGTTCAGGCTCAGCGCCTCGTCGTAGACCTCCCGTCTCCAACGCTTCGGAAAGCGGGAGACCAACCGGGCTCGACCGATCCCGAAGCTCTCGGCGAAGTACCGGGCGTCGCGACGGTCCGTCCAGGTCGCCACCAGGGCCGGCTCCAGTGCGTACTCCTGGATCACCGTCAGAACAGCTCCTCCGCCCGTTCCGCGAAGAAGCCGTCCGGCCAGGGACGCTCGAAGTCCCCGTCCGGCGTAATCGGCAGGTCGACGATCTCAGCGCCCTTCTGTCCCGGCTGGACGTAGAGGACGGCGACCTGGTCGGGCCGTACCGGAGTCGCTCCCTCCGGCAGTTCACCATCCGACGTCTCCCGGATGCGGCGCAGGATCCTCAGGATCAGATGCTCGCTGTGGGTCTCGATCAGGAACCGGTTCTCGGCCCCGCCGAGCGCCGACTCGATGAACACGTCGCCGAGTTCGGCCTGGAGCGCCGGGTGCAGGTGGATTTCCGGCTGCTCGATGGCCAGGAGCTTCCGTTCCGAAGCGTAGGCCGAAACCAGCACTGGCAGGACCTGGCTCACGCCGACGCCGACGTCCCGGTGGCTGACGGCGGTTCCCGAACGGCGATCGACCAACACGAGATCATCGAGCAGCTCGTTCGGCTGGACGGGACAATCGAGCCAGTCGGAGACTTCACGGTCGGCATCGACAAAGCTCTCGATGACCCTTGCCACTTGGTCGTGAGCTTCTTGTTCGGCGCTGACATCTCGAGGGTGCTCAAGCGTCTTGCCCACGGCGTCCATCGCCGACGAGAGGACCTCGGAGGGAACCCCTGCGTGCATCTCCCGCAGCAGATCGGTAGCGAACTCGCTCAGGGCGTCCTCGAGCCGGGTCGGCAGTTCAAGAAACAACGCCTGCGTTGAAAGAAACTCCCTCTCCTCCAGCCTGTAGGGAGTCTTGAGCCACTCGCGGTTGCCAAGCCACTGGTTCACGCGGAGTCTCAAGTCCTCCCGCTCTCGAACCGTGTCCCACGCCCAGCCGCCGCCGGCGTGCCAGTTCGAGTCTCGGCCCTCCTCCGAGAAGGCGAGGTTTCTCGGAGGGATGGAGCGCATTGGACCCAGATAGAGCAGGCTCCGAAGCTCAGCCTCGATGGCGGCGGTGACCCCGCCGAGGAGATTTCGGAGCGTTCGGGTCAGGAGCGAGCGTGCCGCATCGGCCCGCTGCCGCCGCCCGCTGACGCGGCTCGCGGTAAGGAGACCGGTCTCCGCCGCCTCTTGCGCGATCCCCGCGGCTTCCTCGATCCTCGGCAGCAGGCCCTGACGACGGCCGACGATTCCGCGGACGAGTTCGTTCACAACGCCGGCGAGATCGGCCGAAGCATCGCGCACTTCCCGATCCGTGGCCATGCGGCTCAGGATCTCGTGAAGAGGAGATCTGAACACAGGATGCTCGTGATTGAGCAGATCGAGGCTCAAGGCGCCGCCGTGCCGAGCGCTCATGGTGAGCAGGGATTGACCGTCAACCTCCAGGCCGAATCGGCCAAGCACGACTTCACCGCCATGAACGCTGCCTACGTCACTCACGCCGGGGCGGCTCGACCCGGTGTTCTGAAGTCGGAGGGTGAGTTCGACCAGAATGCACTTGGCGTTGCTCGGAACCGCCGAACCCGGCCCGGACATCCGTTCCGCGTCAAGCTCGAACGCCAGCTTGACTTGTCCGCGCTGCCTCCCGTGAACGAACTGCCGGAATCCACCCAGGTCGATCGAATCGCCTCCGATCCGCGTTCGCTGCACGTCGAGCTCGCCCGTTTCCGTCGCATGGTGCGCCAGGCCCAGCGCGTGCAGCACGCTGGACTTGCCGGCGCTGTTCGCCCCGAAGAGAAGGGTGATCGGCCGCAGCGGAACGCGCTGTGTCGGGCCGAAGGCCTTGAAGTTGCCTAGCCGGATGCCCTTGAGCGTCATTCCACTGCCCCGGTCTGACCGTCGCTTCGCCTTTCCGCCTGAGCTCCAGCGACACGAGAAGCGTACGCCCCTGAGAAAGCTCGGGCGTGGAGATTCCGCGCCAACTCATCGAATCGGTGACCAGCTAACGACTGCTTCCCTGTGAGCACCCGCAGGGAGCGAAAGGCCTGGGAGAAGCGCTGTTGGCGGTCGAAGTCGGGAACGATGAAGGAGAGTCTCTTCACGAGGCGCATATGGCGGGAATAGCCTCGGTTCGGAATCGGCTGAAGTTGCAGCTGAGTAGCGAGGAAGGCCGGCGTGAAACCGGGCCGCGCACGAAGGACGCGGCTTCCATCCGCTCCGGCGACGAAGGGTGGCTCAACGTACTTGACGGCCCTTGTGTGGTCGCCGAAGACGACGACCGCGTCCGGCCCCCGGTAGCACGACTCCAGATCATCGCTGTAGCCAGAGACCGTAGCCCTCTTTCCCTGATCGACGATTGGGTAGGTGCCCTCTGGCAAGTAGTCGCGTCGCGGAGTCTTCGGGCATTTCGACGTAATGTCGTCGAAGACGTCGAGGAACGGTGCTTTCCTCCAGCCCATCGGGTTCGCCACGGGATCGCCGAACATCTTGAGGAACAGGGCGGCGAGGATCCGGTCTGCCTTGGCGTCGGCCTTGGACCTCAGCTGCCGGATGCGGTCGACCTGATCGAGGAGTCGTACTATGCGGCGCTGTTCTGGAAAAGCCGGGAGCGGAACGGGCTGGATCAGGTACAACTTCGTGTCGAGGTTGCGGAGGCCACTTGTGGTGCTCTGAATGCGTGCGAGCTCGGCTCGGGCACGGGGACTGTTGAGGTAGTAGTAGAGATACTTCGGCACCAAGACCTTCGGGTCCGGCCGGAGGCGCCAAGTGAAGTTGGAGAAAAGGAACTTCCCGCCGTGGCCTGGAAGCTCTTCTACGATGGCGTTCTTGCCGAGGAGTCTTGGGCTGCCCGAGGATGTCGTCACGAGGATGTCGCCCAGCTTGAGGACGTACTTCGAGACGGCTTTCTCCGAGACCGAGCGTAAGGGCGTGGACTCGAACTGGAGTCTCCCGTCTTGGATGTTCGTGGATCGAAGTACCGGATAGGCGGGTTCTGAGCCCTTAGTAGGAGGCCGTCCCCAAGTGCCACTTCCGGCGGCTACAAGGAGGTGCTTGAGTGGGGATGTCGACCAGTTCATGACCCGCGTCCCAATTCGCTCAGTAGCTTGGTTAACTCTTCGGTGATCCCCTTTTCGATCACGAGAACTTCGCGGATCAACTCGGCAGGATCCTCGTCCGGCGCCTTCTCGGCGACACGTGGCTTGTAGCGGGATGCGGAGAGGTTGAAGTCGTTCTCGGAGAGGGTCGCGAAGTGTGCCCACCAGCAAAGGGGTTCGTTGGTGCCTGGGTCGAGGATGGAACCGGCCTCGGGGCCCAGGCGGCTGTCGGAGCGGGAACCCCTGTAGCCCGCCCAAGCGGTCAGGAGGCCGGGGACGTCGTTCTTGTCGGGGGTTTCGGGACGGCCGCCGCCCTGGACTCTGTCGGGGTCATAGCCGTCGTTGCGGATCTCGTAGAACCAAACGTGCTGCGTGGCCGCCATGCCTTCGTCGCCCGCTGTCGCGGGCCGACGGAAGACGAGCACAGACGTCTTGACCCCGGCATACGGCTTGAAGACACCCGCCGGCAGTGAAACGACAGCCAGCACCTCAAACTCTCGCAACAGCTTCTCACGCAGTTCCTTGTGCGCCTTGGTGGATCCGAACAGCGCACCTTCAGGCACGACCACGGCGCAGCGCCCGCCAGGCGCCAGCGAGCGCATCATCAAGGACAGGAAGAGCAACTCGCTCTTCTTCGACCTGGTGGGAAGGTCGGCACGAATCGACTCCCTCGGGATCTGGCCCGCGAAGGGCGGGTTCGAGAGGATCACCTGGTACTGGCGGTGCAGGTCGTCCTCGGTGAGGCCGCTCATCTCGGACAGCACGTTGGCGCGCTTGACGCGGGCGCCGCGGATGCCGTGCAGCACCAGGTTCATCACGGCGATGCGCATCATCTGGCGGGATACGTCGGTGCCGTGGATGGAGGCTTCGAGCCGTTTCCAGTCGGGCAGCAAGTCGCCGGCGCCCTTGCGATAGGTCTGGAGATTGGGGATCTCGGCCTTGGCTTCTTCCAAGGTCTGACCGCGCTTCTCCAGCCAGTCCTCGCCGTAGATGGGACTTCTTCGGGATTCTCGCTGTAGCGCGCCAGGATGTGGTCCACGGCGTCGATCAGGAAGCCCGCCGTGCCGCAGGCCGGGTCGTACACGGTGTCTCCCAGGTCCGGGTCGGTCATCTGGACCATGAATGCGCGAATCTGCCGCGGCGTGCGGAACTGACCGTTGAGGGCGGACTGGCCCAGATGAGTGAGCAGGTACTCGAAGACGTCGCCCTTGACGTCGGGCCCGAGCTTCTGGAACTCGATGCCGTCGAGTTCGTCGATGACCTGCTTGAGCACGTTGGGATCGGTGATCTCCAGCACCGCGTCGCGGAAGTAGCCGGCCACTTGCGGCTCGTCCTTGACCAGGGACGCCATGTAGGGGAAGACCTCGTCGCGCACGAAGTCGCGCAGGTCGTTCCCGCTCAGGAAGCGCCACTTGCTCCAGCGGTAGCGCTCCGCCTGGAGTGGAAAGAGGCGCGCGCCGTTGCCGGCTGTAAGCCGCGCCCGCAGCTCGCGGTTGGCCTCTTCTTCGTCGAGCAGCTTCAGGTAGATGAGATACGAGATCTGCTCGATGTACGTGACGGGGTTCGTGACGCCGCCCGCCCAGAGGATGTCGGTGATCCGGTCGAGCTTGCGCCGCAGGCCGTGGTCCATGCTTCTCGCGCCTCCGTTCTCAGCTTGCGCGCCCCGCGGGCAGGAAGACGCCCTCGTTCAGGTCGTCCACGACATCGCGCAGACCCTGCTCGCCGAAGAGCGCCACTCCCTTGCCGGCGACGTTGAGAATCGAGAGAGGCGGCTCGAACAGATCCTCGATCCGCACATGTCCGGTGGCGATGCCGCGGTTCTTCAGAAGATGCAGGTACTCGGCCTGGGTTGACGTGAAGGAGTGCGAGATGAGCCAGGCGCGGAAGGACTCTTCGAGCTTCTCCTCGCGGCTCTTGATGCGGAGCGTGCCGAGGGCGGCGCGGATGAAGTCGACGAGCGTGCCGCTCGGGTCGCGGTAGGCACGACGCAGGTTGTCCTCGTTGAAGTAGCGCTCTGGCCGGTTCAGGAGTCGGACGAGCTTCTCTTCCTCGCCTGGCTCAAGCGGCTCTTCGTCCCGCACCTTGCGCAGCAGTGGGTCATCGGCCACTCGGGTCTGGACCGCCTCCCGCCAGTCGCTCTTGTACTTCTCCTTGTCGACCCGTTCGCCCTCGGGACCGACTTCGACGTAGCCGACGGCTTCGAGCCACTCGTCTTCAAGACCGAGTTCCACGAGGTCGCCACGAACCGTCGAGGCAGCGTCGGGAGGCGCGGGCGCGTGTCCGCCGCCGGCGCCCGTGAACGCGTCGGTGTCGCTGTCGTTGAAGTACTGGTGGTTGCGGAAGAAGTCGTAGATCACGAACTTCCGCTTGTCGATGTGGGGCGCCAGGCGCGTGCCGCGACCGCGCATCTGCTGGTACAGGATGGGGCTGCGCACGCGGCGGCACAGGACGAGGTGGAGCACCTCCCGGCAGTCGAAGCCCGTATCGAGCATGCCGACGCTGACGGCCACCTGGGGGTACTGCTCGGTCTTGAACCGGCGGATCAGGGCATCGGGATCGACCGCGTCGGACGTGATGACCTCGGCGTAGCGCCCCTTGTGCTCCGGGTGAAGTTCGTTGAGGTACTGGGCGAGACGCGCCGCGTGGTGCTTCGTGATGGCAAAGACGATCGACTTGCCCGGTCCAGTGCTCTGCTTCGGCGCCAGCTCCTCGTAGCCGGCCCAGGCGAGTTCGTCGAACTCCCTCATCATCAAGCGGTTGCTGGCTTCGTTGGTCCACTGCTTCTCGAAGGCGGCCGGGTCGTATCGCTCTTCGTCCACGGCGGCGCCCTCGGCCACCAGCTCGGTGATGCCGGACGCGAAGCAGTACGGGGCCAGGTAACCCTCGCGGAAGGCGTCCTGGATCGGGTAGCTGAAGTCGGGCTTGCCGGGCTTGCAGTGGTAGAAGTCGTAGGTGTTGCGCTCGATGTAGTTGGCCGGCGTGGCGGTCAGGCCGATGTGCACGGCCTCGAAGCGGGTGAGCGCGGGCTTCCAGCCGTCGTAGATCGAGCGGTGGCACTCGTCGGTGACCACGACGTCGTAGTAGCCGGCGGTGTACTCCTCGATGCGGCCGATCATCGTCTGGAGCAGGGCGACCGTGATCTGCTGCTCCTGACGCGCCATGCCCGACCGCATCCAGTAGCTGGAATATGTCGGGAGCAGGTCCTGCACCGCCTCCAGGAACTGCTTGGCGAGTTGCTCCCGGTCCACCAGAACGAGCACGCGTTCCACCCAGCGGGCCTCGAAGAGGCGCTTCAGGTAAAGGCAGGTGAGGTCCGTCTTGCCGGTGCCGGTGGGCAACTCGATCAGGAAGCGCCGCTTGCCGAGTTCCAGGGCGTGGTCGAGCGCCCGCATGGCCTCGGTCTGGTACGGCCGGAGGGTGCGCGTTTCGCCCTGGCGCACGTAGTGCTCGGGAATCTCGATGGTGGCGAGCGGCTTCCGGTTCTCTTGCGCCTCGACCAGCCGCTCCAAATCGCGCTGCGAGAAGAAGCCGGCGACCTCGCGGGCGTCGTCGTTCTTCCAGTCCCAGAAGTAGGTCTGTTCGCCGTTGGCGAGGAAGATGAACGGCGCGTCGAGCGCCCTGGCGTACGGGAGAGCCTGCTGCTTGGCCACGTAAGGGTGGATCGCGTTCCGCTTGGCCTCGATCACGGCCAGGGGCCGGCCGCGGCGGTCGTTGAGGACGTAGTCGGCCCGACCGCCGCCGGCCGCGGCGCCGTCGCCCGTTTCCTCCAGATCGAGAACTTCGACGAGTTCGCCCACCACGCGCAGATCGTGCTCGGCTTCCGGGGAGAACAGGAGGGGCCGAAACGCCGGATCCGGGTTGAGCGGCTCCAGGCGGATCTCGCGGTGTCTCCACGTCCCGTCGCCGTCGCCGGCCTTCTTGCTCGCGTAGCGCTTGACCGAGAACTCCCCGCCGAGCGCCGGGTCGGTGCAGCCCCGGTGCCAGAGGAGAACCCGCTTTCCTTCGCGGCTTCCTCCCCTGTCGGCCCGGAACAGGCACCAGGCGCCGTCCGGGATCGCCGGTTCCATGGAACGCCCTTCGACGCGAGCCACGAAGTGGTCGCGCGTGAGGCGTACCGAACTTGGCACGGGCGCCCAGCCGATTTCGTCGCCCGGCTTGCCCACGAGTCGGTCCGGACCGAAGTCGCCGGCGGCTGCAACGAGGTCGTAGGCGGGGGCGTGCGTCTCGAACGGTCGGGCGCCGAGGCGGTCAACCAAGGGGCCGGGGCGTTCCGGCATGACGGCCGGCGCCTCCGTGCGCACCATCGACTTGTCGCTCGGATCCCATCCCGCCTGCTTCAGCAGGTCGTCGATCTCGATCCGGGCGTCGGCCTCGGTTTCGCGTGGAGTCATCCGTCCTTCCTCGAACATCGAAGGAGGGTTGAGAGCAAGCGGCGTGCCATCATTGCGTCAGTACACTGACGATGATCGCGCGTAGCGTTCCTACCGCGACCTCGCGATGATCCGGGACCGGAACGGTGACGGTCTCCCCGCCGCTGCTCTTCTGCATCACGACGTGACTGCCATTCCTCCTCACCTGCTGGAAGCCGCTGTGTTCCAGAATGCGCCGGATGTCAGCGCCTGAGAGTCGCCGTAGCCTAGCCAACCGCGATGTTCAGGTTCGTGACATAGACCTCCCGCCGGTACCTCCGCTCCTGCTCTTCGGTAGGCGCCTGCTCGAAGAACAGCTCCAGCGCCTCCCGCAGGTTCTCTCGCGCTTCACGCACGGTGGCGCCCTGGCTGACTACGTCGAACTCCGGGCAGAGGGCGACATAGAGGTCATCTTCTCGCTCAATGACTGCGGTCAATGTCGTGTTCATGCTTCCATGCCTCCGAACTCCGTGAGCCTTGATTCTACGGCCCCGGATTCCATGCGCATGCGGAACCATGCGCCATCACTGCGTCAGACCATAGCGCTTCATCCAGTTGGTGAACGTCTGGTAGCTGGGAAGGCCCACGAGCCGGGCCGCCTCGGTCTTGTTTCCTCCGGTGTGCTCCAGGGCTCGTTCGAGGTAGTGGCGGGCCACGTTCGCCAGGAGTTCCCTGAGATCGAGGCCTCCTTCCAGGGGGCGGTCCAGTACCGTCTCCCGCCGATCGTCTACGGCAAGCGGAATCAGGGCCTCCCGCATGTCCTCCGCGGTGAGCGTCTCGTCGGAGGACCAGATGGCGGCGCGGCGCAGCGTGTTCTGGAGTTCGCGCACGTTGCCCGGCCAGACGTGGGAAAGCACGACTTTTCTTGCGCCGACAGACAGTTTCTTGTTGACGAAGCCAGGCTGCTCCGCACCCTCGCGGTTCACCTGCTCCAGAAACCGGTCGAGAAGGAGCGCCAGATCGCCCGGGCGCTCACGCAGCGGCGGCAGGCGCAGCACCGCCACGGCCAGACGGTAGAAGAGGTCCTCGCGGAAGCGGCCGGCCGCCGCCTCGGACGGCAGCGAACGGTTGGTCGCGGCCACCGGCCGGACATCGACCCTCAGCGGACGCGAACTTCCGACCGGCAGGACCTCGCCTTCCTGGAGCGCGCGCAACAGCTTCACCTGGGCGGGCAAGGGCAGTTCGCCGATCTCGTCGAGGAAGAGGGTTCCGCCGTCGGCGCTGAGGAAGTGCCCCGCGCGGCGCGCCGAGGCGCCGGTGAAGGCGCCCTTGTCGTGGCCGAAGAGCTCGGACTCGACGAGTTCGGGCGGCAGGGCGCCGCAGTTGACCGCCACGAAGGGGCGGTCGCCGCGGGGGCTGGCGCGGTGGATCGCTCTCGCCAGCAGTTCCTTGCCGGTGCCGGTCTCTCCCTCGATCAGGACCGGCACGGAGCGCAAAGCGACGCGTCGCGCCCGCAGGACGACGCGCTTCATCGCCGGACTCCGGTGGACGATCTCCTCGAACTCCGGCGCCTCCGGCGGCAGTCCGGCCGCCAGTCGTTCCAGTTCCCGGTCCGACCGCCGCAACAGGTCGGGAAGAAAGTCGGCGCTGATGTCGAACGGGACGGACACGTCGCGCACGCCGTGTTCGCGCGAGGACTCGATGAGCGCGGCGGGAAAGCGCGTCTTGGCCAGGATGAGCCAGATGGCCGCCATCGCCGGCGTTCCCGGGCTCAGATGGAAGGTGAGCCGCGTGTCCTGGTCGTTCTCGACCGCCCCCTCGCACGCGCGGACCGCCGCGGCGTGGATCTCGCCGAAATCGGTCGGGCTGGTCAGCTTCTCATGGACCATCCGAATCCGTACGTCGGGCGCTCGCGCCCTCAGCCAGGATCGGTACCGGCCCGCGGCATCCTGTTCGTGGTTCGTGAGCAGGTACGCCTCGTCGAATCGGCGCGCCGAGAGCGCCTGGGCTACCGGCCCCGTGCCGACCTCGGCGTGCTCGTTGGGAGCGCGGAGATCCGCGGTACCCATCCAGGAAACGAGGACCTTGGGCATCCGTCGAGGGTACAAGGATCGTTGTTGGCTCCGCAAGATGTCTTAGGCTTCGGCTTGGACTGGAACTCCGAAACAGCCAAGTTGCCTTCAAGTCGTCGATGGTGCTTGACGAGGTCTCACAGACCGAGTTCCGAATGGGAACCCAAGCGCACCAGTCGCAGCGTCTCGGGATCGGCCTTCTGGTAGATCAGCACCAAATCCGGCTTGACGTGGCAGTCCCGATGGTCGCTCCACTTGCCGCTCAAGGCGTGGTCGTGATGCCGGGGTTCGAGTGACTGGTCGCCAGCCAGGGCCCTCAGGACGGGCACCAGGACGGCATCGAGGGATGCCCGATGCCGTCCGCGAGATTCACGCTTGTAGTCGCGCTTGAACTGGGTGGTCCGCTCAATCTGGCGCATGCAGATCGTCGAGGAGATCCTCGACGCTGGCGAACCGCGGGAGTCCGCCCCGACGGGCTTCCCTCATCGCTTCGATGGTGGCGGCGTTAGGCACCAACGGCGCGAACGGCAGCGCCTTCTCGTGGGCGACCTTGGTCAACAGCAGACGTACAGCGTCGGAGACGGTCAGACCCATGGCGGCCAGGACGGCGGCCGCTTCCTCCTTCACGGCTCGGCTTATGCGAGCCTGGACCAGGTGATTTGCAGCCATGGAACTCCTCCTTAGTGAATGACACTATCAGTCACTGGCCGTCAGCGGCGCCGGCCTGGCGCCCGGCACAGGTCTCCGGCCTCCTGCGGAGGCAGCCGGCGAGGGGGTGCCGGCACATCCGGTAGGCGGCGTTCCCCGTGCAACAGCGCGGCGGAACTGCGGCGAACGCCCCTACCGCGACAGATGCCGGTCGAAGAAACGGACGATCACGTTGTGCACCTCGTCCGACTCGGGCAGGCGCGGGTTGAACGCGAAGGTCGCGTGCCCGAGGCCTTCCCAGACGTGCAGAGCGGCCTCGACGCCGAGGCTGACCAGCTTGTTGTGGCTGGCCAGTACGCCGCCGAGCGCGAAGTCTCGCGTGCCGCTGATGAGCAGCGCAGGCGGGAAGCGGGCGAGCAGGTCGTCGTGGTCGCCGGGCGCCACGACCGGGTCGCCGGCTTCCACGCCGCGGAAGTAGCCGCTCGGCTGGGGCGGCTCCGCCGGCTCGACCGGGCGCGGGAAGCCGCCCAACGCCGAGACCAGGAAGGCGCTCTCGCTGCGGCCCATCTTGAAGACGCCCGGAGTGTCGCCGTCGGTCATGGGGATCCCAGCGCAGAAGAGACCGATCGCGCCCGGCAGCGGAAGGTCGTTCTCGAGGATGTAGGCGACCGTCTGCGCCGTGAGCATGGCGCCGGCCGAGCAGCCGTAGATGCCGATGTTCGCCGCCTCGTAGTCCTCCAGCATCGCCTGGTAGACGGCGATAACGTCCTCGACGCCCGCCGGATGGGCGGCCTCCGGCGCCATTCGGTAGTCGGGGCTGATCACCTTGTAGCCGCCGATGTCGGCGACCTGCATCGCCTCCGTGTGGCTGAAGTAGCGGGCGCCGACCCGGAAGCCGCCGCCGTGGATGCTGACCAGCAGCCGGTCTTCCTTCTCCTCGGCGATGCCCCGTTCGGGCACGAACACCTCGGTGTAGACGCCCGCGATCGTCTCCGCCGTGATCTTCACCGGGTGCTTGGCGACGGTGTCCCGGTAGATGGCCGTCTTGTAGTAGCCGTCGGCGACGCACTGGCGTGCGGCACGGATCGCCTCAGGGTCGTCGGCGACGTCGTTCAGGTTCGCGCAGCCCTGGGAGAAGGCGCCGAACTCCGGTCCGTAGACCTCGCGGAAGTGCTTCATCGCGGCCCGCGACTCGTCGCTGAAGTAGGAGGTCTCCGGCAGGTCGAAGGCCGGAACGTGAACGGTGCCGTCGGCCTGCACCCGGGGACCCTCGTCCTGCTCCGCGGGCTCCGAGCAGGACAGGATGACCACGGCGAGGACGGCGGCGACAAGGCCGAGTTGGTTGCGCATGACGGAGAGTCTAGGCGCTCGGCTCGAGGCTGCGACCCGCGCCGTCCATGTCAAATCGGTGATCGCATCATCGAAGTGACACTCCCTCGTCTACCCCGCGCCAGGCCTCATACGCCCGGGCAACGAAGCGGGACGCCCACGAGGACCGCGTTGGCGATAGCCTCGCCCTTCCAAACGCAGGAGAACTTCCATGAGCCATCGAGTCGTCCGTCTCTCCGGGTCCCTGGGCGCCGAGATCCACGATCTGCCGCTGGCGGACGCCGGCCCCAACGAGGCCGCAACGATCCGCGGCCTGCTGCTGGACCACCAGGTGCTCTTCTTCCCCGATCAGCACCTCGACGTGGCGCAGCACGTCGCCTTCGGCCGCCACTTCGGCGAGCTGGAAGGGCACCCGCACCTGAACAACCCGTTCCTGGACCACCCGGAGGTCTTCGAGCTGGTGGCGACCCGCGGCGGCGTCGCGGACGAGTGGCACAGCGACATCAGCTTCCAGGCGAGTCCGTCGGTGATGGCGATCCTGAACATGGTCAAGTGCCCCGAGGTCGGCGGCGACACGATGTGGGCCAACATGTACAAGGCCTACGAGGAACTCTCGCCGCCGCTCCGGGAACTCTGCGAGGGCCTGACCGCGCTCCACGACGCGACGCCGCACGGCAAGCCGGAGAAGATGACGATCCACCCGGTCGTCCGCGTCCACCCCGAGACCGGCCGCAAGTCGCTGTTCGTCAACGAGCACTTCACGCGGCGCATCGTCGAGCTCAGCCACGAGGAGAGCGACCACCTGCTCGGCTACCTCACCCGCTGGGCGACGAACACGCGCTTCACCGTCCGCTATCGCTGGCGGCAGGGCACGCTCGCCATGTGGGACAACCGCTGCACGCAGCACTTCGTGTTGAACGACTTCAACGAGGAGCGCATCATCCAGCGGGTCACCGTCATGGGCGACCGGGTCGAGGCGGCCGGCGAAGCCCGCTGGGAGCCCTACGTGCGCGCTCGTCACGCCGGCGCCACCAGCCGCTACGACCGGCAGCTCAACAAGTACCTGAAGCGCAAGGTCCAATCGCTGGAGTCGAACGCGAAGAAGGAAGTCGCGCTGGAGATGTAGGGGGAGCAGCATGGTCGTACGCCCAAGCGGACGCCGGTCTGCCGGCCGGCGCGTTTATGTGGCCGCCTTCGGCGGCAGCCGGCGGGGACGCCGGCGCACCCAGTGGGTGGCAGTTCTGCTTGGCGTCGCGCTTGGGCCGGGTCTGGCGCAGGGGCAATCCCTACAGCAGTGCACGCCCGAGGGCGCGAACCCGCCCATGCCGAAGAGCGCCCGCGCCTACGCGGCGATGTGCGAGCCGCACCTGGGCGTGGCACCCACGGTCGACTGCGGCCAGGGCGCGCGCATCCGCATCCGGCAGGACGGCCGGGAGATCTTCGAGGACCCGGGGCTCCACGCTTGCGACGACGGCAGCCTCCAGATCGGCGACTGCATGCCGGGTTCGAGCCTCCAGCGCCACGAGGGCCGGAACGCCGACGGCTCGCCCCGGCCCGAGGTCGTCTGGGTGAGCTTCTGCCGCCACGACGGCCGTGACGACGTCTTCAACGTCGACCTCGGCGACTCGGTCCAGATGATCGGCTACAACTACGAGACGGGCGCCACCTGCTTCTTCGAGTCGGGCGACAACAGCCCCTGGACCCACATCGGCGAGAACAACCGCCTGCTCGGCGTGCTGCCGGGTCCGGACGACCCGGAGTTCGACGACGCCTACATGCCCGCCGGAGGCATCCAGTGCGTCCGCTGCCATCAGGCGGACCCGTTCATCCACAACCCGTGGATCAAGTCCGCGCGGCTTCCCGAGAACCCGCGCCAGCCCGTCGTCCCCGTTCTGCCCGGCCCGAACCCGCCCTACTACGTCGTGGGCGCGCCGACCTGGGACATGCGGACGATCCACATCGAAGGCAACGGCTGCCTCGGCTGCCACCGGATCGCGATGGAGACGCTGGAGGAGTTCACCGGCGACTTCTGGGATCCGAACGAGCACATGCCGCCGCACGATCCGGGCTCACTGGCCGCGGACCTCGAGGCGCTGGAGCAATGCTGGGCCGACGGCCCGGAGAACACGCCCGGCTGCGACTGGGTCGTGCCGCCGGCCGGAGACTGCGCCGGCGGTGTCGTGGGGCCGGACTATCCGCATGCGGCAGAGAGATTCAACCGCAGTCCGAACAGCGCGCCGCACAGCTCCGGCAAGCGCTGGATGACGCGGGACGAGAAGTAGTCGCGCTCGCCGCTTCGCGGCAGGCCGGCGAGCCGGCGCCGTCTCGCAACGACCCGGCCGACACCATCCTCGACGGCGGCAACGTCTACACCCCCGACGGCTGGGCGGAGTCGATCGCCATCCGTGACGGCGTCATCGTCGCTGTCGGCGACAGCGCCTCCGTCGACGCCTTCCGCACGGACTCGACAGAGGTGATCGACCTGGCGGGCGGGACCGCCTTCCCCGGCTTCCACGACGTCCACGTGCATCCCCTGATCGCGGGGATGCAGGAGTTCTCGTGCCGCCTGCCTCCGGGCGCGACGCCGGACATGATCAGCGAGTCCGTCGGCGAGTGCGCTTCCCGGGCCGAGCCGGGCGAGTGGATCAACGGCGGCAACTGGGTAGCGGCGGTGTTCGAGCCCGGCCAGCAGACGAGGCAGTTCCTCGACGCCGTGTCGCCGGACAACCCGGCTTCCTGTACGACGAGTCCCACCACAGCGTGTGGGTCAACACGATGCCGCTGGAAGTCGCCGGCATCGACCGCGACACCCCGAACCCGGAGGGCGGGATCATCGAGCGCGACGCGGCCGGCAACCCGACCGGCCGGCTGCGCGAGACGGCCAACGCCATGGTGGCTTCCGCGATTCCTCCGGCCTCGGACGCGCAGAAGATGCAGGACATGAAGATCGCCACGGACGAGATGCTGGCCCACGGCATCACCTCGTTCACCGTCGCCTACGCGAACTCGTGGCAGCTCGGCGCGCTGGCGCAACTGGCGCGCGAGGGCACTTTGAAGCAGCGGGTCCGGGCCTGCGTCACCTGGGCGCACCAACCCGGCGCTCGCCGACGCGGCCGAGTCCCAGCTCGCGATCCGGGCGACCTACGAGAGCGAGCGCCTGAAGGTCGACTGCGTGAAGATCATGCTCGACGGCGTGCCGACGGAGAGCCACACCGCGGCGATGCTCGCGCCCTACGAGGACTCGATCGGCGACGACGACCCGCGCCCGAAGCTCGGGCTGCTCCTGGTGCCGCAGGAGGCGCTGAACGACGCGGTGACGGCGTTCGACCGCCAGGGGCTCCACGTCAAGATGCACGCCGCGGGCGACGGCGCGGTGCGGGCCGCGATCGACGCCGGCGCGGCTGCCCGGGAGCGAAACGGCTTCGGCGGTCCGATGCACGACGTCGGCCACGGCACGTTCGTCGACCCGGCCGACATTCCCCGGCCGCGCGAGCTGGGGATGGCCTGGGAGTTCTCGCCGTACATCTGGTTCCCCACGCCGATGGCCGCGATCGACATCCGCAAGGCGGTCGGCGACGAGCGGATGAAGCGCTGGGTTCCGATCAGGGACGCCCTCGAGACGGGCGCCCTGGTCGCCGCCGGCTCGGACTGGCCGGTGGCGCCCCTGGTCGACCCGTGGCTCGCCGTCGAGACGATGGTCACCCGTCAGGTACCGGGAGGCAGCGAGGAGACGCTCGGCCTCCAGGGACAGGTGGCGCTGGAGGACGCGCTCCGCATCATGACCTGGAACGGCGCGCGCCTCATGGGCCAGGGCGACAAGGTCGGCACGATCAAGGTCGGCAAGGAGGCCGACCTCGTCGTCACCTCGCAGAACCCGTTCGACGTCGAGCCGGCCGAGGTGCATCGGACGAAGTGGAGATGACGTTCATCGCCGGCGAGAGGGTGTACGCGGCGGGCGGTCAGTAAACGGCTGCGGCGCCGGCCGCCCTGCGGTAGCCTGCATCCGTTTGAGCCTGGTCGAGTCAGGGGAGGCGATGGCACTGGCCAGGCGGCGCGGCAAGCGGCAAGAGTCGGAGGGGACGACGCTCTCCGAGAAACAAGAGGATGGTAGATCGAAGTGTCCCACATCGACATCGGCGGCACGCCTTACGTCTGCGAAGAATCGAGGATGCCGACTTTCGCGAAACTCGCCGAGCGCGTGCGGAAGATGCGAGCCGACGGGAGACTGTCCAGTGAGGTGCTCTACCGACTAAGGAACCACTTTCGCATCAAGAACATCTACCACTCCAACGCCATCGAGGGGAACGTACTTGCGGTCGGCGAGACTCGCCAAGTGGTGGAGCAAGGACTGACGATCACGGGGAAACCGCTCAAGGATCAGGCCGAAGCCCGGAACTTATCGCACGCGCTTGACTTCCTCGAGGAACTGGCGGCCAACACGGAGACGCCGATCAGGGAGAGCGATATCCGCCAACTCCACTCGTTCCTCCTCGATGGCATCAACGATGGGCTCTTCAGGGTTTCGTGTGGAATGTGAGTGAATCGGGATAGAGGTCTAGTCCTCCGAGATGGAAGTAGATGGCGGTTCGGAAGCGGTCCCGATTGCGATAGCCGCGGGCCGTTTTCTTGAGGCCCTGGATGACCCAGCCGACGTCAGGATTGCCGACATGATCCAGATGTGGGGCCCACTTCCAACTCTTCCTCCCTCGGTGTTCCTCCAAGGGCGAATTCCGGCGCAAGCCTCTTTGGACCAGATAGCGAGCAGGCCAAACCTCGTCGGAGGCCACGATCAGGCCACCCGCCCCAACCTGCCGCAACCTCTCGCGCCATGGCAACGGGATCACGCCGACCACGGCTACACGGCGGAGGCTGCGCGACGAACTCAGACGTCCGGGTGGCGCAGGTGCCAGTCGGTCGCCTGCTCGTAGGCGTGGGCGAGCCGGCAGAGCGTCGGTTCGCTCAAGTCGCGGCCGACGAGCTGCAGGCTGTGGGGCGCGCCCGCGGCCGAGAAGCCGCACGGCAGGGAGATCGTCGGCGTGCCGGCGAAGTCGGCGGGCACGGTGAAGAGCTGGATGCTGCCGAGCGGCGGATCGAAGGTCCCGGCGAACGACTCCAGGGCCTCCCTGAACGCCCCGACCGTGTCGTAGCCCATCGCGTCCGTCATCGGCAGCGCGGCGACGTTGGACGGGCAGACCAGCGCGTCGACGGTCGACAGCATCGCCTCGAACCGCTCGCTGAAGGCCGCGCGCCGTTCGGTGGCCTCGGCGTACGCCTCGTCGCTCACCCCTGAGCCGAAGGCCAGGAACTCGCCGAAGTACGGCCCGTAGTCCGCGGCGCGGCTGGGGTAGGTCGCGGCATGAGCACGGACGGCCTCGTAGGAGCAGAGCGGCCACCAGTCGTCGAAGGGCGCCGCCGGCATCTCGACCTCCATGATCTCGGCGCCCAGGCCGGCCAGCACCTGCAGCGCCTCTTCCACCACGGCGGCGACCGCCGGGTCGACGCCTTCCGAGGCGTACCGCCGGTCGAAGCCGAGCCGCATCCCGGCGATGTCGCCGTCCAGCATCGACAGGATGGACGGCATCGGCGCGTCGAGCGCCGTCGGGTCGTTCGGGTCGGCGCCGGCGATCGCTTCGAGCATGATCGCGGCGTCGGCGACGGTCCGCGTCATCGGCCCGATGTGGTCGAGCGAGCCGGCGAGTTCGAGCACGCCGTACCGGCTCACCCGCCCCCAGGTCGGCTTGAGGCCGACGATCCCGCACTGGGCCGACGGAAACCGGATCGAGCCGCCGGTGTCCGAGCCGAGCGACCCGAAACAGAGGCCGGCCGCTGTCGCGACGCCCGAGCCGCTCGACGAAACGCCCGTCCACAGGTCCTCGTCCCACGGATTGACCGGGATGTCGAAGTCCGGGTGATAGGCGCCCATCGCGCCTTCCGTCAGGTTCAGCTTGCCGAGCAGGACGGCGCCGGCATCGGCCAGCCGCTCGACCACGGTGGCGTCGAACCCGGGAACGAAGTCGGCCAGGACCGAGAGGGCGCCCATCGTGCGCACGCCCTGCGTGTAGCAGAGGTCCTTCACCGCGATTGGGACGCCGTGCAGCGGTCCGCGATAGCGCCCGCCCGCGATCTCCGACTCGGCCGCCCGCGCCGCGGCAAGCGCCTCGTCGGCCATCACGGTGGCGTAGCTCCTGAGCCGGCCGTCGACAGCGGCGATCCGGCCGAGCATCGTCTCGGCCAGGGCGACCGGCGAGAGTTCCCGGGCCTCGATCAGGCGCGCGACTTCCCGCAGACTCATGTAGTGGATCGGGGCGTCGCCCATCGATGCTCCTCCCTCCGGCGTTCCGGCTGAGCGCTCGTCCGCCGCGCAGGACCCGAACAGCGGCACGGCCGCGCCGGTCCCGATCAGCCCGAGCGCCTCGCGGCGCGTCCACGTCATCCGGCCGTCCCGCCGCCAACCGCTTCGAGTTCCGCGTCGACCATCATCTCGACGAGCCCGCGGAACGTGATCCGGGGACGCCATCCCAGACGTTCCCGCGCCAGGCTTGCATCGCCGCAGAGCGCATCGACCTCCGCCGGCCGGAAGTAGCGGGCGTCGACCGCGACCAGCACCCGGCCATCCCCGGCGACACCCTCCTCGCCGGCGCCCGAACCTCGCCAGGTGAGCGGCAGGCCGGCACGGGCGAAGGCGAGATCGCAGAACTCGCGCACGCTGCGCGTCTCGCCGGTCGCGATCACGTAGTCGTCCGGCTCGTCCGCGCGCACCATCAGCCGCATCGCCTCCACGTAGTCCCCGGCGTAGCCCCAGTCCCGCCGCGACTCCAGGTTGCCGAGCATCAGGCGCTCCTGCAGGCCGGCCCGGATGCGGGCCGCGGCCAGGGCGATCTTGCGGGTGACGAAGTTCTCGCCCCGGCGCGGCGACTCGTGGTTGAACAGGATCCCGTTGACCGCGAACAGGCCGTAGGCCTCGCGGTAGTTCCGCGTGATGTGGAAGCCGTACGCCTTGGCCGCGCCGTAGGGGCTGCGCGGATAGAAGCGGGTCGACTCCCGCTGCGGCGACTCCTCCACCATGCCGAAGATCTCGGACGAGGAAGCCTGGTAGAAGCGCGCCTCCGGAGCGTGTCGCCGCATCGCCTCCAGTAGCCGCAGCACGCCCATGCCGGTGACCTGGCCGGTCGCGGCCGGCAGTTCGAACGAGACCTTGACGTGGGACTGCGCGCCCAGGTTGTAGATCTCGCCCGGCCGGACTTCGGCCACCGCGCGGTCGAGCGACGAAGCGTCCGCGAGATCGCCCGTGATCAGGCGCAGCCGGGGTCCGGAGCCGCCGCCCCTCTCCAGCAGGTGGTCGATCCACCGCGTGTTGCCCGCTTGGGCCACCGGACGCACCAGGCCCCAGACGTCCAGGCCGTCGTCGAGCAACTGCTCGGCAAGGTAGGAGCCGTCCTGGCCGGTCACTCCCGTGATCAGCGCCCGCCGCCTGGAACTGCCGTCTTCGGGGATCTTCCGCCAGTGCGACGTGCCGGGCACGCCGCTACCGGGCTGCGTGACCGAGCTCAAACCAGCTTCAGCAGGTGGCCCATCTTGTCCCGCTTGACCCGGAGATAGTCGCGGTTCGACTCGGTCGGCTCGATCTCGATCGGCACCCGTTCGGCGATCTCCAGGCCGTAGCCGGAGAGGGCGATGTACTTGTGCGGGTTGTTCGTCATCAGCCGCATCCGCCGAACGCCGATATCGCGGAGAATCTGCGCGCCGATGCCGTAGTTGCGGAGGTCGGCCTTGAACCCGAGCTTGTGGTTGGCCTCGACGGTGTCGTGCCCCTCGTCCTGCAGATCGTAGGCGCGCAGCTTGTTGAACAGGCCGATACCCCGCCCCTCCTGCAGCAGGTAGAGCACGACGCCCTCTCCCTCCTCCGCGATCGTGGAGAGGGCATGGTGTAGCTGGATGCCGCAGTCGCAGCGCTCGGAGTGGAAGACGTCGCCCGTCAGGCACTGGCTGTGGACCCGGACCAGGATGTCCTTGTCCGGCTTCGGCTCGCCCATCACGAGAGCAATGTGCTCCTCGCCGGTGAGTTCAGCGTGGTAGGCGTAGGCCCTCATCGGGCCGTAGAGCGTCGGCATGGTCGGGGAGGCGATCAGCCTGACCAGGCTCTCGTGCTTCAGCCGGTAACGGATCAGGTCCGAGACCGTGATCATCGGCAGGCTGTGAACCCGGCTGTACAGCGCGAGATCGGGTACGCGCGCCATCGTGCCGTCGTCGTTCATGATCTCGCAGATCACGCCGGCCGGTCGGAGGCCGGCCAGCGTCGCCAGATCGACCGACGCCTCGGTCTGCCCGGCACGCTTGAGAACACCGCCGCGCTTGGCCCGCAGCGGGAAGACGTGACCCGGACGCAGCAGATCCCGGGGACCCGTGGCCGGATCGATCGCGGTCCGGATCGTCGCCGCCCGGTCGGCCGCCGAGATGCCCGTAGTCACCTTGCCCCGGGCTTCGATCGACACCGTGAAGGCGGTCTCGAAGGGCGACGTGTTGTCGCGCACCATCAAGGGCAGGTCGAGTTCGTCGCAGCGGTCCTCGGTCATCGCCAGGCAGATCAGGCCCCGGCCGTGCGTGGCCATGAAGTTGATCGCTTCGGGCGTCACCTTGTCGGCGGCGATCGCGAGGTCGCCCTCGTTCTCCCGATCCTCGTCGTCGACGATGATCACCTGGCCGCCGTCGCGGAACACCTCCACCGCCTCCTCGATCGGCGTGAAGATGGCCCCTTCCCGACCTTCGTCTCGCTTCGACATGGCGCGATCGTAACAGCGCTTTACGTCCTGCCGCTCGGCGGCCGAGCGCTTTACCTCCTGCCGCTCGGCGGCCGAGCGCTTTACCTCTCCTGCCGCTCGGCGGCCGAGCGCTTTACTCGCCCCAGCCGAGCTTGCTGCGCAGGGCGTCGTAGTGGGTCTGCCCATCGACCCTGGCCAGAAGGGCCTTCGATTCCGCCGCCGTGACCACGACCCTGTCACCGCCCATCAGCCGCGTTCCCTCCTGTCCGTCCAGAGTCAGGTACACCTCCTCGTCGCGGCTTCCCAGGGTCATCGCGATCGTGCTCGTCTCCGGCACGACGACCGGACGCATGGACAGGGTGTGGGGCGAGATGGGCGTCAACAGCACCACCGGCAGGGTGGGATAGAGAATGGGACCGCCCGCCGACAGGCTGTAGGCCGTCGATCCCGTCGGGGTCGAAACGATCAGTCCGTCCGTGCGGTAGACGGCGACCGGTTCGCCGTCGATCTCGACTTCCAGGTGGATCATCCGCGCCAGGGCGCTCTTGTGCACCACGGCGTCGTTGAGGGCGCGGTAGCGGCTGACGCTGCCGGCCTCGCTTTGGAGTTCGACGTCCAGCAGCCGGCGCTCCTCGACCTCGAACCGGCCTTCGAGAATCCTGCCGAGGTTCGCGTAGAGGCCATCACGGCCGATCTCGGTGAGATAGCCCAGCGTGCCGAGGTTGACGCCGACGATCGGGACTCCCGGCCGGCTCCGGGCCACCGACAGCAGGGTTCCGTCGCCGCCGAGAACGACGATCAGACCAGCCCGCTCCGACGAGGCGGCGACCACGGCGACGCCGCGGTCCGCGAGCCAGCGTTCGACCTCCGCGGCGGTCGCGGCAGCCTGCTCGCTGTCCGGCTTGGCAACGACCGCAACCTGGTCGATGGTGGTCATGTCCTGAAGTGGGCGAGGATCTCGCGATTGCCTGCCGGTCCGCGAACATCGCAGTCTACCGACGTCACGAAGCGGAGCCCCAAAGCACCCAGGTCGGAGACCCGCCGCCCGGCGATCCGGCGGCGGAGCTCCTCGTCGCGCACCACCCCGCCCTTGCCCACCTGACCGCGTCCGGCTTCGAACTGCGGCTTGACCAGCACGATCAGGTCGGCCTCGGGCACCAGATGCGACAGCAGCGCCGGCACCACCTTGACGACCGAGATGAAGGAGACGTCGACGGTCGCGATCCGGCATCGCTCCGACAGGGCGTCAGCGGCCAGGTGACGGGCGTTGACCCGCTCCATCACCACCACCCGGGGGTCGCCGCGCAGCCGCGCGTCGAGTTGACCGTAGCCCACGTCGACCGCGTACACCCTGGCCGCACCATGCTTCAGGAGGCAGTCGGTGAACCCTCCCGTCGAGGCGCCGATGTCGAGGCACACGGCGCCCTCGGGGTCCACTCCGAAGCAGCTCAGCGCCTGCTCGAGCTTGTGGCCCCCGCGCGACACGTACGGCGCCGACCGGCGCCGCACCTCGATGGAGGCGTCCGCCGCGGCCGCGGCCCCCGGCTTGTCGCGGCGTTCGCCGTCGACCCAGACCTCGCCCGCCATCACCGCCCGCTTCGCCTGCTCCCGGCTGTCGAAGAGCCCGCGCTCGACGAGCAGTTGATCGAGCCTTCGCTTCACGAGCCCCGGTGGACCAGGAACGCGACGAGGGACCGGAAGATCTGCCGCCCCGCCGGCAGTTTCTCGACCAGGACCAGGCACCGGTCGGCCGCCTGACGCGCCTTCCGGCGACTGCCGTCCAGACCGTAGAGATGCGGGTAGGTCAGCTTCTCCGCCTCCCGGTCCTTGCCGGCCGTCTTGCCTAACTGCTCGGAACTGCCGACCACGTCGAGGATGTCGTCGCCGATCTGGAACAGGAGGCCCAGCTCGGCTCCGATCCCGCCGAGCAGCTCCGAACCATCGCGACCGGCGCCGGCGTAGATGCCGCCCAGCCGCGTGCTCGCTTCGATCAGGGCGCCCGTCTTCAGCCGGTGAATGCGCTCCAGCATCCGGGCGGCGCCCTCGCGCCCCCGACCGCCGTCCCCGCTCGCGGTCCCTTCATGTTCCAGGTCGAGCACCTGGCCGCCGATCATCCCCGCCGTCCCCACGGCCCGCGCCATCAACCCCACGGCCTCGAGCCGCCGCTCCGGCGGCGCCGAAGCCGGTTCGGCGGCCAGCACCTCGAAGGCGTGGTTCAGCAGGGCGTCTCCGGCCAGCACCGCCATCGCCTCGCCCCGTGCCTTGTGGAGCGTCGGCCGGCCGCGCCGCAGGTCGTCGTCGTCCAGCGCCGGAAGATCGTCGTGCACCAGGCTAAAGGCGTGCACCATCTCGACCGCTGCGCTTCCCGCCAGGAGGTCGCTCCGAGGGGCGCCGCAGGCCTCGCCAGCCATCACGACCAGGGCGGGCCGCACCCTCTTGCCGCCCGCGAACACGCTGTAGCGCATCGCCTCGCCGATCGAGGCGGGCTCCGCCCCCGCCGCCGGCAGGAGCCGGTCCAGGGCCTCGTCCACCTGCGGCCCAAGCGCGGAGAGGAAGGCCGGAAAGTCGGTCACGAGTCGTCCGCCGCCGCGTCGCCCTCCGAGGCGGCCTCCGGCAGCACGTCCGCCGCGGGCAGCGCCTCCTCGATCAGCATGATCGGCATGTCGCTGACGATCGGATAGACGAGGCCGGATTCCCGGCACCACAACCCCTCGGAGACCTCCAGCTGCTCCCCCGCGAAGTGCTCCCGGTAGCGGGCCACGAGCCGCTCGCACACGGACGCGGGCAACCGCGTGACGGTCAGTTCCCCCTTCGACCTGGGGCACACCAGAAGTTCAAGCAGTTCCGGATCTACGGGCATCTACGCGTTACCTCTTACCTCGACCAGCGGAGAAGGAGGGAGTTCACACCCGGGTTCCGACGATAGTAGGACGAGTTGGACAGATGGAAGAAACCCAAGCTCACGCGCGATCCGTCGCGCAGCCGCCGTCCGACCGCCACCCCCGAGCGAAACTCGAGCTCGCCGCCGATGTCCTTGCCATCCCCCGCCTCGTAGAAACCGACGGAGGTGATCACGTCGACGAACCAGGAGCGCCCGAAGTTGATCCGCTGGTCCGTGCCGGCGTAGACGTAGAAGGACTCGTCCGCGGTCACGAAGACCCCCACGTTGGGACCCAGGCCCAGGCACCAGTCGGTGGGAAACCGGTGCAGGATGCCGACCTCGGCGGTCTCATGGTCCTTGCCGAAGTCGATCACGCCGGTGCTGACGCTCAGACCGGACTCGTCTTTCCGGCGAGGCTCGTCGTGCTCCGAATCCGCGTTGCAGGCGAAGAGGGCCGGGTCGGCCACTGCCCCCCCCAGCAGCACCAGCAGAACGCGCGCTGCGTGGCGCGGACGCGGGTAGGGCACGGCCGCGTAGCCTACAATGCGCGGCGTGGGGGAAACGTCGGCAGACGCCCAGCGGCCGCCCATTTCGGCCCTGGTCACGACCTTCAACGAAGAGCGCCACATCGCGGACTGCCTGGCGTCCCTCGACTGGTGCGACGAGGTGCTGGTCGTCGACTCCTTCTCCACGGACCGCACTCCCGAGATCGTGCGGGGATGCGACCGCGCCCGCTTCGTGCAGCGCACCTACTACGGCTCCGCATCCCAGAAGAACTGGGCCATGGACCAAACCCGCAACGAGTGGGTCCTGATCCTGGACGCCGACGAGCGCTGCACGCCGAAACTGAGACGCGAGATCGAGCGCCTGTTCCAAGGCGGAAAGCCGCCTGACGACGCCTACACGATCAAGCGCCGCGTCTACTTCCTGGGCAGGGTGATCCGGTTCTCGGGCTGGCAGCACGACCGCGTGGTGCGGCTGCTGCGCCGCGACGCGGGCCGCTATCCGAACCGGCGCGTTCACGCCGACATGAGGACCCGCGGTCCCGCACCGGTGCTCAAGAACGCCATGGAGCACTTCATGGTCGACGACCTGCTCTCCTATTCGCGCCGCATCCAGCGCTACAGTTGGTGGGGTGCCGCCCAGGTCTGGCGCGAGGGCCGGCGGTCGGGACCGGCGGAAGTCCTCGGCCGTTCGCTGTGGCGCTTTCTGCGCACCTACGGCCTGCAGCTTGGCGTCTTCGACGGCATGCGCGGCCTGGTGTTCTGCCTGCTCCAGGCCTACGGCACCTACCTCAAGTGGTCCTATGTCTGGTCCTGGCACGTGAACCACCAGCGCGGCATCGAGCCGCCCCTGCCGTCCTTCGACGAGAGCAAGCAGACCTGGCGCGGCCTGACCGAACTGGAGACCGGCACCGCCAACTAGCTACAGCTAGTCAACGCTGATCAGCAGGGGCTCGATCTTCGTGGCGCGGCCGGTCGTCTCGTCGGCGTCCACGATGACGGCGGCGAGCCGGACGTCGCGCTTGGCGACTTCGAAGCCGGACGGCACATTGAGCAGGAACCGCTTCAGCGCCTTGTCGGCCCGCACGCCGATCACCGAGTCGTACGGGCCGGTCATGCCCACGTCGGTGATCAGCGCCGTGCCGCCCCCGAGGATGCGGGCGTCGGCGGTCGGGACGTGGGTGTGGGTGCCGAGCACCGCGCTCACCCTGCCGTCGAGGTGGTAGGCCATCGCCTGCTTCTCGCTGGTGGCCTCGGCGTGGAAGTCGACCAGCACGAGCCGGATCGCCGGGTCGAGCTCGGCCAGGAGCCGGTCGGCGGCCGCAAACGGCGAGGGCAGCGGCTTCATGAACGCCTGTCCTTCCAGGTTGATCACCGCGTAGGGCGTTCCCGCCGGCAGTTCGCCCACGAAGACGCCACGCCCCGGGTTGCCCTCCGGGTAGTTCGCCGGCCGCAGCAGGATGGGCATCCGGTCGAAGAGCGGCACGCCCTCCTTCTTCGCCCAGGCGTGATTGCCGGTCGTCATGCAGTCGATCGGCAGCGCGGCGAGCGGCGCGAACACACCCGGCGTCACTCCGCTGCCTCCGGCGGCGTTCTCCACGTTGACGATCACCGCGTCGACGAGGTGGCGGTCGATCAGCTCCGGCAGCAGGCTCGACAGGGCGCGGCGCCCCGGCTTGCCGACCACGTCGCCGACGAACAGAAAGCGGGCCATCAGCGCGCGTACTCGATCGACCGCGACTCCCGGATCACCGTGACCTTGATCTGGCCCGGGTAGGTGAGCTCGCCCTCGATCCGCCGCGCCACGTCGCGGCTCAACCAGACCGCCTGCTCGTCGCTGATCTCCTTGCAGTCGACAATCACGCGGACTTCACGACCGGCCTGGATCGCGTAGCTCTTCTGCACGCCCTTGAAGTCGGCGGCCAGCTCCTCCAGCTTCTTCAGGCGCTTCACGTAGCTCTCGAGAATCTCCCTGCGAGCGCCCGGACGCGCCGCGGACACGGCGTCGGCGGCCGTCACCAGCACCGCTTCGACCGTCTCCGGGTCGTAGTCGCCGTGGTGGCACGCCATGGCGTGGACGACTTCCTCGCTCTCGCCGTGCCGGCGGAGGAGGTCGATTCCGATCTCGAGGTGCGTGCCGTCGATCTCGCGGTCCACGGCCTTGCCGATGTCGTGCACCAGACCGGCCCGCTTGGCGACATGCACGTCCGCCTTCAGCTCGCCCGCCATCGCACCCGCCAGGAAGGCGACCTCCTTGCTGTGCTGCAACACGTTCTGGCCGTAGGAGGTGCGGAAGCGCAGGCGGCCGAGCAAGGTGACGAGTTCGGGGTGGAGCCCCGACAGATTCAGTTCCAGCAGCGCCTCGCGACCCTCGCGCTCGACCCGATCCTCGAACTCGGATTCGACCTTGGCCGCGACCTCCTCGATCCGGGCCGGATGGATCCGGCCGTCCGCGATCAGGCGCTCCAGGGTGACCCGCGCGATCTCCCGCCGGTACGGGTCGAAGCCGGAGAGAATGACCGCCTCGGGCGTGTCGTCCACGATCAGGTCGACGCCCGTGGTCAGCTCCAGGGTGCGGATGTTCCGTCCCTCACGGCCGATGATCCGACCCTTCATCTCGTCGTTCGGCAGCATGACCACCGACACGGTCGTCTCCGAGACGTAGTCCGAAGCCGAGCGTTCGATGGCGAGGCTGATGATCCGCTGGGCCTCCCGCTGCGCCGACTCCCGGGCTTCGTCCTCGATCCGCTTGGCGAGGTGCGCGGACTCCATGCGCACCTCGTGCTCCAGGCTGTGGCTCAGTTCCTCCCGCGCCTGCTGCACGGTGAGGCCGGAGACCCGTTCCAGTTGGCGGCGGACGTTCCTGAGCCCCTCCGAGAGTTCGGTCCGCTCGGTGTCGAGCCGCCGCTCCGCGTCGGTGACCGTCCGCTGGCGCCCTTCGAGTTCCTCGCCGAGCCGCTCCAGCCGCGTAGCTTCTTCGCGGGCCTGGGTGAGGCGTTCGCCCACCCCCCGTTCCCGCTCCTCGAGCCTCTTCCTCTGCTCCGCCGACGAGCGCTCGAACTCGGTCCGCAGCGAAAGCACCTCCTCCTTCGCCGCGAGCTCCAGTTCGCGCCCCTTGGCGGCGCACTCCCGTTCGGTTTCTTCGATGAGGCTGTCCGCCTGGCGGCGCGCCTCCGCGATCAGCCTCGTCGCCCTACGCCGACCGACAAGGCTCCAGAGCAGCCAGCCTATGGCGAGAGTAGCCGCCGCGACCGCGACGGCAATCAGAGTAGTTCCGGTCATCGGACCCCGATTCGGGCAGAAGGGCATCCCCCGCGAGGCCGTGTGAACGCGCCCCGACACAGAACCAGAGCGGGACCAGGTGGGTGTCCGCACCACTCGCCGTCAGCGTCCCCGTTCCAGCGGGGCTGGCACGGGCGAGCAGTTGAGAGACTCCCTCAAAAAGAGCGATGGTTCCAACCACGGCTTTCATCACGAACCGCGCAGGGGATGCAAAGTCAAAGGTCTTTCCAGTAGCGATCAGGAATCGAGCGCCGCCTCAAGCTCGGAAGTCAGGCTGGACACACGCTCAACCATCTCCACGAACCGCCCGTCGTTCGCCTCGGCGCCGTTCCCCGGCGACTCGTTGGCGAGATTCAGGGCGGCGAGGATGGCGATCTTGTCCGGTTCCAGATTGGGCGAGTGATCGGCCACCTCCCGCATCTTGCGGTCCACCTTCCGGGCAAGCTCCCGGATGCGCTCGGCACCGGTCGCTCCGTCCTCCCGAAGGGTGTAGGAAACGCCGAAGATCTCGACCACCACGGTGGCCGCAACATCTTCCTGGCGTTCACTTTCGGCCACTTCTCGATACCCGAAGGACCGGCACTATAGCACCCAGGCCAAGGTGAATCGGCGTCCCGGAACGTCCCGGAACGCGCATCGAACGTGTCGCCGGGCCGCCCCGCATGGAAGCCTGGCTCCTGTGCGTCAGCCCGGCGCGGACGCCGCGACTCGATTCCCCGGCCGCGGTCGGTTCAGGAAGCGTCGCCGCCGAGCAGCTCTTCGAGACCCTCGGCGAGCGCTTCGACGCGCTGGCCGATCTCGCTGCGCTCTTCGGCCGCCTGCTGCTCCGCAGCCTCAAGCTTGCCGGTCAGCTCCCGCGTCCGTTCGCGCTCCGCCGCCAGGGCCGCCTTGGCCCGCTCGATCACTTCCTCCAGTCTCGCGATCGCGGAGGCGGCGTCGTCAGCCATCAGGACGAGGAGGCGGAGGAGGGCGCCGAATCCGCGGAGAGCGCTCCACGCGCCGCCTCAGCGATCGCAGCAAACCCCGCGGCGTCCCTGACAGCGAGATCCGCGAGCATCTTTCGGTTCAGTTCGATGCCGGCCAGCCGCAAGCCGGACATGAGGCGGCTGTAGGACAGGCCGTTCAGGCGCGCCGCGGCATTGATGCGCACGATCCAGAGGCTGCGGAACTGCCGCTTCCTCTGCCGCCGGTCGCGATACGCGTACGCCAGCGAGCGATCGACCGCCTGCTTGGCGATGCGGTGACCCCTCGACTTGACGCCGTAGTAGCCCTTGGCCTGCTTGAGAATCTTCTTGCGCCGGCGAGCGCGCCGGCTGCCGCGTTTCACTCGTGCCATCGTCCCTGCCCCCGCGGCTCCTCAACCGGGAGCCGCCGGATCATCCGTGAATCATCCCCTTGACCGCCTTGGCGAAGCTGCCCGAGACGTCGGTCTGCTTGCGCAGCTTCCGCTTCCGCTTCCGCGCCTTCTTGGTCAGGATGTGGTTCATCATGGAGTGGCTCCGCTTCACCTTCCCCCTGGCGGTGAGCTTGAAGCGCTTGGCCGCTCCCTTGTGCGTCTTCTGCTTGGGCATCCGTAAGCCTCCTCGTGGGGCTCGGGGGAGCCGCCGAACGGCGGATGATAGCCGGAAACGCGGCTCCGGGCTAGCCGGGGCAAGGCACCGGAGCGGCGTCGGCTGTTGCCGCCTGCTGCGGGGCCGAGGGGGGAGGGTCCCAGGGACCGCTCACGCCTTCCGGATCCTTGGAGGGTCTGGCGCTCGCTGCGGTCGGCTGCGCTCCGGTTCGGCGTCGGATGACGAAGGGACGTGGGCAGTCGCTTGCCGACAGCTCCCTGGGACCCTCCCCCCTCGGCCCCGCAGCAGGCTGGATGGCGTCGGCAGCCACCGAACCAGCACAGCACCCCGCCGAACCTCCGCCCGTTCTCTGGGTGCGCGGACCCTCTGGTCCGCTGCCGCCGAAGGCGGCCAGAAGAACGCGCCGCGAAGCGGCGACGACTGACTTCGAGTGGAGCATCCTCAACCCGCGCGCGCTAGTCGGCAGGGTCTCCAGTTCCGCGTCCAGTGCTCGTCGGTCTGAACGTGACCGGCACGGACGCTCTTGCAGACCGAGCGGCTGAATTCGGATGCTGGGAATGACCGTGCCAATCGGATAACGACACCTTCTCGCCCACGAACCGGGAGGGATCAGCGAGGCGATCGCTATCGGGCGCGACGGACGGCGAGTACGGCAGGTACGGCGTTCGGGGGTACTTCGGCGGTGTAGCCGAACCAGACATCGGTTCTTCCCCCGGATCCTCTCGTCACAGCTTCAGTGACTTCGACGCGACGCGATCCGCGATCCGGGCGGCGATCTCGTCCACCGTGACCGCGCCCTGGTCGGCGGAGCCGCCTTCCGGCGCCTCGCGGAGGCGCAGCGAGACCGTGCCGGATTCCTGTTCGCGGCCGCCGACGACGAGCATGTAGGGGACCTTGCGGGTCTGGGCGTCGCGGATCTTGTAGCCGAGCTTCTCGCTGCGCTCGTCGAGTTCGACCCGGAAGCCGGCGTCCCGCAGCTTCTTGGTCACTTCGGCGCCGTAGTCCATGAAGCGGTCGGAGACCGGCAGGACGACCGCCTGGACCGGCGCCAGCCAGACCGGGAAGGCGCCGCCGGTGTGTTCGATCAGGATGCCCAGGAAGCGCTCGACGGAGCCGAGCATGGCGCGGTGCAGCATGACCGGGCGCCGGGTTCCTCCGTCGCTGGCGGTGTACTCGAGGTCCAGGCGCTCCGGCATCTGGTAGTCGAGCTGAACGGTCCCCAACTGCCAGCTCCGGCCCAGCGCGTCGCGGGCCTGGAAGTCGATCTTCGGGCCGTAGAAGGCGCCGTCGCCCTCGTTGACGTCGAACTCGAGGCCACGGCTCCTGAGCGCTCCCATCAGCGCGTTCTCGGCCCGTTCCCAGAGTTCGGCGCTGCCGATCGACTTCTCGGGCCGGGTCGAGACCTCGATCCGGATGTCGTCGAAGCCGAAGGTGCGGTAGATCTCCAGGATCGTCGACACCGGACGCAGCACCTCGGCCTCGATCTGCTCCTCGGTGCAGAACGTGTGCGCGTCGTCCTGGCAGAAGGTCCTCACGCGGGTGAGCCCGGTGATCACGCCGGAACGCTCGTAGCGGTGGAGTCGGCCGAAGTCGGCGTAGCGGATCGGCAGATCCCGGTACGAGCGTAGGCCGGCCCTGTAGATCAGGCAGTGGGTCGGGCAGTTCATCGGCTTCACCGCGTACTGCCGCTCATCGACCTCGGTGAAGAACATGCTCTCGCGGTAGTTGTCCCAGTGCCCCGAGCGATGCCAGAGGTCGATGTCGAGGATCTGCGGCGTCCGCACCTCCTCGAAGCCGTCGCGGCGGTTGAGTCCCTGCACGTAGTCGACCAGCAGGTTGTAGATCACCGTGCCGCGGGGGTGGAAGAAGGGACTGCCGGGCGCACTCTGGTTGAAGCTGAACAGGTCGAGTTCCGGGCCCAGGCGGCGGTGATCGCGGGCCCGGCGCAGCTCCAGGTCGGCCAGATAGCCGTCGAGGGCGTCCCCGGTCGCGAAGGCCGTGCCGTAGATCCGCTGCAGCCGCTCCCGGCTCTCGTCGCCGCGGTAGAAGACGCCCGAACTCTCGAGCAGCCTGACCGCGCCGACCTGATCCACCCGTTGCGCGTGCGGACCGCGGCAAAGATCGACGAACCCGCCATGTCGGAACAGGGTGATCGGCTCGCCCTCCGGGATGTCGTCCAGGCGCTCCAGCTTCAGCTCCTCGCCCATGCCGGCGAACAGCTCGCGCGCCTCCTCGCGATCGATCTCGACCCGCTCGACCTCGTGCTTCTCGCGCAGGATCTTCCGCATCGTCGCCTCGATCGCTTCGAGGTCCTCGGGCACGAAGGCCCGCGGGAAGCGGAAGTCGTACTGGTACTTCTCCGAGTGATCCCGGCGGCCGACATCGATCTGCGTGCCCGGCCAGAGTCTCTGGACCGCGTCCGCGAGCACATGCTCCGCCGTGTGGCGCAGGAAGATGCCGGCCTCTGCGTCCCTCGCCGTGAACAGCCGGAACCGCCCCGACTCTTCGATCGGCGTGCGCAGGTCGACGAGGCGGCCGTCGAGTTCGGCGCCGACCGCCGCCTTCGCCAGACCGGGTCCGATCAAGCGCGCCACGTCCAGCGCGGTCGTCCCGGGCGGGACGCTGCGCACCGATCCGTCAGGCAACGTCAGTTCGAGCATCGGTCGATCAGATGGTGGGAGAGCGGGTTCGTCTGGGGACGCAGTCACGTCCGGACGGGCCGGCCCCGCGGCCCGGCACCGCGATGGTAGGCGCTAGCGGACTCGAACCGCTGACCTCTACCGTGTGAAGGTAGCGCTCTAACCAACTGAGCTAAGCGCCTGAGCCACAGACCGAACGGCCCATGTCCGCGGAGGTCCGAGCAAGCTCGGACTAAAACTGCGGTTCGAGCGGACTCGAACCCTGGTAGGCCCGAGCGGACTCGAACCGCTGACCTCTACGATGTCAACGTAGCGCTCTAACCAACTGAGCTACGGGCCTGAACTCGCGAACGAGAGCCGGCAACGGCCACCCGCGAGAAGGCGCAACGGTACAAAGGGGAGAGTTGCCCTGTCAACGCGAGGCACGCAGGAGTGCACCGCGGCCCACTCGCCAGCGACGACTGTTGCAGAATCGTGTCGTGGTCGACCCTCTGTACATGGCCGAACTGATCGAGGAGGCGCGGCGGCGGATCGCCGGCGCGATCTACGAGAGTCCCTGCGCCCGCTCGGAGTACTTCTCCCGCCTCTGCGGCATCGGCGCCTACTTCAAGCTCGAGAACCTGCAGATGACCGGCTCCTTCAAGGAGCGCGGGGCGCTCAACCGCATCCTTACCCTCTCGGAGGAGGAGAGGAGCCGCGGCCTGATCACGGCCTCGGCCGGCAACCACGGTCAGGCGGTGGCCTACCACGGGCACCGCCTCGGTCTCGAGGCGACCGTGGTCATGCCGCTGCCGACGCCCCTGATCAAGGTGGCGAACACGCGGAACTTCGGCGCCGACGTCCGGCTGGCCGGCGAGACCTTCGACGACGCCACGGCCCACGCCCGGGAGCTCGAAGCCGAGCACGGCTGGACGTACGTCCACCCCTTCGAGGATCCCCAGATCGTCGCCGGCCAAGGCACGATCGGTTTCGAGCTGATGACCCAGGAACCCGACCTCGAAGTCGTCGTCGTACCGATCGGCGGCGGCGGGGTGATCGCCGGGATCGCCGCTGCCTACAAGGCGCACCGGCCACAGACCCAGATCGTCGGCGTGCAGACGGAGGCCGTACCGTCGATGCAGGCGAGCATCGCCGCCGGCCGCCCGGTGACGGTCGAGCGCCGCCACACGATCGCCGAGGGCATCGCGGTCAAGCGACCCGGCGAACTGACGATGGGACTCGTGCAGGAACTGGTCGATGACATCGTGACGGTGGACGAGGAAGAGATCGCGAACGCCGTCCTCCTCCTCCTCGAGCGGGAGAAGGCGGTCGTCGAGGGCGCCGGAGCCTCCGTGCTGGCCGCCGTCGTCAACGACCACGTCCCCCAGGCCAAGGGCCGCCGGACCGCGATGGTGCTGACCGGCGGCAACATCGACGTCACACTGCTCAGCCGCATCATCGACCGCGGCCTGACCAAGGACGGCCGCCTGGTCCGGCTCGACGTGTGCGTCAAGGACCGTCCGGGCGCCCTGGCCGCGCTGCTCAACCTGGTCGGCGAGGCGGGCGCCAACGTTCTGGAAACGCACCACGAGCGTGCCTTCACCGCCCTCGGGCTGAATGAGGTGCACATCGAGCTGCGGCTCGAAACCCGCGGCGTCGAGCACGTCGAGGAGCTGATCCAGCGAATCGCCGTCGCCGGTCTCCGCGTCCGGCGCCAGACCGAGCCCGAGCCCTGGCATGAACACTAGGGCCGCTACCCCCCTTCCCTGCTACGCTAGGCCGGCGTGAACGACGAAGCTTCGGATCCTTCGCCATCCGACTCCAGTCTGGACGACCCTGACCCGGACCCCGACCAGCGCGCCTGTGACTGCGGGTCCCGTTCCCCGCTGACGACGACGCCCCTCCCGGCGCGCCGATGATCCCGCCGATCGTCGCGGCCACCGGGCCGCCCATCAACCTCGACATTCCGCTCGGCTGGGGCCTCGCGCTGGGCCTCTTCCTGGTCGGCCTGAACGGGTTCTTCGTCGCCGCCGAGTTCGCGCTGGTCAAGGTCCGGCCGACCCAGATCGCTCCCCACGTCGAGACGCTCCGCGGCCGCATGGCGCAGCGGATGATCGATCATCTCGACGCCTACCTGTCGGCAACCCAGCTCGGCATCACGCTAGCCAGCATCGGTCTCGGCGTCGTCGGCGAACCGGCGGTCAACCGGCTGCTCCAGCCCCTGTTCGAGCTGGTGCCGAACATGCCGGAGGAAGCCACCCACTCGATCAGCCTGATCGTCGCCTTCGCGATCATCAGCATGTTCCACATCGTGCTCGGCGAACTGGCGCCGAAGTCGCTCGCCATCCGCCGGCCCGAGCCCACCAGCCTCTGGGTCGCCGTGCCGCTCTGGGCCTTCTACTGGGCCACCTACCCCGGCATCTGGGTGCTCAACCTGATGGCGAACGCCTTCCTGCGCCTGTTCGGCATCGAACCGGTCGGCCACGGCGAACTGGCCCACAGCGAGGAGGAGATTCGCCGCCTGCTCGCCTCCGAGGAGGATACCGAGCTCTCCGAGCCCAAGCGGGAACTGCTCGACAACGTGTTCGAGCTCTCGGACCGCAACGCCCGCCAGGTGATGGTCCCCCGGACCGAGGTCGTCTACATGGACGCCACCGAGCCGATCGAGGCGAATCTCGACGTCGCCCGGCGGAGCGGCCATACCCGCTTCCCGCTCTGCGATGGAGACCTCGACCAGTTGATCGGCCTGGTCCACATCAAGGACCTGTTCATCGCCGACGAACCGCCGACTTCCCTGCGCGACATCGCACGCGAGACCTTCGCCGTGCCCGAGACGCTCTCGCTCGACCAGTTGCTGGCCCGGATGCGCCACGAGCACGTCCACATGGCCGCGGTCGTCGACGAATACGGCGGCGTCGCCGGCATCGTCACCCTGGAGAACGTCCTGGAGGAGATCGTCGGCGAGATCCAGGACGAGTTCGACGCCGAAGTTCCCGAGTTCGTTCGCCTGGAGGACGGCGGCTACAGGGTCCTCGGGGGCATGCTGATCGACGACCTGGAGGACGAACTCGGGATCGACATCGCCGACGCCCGGGAGGAGGACACGGTGGCCGGCATCGCGCTCTCCGAGCTCGGCCGCACCGCGGAGGAGGGCGACGCCGTCGAAGCCGGACGGCTGCGGCTGGAGGTCGAAGAGGTCGACGGCAACCGGATCGTGTCGTTGAGGCTCGATGTCCTGCCGGAGGAGGCCGAGGAAGAAGGCTAGGCTAGGGCGACAGACGTCCGAGGACGACGTCCGAGACCCGGTCCAGCGGTACGACCTTGCGCTCGCCGTCCTGCCGGTTCGAGACCTCGGCGACGCCGGCGCGAAGCGAGCGTGCACCGACCACCACCCGAACCGGGAAACCGACGAGGTCGGCGTCCTTGAACTTGACGCCGGGCCGTTCCGCGCGATCGTCGTAGAGCACGTCGAAACCGCCGGGAGCGAGCGCGGCCGCGAGTTCCTCGTAGAGACCGTCCGCCGCCGAGCGCACCGCTTCGTCGCCCGGGTCGAGCGAACTGAGGACGACGGCGAACGGCGCCAGGGGCGCCGGCCAGACGATGCCGTCCCGGTCGTGGCCCTGCTCGATCGCGGCCGCCGCGGTGCGGCCGATGCCGAGGCCGTAGCAGCCCATCTCGGCGGGGTGGAGACGGCCGTGCTCATCGGTGAACGTGCAGTTCATCTTCTCGGAGTAGGTCGTGCCCAGCTTGAAGATATGGCCGACCTCGATGCCGCGGGAGAGCCGCAGCTCGCCTGCGCCGCAGCGCGGACAGGGATCGGAGGCTTCGGCGGTCATCACGTCGACCCATTCGATCGGCCGGGCGCTCGCCACGTCGCGGTCCCAGGAGACGGAGGCGAAATGCCGGTCGCCCCTGTTGGCGCCGCAGACGAAACCGGCGACCTTCCGCGCCGACTCGTCGACGACCAGGCGCAGGCCCACGGGCAGGCCGACCGGCCCCGAGAAGCCGAGGGGACCGCCGGTCGCCGCCTCCACCTGCTCGGCCGTCGCCAGACGCAGGCCGAGGCCGCCGAGAACGTTCAGCAGCTTGGTCTCGTTCACCTCCCGGTCGCCGCGGATCGCCACCGCCGCCAGGCCGTCGTCCGTGTCGTAGATCAGCGTCTTGACCACCTGGGCCGGCTCGACCTCGAGCAGTTCGGCGACCTGCGCCACCGTCGTCGTGCAAGGCGTTTCGACCTCCCGCGCGGCCCCGTCGCCGGTCGGGGCCGGCGTGGCCAGTTCGCCCACCTCCGCCCGCTCCACGTTCGCTGCGTAGCCGCAGGCGGCGCAGCTCGCGACCGCGCTCTCCCCGGTGTCGGCGAGCACCATGAACTCGTGCGACGACGAACCGCCGATCGTCCCGCTGTCCGCTTCGACCACGAAGTACTCCAGGCCGCACGCCTCGAAGATGCTCGAGTAGGCGGCATGCATCCCCCGGTAGCTGCGGTCGAGACCCTCCTCGTTCGTATCGAAGGAGTAGGCGTCCTTCATGACGAACTCCCGGCCGCGCATGAGCCCGAAGCGGGGCCGGATCTCGTCCCGGAACTTGGTCTGGATCTGGAACAGGTTGATCGGCAACTGGCGGTAACTCTTCACGTCGCGCCGCACGAGGTCGGTGACCACCTCCTCGTGCGTGGGGCCGAAGCAGAACCGCCGGCCGTGCCGGTCCTCCATCCGGAGGAGCTCCACCCCGTACTTGTGCCAGCGCTCGGACTCCTCCCAGATCTCGGCGGGTTGAATCGCCGGCATGGAGAGTTCGACCGCCCCGGCCCGCTCCATCTCGCGCCGGACGATCGCCATCAGCTTGCGCATCGTCCGCCAACCAGCCGGCTGCATCGTGTAGATCCCGGCCGCCAGCCGCCGGATGAGGCCTGAGCGGGCCATCAACTGGTGACTGATGACCTCGGCGTCGCGGGGCGCCTCGCGCGCGGTCATGAGGTAGTAGTTGCTCCAACGCATCGTCTTGCCGGGACCTCCGAGTTCGGCTCGGTGCCGGAGCCAGCATTAGAGTCGCGGCGTCCGCGCCGCGCTGACGCACAGGCAGTGCGCTTCCATGCAAGCTATGCGCGACCGCGCACCCGTTCGATGATCCGCGCGGAGTCTTTCATGAACTCCATCATCCGTTCCTCGATCGCGTCGCCGCGGTCATCGAGCCGTCGCGCCCGGGCCAGCACCCGGCGCGCGCCGGCCTCGTCGCCGGAAGCCAGGAGCGCCATGCCCAGCCGCGTGAGCACCGTCGTCGACGGCCCGAGTTCGGTCGACTGGGACAGGAAGTCGATCGCCTCCTCCAGCTCCCGCCGCTTGTAGTGGACCCAGCCGAGCGCCGCGAGCGGGAACTGGCGCAACTCCTCCGGCGCATGCTCGAGCGACCGGCGCGCGAAGTCGAGCGCCCGGTCGAGGTCCTCGTCCATCTCGGCCAGGTTGTAGGCCATCTCGTAGTAGGCGATGCTCTTCGAGAAGTTCGAGCCGCCCTCGTCCAGCAGGCGGCGTCCGACCTCGTTTGCCTCCCGGTACCTGCCCTCGCCGCGCAGGGACTCGATCAGGGTCGCGTACGCCGTCGCGCGCAGCATCTCTCCGGGATTCGAGTCGAGCACCCGCTGGGTCAACTGGGCGATCTCCTGGCCGCGCTCGAGCCGCAGGCACGCGAGGGCGTAGGTCATCAGCAGGGTCGGGTTCTCCGGGTCGAGCGCCAGCGCCTCGCGGTAGCACCGCAGCGCCTCCTGCGTGTCGCCGGACCCGATCGCCTCCTCGCCGCGGCTCACCCAGTCGGCGGCCGCCGGACTCGTCGCCGGCAGCTCGGCGCCGGTCCGGCCCGAGAGGTAGGCGATCAGATCGCGGTAGCGCATCCGCCTCGGGTTGAGTTGCCGCGCGGTGCGGAAGGCGGTCAGGGCCTTGCGGTTCCAGCCCCGGTCCAGGTAGCAGAGACCGAGGAGGTGATGGCATTCCTCGAACGAGGGGTCGATCCGAACCGCCTGCGCCAGGGATTCGATCGCCGCCGAGAGCCGGCCCATCTCGTAGCGGCAGCGGCCCAGCAGGTAGAGCGCCTGCGGCACGCCGTCGATCTCGACCGCCCGTTCCAGGAAGGCCGCCGCCGATTTGGTCCGCCCGCGGCCCGCCAGCGACGCACCGAGGCAGAAGTGGGGGAGGAAGGCGCCCCGGTGGACCATGACCGCTCGCTCCAGCAGTTCCTGGCCCCGCTGTTCCTCACCCTGCTGAAGACGGATCACGCCGCTGTAGACCAGGCCCTGGACGTGGTCCGGCTTCGTCGCCAGCACACGGCCCATGTAGTCCAGCGACCGCTCCAGGTTTCCGTCCTGGAAGTGCGACTCACCCAGAAAGCGCGCCAGCTCATGGTTGCCGCGGTCGATGCCGGCCGCCTTCTCGAGCGCCTCCATCGCCTTGGCCAGGTCGAGGCCGCCCAGCGCGACTTCGGCCTCGTCGAGCAACTGCTCGAAAGCGGGGCGCCGGCGCCCCTCGTAGAGGCCGAGAATCCGGTCCTTTCTTGCCGCGAACCGTTCGCGCTTCTCGAGCACCTGGAACTGGTGGTCCATCTTGGACTCCCAGAGGTCGCTCCATTCGGCCGCGTCGAGCAGTTCACGCCGTTCCAGGAGTTCGCGCAGCGCCAGCATGCCGGCGTGGTGGACGAGAATGCTCTCCTCCTGCCGGTGCATGGCGCTCAGGACCTTCTGCACGGTCTCGCCCGTGCGTTTGAGCACCTCCTCGAGGATGGAGATCCGCTCCAGCAGGTGCTCGTCGAACGAGAACTCCTCGTCGCCGCCGTCCAGCGTCTCCTCCGCCGGCGCGGACGAGCCGGAGAGCACCATCAGCTTCTGCCGGCAGCGCTGGCAGGACTCCGCGTCGTCCTCGTTGCGCGCACCGCAAGCTTGGCAGTACATGGAGGCGAGACTACCGGCGGGAACCCAGACGGCGCGGATCCGCGCCACCCGTGAACCAGTCCGTGCGCCCGTCAGTCGGGCGCACGGATGGCACCCCGGCGCACCCAGTGAAGCTCAGTCGAGGCCGGCGAACCACGGGTCGCGCCGTCCGAGCCTGCTGTCGAGCGCGGCGCCGACGCCGATGCAGGTGACGATCGTCCAGGCCCATCCACCCGCGTAGGGCACCATCTTGACCAGGCCCAGGGCGAGAAGACCGAGGAGCGCGGCGGCCATCGTCCGGCCGGCGATCGGCGCCCGTTCCGGCAGCAGTCGGGTGCCCAGCGCCGTGAACACCGCCACGGTGCCCCAGAGCTTGCACGCCATCGCCGCCACGGCGCACACGACGAGCAGCGGCACGCCGACCATCGCCGGCGCCACGGCCGTCACCAGGCCGAAGGTCAGGCCCACCGCGAGCACCGCCACCAGGCCGACGAAGAAGTTGCGGAACGGCCGCTCCAGGACGCTCTGGGCGGTCCCAAGGAGCGACGAGTCGAACCCCCACACCAGCACCACCGACACCAGCAACCACGCCAGCAGCAGCGCCAGGTCCAGCATCGCCACCGCCGGCGAGAGCGGCGAGCGGCCCATCAACGGCCCCTCGGCGAGGACGAGCCACGACGACGGCGCCCGCGGCCAGGCCACCGTGCGGCCCTCGACCGCGGCCCCGGGCTCCGCGTTCACCTCGCCGCCGAGCACGAACACGTCGCCGCGTACGCGGGCCGGCGATCCCAGGTAGACGTCGCCGCCGAGTACGATCACGTCACCTGTCACGACGCCGTCGACGCGGGCGTCACCGCTCAGCACGACGGCGTCCGAGCGAGCCTCGCCGCGTAACTCCAGATCCCGTCCCACCGCGATGACCTGATCCCGCACGACCGCCTCCGCCTCGACGACGACGGCCGGCCCGGCGCTCTCCGCGGGCCGCTCGGCAGGCGTGCAGCCGCCCGCGACCGCGACGCAGACCAGCGGACCCGCAACGAGCAGGCGTGGACGCTTGTTGACGATGTCGGGCACGGGACCTCGCAGATCGTACCGTCCGGTCAGCCGGCGGCGCGACCGGAGACCGTCAGCGCCGCTGCCGTTCCCGAACCGTCGCCCGGGAACCTCGTCTCAGCAGGGAGAACAGGAACGCCGTCAAGCCCGCGGCCAGAAGGCCGCCGAACACGAGACCGGGCGCCGCGGGCTGGAGCACCGAGGACACCGCGCCGCTCACGCCCCGCCACGACGCCTCGAGCAGGCCGGCGCCGACCAGCGCGACCGTGACCGTGAAATCGAACAGCGCCGCCACCGCCGAGGTTGCCGACTCGACCTGGGGCGCGAGCCCCGCGACGACCGCAAGAGAACCGCCGAACAGCCCCACCAGGGCTGCGGCCGCGGCCAAAGCCCCGCGGCGGCGCGCCCGCGACGGGGTGCCGACGGCGACTTCGAGCCGCTCGGGCGCGAGCCGTTCCGCGGCCAGGAGTTCGCTCAGCGCGGCCAGGGCGCGCGCTTCCTTCCGGCATTCGCCACATTCCGCGAGGTGCCGCTTGGCCTGCTCGCGCTCGGGTCCGGCGACCGCGCCGTCGACGTAGGCGTCGATCAGTTCGGCATGGGAACAGGCGCCGGACATGGATTCGCTGACCCCACTCGTGGAACTCGTCACCGCGGAACTCCCCCCGTCCTCAGTCGGTGAGGTATTCAGCCAACCGGGCCTTCAGCATCCGGCGGCCGCGAAACAACTTGTTCTTCACCGTGCCCAAGGGCATGCCCTTGAACTCGGCGATCTCTTCGTAGGTCATCTCGGCGAAGTGTCTCAACTGGATCAACTCCCGGTACTCGTCCTTCAGACCGTCGATCGCCGCACTGATCGCGTCGCGCCGTTCGAGGTTTCGAAACACCCGGTACGGATCCCTCTCCTCGCTCGGAAATTCCCTCTCCCGCGGTTCTCCGTCGAAGCCGGCCCGCTGCATCGGAACCAGCTTGAGGCGCCGCTTGCGCAGCAGGTCGATCGCCGCGTTCTTTGCCACTCGAAAGAGCCATGTCGAGAATCGGTAGGTGGGGTTGTAACGATCGAGGGCCCGGTAGACCTTCAGGAACACTTCCTGGGACAACTCCTGCGACTCGTCGACATTGCCGAGAAAGCGGTTCAGGTAGTTGACCAGCCGCCCCTGATACCTCTGGACGAGGTCGGTGTACAGGGCCGTCTCGCCATCCAGAATCGCAGCCACCAACTCCTCGTCGGTCGCCCGAGTTGCCTCCACAGTCTTCACCTACGTCTCCCGCGCCCGATTGTTGCGGGCCGGAGGCCACTGGGCCGTCGTCGTCAGACCTCTGCTCACCATCACACCACGCTACCGGCCGCCCAGACTTCCGTCCGAACCGGGGCGCACGGCGCAACCCGCGAGCCCCGTGCATCAGTTCGAGGTCAACTTGCCAGTATCAGACCCCGCACCGACCCCAATTCTCACCTGTCGCCCGGGCCCGATAGTGGTGCCCGAGAGCAGGGACCAGGATAAACAGGAGCGCCGGAAGTTACGGCGGCCTTCAAGTCGAACGTGGCGCTTTCGGCGCTCCGCGAGGTACAAGCGGATCGCCGCCACTGCCTCGCGCCACTGAGTTACCCGAATCAGGTGAGCAGTTGGAAGCGGAAGGCGATCGAGGGGGATGACCGGGAACGTCTCGTCTGGGCCGGAGCGCCGCCGGGATCACGAGGAGGGGATCAGGGGCCTGCATGCGGCGAGCCGGGAGTGACCATCGAGCTGGCTCTTCGCCAGCGGGTTCGGCACTGAGCCGGCCCTGGCGCAGGCGGAATGGTGAAACGGGAAGATGAGGCGTTGAACCTCTCCCGGCACGGCCGTCTGCTAGGGCTCTCGCGCTCTTCGCCGTACAACCGCCCGGAGGGCGAGACTGTGGAGACCCCGAGCCTGATGCGCCGGATCGACGAGTTGTTCCTCCGGTATGCGTTCTACGGTTCGGGTCAGATCGTGCGCCACTTGCAGCGGGAGGACATCCGCGCGGGCCACGACCGAGTCGGGCGCCGCACGCTTCTGGTGGGATTGCGGCCTTCTATCCGGAGCCGCGGACCTGCAAGCCGCATCCGGGCCCTAAGGTCTACCGGACCTGCTCAAGGGGCTCTAGATCCAGGAGCCGGACCATGTCTGGTGAGCGGAACATTCGGACCCGTTCGAGCTTTCTAGACCCGGTGGCGGTGTTGCACCGGCCACGCCGGTGGGTGCTGTCGTGGCGGCTGTCAAACACGCTCGACGCCCGTTCTCTGCCTGGAGCCACTCGACGAAGCCCTCCCACGTCTGCCCAGCCTCTGATCCTCAACACCGACGAGGGTTACAAGTTCACGTCGGCGGGGCTTCGTCGATGTGCTCAAGACCACCGCCGTCAGGATCTCTATGGACGGCCACAGCCGCTCGTCGCGAACATCTTCATGGAGTGCCCTCTGGCGCTCGCTCACGCACGAGACGGTCTACCTGAACCTGCTGGCCGATAGGCTCGAGACCCCGAACACCATCCGCGGAGCAATGGCCTCCTACAGCGGCGAGGGGCCGCACGCCGCGCTGGACCGCCGAACGCTCGACGAAACTACTCGGGACTGACGGCATTCCACAGAGCCGACCTTCTTCGCAGTTCCACCGACGGGTCGCTGCAGTCGCAGCTTGATCAATCACATTGGCCCCGCGCCGAAACCTCACAAAGAACCACACCAACCTCCCTCTGTCCGGTCCGCAAGGTCCGCTCACCCCCTAACCAACAATCTCCGCTCCTCTCCTCTCCTCCGTAGTTCCCATGCCTACCTCTACATGGCGATGGGAACGTCCATCGGGCTCACCGACCCGTCCCGGCCTCGCGCGACTTCCAGAATCGCAGACACACGCGACCCACAACGTCGATCTTCCTCACCGCACCGAGGGAGCGACTGTCCACACTCTCAAGACGATTGTCACCGAGCACGAAGAACTCTCCGCTTCGCAAGTAGATACTCTCCGTAGGAAAGATCTTGGCCAAACTCCCTGCCCGAACAAGATGCTTACCAGCGCCCGCAGAAACAGTCCAAAGCCCCTCCCCCGCACGGCCGATCTCAACTCGAATCCCCGACCGTCTTGCCGGCTCCGGTTCGAACACATCACCGGGCTCCAAGAACACTCGCTTCACCATTTGCCGCCGCAGCCTCTGGTGTCGAAGAAAGACAAGATCATCGCGCCTCGGGCTCTGCCACTTACAGACAAGGACCCGGTCGCCGTCCTGCAGCCCTGGCAGCATTGACGGCCCCTCGACCTGACCCACCACCGCAAGCTGCGCTAGAGCAAGAACAACAAGCACTGCCAACAACCACTGCTGTCCCACAAACTTCAGC
>JAAXHG010000184.1:3126-37389 GCA_012270995.1 Vicinamibacteraceae bacterium | reverse complement strand
CGATCACTTCTCATTGGACAGCTCTGACACTTGGCCTATCTGCGTTCTTGGGCTACACTCGTGTAGCTTGCACGGTGCCGCGAGGCAGGCGACCGCCATACCGGCTAACGCCCCGCCACACGCTCATAGCGGCCGCGACTCAGCTTCCCGAGACGTTCGCCACGTCGCACCGTCCTCCGGGGAGCGACAGAACTGCTAGCCGGCGGCGCCGGCGTATTCAACGGGTCGAAACCCCACCGGAATGCCAGAAGCACAGAGCGAAGGTTCCACCAAGACCCCACCCGCGACCAGGGGCTCGCGGCCGGCGCGCCGCAAGCGGCGCGGCCGCCCACGCGGCAGAGGGCGCGGTGGACGTACCGTTGCGCTGCACCAGCGCAGCGCGTCCCACTTCCGGCCAGAGGACCGAGAAGAGGGACGGACCGTCTTCTCGAAGGGAGACATCCAACTGGAGATCGACGGCGCGAGCGCCCGAATCCTCATCTCTCCACCACCTATCGACGGAAGCGCGGCCGACCCCGTTCCCAACTCGAACGGCGCCGCCAACGTCGAACTCGACTGGTCCAGGGTTCCTGACGAGCGCATTCTCCACGCGGTTTGCGGCTGCGATCAGTTCGCTGCCGGCACCGCCTGCGGCCACATCTGGGCGTCCTTGCTGCAACTGGCCGCGAACGAACCGAAGCAGCAGCCGTCGGGCTCAGGCCGCGTCTCGCTACGCAAGACGCGACCGCCCAGGGTGTCGATTCCGGGATCGGCTCTGGACACAATGCAGCCCGCGGACGACGACCCGGAAGGTGCTCCCCGTCCGGTCCGCCGCTCCCGTCGAAGCCGAAACCGGCGACGGCGGAGAACTCCGGCAACGACGAGCTGGCAGTCCGTCGTGGAAGCCGTACGCCAGGACATCGACCGGCAGGCTCGGCCCCGCAAGCGCCCGAACCCAAGGAACGCCCCGCCTCAGATCCACCTCCTGCTCAACGCCGCCACCAGCCGCAACGCCGGTGGTCTGATGATCGACATCTTCGGCCGCAAGCAGAATCCGCAGGGTGAGTTCGGCAAACTGAAGCGGCTGAGCATCGACCACGCGAAGCTGGAGGAGCTGCTCGGACTGACAACGCACGCGGCCGACCCGGCAGTGAACCGTCTGCCCCCGGTCACCGGGCCCGCGATGGTCTCCGCGCTACCGCCCGAAGTGCCGGCTCGCTCCAGCCGCAAGCGCAAGGGAGGCCGGGGCGCTCGAAAACCCGCCCGTCCGCTCGTACAGCGGGTCTACGTGCCCATGAACTGGATCGGCCCCCTGCTGCCGCGGCTGAGCGCGGAAGGCCATCTCTACTGGTGGGACGGTCGGTCGCTCGGCGATCCGCGTCCGGTCACCGTCGACGACGGGGAGCCCTGGCGCCTGGCCCTGCAGTTGGAACTCGCGGCTGCCAGCCGGGTCCGGCTGAGAGGCCTGCTCAGGCGCGGCGACGAGACCGTGCCGCTGAGCCGGGCCGCACTCGTTCTTCCCCTCCCGGAGGGCGACGGATCGGCCCCTGATGCCGGCTCCAATGGGCAGGGCAACATGATGCTCCTGCTCGACGACGCGATCAGCCGCCTGGAACTCGACCCGATTCGCGATCAGCCATGGTTCGGCCTGCTCGGCGGGAGCGGTGAACTCGTGATCCCGGACGAAGACCTCGAGGCCGCCGTGACCAGTCTGCTCGAGTTGCCCCGACTGCCGCCCCTCGAGCTTCCGGAAGAGGTCTATTTGTCGGAGGAGGAGCCCGTACCCCAGCCACGTCTGGCGCTCGAGCCCGAGGACGCCCCCGAATGGATGAACCCGCAGCTCGAAGCCCGGCTCTCATTCGGCTACGGGGGTCTCACCGTCGACGCCGGCGATCAAAGATCCGCGGTCGTCGACTGGGAAGAGCACCGTTTCGTTCGCCGCAACCTGGAGACGGAGCAGGACGCACTGGTCCGGCTGCTTGAACTTGGTCTCAAGCCGGTCGCATCGAAGAGCGGCCACAGCCTGGAACTCGAGCCGCGCGATCTGCCGGCGGTCGCCGAGCCACTGCTCCTCGAAGGCTGGGAGGTCGAAGCACATGGCGCCTCGATCCGATCGCCCAGCCCACCGGCACTCCGCATCGAGAGCGGTGTCGACTGGTTCGAACTCAGCGGCGAGATCGACTTCGACGGCGACCAGATCGAGTTCTCGGAGATCCTCGCCGCAATCTCGGACGGCCGCCGCTCCGTCGACCTGAAGGACGGCTCGACGGGACTGCTCCCGGCCGCCTGGGTCGAGAACTACGGCTCTCTGAGTCAGCTCGCCCAGGACTCGAACGACGAGGGTCTGCGCTTCCTGCCGTCGCAGGCCCTGCTGGTCGATGCCCTGCTGGCCGTCACGCCGCCGGTCAACGTGAGCAAGACGTTCGCCGAACTACGGCAGAAGCTGGCCACCTTCTCCTCGATCCGACCCAAGAAGGAACCGCGCAGCTTCGTCGGCACGCTCCGCAAGTACCAGCGTGTCGGCCTGGGGTGGCTCTGCTTCCTGCGTGAATTCGGCCTCGGCGGTGTGCTCGCGGACGACATGGGCCTGGGCAAGACGATTCAGGCGCTGGCCCTGCTGCGGATGTACCGCACGGCCACGAAGACGACCAAGCTGCCGTATCTGGTCGTCGCGCCGCGCAGCCTCGTCTACAACTGGATCGACGAGGCCTCCCGCTTCACTCCCGACCTGAAGGTGCTCGAGTACGCGGGACGCGACCGGGAAGACCTCCGCGACGATCTCGAAGGCGCCGACCTCGTGGTCACCACCTACGGCACGGTCCGCCGCGACATCGGCTATCTCGCCACGGTCGAGTTCGACACCGTGATCCTCGACGAGGCGCAGGCGATCAAGAACGCCGCTTCGCAGACGGCCAAGGCGTGCCGTCTCCTCGTGGGGCAGAACCGCCTCGCCCTGACCGGCACGCCGATCGAGAACCACCTGGGCGAACTGGGCTCGATCTTCGAGTTCCTCAACCCGGGGCTGCTGGGCCGGCTGCCGGTCCTCGACGTGCTCGCCGGCGGCAGGGCACCGAGCGAGAATGAACTCGCCCTGGTCGCGAAGGGTCTGCGGCCGTTCATCCTCCGCCGCAGCAAGGAAGAGGTCCTCCCCGACCTGCCCGAGAAGACCGAGCAGATCCTGCAGTGCACGCTGAATCCGAAGCAGCAGGATCTCTACGACCAGCTCCGAGCCAGCTATCGCGACAGCCTGCTCAAGCAGGTGGAGGACAAGGGAGTCGCCGGTTCCACGATGCAGGTGCTCGAGGCGTTGCTACGGCTCCGCCAGGTGGCCTGTCACCCCGGGCTCATCGACGACTCGTGGGAAGAAGCCGGCAGCGCCAAGCTCGAATCCCTGTTCGAACAGGTCGCCGCGGTCCTCGACGAAGGCCACAAGTGCCTCGTCTTCTCCCAGTTCACGTCCCTGCTCGCCTACGTCCGCCGGCACCTCGAAGAGCACGGCGTGCCCTATGCCTACCTCGACGGCCAGACGCGGAACCGAGGCGAAGTCGTCGAGCACTTCCAGACCGACCCGGACACGAACATCTTCCTGATCAGCCTCAAGGCCGGCGGTGTCGGCCTGAACCTCACCGCGGCCGGTTACGTCTTCCTGCTCGACCCCTGGTGGAACCCGGCGGTGGAGGCTCAGGCCATCGACCGCACCCACCGCATCGGCCAGACCCAGCCCGTGTTCGCCTACCGCCTCATCGCGCGCGACACCGTGGAGGAGAAGATGCTCGAACTCCAGCGTTCGAAGAGGAAGATCGCCGACGCGATCCTCGAAGGCAGCGGATCGTCCCTGCGGGATCTGACCGCCGACGATCTGCGGCTGCTGCTGAGCTGAGGCCGGGCACCCCGGCCCCCAGGTAGGGCCCTCGGAACCCGAATCCGGGTTCCGAGGGCCTTTTGCGTCTTAGTCAATGAACGCCGCTGCTGAACCGGCAGCGGGCTACTCAAGACGCCCCTGGAAACACGATGACGCCCCCGAACCTCACTCACGACTCGCGGACCTCACCCCGGGAGACCCCGCGACTCCGACTCGCGGATCCTCCCCCGCGGACCCTCGAAGCGCACCTGGCGCACGCGGTGCGGATGCTCGGCTCCCACTCGGGGCCGCTGATCTCCATGCTGCGCTTCCGTTCGCACCCCGGCCCCTCCACCCGACGCCATGTGCGGCACGACGGCCGCCAGGGGCGCAGGCCATGAACCGCCGGCACGTCGCCATCGCGGTCGTGACTCTGGCCGTCCTCGGCCCCCTGAGCGGCCTGATCTGGTTCGAGTCGAACCTCGAAGCGAGACGTTCTCAGCGACCCGAAGTCGGTGTGGTGTTCCCCGGCCTGCCGGGTCTCACCGACGGCGAGTCCCTCCCGGCCTCCCCCGGCCGGCTTCGGGTCGTCACCTTCGCCAGAGCCGGCTGCGGCAACTGCGACCGCACGATCGTCGCTCTGCGACGACTCGCGGCAAGCGGCGAAGGCGATTTCGACCTGATCGCCGTCGTCGCGGACGCCGAATCGACCGGACTGAAGGGCACAGCCGGCCTGTACTCCATCGCCGACCCGGACGCCTCGCTGTCGAAGCGTTTCGGCGTCATCCACGTACCACTCGTGTTTCTGGTGGACGAACGCTCCCGGGTCCTGGCTGTCACGACTGGCGAACGGCCCGAGGCCGCCTGGCGCTCCTTTCTGGGATTCCAAGCCGATGCGCTCTGATCGGTCGCGCCTGACCCGCAATCGAAGTCTGGCCGCTGCCGGGCTCATCCTCGCCGGCGGCCTGGTAGCCGTCGCCGTCCGCGCCGTCGGCCCCACCCTGGACCGCATCGCCTGGGCATCCTCCCTCGACCCGGCGGCGCCGGCACCCGGCCAGGTGGTTCGGCAACAGAAGCGCTCCGACTGCGGCCCGGCCGCGCTCAAGATGATCCTCGAGCACCACGGCATCAACGGCATCTCTCTCGCCGAACTCGAGTTCTCCACCGGCACCGGCGCGGACGGCACCAGCATGCTGGCGCTCAAGAAAGCCGCGGCGGAGCGCGGTCTCGCCGGCCAGGGCCTGCGCCTGCCGGTGGAGCGGCTGCACGACATCCCGATGCCCGCGATCGCTCATGTTCATGGCGATCACTTCGTCGTCATCCGCAGCGCCGGACCGGAGCTGGTCGTCGACGATCCGTCCCTCGGCCGCCTGCGCATGAGCCCGCGCACGTTCGAACGCTCCTGGGACGGCGTACTCCTCGCCTTCGCCGGCGGCCCACCCTGATTCCCTGGACGGATACGGAATCCGTCCATTCCACACAACCAACCGAAAACCACCGAAAGGACGCCCCTACATGAAAACGCGAAAAACCCTGCTGACCGTACTGCTGATTCTCGTCGCCGGCGCCGCCGCCGCGATTCCGACGGCCACCGTCCCCATGGATCCGGCCACACTGCCGGTGGACCTTCTCGAGAGGTCCCCGGCTCTCACCGGGCTCGGGTTCCTCGAAACGCAATCCGAAGCCCCGCTGCAGATCAGTCAGGCGGCACCGTGGCCCTGCGACGACGATCCGTTCGGCCCGATCTTCATTCTCATCCCGCTGGGACCGACCACCGGACCGTTCGACCCGACCCAGTGCCTTCCCTTCCCCTGGCCGTTTCCGATCTAGACCCGCAGAAAGGAACAGATGATGAAACAGACTGCACTCCTGGTTCTTCTTGGTCTACTACTTGGAACCTCCGCCCTGGCGGGCCAGTCCGAGTTGTCCCCGGTGCAACCGCTGGACGAGCGACAGCTCGCAGCGTACGGGGGAACCGGCTGGGTGGAAGCGGCCTGTGCCTTCGGCACTGGAGCCGGGATTCCGCTCGCCATCGGGGGCTTGGCCGCCTCTACCCTGCTGCTCGGCATACCAGGCGTTGCACTAGCAGTCGGTGGTGCCGTGTGCATGGTGGTGCTCTAGCTCAAGTAGGCGGGCCCCACCAGACTGACCACTACCTCGAACCCACAGACAACCGTACCCAATTCACAGGAGGAACCGGAAATGGTCCTATCCAGAGCAACGCTCGTCCCAGCTCTCTCTCTTCTGTCCGTCCTGATCGGACTGACGCCATCGGAACCACCGCAAGTCTCAGCGGAAGACCAGACGTTGCAGCGCGTCGCGCTCGCTGATGTCGAAGCCGCGCAGACCCTCGGAGGTGAGTTCACCGTGACCGAGTGTGCCTTCGGAGCGCTTGGTACCGCCGTCGGCTCGCTTCACGCAGGCGCAATCGTGCTCGTAGTTGGCGGCCCAGTTGGCTGGGGCGCCGCTCTCATCGGGGCTGGCGTCGTCCTAGGATTCGCGATGGCCGCCTGTTGACGATGTAGCGGCACCGAGAGGCCCTGAAGTGGATAGTCACGCCGAGTCTTCTCGTTTCCGCAATGCAGAGTCTCCACGCCATCGACAACAGCCATGAAAGCTAACAGCAGGCCACCCGCGCGGGACTCTTCCTGGTCTCTGTCGGCACAAAGGACAAGCATGTTTGACGGACGCTACAGGCGCGGGGTAGCGTCCGTCTGTTGGTCGTCAGAGGCGCAGTGGGCCTGCGAGCCGGACCCCCTGCCGGACCTAGCCATCGCCCCTGGGCCTAGGGTCGCTCCCTTCGCCAGGAGAGTCGGCGGGGGGTCTCGTTTGTCCTGCGCGTTGCGGCCGATTCGGCCCGCCACCAGTCCAGGTGCCTGCCCAATCCCACCCAAAGCCGGCTAGAGCGACACCCAGGACTCAATGACGATGTTCACGAGCCCGGGCAGCCGGGTCGACCTCCTGCTGACACTCGCGCGGCTGGCGTTGCCGGATGCCGTGCGGCGAGCCAACCAGCCGGTCGCGGTGGCGATCCTCGTCGGCCTCCTGTTTCTGGTGTTCGCGACTGTTGCGACCCTTGGGCTGTTTCCGGCGATCTTCGCGATCGAGAGCGACGCCTTGCGGAGGAATCTCCTGAGCCTGATCGCCTGCTCCGTGACGGTGCTCGCGCTGCTCGCCCAGGTGGCGCTTCGAGTACCTGTCACGTGGCTACTCGATCTGCAGGACCTCCTGCACCTGCCGGTGGGCTTTCGGGACCTGTACCGGCTTCGTTTCGCTCTCAGCACGATCGGCTACTGGCTCCCCGTCCTCGGTCCCGTCGCCGCGTATCTCACCGCCGCGAGATCGGGAGGAATCGCCGGAGTCCCGATCATCCTGCTCGGTATCCTGTGCATGGTATGGATCTTCGGCCGTCTGGCCGCGATCCTGTCCCTACTGACCGACCACTGGACCGAAGGCGCTCTCGGTACCCTGGCCATCCTGACGATCATGGTTGTCTGCCAGGCAGCCATCCTCTTCGGCGCATGGGCCTTCGTTGGCGACTTCGATTCCGAAGGAGTCGCTCGGGCCATAGAAGACTCAGCCGGACTTGGCGGCCTCGGCTACACGCCCCCGGGCCTCGCTGCCGGCATCGCCCACGAACCGGGCTGGTCGGCGCCGAATCTGGTCAGACTCGGCAGCCTGTTCGCCGTTCTCGGTCTGCTGACGTTGCTGGAGAAGCGGCTCCTCCTCCGCGACTGCCTCGAGCATCCCGGTGGTGACGGCCGCGCGGCTACGGGAGTTGTGCCCTTGGCGCGAATGCTGCGAGGTTTGACTCGTCTGACTCCCATGGGCGCCCTCACGCTGCTCGAAGCCGAGTGCCTGTTGCGCCTCAAATCTGCACGCAGGGTTCTGGCCGCCATGGTCGCTTTCTTCCTGGTGTGGGTATCTGCCCTGCCGGGTTTCACGATCGGTCTGGCCGGGCTCGGCACAATGGCTCTTCACGGCTTCCGAGTGGAGAAGCAGCCACCGACCGGCCACGTATGGAGGGAATCGCTCAACCTTCCCCTCCCCGTCTCCCAGATCTTTCGCGCGACCGGCCGCGCGCCTGGCATGCTGATCGTCTTTCTTCTTCCGCTCGTCCTTGGTCTGACGTCGTTCAACTGGTTCGGGTGGCAGTTCTTCCTCGTCGCGTTCTTGCTGATTCTCTCCGGCGTTCTCCTGGGCACGGCCGTGTACGGCCTGGTCCAGCTCCACTGGCCACTACGAAGCCCTGGGCCCACCGACGACCCAAACGGCGCGAAGTTCGGCGCCTCCCTCTTGACTCCCCAGTTGACTCTCATGCCGGCAGGCCTCTCGACGACTCTGTACATCCTGTGCGAGCGCGAACGTCTCAGCGCTCTCGTCGCCGGGCTCATAGCGGCGGCGGTTTTTCTCCTCGCCGCCGCGGCCGCATACGCCGCTCGCAAACGGCAAGCCCGCGTGCTCGATTCCCGGGGACGCGAACTCCTATTGGCAGACCCCCCCGAAGCTCTGCCGGCGACGTCCGACCACGCGCCCGACACGAAAACGGGCTTTGACCAGCCCATTCTCTGAGGGCGCGCTACAGGAACCACGCACGATCGAAGGTCTCGATGGCGACGTTTGCCAAACCCGGTAGCCGGGCCGATCTGCTGCTGACCCTCGCGCGGCTGGCGTTGCCGGACGCAGTGCGGCGGGCCAAGCAGCCGCTGGAGAACCGGCTCCTGCTCCGCAGCTATCTGGAACGTCCTGGCGGCGACCGGCGCGCGGCTTCCGGGGCCCTACCGGTGGCCAGGCTGCTCCGCAAGGGGAAGCGTCTCACTCCGACGGGCGTCCTGACGCTGGTCGAGATCGAGTGCCTCCTGCGTCTGAAGCCGGCACGTCTGGTTCTCGCGGTGGTCTTGGGTACGTCCCTCGTCCTGGTTCCCACCGCAGGGGCTTTCGCGGTGGGGCCGGCGGCTCTCTTCGCCATCTTTCTGAACGAACTCCGCATCGGAAAGCAACCTCCGACCTGCCACGTGTGGCGGGAGTCCTCCCGCTGCCGTTCTCGGTTCGGGGGTTCTTCAGCGCACCCGGCCGTGCGATAAACGTGGTCTTCGTCATCGAGTTCATCCTAGGACTGACGCCGCTTGAGTGGTTCGGCTTGCCCTTCTTCTCCGTCGCCGTCTGCCTGATGCTCGCGGGATTCCTCATGGCCGCGGCAAGGTACGGCCTGATTCAGCTTCGGTGGCCCCAGCGCAACGAAGGGTTCCTGCACGACCCCGACGGCGCCAGGCTCGGCGCCACGGTGGGCACCGTACACCTCGTCGGCCTGCCGGGCGCCCTCTCCTTTCTGCTCTGGGCGCTCCTGGAACGCCAGCGCGTGACGATGCTGACGGCCGGGATCATAGCGGTCGCTGTACTGCTCCTCGCGGCGGTGATCGCCTACGCCTCACGACGAAGGCAGACACGGGTGCTCCAGGCCCGCGGCCGCGAACTCCTGCTCAACGACCCCTTCCCACTGGACCCCTGCCCTACCTCTACCGCCCCTGCAACCACAAGGAAAACTCACGGATGGAAGTAATCAAGGCAGAGAACCTGACCCGCTCGTACGGCGGCAACGTCGTTGTCGATGGTGTCGATGTCGACGTCCGGGAAGGGCAGATCCTGGGCTTCGTCGGACCCAACGGGGCCGGCAAGACGACGACCTGGTCGATGTTGACCGGAGTGCTGAAGCCCACGGCAGGCACGGTCCACCTGCTGGGCAGGCCGGTCGACGTGAACGACACGGAACTCAAGCAGCAGCTCGGGATCGTGCCTGACCACAGCGTCATGTTCGAGAGCCTGACCGGCGAGGAGCTGCTGCTGTCGTACGCCCGCATCTATGGCCTGAGCCGCGAGGACGCCGGGCAACGAACCGACGAGGCGCTCGCCGTCTTCGACCTCCAGGACGCCGCCAGGCGCCCCATCACGACCTACTCCCACGGCATGCGGAAGAAGATCCGCCTGGCGGCGGCGACCCTTCATGCACCGCGGGTCCTGTTTCTCGACGAGCCGTTCGAGGGCATGGACGCCCTCAGCGCCAGGACGGTCATGTCGATCCTGCAGCAGATGGCCGAGCAGGGAGCAGCCGTCTTTCTCACTTCCCACATGCTCGACTACGTCGAACGTGTGTCGAGCCACATCGCCGTCATCCGGGACGGCAAGGTGATCCTGTCCTGTTCCCGGGAGGAGTTCCGCGAACTTCCCGACGCCGGGGGAGAAGATGGCGCCGGCCGGCTCGAGAACCTCATCCTCAGCATCTCCAGGCGAGAGCGATTCTCCCGCCTCTCGTGGATCGGAAACAGGAGCAAGACATGACCGCACATCAGCAGCCCAGCGACAACCCGCGCGAAACCGAGGTGAGCGGCGACCGGCCCCGGAGGAGCTGGCTCAACGCCCTCGTCGGAGTCGTCATCTCGCCGCCGGCGAGCTTCGAGATCATCCGCCGGAACTCGCCCTGGCTTCCGACCCTGCTCCTGTTGCTGCTGGGCACGCTCGTGGTCGGCGAGTTGAGCCGGCCGTATCAGGAACGGGGCATGAGGGCCCAACTGGCCGAAGTGCTGCCCGGAGGCGCCGAACAGGCCGACCTGCTGATGGCTGCGGCGGACCAGGCGGGGCCGGTTGCGCTCTGGACCGGGCGCGCCGTAGCCGGGGTCACCTTCGCGGTGGTCCTGTTGATCCAGACCCTGCTCCTGTGGCTCCTCGCGATGGCCTTCCAGGGCCAGGCGCGCTTCCCGCAAGCGCTGTCGCTGATGGTCCACCTCAAGTGGATCGCGCTGATTCAGGGGTTCGCCACCTTCCTGATCGCCAGTCTGAGAGGTCTGGATGCCGTCCAATCGATGGCGGACGCTCAGCCGGTCCCGGGCCTCAACCTGCTGCTGGCAGGAGACAGCACCGCCCTTAACGTGGTCTGGGCGAGCGTCAATCCGTTCACGCTCTGGTTCCTGGTCCTGCTCGGTATGGGCGCAGCGTCGGTCCTGGGCCTGCCCCAACGAAGGGGCTATCTGCTCGCCGGTGTCTACTGGGCGGCAACGACGGCATTCGCGGCGACCCTCGCAGGCGTCGGAGCCGCTGTCACGCGGGGCTAGCCCACAAATTGCACCGATGTCCTACTGCGGCCGCGGATCCGCTCGCTGTAGCGGGCCGTACTCCCTCAGGCCGCTTCGACGTACTGCAGTACGCCTTCAGCGTTCCCTCAGTCCGTGCGCCCCGCTACAGCGGCGTCTACGCGCCCTCGCTACGAACCTCGGTTAAATTTGCGGGCTAGGAGTCGAATCGCGGCGTCCGCGCCGCGCTGACGCACAGGAGAGAGGCCTGTTCCATGCAGGGGGGCTGGGGCCTCTTCCCGACGGAGAACGCGGTCCTGAACTCGATCTACTCGAGCATCACTCCCTTCTCCATCCGGCGCCTGGCCCTGCTCGGCCTTGGCGCCGATCATCCGTAGCACCCTCAAATCGTTTGACGCATCCGAGGCTCGCGCGGTAACTTCCGGGCGTTGGTCGTCGGTGCGTAGTGGGCCTGCGAGCCGGGTCCCCTGCTGAATACAACAGCCGACAAACGGCGCGGGGTCGCTCCCGGCGCTCGGTGAACACGCAGGCGTAACGTGCCCACTGTGCATGGCGACCAACAGGGCCCGGCGCCATTCCCTCGACCGACTCGCGTCGACCGGCGGATGTCTCCAGCCGCGGCCGCGACCGGCGAAGCTGGTATAACAAGAGAACTCTTGCAACTCCGTCAAGAAGGAGGCACACGATGCAGACTAGGGTTCTTCCAGCCGTCGCCGCGGCAGCCGCCGTCGTTCTTATCGCGGCTCCGACCGCGACAGCCGCCAATGAGGACGCCATTCCACGCACGGCCTCGGGGCGCCCCGACCTCACCGGCACCTATGACGTCGCCACCCTGACGCCGCTCAGCCGACCCCGGGAGTTCGGCGACAACCTGTTCCTGACGCCGGAGCAGGCCGAAGAAATCGTCGAGAGGGAGAGGCAGCGAGTGGCCGCGCGCGCCGCCGTCCGTCAGATCACCGAAGCGCCTCCCCCCGGCGGCGCGCCGCCGATCGGCCTGGACGACGAGTTTCGTGAAACCAGCGGCGCCGGCAACGTAGGCGGCTACAACAACTTCTGGACCGACCGCGGCAGCGACGTTTTCTTGATCGACGGGAAGTTCCGGACGTCGATCATCGTCGATCCGCCGAACGGACGAATGCCCGCTCTCACCGCTGAAACGATGAAGCGGATGTCCGAACGGCGCGGTCGCCCGAGCGGCAACGACGGTACCGCCTGGTGGCTGGAGGTCGAAGGTCCCGGTCCCTACGACGGCCCGGAGACTCTGGGCGTGCCCGAACGCTGCCTGATCGGCTTCGGCTCCTCCGGAGGACCGCCGATGCTGCCCGCGCTCTACAACAACACCAAGCGGATCGTGCAGACCGAGGATCACCTGATGATCCTCGTCGAGATGGTCCACGACGCGCGCATCGTCCGCATCGGCGGCGAGCACATCCCGGAGGACGAGCGCCGCTGGCTCGGCGACTCGATCGGCTGGTGGGAGGGCGACACCCTCGTGGTCGAGACGACGAACTTCGTCGACCGTCCGGCGCTCTTCCTCGCCTCACGGAACCTCAAGGTCACCGAGCGCTTCACTCGGGTCAACGCCGACGACCTGCTCTACGCCTTCACGGTCGAGGACCCGACAGTGTGGAGCGCGCCCTGGAGCGGCGAGTACCCGTGGCCCGGCACGCCGGCCAAGGTCTACGAGTACGCCTGCCACGAGGGGAACTACGCCATGGGCAACATCCTCCGGGGCGCGCGACTGCTCGAGGACGAGACGCGCAGCGCCGCCAGCGGCGGCCAGTAGCTCCCACGAACTCCCGCGGGAGAGCTGCTTCCTCTACTGCTCGGTCGGATCCCGGCCGTCGCGCGGGGCGCCCGTCCCGGAGGAACCCATGAACAGCTTGCGGCCGTCCGGGAAGGTCAGGTCGCGGCCGTTCGCCTTGTTCGAGCCGTCCTTGGCCTGGTAGCCGTCGACGACGATCTCCGTCCCGGGCAGGAGCGACTTCTTCGTGAAGCCGCGCCGGGCGAGCGTGTTCGGCGTACCGCCTTCAACCATCCAGACAGTCGACGTGCCGTCGTCGTTCATCACCTCCAGGTGAATCCAGGCGTGGGGATTGATCCACTCCATCTTCGTCACCTTGCCGCGAAGCTGGAGCGGCCGGTCGGCGTCGAACTCGGCCGAGAAGGCGTGATGAGCGGCGAGCGGGATGGCGAGCACCAGGGCCAGGCCTGCTGCCAGTAGGACGATTCGCTGGATCTTCATAGCTGTTCTCCTCTTCTTGGCGGTGCCGGTCAGGGCCCCGAGTCGGCGCCCTTGCGCAGGTGGCCGTACATCAGTTCCTCGGCAAACTCGACGCACTTGAATTCCAGGAGCTGCATGTTTGGGTCGATTCGCCGGTAGAGCGGCAGGCTGACCTTCCAAGGCTCACTGTACACGTTCTCGTCCGTGATCGTCGCCTCGTACTGAACGTGATAGGGGCTCGTCGCGGTCCAGCGCTCCTCGACGTGGATCGCGTCCGTGTGGTGGTTGCCGCTCGAGTCGAGCCAGGTATCCGGCACCTGGCTCGTCACGTCGACCACCAGCGTCTCCCCCTCCCAGCGGCCGATCGAGTGTCCCATCCAGGTGTCGAACGGAGCCTCGAAGCCCTCCCGGTTCATGTAGATCACGCGGCTGGCGCTGGCGAACTCGTAGGCGATCAGCACATGCTCGGGGGTCTGGACGATCTGAAACGGGAAGGGCATGTAGTTGGCGCGCGGGATGCCCGGCATGTAGCACTTCACCGCCGGATCGAGCGCCAGCCAGTTCTCGCGGTTCTGATTGCGCTTCTCCAGGGCTTCCGGTAGGTACGGGATCCTGCCGCCTTCGACGATCCCAAGCCCGCCTGGTATGGCGCCTAGCGCCGCCATCTCGACGACCGGGCCATGGCGCGCGGCGTGCGGTTCGATGTCCCAGTGGGCCGCGCCCAACGCCTGCCAGATCCCGTTGAGATCCGGCTTGTCGTCATGGGTGCGCGGCGCCCTGTAGTCGGTGTCCTGCGCCGCCGCGGGCGCCGCCGCGAGCACCAATGCCGCAAACAGCGCCAACACTGCCCGTTCCGTGAGACTCCGCTTCATCACAATCTGCCTCCTCCGATGACGGCCTGCTCTGGTCGCGAACGGTGAGAATAGCAGCCCGCTCGCCCCGTTCCGCCGCGACCCGGCGCTGGCGCTAGCATGGGTGTCGTTGATGGGTTTCGCACGCCACCGCCGGCCGCCGAGGCTGCTGGCCGCTACCGCCGCAATGGCGCTCACGGCCGCGTTCCACTTCGCGGGCCCGGAAGCGGCCCGCTCGCAGGACCGTTCGCCGCGGCAGCATCCGATTCGAGAGGACATCGTGCTCCGGGAGTCGATCGACGTCCGGCTGATCAGTCTCGACGCCGTCGTCACCGACTCCTCCGACCGGCCGGTGACCGGTCTGACGAAGGACGACTTCGATCTCGAGGTCCAGGGAAAACCGGTCGAGATCCTGAGTGTTTCGGCCGGAGAGGAACTGCGCGAGACGATCAGCGGCCGTCTCACGCTGCTCCTCTTCATCGACGAGCGGCACCTGCAGCCGAAGCACCGCGACACGGCCCTGGCCGAGATCGCCGGGGCCCTGGACGCGGAGATGGCGGCGAACCCGACCTGGGTGGCGGCCGCCGCTTTCGGAGACCGTCTCGAACCGCTACTTTCGCCCACGCGCGACCGCGAGGCCGTGCGGGCCGCGATCACCGCGGTTTCCGAGCGCGAGACGCCGGCTACCGGCCTCCGCAACCAGCAGCGCCTCGCTTCTCGGGCCTTGCGCGACGCCCTGCGGCTGATGGCCGCCAAGGGCAGTCGCTACCGCCTCGGCGAGGCCTCTCTCGCCAGCGTCGAGTCGAACCTGCGCAGCTACGGCCAGGCCCTGCGGCTGGACACCCTGCAGACCGTCGCCGCCGTGCGCTCCCTGGTCGAGGCCCTGGCCTTCGTCCCCGGCCGGAAGGCGATCCTGTTCGTGAGCGACGGTCTCCCACGCCATCCGCTCGACAGCGCGGCGAAGACGATGTACAGCCGCCTTGCCGGCATATCGCGGCAGCTCGAAGGCGACGAGTTGATACGGGCTCCGGGCACGCTCCAGGTGCACGACCGCAATCACCTGCCCTTCGGCGTCGACCGGGCCGACGACATGGGCCTGGCGTCCAACAACCCCCAGATCGACGACGGCGGCGCGCTGGCCTTCCAGACGCTGGCCGCCGAGCTGAGCTGCGCGGATGCCTTCGAACAGCTCGCGGCGCTTGCGAACACGCACCGCGTCACCTTCTATCCGCTCAAACCGCCGGTGATCGACCCGGCGATCAGTGATCTGGGCGAAAGCGCCGCGGGCCGCGGTTCGATCGTCGCACTGTCGGACGTGCGCTCGGGCCTCCAGAGCCTGGCCGCCTTGACCGGCGGCCTGTCCTTCGCCGCCGAGACCGGTGTCGGCGAATTCCTCCAGTCGACCCGGGCCGATATCTCGACCTACTACTCGCTTTCCTTCGCGCCGCCGGACTCCATGGGCGACACGGGCATCCGGGAGGTCACGCTCCGGGTCCGGAAGCGGTCGGCGGCTCGACACGGCAAGGTGCGCTACCGCGCCAGCTACGTGCCGGTGACGATCCAGCAGAACCTCGCCAGCCGCGCCTGGGGCACACTGCTCTTCGGCTGGGAAGAGAACCCGCACGGCATGGAGGTCGAGATCCGCCGGGTCGCTGACCCGCCGAAGGGCCGGGACCGGGGACAGGCGCCGCTCGAGGTCGTTGCCAGCCTGCGGATCGGCGAGCTCGAACTCGTGCCGTCGCAAGCCGCACGCAACCCCGTCACCGGCGGCGCCTATCGCGTCGTGCTCCAGGTTCAGCGCGACGACGGGAGCCGGATGCCGCCCCAGCACTTCGACTTCGATCTCAAGGTGCCTCTGGCCGAAGTCGAGGCAGCGGGGGGGCAGTACATTGCCGTCCGCAGCGGTCTGCTGCTGGCGCCTGGGAGCTACCGTCTGGCGGTCGGTCTCTGGGAGGAGAACAGCGGTCGCTCCTCCTTCGTGGTGCGCGAACTTTCGGTCCAGCCGGACCCGAGCGTCGCCTGAACGAGCGGCGCTCCGGCGCCCGGCCCGACGTCAGCGCTGCATGCGGTAGTTCAGCTTGACGATCACCTGCCGGCCGAGGGGCACTCGCCGGTGGATCGCTTCCGCGGTCCAGTTCTCGTTGTAGACGGCGTACAGGTCCGATCCGGGCCGGTAAATCCAGTGGAAGCGGGCGTTCACGCCGAGCTGCTCGTCCGCCGTGTTGTACTGCGCGAGCAGGTTCAGACGGATGTTCGGAGTCCACGAGACATCCACACGCTGCTGGAACTGATCGAAGCTGAAACTGCCGGCGGCAAGCGATACGTCGGTGTACGACCAGGAGGTCGAGGTGCGCAGCCGCCTCGACAGCCGCAGAGTCACGCTCGACGATGTCGTCAGCCAGTCGCCGTCGAAGAAGCCTCCCCAGAACGTCAGGTTGTCGTACCAGACCGGGCGCTTGCCGCTGGTGGAAAAGCCGCCCGCAAAGCCCTCGTTCACGTACAGGCCAGTCGGAACGACGATGCCCGGGGAGATCTCGAACGGCTCGAATAGTTGCTCCTTGGACCAGCGCCGGCCGAGCCACAGGAACTCACCGCTCTCGGTGGCGAAACCGAACGGCGAGAAGGCGATTCTCTCGCTCTCCAACCGGCCGTCGCTGCTCCGTTCGAAGCGCTCGACGCCAAGATCTGACCACCAGTTGAGCAGGCCCCACTTCTCGATCCTGGGCCGAAACTCCAGCCGCGGATAGAACATCCTGAAGTCCCGACGGAGCAGGAAACCGGCCGTCGGCTCGAAGTCCGGCTGCACCTCCACGTAGTCCGCGGTGGCGCTGAACTCCGGCCCCTGGTAGGCGAAGCCCGCGCCCCGGGTCTGGTTGTCCTCCTCTTCGGCGGCGCCCAACCCGAGGTCGCTTTCCGCCCAGAATCCCGAGACCTCCGTCCGTTGGGTCGGCTTCAGGTCGAAATCCAAGCCCATCAGCCGTTCGCTGCCGTGTCCTTCCCGGGCACGCTGGGTGAAGATGCCTCCGACCGTCGACCGCTCGCCGACGTTCCTGGTGAACCGCGCCACGCCGTACGTGGCCGCCGGCACGGCACTCTCTCCGTTCTCCCCAGCCGCGAGACCCGCGGTGCCGATCCCCAGAACGCCGATGTTCCAGCCGCCGGCGCGCCCCGTGAGCCGCGCACCGACGTCGATCGGCACCGTGCGGCCGCCTTCGAGCCCGATCTGCCGGGAGAAGAACGGCCTCATCAACGGCTGGCTCCACGGCACTCGAGGCCGCGGGCCGAAGTCGAAGACGCCCGCGTTCTCCAGGAAGAAGTCCCGCTTCTCCGGGAAGAACAGAGAGAACCGGGTCAGATTGACCTGCTGGTCGTCGACTTCGACCTCGGCGAAGTCGGTGTTGTACGTCAGGTCGAGCACCAGGGACCGGGTCAGCCCCCACTTCAGGTCCAGTCCGCCGTCGAAGTCGTCGCTGCTGGCCCCGAGAACCCGGTCGTCGCTCCGTCCGGCGACCGCGTAGGGCATGAGGTCAAGCTGACGTGACGGCCGAAGCCCTCGTAGGCCCGTGATCTCCCCGGCCAGCGAAACACGGTAGACGGCGACCTGCCCGTACTGGGTCAGGTCGCTGTTGCGGCTCGCCTCGAGCGGCAGCGGCGCCCAGTGCGTCTCTTCGTTCCGGCGGCGAATCACCCGCTGCACGTTCAGGCCCCAGACCTCGCTCTGGGGATCGAAGCGCAACGTCGAGACCGGAACCGCGATCTCCGCCACCCAGCCTTGCTCCGTCGTGCGCGCGGCGACATCCCAGACGCCGTCCCACGCCCAGTTCACGTCCCGACCCTCGTCGGTAACCAGCGCGTCGGTGCGGGCGCCGTTCGGATTGGTCAGGAACAGGTAGGCATTGCGCCCGTCGTCAAAGGTGTCGAAGAGCAGCAGGATCGAGTCGTCCTGAAACAGGTCGCTGTCCCGCTCCATCTCCTTCGCCACGATCCTCGACGGCTCGCGGTCGTTCGCCCGCACCGCGACGAACAGCGTGTCGGGCGTGTACGCGACCGCGAATTCGGTCGATTCGCTCGAAGGCTCGCCGGTGCGCGGCTGGCGCTGGACGAAGCCGGCCGCCCACTCGGCGGTGGACCAGGCGGAATCCGTCAACTCGCCGTCGACCCGCACCGGCTGCTCGATGCGGAGCGCCTCCATGGCAGGCCGTTCCTGGGCGGCCGCGAGATGCGGGACAGCCGGAACCACCGCCAGGAGAAGGACGATCAACCGAGGCCGGCCCCATCTGCTTCGGAACCGCGCGCCAGCCATCGCAGCGGCAGGATATCGTGCGCTACACCGCACCCCCACCAGGAGACATACGATGTCGACACGCATGCTGCTGATCGCACTGGGCTGCGCCGGCGCCGCGGGATTCCTCGGCGCCGCCGGGCAGGACAAGACCTCCGACACGATGGCCTCGGCCGCGAACAACCTCCTCGCCTCCCTGACCGCCGAGCAGCGCGAGACGGTCATGCTCGACTTCAACGCCGCCGAGCGCGTCGACTGGCACTTCATCCCCAAGGAGCGCAAGGGCCTCTCGATGCTGGACATGGACCCGGCGCAGCATCATCTGCTCCACGCCCTGCTCAGCGCCTCGCTCAGCCGCGCGGGCTACGGCAAGACGACCACCGTGATGAGTCTCGAGAGCGTGCTGCGCGACCTGGAGGAGGCGGCCGGCGCCAACAGGTTCACCTCGATGCGCGACCCACTCCGCTACCACGTCACGTTCTTCGGCGAGCCAAGCGAGGACGGCGATTGGGGCTGGAGCTTCGAAGGGCACCACGTATCGCTCAACTTCACCGTCGTGGCCGGAGAGGCGACCGCCTCCACGCCGCTGTTCCTCGGCGCCAACCCGCACCGCGTGCCGAGCGGACTGCGCGAGGGACTGCGTGCCCTCGGAAGCGAAGAGGACCTGGCTCGCGCATTGCTCGAGTCCCTGGACGAGGAGCAGCGTGAACGGGCCACTATCGGCGAAGAAGCGCCCCGCGACATCTTCAGTTCGAACCAGCCGCGCGTCGAGCGCCAGGTGCCGAAGGGGCTCCCGGCGAGCGCCCTCAGCGAGGAGCAGCGGGCTCTGCTCGACGCGCTGATCGAGGAGTACGCGAGCAACGTACCTCCCGACCTGGCCGCCAAGCGGCGCGCCCAGGTCGAGGCCGCCGGCAACGCGATCCATTTCGCCTGGATGGGACCGGGCGAGCCCGGAGCGCCTCACTACTACCGCGTCCAGGCGCCGGATTTCGTCATCGAGTACGACAACGTCCAGAACGACGCCAATCACAGCCACACGGTCTGGCGCGACTTCGACGGCGACTTCGGCCGCGACCTGCTCGCCGAGCACCACCGCGACTACGAGCACTGACGAGGCGGCCGCGGAAACCGGCAGTTCCGTTGCTAGGGTTGCGCCCCCAAAACGACAGAGGAGGCGCCGAATGTCCGCACCAAAGCCCGGCACGGCCGGGTGGCTGGCCCAGGTCCAGGAAGAAACCGTCGACCCGTCCCGGCGGATCGTCGATCCCCACCATCACCTGTGGCGGCGGCCCACGGGCGACTATCTGCTCGAGGACCTGTGGGGCGACACGGAGGCGATCGGTACGGACGGCGAGAGCCACAACATCGAGAAGACGGTGTTCGTGGAGTGCCGGGCCTGCTACCGCGAGGACGGACCCGAGCACCTGCGGTGCGTGGGTGAGACGGAGTTCGTCGCCGAGAACGCCGCCGCCTCGGCCGAAGGCGAGGGCGCCGTGATCTCGGGCATCGTCAGCCACGCGAACCTGACCCTCGGCGAAGGCGTAGCGGAAGTGCTCGACGCCCACGAGGAGGCCAGCGACGGCCTGTTCCGGGGCATCCGCCACTCCGGGGCCCGCGACCCGCATCCCGAGCACCTGCGGATCGCGGGTAGGGCGCCCGAAGGCCTGTACGCCCGCGACGACTTTCGGCGCGGCATGAAGGTCCTGGGAGATCGAGGCCTGACCTTCGACACCTGGCACTACCACCACCAGAACGGCGACTTCGCCGACCTGGCGCGCGCCGTGCCCGAGACGACGATGGTCCTCGACCACTTCGGCACGCCGCTCGGCGTCGGCCCCTACGAGGACCGCCGCGAGGAGATCTTCGAGAGCTGGAAGGACGACATCGCCGAGATCGCCGAGTGTCCCAACGTGGTCGCCAAGATCGGCGGCCTGGCGATGCCCGACAACGGTTTCGGGTGGAACACCCGGGCCACGCCGGCCACCTCGGACGAACTCGTCGCCGCACAGCGCCGCTACTACCTGCACGCGATCGAATGCTTCGGGCCGGACCGTTGCATGTTCGAGAGCAACTTCCCGGTCGACAAGCTCTCGATCCACTACCACGTCCTCTACAACGCGCTGAAGAAGATCGCGGCCACCTTCCCGGACGACGAACAGGACGCGATGTTCTACCGGACCGCGGCCAGGGTCTACTCCCTGTGAGGCTGCGGCTCCGGGTTGGCGTCTGCGGCCTGCTGGCCGCGGCATCGGTCTGGAGTCAAACCCAGGAACCAGCGCCCGGCGAACCGCCGGCGCGGCGCTGGACGACGCTCGAGCGCCTGTCCTCCGAGCGCCTCGCGGCGGCGCACGCCGACGTCGAACGGCTGCGCGCGGCGGTCCAACCGCCGCCGCCCCTCCCCGGCCTCAACGACTACCGCGCCGTGTTCCACGCCCACGCCGGCGACTCCGATCACACCGGCGGCACCCCTGAGGAGTTGCTCCGGGACGCGAAGCGAATCGGCGTCGACGTCGTCTTCCTCTCGGACCACTACCGGCCGCCGCGCGACTTCATGGACGGTTGGCGCGGACTCCGCGACGGCGTGCTCTTCGTCCCAGGCTCGGAGGCCCACGGCTTCCTGATCCACCCCGAGGAGTCGGTCGTCGAGCACATGGGCGCCGACGCCCGCACCCTGCTAGGCCAAGTGAACCGCGGCGCCGGCATGGCCTTCCTCTCCCACGTCGAAGAGCGGGTCGACCATCCGATGGACGGCCTGACCGGCATGGAGATCTACAACCGCCACGCCGACGCCCTCGACGACGGCGACTCCATGCGCGCTCTGGTCGCCTGGATCGTCGACCCCGACCAATCGAAGGCCCTCGCGCGTGCCGTCGAGCTGTATCCCGAAGAGGTCTTCGGCGCCCAGTTCGACTACCCCGCCCTGTACCTCGCGAAGTGGGATCAGGAAACCGCCCGCCGCCGGATCGTCGGAGTCAACGCGAACGACTGCCACCACAACCAGGTCTTCGTCGTGATCAAGGTCGACGACAACTCCGTTCGCGTCGGCACGATCGTCGACGACGTCGACGAAATGAGAGTCCTGACCGCCGCCGACGCGCCACGAGTCCCGGAACTGGTCCGCGGCCACGAACCCGGCACCGTCATCGGCCGCTACGACCTTGACCCGTACTGGGTGTCGATGCGGAACTCGACGACCCACATCCTCGCGACGGCGCTAGACGAGCCGTCAATCCGCGCCGCCCTCGCCGCGGGCCACGTCTACGTCGCCCACGACTGGCTGGCCGACCCAACGGGGTTCTCCTTCCACGTCGCAGAAAGAGATGGACCGGCCGCCATCATGGGCGACGAATGGACCCTCGAAGCCGGCAGGCCGGCCGAACTCAGGGCCCTCTTCCCCCTACCCGCGTACATCCGCCTCATCCGCAACGGCGAGGAGGTCGCCGCTACGGAAGCCCGATCCCTCACCCACATCCTCGATCAGCCCGGCGTCTACCGCGTCGAAGGCTGGCTCGTAGTCGATGGCGAATGGCGGACGTGGATCTACTCGAATCCGGTCTACGTGAAGTAAACCGGTAACCGCCTCGCGCGGATCCCACCGGCGGCCAGCCCGAACCAAGGCGATCAAAGCGCCATGCCGACGACATCCAGCCTCTCTCCGGTCCGCAGGAGCGGATGACCCCGACACCGACGCGCCGCTCGGCTAGTTCGCGGCGCTCTCCTCCGTGTAGCGCCGCAACTCGGCGCGGCCGACGACGAGGTGATGGACCTCGTCCGGGCCGTCCGCGATGCGCAGCGTCCGCTGGCCGGTGTACATGTCGGCAAGCGGCGTCCACTGGGAGACGCCGGTCGCGCCGTGCATCTGGATTGCCTGGTCGATGATCTGGCAGGTGCGTTCCGGGACCATCGCCTTGACCGCGTGGACCCACACCCTCGCTTCGCGGTTGCCGAGGACGTCCATCGCCTTGGCGGCGCGCAGCACCATGAGACGCATCGCCTCGATGTCGATCCGGGCGCGTGACACGAGCTCGATGTTCTTGCCGAGCTGGATGATCGGCCGACCGAAGGCCTCGCGGGACATGCCGCGCTTCACCATCAGGTCGAGTGCCTTCTCGGCCTGGCCCACGGACCGCATGCAGTGGTGGATGCGGCCCGGCCCCAACCGGAGCTGGGAGATCTCGAAGCCCCGGCCCTCGCCGAGCAGGATGTTCTCCTTCGGCACGCGGACGTTGTCCAGCCTGATGTGCATGTGACCGTGGGGCGCGTGGTCGTGCCCGAAGACCTTCATCGGTCCCAGGACGTTCACGCCCGGCGTGTCCATCGGCACCAGGATCTGGGACTGCTGGCGGTGGGCCGGTCCGCCCGGGCTCGTCTTCACCATGCAGATCATGATCTTGCAGCGCGGGTCGCCGGCGCCGGAGATGTAGTACTTCTCGCCGTCGATCACCCACTCGTCGCCGTCGAGCGTCGCGCGGGTGCCGATGTTCTTCGCGTCTGAAGACGCCAGGTTCGGTTCCGTCATGCCGAAGCAGGAGCGGATCTCGCCGTTCAGCAGGGGAACGAGCCACTTCTCCTTCTGCTCTTCCGTGCCGACGCGCTCGAGCACCTCCATGTTGCCGGTGTCCGGGGCGCTGCAGTTCATGCACTGCGAGGCGAGCGGGTTCTTGCCCAGTTCCTGCGCGATGTAGGCGTAGTCGAGGTTCTTCAGACCTTCGCCTGTCTCCGCGTCCGGCAGGAAGAAGTTCCAGAGTCCCATCTCCCTGGCCTTCGCCTTGGCGCCGTCGAGCAGCTCCAACTGGCCCTCGCCGTAGCTCCAGCGGTCCTCGCGCCCTTCGCCCCGGCGGTAGTACTCCTCGGTGATCGGCTCGACGTAGTCGGCCATGAAGTTCTTGACCTTCGTCAGAAGCGGCTTCGCCGCATCGGACATCGAAAGGTCGTACAACTCGGCGTCGATGCCGAACGGGTCGAGATCGGGCATGGTTCGCTTGCTCCTTCTCCCAGCTAGAGGGCTCTGTGACTTGAGGCCGCGAAGCTATCGCAGGCGGCCGGAGGGCGCCACAGGGCGCCTGACGCGAAGTGCCGCTTCGGTCGCCGCCCGATTCAAGAACCGGAATCCGAGGGCCGAATTCTGGATCCGCCGGATCCAGCGATTCGTAGGAGATCCGTCCAGTACGGTGAATTGCCACTTCGGGACAACAGAGGGCCAACCGACGCCAGAACTCGAGAAATCAGCGCGGAAACAACACCAAACGGCTTGGCCTGGTGCTCGTCCGACCCTCGGCACAACGGCTGGCATCCGCCTTGCTCAACGGCCTTGTGCCCCGCAACCAGGAGGGACTTTCCAGTGTCACATCTTCAAGACAACCACCGAGGAAACCGTGCCGGCCTGAGCCGAAGCGCGGTCCTCGGTCTATGCGCCGCCCTGGCGCTTGTTTTCCTCGCCGCCCCAACGACTGCACAGCTCACCGGCCGCCTGGCCGGCCAGGTCATGGACGCCGAAGGCTCACCGCTTCCCGGCGCCACGGTAACCGTCAACTCGCCCAACCTGATGGGCTCGCGCACCGACTTCGCCGACGCCGAAGGCGGCTTCAGCTTCCCCAGCCTGCCGCCGGGCGTCTACACCGTCGAGGCCCAGCTGGACGGCTTCGTTCCGCAACAGCGGAGAGAGGTCGAGGTCAGGCTCAACCGGGTCACCGAGATCCAGCTCTCGATGGCCCTCGGCGAGTTCAGCGAGGAAGTCATGGTCGTCGCCGAGACGCCCGTGGTCGACCCGGAACAGGTTTCGACGTCGCAGACCTTCGGCGTCGAGTACCTGAAGAAGGCCTCCATCGGCTCGGCGAACCGGAGCTACCAGAGCGTGCTGACGGATGTCGGTGGAGTAGCCGGCGGTTCCAACCCGAACGTGTTCGGCTCCACTCTCGGCGAGAACAACTTCACCGTCGACGGCGTGAACACGACCGATCCGGTCACGGCGACCTGGAACATCAACATGAACTTCGACACGATCCAGGAAATCAACTTCGAGACCAGCGGCTACGAGGCTCGTTTCGGGAACGCGACCGGCGGCGTGATCAACGTCATCACGAAGTCCGGCGGCAACGAGCTGTCGGGCAGCCTGGACGTGCGCTACCGGGATACGGACTTCAACACCAGCGGCGAGCACTTCGACAAGGAAGAGAACGTCGTCGAGTTCCAGGAAACGGCAGTCACCGTCGGCGGTCCCATCCGGCGGGACGAACTCTGGTTCCTCGTCGCGGCCAACCCGGTGCGATCGAAGAACACGCCCACCGAATCGCCGACCACGCGCGACTTCGAGGGCACGAACCTGAACGGCAAGCTCAGTTGGCAGGTCAATCCGGAGTGGCAGGTCGTCGCCCGCTACATCGGCGAAGACGCGACGATCGCCAACGCGAACGCTTCCCGTTCCGTCGCGCCGGAAGCGACTCGCTTCCAGGAGCAGCCCAAGACCATCCTCGGCCTGGACGCACTCGGACTTCTGAGTTCGAACATGCAGTGGCACGTGAAGGCGGCCACGGTCCGAGGCGAGCTGAACTCGTTCCCACAGAGCCGGGACTTCGAGACGATCGGGCATGTCGACTCGTGGGGCGACGGCTCCAGCTCCGTGAACTACACGAACCAGCAGTTCTCGAGCCGGGACCGCGACGACCTGACGACCAACTTGACCTGGTTCGCCGACGGTTTCGCCGGAGACCACGAAGTTCAGGTGGGCGTGGACTACGCCAGCAACTTCTTCTCCAGCCAGAACAACACGACCGGCGGCGGCTACTCGTTCGGAGATCGGTTCGGCGCGCCGTATACGCTCCTCTACTCGCCGGTCGAGTCTCCGGCCGAGAACGAAGGCAGGCAGTTCACGGCGTACGTCCAGGACACCTGGCGCGTGCTGCCGAACCTGACGCTCAAGGTCGGGCTGCGCCACGACCAGGTCGCGTTCGAGAACGACGTCGGCAACGAAGTGGCCGATCTCTCCAAGCTGCAGCCCCGATTCGGGATTGCGTGGGACATCGGCGGCGACGCCAGGACGGTCGCCAGAGCCAACTGGGGCCGGTTCATGCACCCGAACGCCCTCACGTTGCCCAGCTTCGCCAGGGTCAATCAGTTCCCGACCGTCCGCTGGATCTCCTGCTCCTCGTTCGTTCCCGAGCTCGGCGCGAACTGTCGTGACGCCTTCCCCGGCGAACGAACGGTCGGCGGCCTGACGTTCTCGAACTGGATCGCCGATCCGGTCGGTTTCGACCCGAACGGCTGGTTCTACAACACGGTGTTCTCAAGCGACCCGAGCAGGATCGCGCCGGATCTCGAGGCCACCTACGCCGATCAGTGGAGCATCGGCATCGAGCGCGAGCTCACCCGACGAACCTCCATCGGTCTGACCTACATCGACAAGGAGACGTCGGACATCTTCGAGGACACCTGCAACGGCAACCTCCCCACTCCGGCAGCCGGCGCGGACTGCGACTACTACGTGATGGCGAACCTGCCGGGCCTGACGCGCGACTACAGCGGCTTCATCCTCGACTTCGAGTCCCGGTTCGCGGACTGGATCCATGTCCTCGCCTCGTACACGAACTCGGAGTCGGAAGGCAACGTCGAATACACCCAGAACTCGGGCGTCGCCTTCGACATCTACCCCGACCACTTCGAGAACGCCTACGGCTACCTGTCGGATCATCGCAGGCACCGCGTGAAGGTGAACGGCTACGTTGACCTGCCGCTCGACTTCACGCTGGCCTTCGAGGGCTTCTGGTCCTCCGCGGGCGTCTATGCGCCGACGATGGCGTCCGAGGAGTACGGGCGCGTCTTCACCGAGCGGCGCGGCAGCCGCGAGGCGAACGACCGGTACGGCATGGACCTGCAGGTATCCAAGGGCTTCAGGTTCGGCCGCGACATGCGCTTTGAACTCATCGGAGCCGTGTTCAACGTCCTCGACGACGAGCAGGTGACCACCGTCTGCACGCGAGTCGAAGGTTGCGCCGGCGGTCTCGATCTGGACGCCGCTACGGCCTATGTGCAACCGCGCCGATTCGAGGCCGGCGTCCGCTTCGAGTTCTAGGAGTTGTATGGCCGTTCGCGAGCCCGTTCAGTGGCCAGCGGACGGCAAGGGTCCGGCGTCTCAAAGGGGCGAGGCGCCGGGCCCTAACCCACTTCCACTGCGGAAGCACGACTCCAGTCGCGCAGCCGGACGGCCCGCTTTTCGGTCAGGTCGTGGAACCGCAGCAACAGCCGGCCGTTGGCGACGTGATGATCCAGTTCCGAAGCCCGGCCGCGGCCGCTCCGGATCGCCCTGCCCGGTAGCAGCCCGCCTTCCCAAAGCACGCGCAGGACCGTCATGACGATCAACCCGAGCGCCGTGCCCTCGTAGGTCACGACGCCGACCGGCGGCCCGGCGACGATCGACATGCCGCCCGTCGGCAGCGGGTAGGCCAGCGCGGTGCCTGCCGCCAGGCCGAAGGCGGTCAGACCGCCGAGGACGGCGCCGGCAAGGGCGAACAGCAGGACCCGGGACTTCGGCTTCGGCAGCGGCAGTTCGCCTACTTCCAGCGGCGCCGGACTGCGTACTTCGACCTGCGAGGCCGCCACGCCCGACTCCAGCGCGGCTTCGACGACGGCCCGCACGTCTTCGACGCGCTCGAACACGGCTTCGACGAGATGGTCCCGCGTGGCCGCACTCATGCCGCGCCTCCTCCGGGCGCCGGCGACGCCGCCGGGGACGCCGGCGCAGCCTCGGAAGTCCGCCCGCTCTCGCCGCCACTCCCCGCGTGCCGCCATCCCTCCCTCATCTCCCACACGGAGACGATCGGCAGCAACTGGGTGAACGTGAAGTAGAGGCAGGCGAAGACGCCGACCGCTCCGATCATGATCCCGAGCTCCACCCAGCTCGGCAGGTAGTCGCCGATGCTGTAGGCCAGCCGCGGCGTCGACAGGGCCGGCACGACGATCAGGAACCGTTCGAGCCACATGCCGACCAGGACGCCGCAGCCGACCAGGGCAGTCGGCAGCGGCCGCCGCCCGCGCGCGAAGGAGAGCACGGCCACCGGAATCACCAGGTTGACCACGATCATCGTCCAGAACGGAACCGCGAAGTCGCCATGCAGCAGGACGTGATGCACGTTCTTCTCGAACAGATCGCCGCTGTACCAGACGGTCAGGTGCTCGGCGAACGTGAAGTAACCCCAGACCAGGGACATCGTCACGAACAGGAGACCGAGGTTATTGAACACCCGGTCGGTCAGAAAGCGCTCGAGCGCGAGGCCGCGGCGGAGCAGCGCCATCGCGATCATCAGCACCGCGATCCCCGAGAAGATGGCGCCCACGACGAAGTAGGGCCCGAAGATCGTGCTCTTCCAGCCCGGCGTCTGGGTCATCGCGAAGTCCCAGGACACGATCGTGTGGACCGAGACGGCCACGGGGATGATGGCGACCGCCAGGATGCGAATCCCCCACTCCAGGCTGTGCCACTGCTGCGCCGTGCCGCGCCAGCCAAGCGCCAGGACCGCGTAGAAGCGCTTCTTGAGGCCGGCCGCCGCGCGGTCCCGCATGACTGCCGCGTCCGGGATCAGCGGCAGGAACAGGTAGAGCGCGCTGCCGATGATGTAGGTCGTGATCGCGGCGATGTCCCAGACCAGTGGCGAGCGGAAGTTCGGCCACAGCATCCGGCTGTTCGGGTACGGGATCATGTAGTAGAAGATCGTCACCCGGCCGAGGTGAATCAGCGGGAACAGGCCGCCGATCGCGAGCGCGAACAGAGTGATCGCCTCGGCCGACCGCGTGACCGGCCTCCGCCACTCCGCCTTCGTCACCCGCAGAATCGCCGAGATCAGCGTGCCGGCGTGGCTGATGCCGATCCAGAAGACGAAGTTGATGATGTAGAAGCCCCAGAACACCGGCCGGTTGATGCCGGTGACGCCGATGCCGTTGGCGATCTGGTAGCCCCAGCAGTAGAGGAACACCAGGACCAGCGCGCCGCTCGCGAGCGAGCCGACGAACAGGCCCGGACGCCGCCGGTCGAGGCGACCGAGCAGCTCGCCGTCGAGTGCCTTGGTCGAGGCCTGGGGCCGATCCGTCACTCGGCCGGCTCCCGCCACTCCGAACCACTCAGGTAGACGACCCCCGGCCGCGTATCGAGATCGCCCAACAGGCTGAAGGCCCGCGGCGACTCGGCCCACCTGGATACTTCGCTGTCCGGGTCGTCCAGGTCGCCGAACGCGATCGCCTTCGTCGGACATGACTGCTGGCAAGCCGTCTTCACGTCGCCGTCCGCGACCGCACGGTCTTCCTGCGCCGCCTCGTCCTTTCCGGCCTGAATGCGCTGGACGCAGAACGTGCACTTCTCCATCACGCCGCCGGGCCGGACGCTGACGTCCGGGTTCAACTGGGAGTCGAGCGGCGCCGGGAACTCGGCGTCGAACCAGTTGAAGACGCGCACCGTGTACGGGCAGTTGTTGGCGCAGAACCGCGTGCCGATGCAGCGGCTGTACACCATCGCGTTCAGCCCTTCCGGGTTGCGGTACGTGGCGTAGACCGGGCAGACCGGCTCGCACGGCGCGGCGCCGCATTGCTGGCAGAGCACGGGCATGAAGCGGGTGCGAACGTTGGGGAACTCGCCTTCGTAGTAGCGCTCGATCCGCAGCCAGTGCATCGCCCGGCCCTCGCGGGCCTGTTCCTCGCCGACGGTCTGGATGTTGTTCTCGGCCGCGCAGGCGACGACGCAGGCCTCGCAGCCGGTGCAGCGGTCGAGATCGATGGCCATGCCCCAGCGCGTCATGCCTTCTCCTCACGGGTCGCCGCGGCAGCAGCGCGCCGGGGGCGGCCCAGTCGGCGCACGAAGCCGCGTTCGACTCGACCGTCCGAGGACGATGGGCGATCGAATTGGTTCACTGGAGGCGCGGCTCGCGCCGCCTCGGGATCGTGGCCGACATTCCGGCGTGCCGCGTGCGCCGCGACGGTGTCGTGCGGCGCCCAGCCGACGGGAATCTCCTCGGCCCGCCGAAGGCCGCGGCCATGGATCACCGGCCGCTCGCCGCGCCGAGGCCGGCGCAGTCGCTCCACCCGCACGCGCAGATCGCCCCGGGCGAACGCGCCGACGCCGGCCACCCGGCGGTCCGGGTCAAGCAAGGCGTTCACGTTGACCCCCCGGCCGCGCGCGTAGCGACCGTAGTCCACGTGGCCGCCACCCACGGGCACACCCACGCATCCGGGCCGCACCGTGGGCAGCACGATCGCCGGCAGTTCGATCTCGGCCGCGGTTCCCGTCAGCCGCACGATGTCGCCCGTGCGGATGCCCAGCCGGTCCGCGTCGGCAGTCGCCACCTCTACCCACGAACCCCACATGACGGTCGACAGCGGATCCGGCAACTCCTGCAGCCACGGCCGGTTGGCGCCGCGGCCATCGCCCAGCTTCAGCGATTCGAACGGAATCAACGCGAAAAACTCGACGCCCGCCGGAGCGGCCGGCGCCGGGAGCAAGGCCCGATCCGAAACGGCAGCGCCTGCGGCCGCGGCAGGCGCCGCCGGGCGCGCGGGCCCGCCGACCGTGCGTCCGGCGACCGGCACGCGGACCGATTCACCGGCGGCGCGGGGGGCAGTCAGGGTTCCGGCCCGCATCCCGGCTGGCGGGCGCCGCAAGTCCTCCGTTCCGACCAGGCCGCCGGCATCCGTCGTCCGGCGAACGAACTGCCGGGCGTTCAGCGCGCCGGCGATCAGCGACGCGGGCAGGGCCGCCGGGTCGCTCGCGTCGTCGCCGGCCGCCCTCGTCGCCGTGAAGGCGTCGCTCAGCGCCGACTCGACCGCCTCCTGGAAGCCGGGCCAGGGCAGAGCGCTGCCCGCGGCCGCGGCCAGCGCCAGCGCCACGTCGCCGGGGTGGCGCGCCTCGCCCCGCGGCGCCGCGGTCGGCGAGGCGATGAGCAGGGCCGGAACGCCGCGCACCGGATCCGGCTCCACGGCCTGGAAGCGCTCCAGGTCGGTCTGAACCGGCAACACGAGATCGGCCCGCGACGTGGTGTCGTCGAAGAAGGCGGAGAGGGCGACCACGGCGCCGGCGGCCTCGAAGGCAGCCTCGAGCCCCGGCATTCCGTGCAGCGGATCGGCCTCCGACACGACGAGAACGCCCGATTGGCCGTCCCCATCCAGCCGATCCGCGAGCGCCACCGGCGGCGCCGCCGCGGCGGCGGTGCCGGCCAGCCGGTCTTCGAAGCCGAAGTCGACGCCGGCGAAGACGCCGCCCTCGCGGCCCACCGAACCCAGCAGCAGGTTGAGCGCGAGTGCCGCGACGCCCGCGGCGACGCCGTTCTCGCCCTCCAGCGCCGATCCGCCGACCATCACCAGCGGCCGGCGAGCGCGCGAGAACTCGGCGGCGAGCCGCTCGATCCGACCGGCATCGATGCCGCAGCGCTCCGCGGTCGCCGCCAGGTCGGGCGGCGCTCCGGGATAGAGCGCCTCGTAGGCCGCCCGCTCCTCCTCGCCGACCGTTCCCGATCCGAGCAGGAGTCCGGCGAGGCCGCGCGCGAAGAACCCCTCGCTGCCCGGCCGGACCGGCAGCCATTCGTCGGCGTTGGCCGCGGTCAGCGAGTGCCGCGCCTCGACCTGGACCAGCTTGCCGCGCCGGTCGGCGGTGAGTTCGGCCCAGGCGGCGGCGAAGTGGACCGGGCTACGCCACCGGTCGAGGAAGGGGGCTCCGACCGAGACGACGTAGTCGGCCCGGGCCAGATCGTAAACCGGCCGGGTCGATTCGCCGAACGCGAGCCGCGCGGCCTCCCGCTCGACGACGGCGTCGGTCGACTGCCAGTGGACTGGCGGCGGCGCTCCGACCGCGGCCGCGAAGCGCCGCCACAGGCCAAGCAGCGGCCCGGAAGGCGCACCGGACACGAGCGTGGTCCGCTCGGGCGCCTCGACGATCGCCCTCGCCGCGGCTTCCAAGGCCTCCTCCCAGGAAACCGGCGCCAACTCCCCCGAAGCGCTCCGCCGCATGGGCGCCGTCACCCGGTCCGGGTGATACAGCTCCTGCAGGGCCGAATGCCCCAGCGCGCAGACGCCGCCCCGGTTGACGAAGCCGTCGGGCAAGCCCTCGATCTTCTTCGCCAGCCGGTCGACCGTCCGCACCTCGATCTCGCAGCCGGCGTCGCACTGCCCGCAGATCGACCGCCGCCACACGGAGGCGCCGGGCAGGGCCGTGCTCCGCCGCGCCGGCGACTCGATCAGCTCCCGGTCCCGCCGCCGGCAGCCCTCCAGCACCGCCACGCCCGCCGCCGCGTAGATCTTGAAGAAGTCCCGCCGCCCGATCGTGACTCGGGGCGAGTTCGTCGAAACGGGCCGACGTGGATTCACGTCAAACTCGATCCGCCGCGCCGGAAGATCGGCCCGCCGGGACCGCCGAGTGACGCGGACGACGACCCGCGGCCGCGCCCACGACCCCGTGAACGGACCGATTTCGCCATGTCGGCCAACGAGGAGGGCTCAACGACTGACCGACCGTTCCGGCCAGAAGCCTGCGCCGCGGCACGTAGCGGAGCTCCTCCGCGGCGCGGGTCCTGGCGAGGTGGAGGCTGGGGCCAGACATTCAGCCGGCGACAGGTTTGGCGGCGCAAGCGAGAAGAAGTCAGCCGTTGCGCCGCGCCAGCAAGCGCTCCAACTCGGCGATCCGGGCCGCTGAGGCTTCGAATCGGGATTCGGCCGACGCCGCGCGAGCCTCGGCGGCTTGGGCGCGAGTTTCCGCGGTCTCTACGCGAGTCGCCGAGGTCTCGGCGCGGGCCTCCGCGGTCTCGGCGCGAGCCTCCGCGCTATCTGCGCGAGCCTCCGCCGCCTCGGCCCTGTCGAGCACGAAGGTCCCGGCCGCGGCGTCGAAGAAGCGAACGCCGTCGCGCTCCGCCGCGAACGCGACGTCCAGGCCCAGACTCTCGCTCGGGTAGCCCAGAACCACGTCGGGCGCCGGGTAGGAAACGCCGCGTCGCGCCGGAATGGGCTCGTAGCGCGGTCGGCCCCGGCCACGCCGCCGCAGGCGAAATCCCTGGAGCGGAGGGTCGATCCGCGGCCCTTTGCGCCGCGTGCCGTCCGTGTCCTCGTCGTCTTCGTCCTCGTGAATGAAATACTCCGGAATCCCGATTCGCTCGTAGATCGTCTTCTTCTCCCCGAGATCGCGCCGCCGCGTCGACGGCGAGAGGAACTCCAGCACGAAACACGGCGTCGGACCCTCGGCCCAGATTCGGTAGTTCCGGCGCGACCGAGGCGACGCGCCGATTGCCACGAACACGTCCGGCGACAGTACTGGCCGCACGTCGGAACGATCCCAGTACAGGCTCTCATCGCTGCCGACATAGCCCTCGAGGCCCCGTTCCTCCAGCCAACGCTCCAGCGCCTCGCGGGCGTGCTGACAGCGGAGGAGATGGCCCTTCGTCACCGGTACGCTCTCTTCGTCCAGGGGAAAACCCCAGAACTCCCCTCCCCTGAAGAGAGCGTCCGAGGGCGGAGATGACCCGACAGCCAGCCCCTGGCCCGCCGCCGCTTCGAGCGTCCTGCGACTGTCCATCGTCATGTCACCGCCGATCGGGAGCGTAACACGCGAGCCATTGCGGCGACTCCGCCGGCGCCGCGTCTCAGTCCGGCGCCCCGGAGCCCTTCAGCGTGCCGAGCGTGACGGTCAAGCCGCCCACCCCGCCGACAGCGCCTCCGCCTGTTCGAGCACGGTCCGCGTCGCCTTCTCCTGCTTGTCCGGCGGGTAGCCGTGCTTGCGCAGAACGCGCTTGACCAGGCGGCGCAAGTTGGCGCGGACGTTCTCGCGCAGGGTCCAGTCGATCGTGACGTTGTTGCGCACGGTGTCGACCAACTCGCGCGCGATCTCGCGCAACGTCTCGTCGCCGAGCACCCGTACGGCGCTGTCGTTCGTCTCCAGCGCGTCGTAGAAAGCCAGCTCGTCGTCGCTGAGCCCCAGCGCCTCGCCGCGGGCGTTCGCCTCGCGCAGGTCGCGGGCGAGCCCGATCAGTTCCTCGATGACCTGCGCGGCCGCGACCGCGCGGTTCGCGTAGCGGCGAACGGTCCGTTCGAGCATCTCGGCGAAGGACCTGGCCCGCACCACGTTCCTCCGCTTGCGCCTGGCCAACTCCCCGTTGAGCAGCTTCCGCAGCAGCTCCACCGCGAGGTTGCGCTGCTTCATGCCCCGTACTTCGGCCAGGAACTCCTCCGACAGGACCGACATGTCGGGCTTCTCGAGGCCGGCCGCGGCGAAAACGTCGACGACGCCTTCCGAGGCGACGGCACAGGTAGTCCACGATCAGACCGCCCGGTTTGTCCCGCAACACCCGGTTCACCCGCGCGACCGCCTGCATCAGCCCGTGGCCGCGCATCGGCTTTTCCACGTACATGGCGTGGAGGCTCGGCGCGTCGAAGCCGGTCAGCCACATGTCCCGGACCACGACCATCCGAAGGGGATCGGCCGGGTCGCGGAACCGCTTGGCCAACGTCTCGCGGCGCGCCTTGTTGCGGATGTGCGGCTGCCAACCGGGTGGATCGGAGGCGCCCCCGGTCATCACGACCTTGATCCGACCCTCGCCGTCCTCCTCGCCATGCCAGTCCGGGCGGAGCAGGGTCAGTTCCCGATAGAGGTCGATGCAGATGCGGCGGCTCATGCACACGATCATCGCCTTGCCGTCGAGCGCCTCGACGCGCTTCTCGAAATGCGAGACGACATCCCGGGCGATGAGCCCGAGCCGGGGCGCGGCGCCCACGACGGCCTCGAGCTGCGCCCACTTCGTCTTCAGCTTCTCCTTGCGCTCGGATTCCTCGCCCTCGGTGACCTCCTCGAAACCGGGATCGATCCCGGGCAGCTCGGCCTCGTCCAGCGCCAGCTTCGCCAGCCGGCTCTCGAAATAGATCGGCACGGTCGCCCGGTCCTCGACGGCCCGTTCGATGTCGTAGACGCTGATGTAGTCGCCGAACACCGCCCGCGTGTTGGCGTCCTCGAGCTCAATCGGCGTGCCGGTGAAGCCGATGAACGA
>JAAXHG010000184.1:0-3075 GCA_012270995.1 Vicinamibacteraceae bacterium | reverse complement strand
CTGCGGTGCGCCTCGTCGGCGATCACGACGATGTTCCGGCGCCGCGACAACTCGGGCATGCGGTCGCCCTTTTCCTCGGGAAAGAACTCCTGGATCGTCGTGAACACGACGCCGCCCGACTCGACGTCCAGCTTGGCGCGCAGGTCGGCGCGGCTCCGAGCCTGCGCCGGAGGCTGCCGCAGCAGGTCCCGGCAGCGGGAGAACGTGCCGAAGAGCTGGTCGTCGAGGTCGTTGCGATCCGTCAGCACGACGACCGTCGGGTTCTCCATCGACGGCTCGCGGATGATCCGCCCGGCGTAGAACGCCATGGTCAGGCTCTTGCCCGAGCCTTGGGTGTGCCAGACGACGCCGACCCGGCGATCACCGGGTTCGCCGCCCGGTCGCCGCCCGGATTCACAGCCGAAGCGCCGTTCGCGCACGTCGGAGCCTTCTCGCTGCAACCGGGTCGCTCGCAGCGTCTCGTCGACGGCCGTCTCCGCCGCGTGGAACTGGTGGTATCCCGCCATCTTCTTGGCCAGCCTGCCGCCGCCGTCGTCCTCGAAGACGATGAAGTCCCGCACCAGCGCCAGGAACCGGCGAGGCTCGCACGCCCCCTCGATCATCACGCGCAACTGGGGCAGTTCCGGCGAGGCCAGCGTCTCGCCGCCGATCGTCCGCCAGGGCATCCGGTGGAACGCCCGATTGCGGGCTTCCAGCGTCGAACCTTCGGGTCGGATCAGCTTGCGGAACGCGTCGTCAAGGGCCTCGGCGGGCAGGTTCGGGTTCAGCCGGTCCAACGCGGAACGCAGTCGGTCTTCGAGCACCGTCGCGCCGTAGTCGGCCCGCTCGGCGGCCGGGGCGCCCGGCGCGATGTCCGGTCCGTGGAGGATCGCCCAGCCGAGGCTCCCGAGCCACTCGAGGGCGGCGGATTCGACCTCGGACTCGGTGAAGGCCGAGCCGCCTATTGACCGTGCGATTCCCGGTCCGACCGGCCGCCCGGTCAGGCCACGGCCTCCAGGAGAAGATCCCTGAAGACACGGAAGCTGTGCGACCGATTAAGCGTCGGCGTCATGTAGGCGGCAACGGCGCGAGCCGCTTCCGTCTTGCGCAAACCCGTGACGAAGTAACCATGCCGCTTCAGGATGCGCTCGAACGCCTCCCACGTGCCGACGATGGAGTCCGGGTCGCGATAACGGCGCCGGTTCGGCGTACTTGCCGCTACGCGCGGGAACGCGCCGCGCACCGCCGGCCAGTCGCCGAGGAACCATGCTTCCAACTCCTCGACGACAACCCGGTTCGCCACCTGCCAGGACGCCGCCGGCGCGGCGCTCCGCGTGCGGAGACCGGCACTTGCCGCTGCAGCCTCCAACTCCTCCTTGAGCGCCATGCAATTGTCCTCGTCGCGATCAACCATGACCACGACCCGCCAGTCCGCCGGCAGCCACTTCGAGTAGCCGCGCAAGCGATCGTCGAGCTTGCGTCGAAGATCGGGCTTGCCGCGGAAGGCGTGAACGCGGAAGGTGCGGTCGCGCGGCAGCAGACGCGGAAGCAGCACGCGGAGGAATGCCTCCATCGACGGTTCCTCGACCAGAAACTCGAAGTGGCGAACCGTCATCGCCTGCGTGCCCGCTCGGCCTCCAGCGGCGCCCCCTCGTTCACGAGCGGATCGCCCACTCCCAGATGCCCTTCCATCCAGAGATCGCCGAGTGTGGCGCCCTCTTCGACGAACTCCTTGACACCCCTCGTCCTGGAGACCAGACGAGCTTGCGTGTAGCCGGCCTCATCCCGCCACAAGGCACGCACTTCCCTGGGCCTCAGGGCACCCAGGAAGAACGGCGAGTGAGTCGTGATGAGCAACTGCGTGCGACCCGAGGCCGCGCGGCACTCCTCCGCGAGTTCCGGGAGCAGGCGCGGATGAAGAAAGTTCTCCGGCTCCTCGACGCCGATCAGCTTGGGAGGCGCCGGGTCATGAAGAAGAGTCAGATACGCCAGCATCTTCAGAGTGCCGTCCGAGGCGAACCGCGAGAGCACGGGCGTCGAGAACGGTGCGTCCTTGACTCGGAGAAGAAGCCGGCCATCCGCGAGGCTCTCCGCCTGCACCTTCTCGACGCGCGGAACGCGACGGCGCAGGATCTCGAAGATCCTCTCAAGCCGCTCGGGATGCTGCTCCCGCAGATGCTGGATCACGTTGGCCAGATTGTCTCCCGTAGGAGAAAGCTGCTCCTCCCCGCCCGCCTCCGGGTTGCCCCTCGCCGCATCCGCCGAGAGATACGAGAGATGCCAACTCGTGACGAACTCCCGCAGGGCGATCACCCGCGGATTCTCGGCGAGCATGCCGAGAGTGCTGACGGCCAGAACGTCCGGACCGGCGAGGCTTCGAGGCACCCGCTCATCGTCACGCTCAGGCGCCTCGCCCGTGATCACGACACCGTCGCCCAGCTTGTACTCCATGAAGTTGAACGGACGGCCCGCCCGGCCGCTTCGAGTCCAGCGGAGCCACTCGTGCGCAACGACCGGACGCCCGGCTTGCTCGTCGATCTCCAGGTGGTAGGCGATCAGGGGCGACTTCGGCCGCTCCCGGTACTTCAGCTCGATGACGATCGGCCCTTCGCTGTCGCGGCTGCGCAACTCCCGGAGTCTCCCCCGCCGGTCCCAAGCCTTGCGGACGCCGCCGGTGAAGCACTCCGAAAGGAAGGCGAACACGTCGAAGACGGTCGATTTGCCGCTGCCGTTCGGGCCCAGCAACACCGTTAGAGGCGTCAACTCCGACAGCGTCACGTCGCGGAGAGCACGGAAGTTGCTGACCTTCAGCCACGTCACGCGAGGTGGAACCTGCGCCGTCACGGGACCGTCTCCCGGTGCTCAACGAGGCGATTCATCGCGTTTCCGCCAAATCCGAATCCCGCGCCACATGATGGATGCCGGGAATCTACCCCACTCCCTTCGTCCGAACGCTTCCCGGTCCACGTGCCGGGTGTGAGCCACCCGGCCTCTGACCGGCCGTTTCCAAAGCGACTCCCGGTCTCCGATCGAGCCCGTTCCCCCGCGATCGAAGCTTCACCTCTCTAGTCCGAAGTTCTGAGCCGTTCTAGGTTG
>JAAXHG010000108.1 GCA_012270995.1 Vicinamibacteraceae bacterium | reverse complement strand
CCCCGGAAAGGTACAGGTGCGCCGGCGTCCACGCCGGCTGCCGCCGCAGCCCGCTCGGAAAGGCGCGCCGGCCACCAGGCCGGCTCCGCTGCGGCGACCGGGTCCCGCGAACCCGCCGTGCGATACTCGCCGGCCCGATGCGCTTGTGTCACTCCTGGATGAGTCGGCTCGCACCGGCGGCCCTCGCACTAGCCGCCATCGGCTGCGCCGCCGAGCCAGAAACCGGGCAAGGCCCGTCAGCACCACCGGCCACCGGCACGCAGGACGCACCCGCTTGGGCTGCCGACGTGGTCATCCACCGCGACGACTGGGGCGTGCCGCACATCAAGGCCTCGACCGACGCCGCGGTCGCCTTCGGCTCCGCCTGGACGCAGTGCGAGGACCACTTCTTTCAGCTCGAGGACACCTACATCAAGGCGCTCGGCCGCTACGCGGAGGTCGTCGGCGAATCGGGATTCCACAGCGATCTCGAAGTCGCCCTCTTCGACCTCGTGGGGACCTCCCGCCGCGACTTCCCCGAGTTGCCAGAGGACATCCGCCGCATCGCCGAGGCCTTCGCGGCCGGCTACAACTACTACCTGGAGAAGCACCCCGAGGAGAAGCCGCGCCTGCTGACGCGGATGGAGCCCTTCCACGTCCTCGCCTTCGAGCGCTACATGATCCTCGGCCGCCTGCTCGGCGCCGCCCATGCCCCACGCGGCCGGCTACCGCGACTGGCGGAGGAGCTGGCCGCGTCGCTGGGCTCGAACCAGTGGGCCGTCGCCCCCTCGAAGTCGCGCGACGGCAACGCGATGCTCTTCATCAATCCCCACCAGCCCTGGTACGGCTCGGGCATGTTCACGGAGATGCACGTCGTAAGCGGCGAGGGGCTCAACTTCTCGGGCGCCATGTACCCGGGCAGCCCGCTGCCGACCGCCGGCTTCAACGAGCGGCTCGGCTGGGCGTACACGGTCAACGCCGCCGACATCTCGGACACCTACCGCCTGACCTTCGACCACCCGAGCGACCCGCTCAAGTACCGCTACGGCGACGGCTACCGCCAGGCCGAGAAGTGGCGCGCCACGATCCACGTCCGGGGCGAAGACGGCAGTCTCGAGCCGCGCGAGGTCGCGCTCAGGCGTTCGCACTACGGCCCGATCATCGCCAGGGAGAACGACGAGCACTACCTCGCCGTCCGCGTGCCGCGCCTCTACGAGGGCAGCCGCATGGTCCAGGCACTGGCCCAGGCAAAGGCGCGGTCATTCGAGGAATGGTACGCCGCCGTCTCGATGCAATTGCTGCAGACGTTCAACACGACCTACGCCGACGCCGACGGGAACATCTTCTACCTCTACAACGGCACGTTCGCCCGCCGCGACCCGTCCGTCGACTGGACGAAGCCCGTCGACGGCGCCGACCCGAACAACGAGTGGGGGCCGTTCCACCCCATCGAGGAACTGCCGCAGGTCCTCAACCCGCCGTCCGGCTTCGTCCAGAACTGCAACTCGACGCCCTTCACGACGACCGACGACGGCAACCCGTCCCTGCTCGACTTCCCGCCCTACATGGTCGAGGACAAGCACGACGACAAGCGCCGGGCCAAGATGGCCCGCTACCTGCTGCGCAATGCGAGCGACCTCACGTTCGAGGACTTCCAGGACCTCGCCTACGACACGACGCTCTACTGGCCGATGACGGAGATTCCCGTCTACGCCCGCCGTCTTGAGCAACTCGAACACACCGACGCGGAACTCGCCGCCCGGGTCCGCCCCTACCTCGAGCACCTGCTGGACTGGGACTACAGAAGTTCGCTCACCTCCACGCAGGCGACGCTGGCAGTCGGCTGGTACGAAGAGCTCTACGGCCGCGGCTATCCCGTCGAGACCCTTAGCCCCAAGTACGTGAACGACATGCCGGCGCGGTTCGTCGCCCTGGAGCGGGCGGCCGAGAAGCTCACCGAGCTCTACGGCGACTGGCGCGTGCCCTACGGCGACATCCACCGCATCCAGCGCCACGCAAACCAGCCCTCAGCCGGAGGCGTCCCCTTCTCCGACGACGAGCCGAGCCTGCCGCTCGCCGGCGTCCGCGGTCCCCTCGGCGTCGCGTTCACGCTCTACCACTCGCCACCCACCACCCTCGAAAACGGCGAAGAGCGCAAGCTCCGCTACGCCGCGACCGGCGCTTCCTACATGGCCGTCTACGAGTTCGGGGAGAAGACCCGCGGAGCGAGCTACCTCCACTACGGCCAGAGCCACCGCCCCGAGTCGCCCCACTTCTTCGACCAGGCCAGACTGCTCTCGGAACGACGCTTCAAACCGGCCTGGATCCTCTGGGAGGACGTGGAGGCCAATACCGCTCGGGCCTACCGGCCGGCTGACTTCAACTGAGAACCAGTCGCCTGGTGTAGAATCACCGGTCCCTGGGGGCGCATGGCTTCGACGGGAGATCATGCGGTTCGGGGGTTGCGTGCCGAGTCCGACTCGTAAACCGGACCTTTCACACTCGCCAACGACGAATTGGCACTGGCGGCTTAGAAGCCGTCACGGTCCTGCCGGAGCCTTGATTCGCGGCACCGTCAGGAGCGACACTCAAAGTGGATCAAACGTCTGAGCGCTGCTCCGAACTCAGGCCGGATCACTTCGGAGCTAGACCTTCGGCCGTGGTGGCCTTCTACCCAAGCCGGCGGCGACTGATCGAGTGAAGGCTACGCACGTAGATCCCTCGCGCCGAGTCTCGCGGACGTGGGTTCGATTCCCACCGCCTCCACCATCATCCATCGGCCAGTCCTCGCGTTCCCGCTATCCTCCGAACAGGAGGTACCTCGATGGACGCTCCGCGAACCCGCCCCGGCCGGTTCTTCCTCGCCTCCGCGCTGCTGGCTGCCACCGCGATGGCCGCCGCAGATCAGACAACCGCAACGATCGAAGGCGTCGTCGTCGACGCGGAAGGCACCTCCCTGCCCGGCGTCACGGTGACCGTGACCGGCCCGGGCGTGCGCCAGGAGCGCATCACGCAGGGTGACGGCGCCTACGCAAGCACCGGGCTTGCCGCCGGCGGCTATGTCGTCACGGCGTCCCTGCTGGGCTTCGAGACAGCCGAGAGTCCGGTTTCGCTGACGACGGGCGCCACCCAGAACGTCCGCCTCGTCCTCCACCTCGTGAGGCTGCTCGAAACCGTGACGGTGGTGGCGGAGGAGCCCCGGAGCTTCGCGCGGAATATCGTCTCCCAGCCGATGCTCCGGCAACAGTCGAAGATCACGAACGTGACCTCGGTGGTCGACAACCTGCCTGGAGTGTCCGTCCAGGAGGGCGACTCCTACGGTTTCGACGACTGGTCGGCCAACGTTGCGATGCGCGGCTTCCAGGTGACGATCAACGACGTGCAGATCGGCACCACGATCGACGGCTTCCCGAACGGCACGTCGGACTACTGGAGCGGCGCTGCAGTACTCGGCCGAACGGCTGGCGCTGAGCGCGACCGGCTACGTCATCGACTTCGACCGGATCTTCTACCTCGGACCGCAGACGCCCGGCCGGCTCCAACTACCTCATTCCGGGCGGCGGCGCCTACTTCAACGCGGGCGGTATCGAGACGAACGGCGTCGAACTCTCGGCGACGGTGCAGATGCCCCACCAGCTCTCCCTGTACACCGCCTACACGCTGAACAACTCCGAGTACGTCGGCAGCGGCGACGCCCTGGTCGACGCCAACCAGAACATCATGCCGGGGACAGACGTTACCGGCGTGCCGGATCGCCTCTGGGTCGTCTCGCTCGACCGGGCCGGTCCCCTGAGCGCTGGGATCAGCGCCAAGTACACCTCGCCGCGACGGGTCAGCCTGGTCGCCGACTGGACCACCGACGAGTACTGGATGATGCACGCGTACGTCGTCTCTTCGGGCGAGGTACTGAGTGACCTCCTCCGCTCGACGACGTTCGAGCTGGTGGCGAACGACCTGCTCGACGAGGCCTACCTCTCCGCAATCACCGAGAACGCGGCCTGGCTCGGGGCGGCGCGGTCCGTCTCGATGACGGTGACCTTCTCGTTCTGACGGGAGAGCGCCGGAGTCAGCGGCGCGGCGGCGGCTGTTCCTGACTACCCGGTCAGGGTATCCGTGCGCTCGACGCCGCCGCGTCTCGAGGCGAGGATCCCCACTCGATCCACCAGCCGTGCGGCGACGCCCGGGCGAGCAACTCCGTCTCACGGCAACCGCTACGGTACCTGGTCAGAGTCAGGCTCGGCGGGTGTACGCCTTCAAGCGCCACCTGCCAAACGGGACGTTCCCGGCTCCGGGCCTCCAGGGCGTCGGTGATGCGCCGCCGGCCCTCACGAGGAATCTGGTACAGCGCGATCGTGGAGTAGACGACCGGCGCCACTTCGGCCGGGACGCGCTCGAGCAGCTGCGGCAGATCCCTCGAAGCATCGCCGCGATGGAGGCTGATGGGGCTGTCCTCCAGTTCGGCCGCGGCGTCCACGAGCTGCGCGTGGCGCTCCACGTGCTCGGGCCAGATCAGCGCCCGCAGCCAGAGCAACTCATCCGGGTCGTCGAGGTCGATCGGGTTCACGTCGATACCGTCCCGGCTCGCTACCGGGATGTCCCGCGCCGGCGGCGGCATTGTGCCGGGGCCCCGCAGGTCGGCTTCGAGCTGGACGCGCGCCGAGCCCCTTCCCCAGCGCAGCACCTCCCGTCCGGCTCGCCGGTACCGGTAGGCGTAGCGGTCGAAGTTCAGGTTCAGGCCGGCGCTGGCGCCGACGTCGATCAGAGCCAGCGGCGCCTTCGCGTCCCGTTGGACCACGCTGAACGCGGGCAGAAGACAGGTGCAGCGCCGCACCACCTGGGTCTGGGTGCGGCGCGTGGCGATCAGCTCTCCGACCCGCTCGCGGTGTTCGAGGCAGAAGGCCCGGAAGGGCGGGAAGGCAGGCCCCGGCGGCGCTTCCGGGCCCGAGAGGATCGGGTAGTGCGCGGCCAGTGGGTGTTCGACTCCCTGCAGGAGCGCGTACTGCACCGCCCCGAAGAGCATGTTCGGCGCCGGCTGACCCGGCTGGCGCTCCGCGGCGAGCGCCAGCAACTCGCCGTCTCCGGCCACGCCCGCGGCAAGCGCCGCGTACGTCGGCGAGTCGAGGTCCGGCGCCTCGACCCGCGCGAACCGCTCGAAGGCGTCCCTGAGTTCCGGATGGGCTCTCAACGCCCGGGGCCGCCGCGGTCGCCGAACGCGGCGTCAATCGACTCGCCGTAGGGCGGTCGGAGCACGCCGGCGTCGGTAATCAGGGCGGCCACGAGTTCCGCGGGCGTGACGTCGAAGGCGAGGTTCAGGGCTTCCGTGTCCTGGGGCGCGATCCGCTTGCCGAAGGCGTGGACCACTTCGTCGGCATCGCGCTCCTCGATCGGGATATCGGAGCCGGACGGCGTGTCGCGGTCGATCGTCGACAGCGGCGCCGCCACGTAGAAGGGAACGCCGTGGCGAGCAGCAAGCACGGCCACCGGGTAGGTGCCGACCTTGTTCGCGACGTCGCCGTTGGCGGCGATCCGGTCGGCCCCGACGACGATCTTCTGGACCCAGCCGCGCGCGATGATCACGCCCGCGCTGTTGTCCGTGATCAGGCGGTGGGGGATCTCGAGGCGCGCCAACTCCCAGGTGGTCAGCCTCGAGCCCTGGAGCAGCGGCCGGGTCTCGTCGACCCAAACGCCGGCCAGCCGACCAGCCGACCAGGCCGCCTCGACCACGCCGATCGCGGTGCCGTAGCCGGCCGTCGCCAACGCTCCGGCATTGCAGTGGGTCAGGACCCGGTCGCCCTCCTCGAACAGCTTCCGGCCGAACGTCCCGATCCGGCGGTTGGCGGCGATGTCCTCACGGTGCAGGTTGCGGGCCCAGGTGAGCAGCCGCTCCCGCAGCTCCCCGCGCTCCCCGGCTTCGAGGGAGCGTTCATGGAGGGCGCGGCCCTGATCCAGAGCCCAGCGCAGGTTGACCGCGGTCGGTCGCGTTGCAAGCAGCAGCTCGTAGGCGGCAGCGACGTCCTCGGCGCCAAGCGCCAAGCCGTAGGCCGCGGCGACACCGATGGCCGGTGCACCCCGCACGGAAAGACGCCGAATCGCCTGAGCCACGTCCTCGGGCCGCCGGCAGCGGAGCCACACCTCCTGCTCCGGGAGCAGGGTCTGATCGAGCAGCAGAAGCTCGTCGTCGCGCCACCGGATCGGCGAGAAGTCCTGCTCCGCCGCGTCAGGCCGCTCAACCGCCATGCACGAAGCCTAGGAGCTTGCGCCGCAGAACGCTACCTCCGGCCCTGTCACGTTCCCTTCCAGAGCTCACGGTCGCGGACATAGCGTAGAACCTGGATCTTCCCCGTGCGGCTGTAGACCCGAACGGCGAACAGATGGTAGCCGTCGGTGAGGAAGACGGTCCCCGGGCTCGCGGTGCCGGCGGGGCTGAAGGAAGCGATGTCGCTGCGACCGAACCGGACCGGATCGTCCAGGCGGTCGAGTCGGCCTGAGCCGGTGAACTCCGCCGGTTCCAGGTCATCCGGAATGCCGAAGCGAACGCCCCGGCCGACGTGAAGCAGCCGTGCGGGCCGCCCTACCCTGGGATCCGTGCCGGAGTTCAGATCCGCCGTGCGCACGCCGTCGCCGTTCCCGTCCGCGTAGAGGGAGAAGACGGGCTCCGCGTGGGAGTCCTCGAACTCGAACCGGATCGCAACCGCCACACCGTAGCGGACGGCGCTGCCGCGCGCGGCCCACAGGACCGAAGCCACCTCGCCGGCCGCCAGGCGCACACGGTGCTGGGCGATCTGCTGGCGCAAGGGCGGCACCGCTAGGGTGGCCAGCAGGGCCAGGATCGCCGTTGCAACCAGGAGCTCCAGAAGAGTGAAGCCGGTCCCGGTTCCTACACCCCGCCAAAGCCGCAAGAAGCATGGAGGCGGGCGTGAGCTCGCACCCGCCTCCATGCCGTCGAGCGCTACGACTTCGTGCCGATCAGGGGCCGTCGGTCGGGCCATCCGACTCGGACGCTTCGTCGGAGTCGGTCTCCCTGGGGACTCGCACCTTGTCCGTCAATGTCGTGTCCCCTTCGGTCGTCACGTACGGCCGCATGCGCTCGAACGATCGCTCGCCGATGCCGCGGACGAGCATCAGGTCCACGGCCGACTCGAAATCGCCGTTCTCCGTGCGGAACTCCACGATGCGCCCCGCGGTCGACGGCCCGACGCCGGGCAGGAGCGCGAGTGCCTCGGCATCCGCGGTGTTGATGTTGACTACGCCTTCGGCCGCTCCGGCTGGCATTCCTGCCACCAGGCCAAGCACGAGCAGTACCGCCGACGCGATCGTCTTCCTTCTCTTCATCTTCATCTCCATTGGTCCCGCAGGGTTCTCGGATTGATCAACTGCCTTCACCGGGCAAGAACCCCGATGCCGGGGGGACACCGAAGCGTCCCCCCGACCCCTTGCCAACATGGCTCCCTGCTTTGCCTTGGGCACCTCCTTGCTCCGGATGGCTAGATGCCCGCTCTTCCTTCAAGTTCCCCGCCAACCCGAACGAATCGCGTAAGATGTTTAGAATCAGTAAGTTATGGAATCGTCATGAGTGGTCAATTCGAGCATTTCGTAAAGCGACCTTGACCCGTGCCAGCGAGCATGGTCCGCAACCTCCTGATCTGCCAGGAGCTACGCCTGCGACGACCCGCGTCAAGGGTGCTGGACCGATTCCAAAACTCCTGACACTGTGACGGGGGTCGAACCGCCCCAAGGCGGCGATCGCGCGCCGGCCCGGTCGTTGTAGATTAGCCAGCCGATGGCGAGCGGCGAGAAGAGGAGCCCAGAATCCGCGCCCGGGCGCCGCACGTCCTTAGTGCGCGAGTACCTCGAGGCTCTGATCGTCGCGGCGGTCTTCCTGGGCTTCACGAACAACTTCGTCCTCAAGACCTTCTACATTCCGAGCGGGTCGATGGAGGACACGCTGCTGATCGGCGACCACCTCTTCGTGAACCGATACATCTTCGGCCCGCGCCCGACGACACTGGAGAAGAAGCTGCTGCCAGGTCGCGACGTGAGGCGCGGGGACATCGTCATCTTCCGGTCGCCCGAAACGCCGAAGATCGACCTCGTCAAGCGCTGTATCGGCCTGCCGGGCGATGAGATCCGGATGGTCGACAAGCGCCTCCTGCTGAACGGCGAGGAGGTGGATGACGGCGTCTACGCGGTTCATCGGGACGGCCGGACGTTCCCCTCCACGGGCCCGTACGACTCACAGTACCTTCGTCGCGACAACTGGGGACCGCTCCTCGTGCCCGACGACCACCTCTTCTGTCTGGGCGACAACCGCGACCACTCCCACGATTCCCGCTACTGGGGACCGGTACCGCTCTCACTGGTCAAGGGCAGGGCGGCGATCGTCTACTGGTCGTACGGCGGAGAGACGCCGGACGGCACCTGGCACGGCCTCGGTCACCGCCTGAAGCAGCTCGCGAACACCGCTCTCGGCTTCCTGACCAAGACCCGTTGGGAGCGGACCTTCAAGGTGATCAAGTAGAGCCGCCCTTGCGGTACCGGTCGCGGTTGGGACTTCTCAAGCTGTCCCGCGACGGCGCGGAGGTGCTGCTCGTCGCCGCCATCCTCGCACTGTTCGTGCGGGCCTTCTTCGTACAGGCCTACCGCATTCCCTCCGAGTCGATGGAACCGACCCTGATGGTCGGCGATCATCTGCTCATCAACAAGTTCGTCTTCGGCGCAGGTGCCGGTCGCTGGGGGCCTCTGGTGCCTCAACGCCCGGTCCGGCCCGGCGACCTCGTCACCTTCCGCGGCATCGAGGAGCCCGTCCACGAGTTGCTCAAGCGCTGCGTTGCAACCGGCGGCGCGGCGGTGGAGATCGATTCCAAGAAGCTCCGGGTCGACGGCCGGGAAGTCGACGAGACCGCCTACGTCGTCCACTCGGACGACCGGATCTATCCCCGCTCGGCGTTCCTTCACGAGAGTTTCTGGCGCCGGGACGCCTACGGGCCCGAATCCGTGCCGGACGGGAACCTGTTCTGTCTGGGCGACAACCGCGACATATCGCGCGACTCGCGCTTCTTCGGTCCGGTTGGAACCGAGCTGGTGCGCGGGCGGCCGTTCCTCGTCTACTGGTCGCGCGACCGGGGAGCCGGGAGATGGGCGGTGCGCTGGCGGCGCACCCTCCACGTTCCCCGCTGATCCGGCAGCAAGCCCGGGAGCCGGCGCCGCGGGGCCGGTCGCCGGCTCAGGCGCCGGCCGCGGCCAGTGCAGCCAGGACCGCCTCGGGGTCGGCGGCCCGGGTCAGCGGCCGCCCGATCACCATCAGGTCCGCCCCGGACCGCAGCGCCGCCGCAGGCGTCGCGACACGGCGCTGATCGTCGCCCCCCGAGTCTTCGAAGCGGATTCCCGGACTCACGAGGAGGAAGTCCGGCCCCAGTCGTTCGCGCAGGGAGGCAAGTTCGAGCGGCGAACAGACGACGCCCGAGCAACCGCTCCTCTCCGCCGCCGCCGCCCAGCCCAGGGCACGCGTCCCGGGCCGGCCCGGCAGATCCAGCTCCTCCAGATCCTCCGCCGCGAGATGGGTGAGAACCGTGATCGCGAGCACGCGGATCTCGCCGCCGGCTGCCTCGACGGCAGCCTCCATCATACGCCGACCACCGCCTGAGTGCACCGTCAGGTAGGAGACGCCCAGCTCCCTGGCGGCGCCGACCGCGCCCGCGACCGTGCTCGGAATGTCGTGGAACTTCAGGTCGAGGAAGACCTCCGCACCGGTCCCGGCGGCCTCCTCGACCGCCGTGCGCCCCCAGCGCAGGAAGACCCGCGGCCCCACCTTCAGCACGCCGACCCGCGGTCCGAACAGAGAGCACCAGCGACCGAACGTCTCGCGATCGTCGGTGTCGAGGGCCACGGCGACCCGCCTGAGCCTCCTCCCGCTCATTCCCGCCGCGCCGCCGCTCCGACCAGGGAGCGGACCGAGGCCACGCCCTCCGCCCGCAAGCGATCCCGAAGTTCATCCACCAGCCGCTCGGCCGTCCTGGGGTCGCGGAAGAGCGCCGTGCCGACCTGAACCGCCGAAGCGCCGGCCAGCAGGAACTCGAGGACGTCGTCCACCGTCTCCACCCCACCGATACCGATCACCGGCAGGTCGACCTCGCGGGCGACATCCCAGACGATGCGCAACGCGAGGGGCTTGATCGCCGGCCCCGACAGTCCGCCCCGAACCGTGGAGAGCACCGGACGCCGGGTATTCGTGTCGATCGCCATGCCGACGAAGGTGTTCACCGCCGACAGGATATCGGCGCCGCCATCGCTCGCCGCCTGACCCAGGGCCGCCGGCTCGGTCACGTTCGGCGACAGCTTGACGACCACGGGCTTGCCGGTCGCGGAACGCACCCGGCGGACCAGGCCGCGGAGGATCTCCGGGTCATGACCGAACTCGATACCGCCCTTGCTCACGTTCGGACACGACACGTTCAGCTCGACCGCGGCCACCCCGGCATGGGGATCGACACGCTCGGCAAGCCGCACGTAGTCGTCCTGGTCGTATCCGAACAGGTTGACGATCACCTTCGGCGGCAGTCCGACGAGGCCCGGCAGAACGTCGTCCAGGAACCTGTCCACGCCGATGTTCTGCAGCCCGATCGAGTTCAGCATGCCGCCGCGGGTCTCGGCGATCCGAACCGGTGGATTGCCGGCCAGCGGCTCGAGCGACAGTCCCTTCGTCACCAGGCCACCGAGCCTGTGCAGGTCGGTCCGCTCCGCGAACTCCAGTCCGTAGCCGAACGTTCCGCTGGCCGTCAGAATCGGATTCCGCAGCTCAAGCGGCCCCACCCGCGTTGACAGGTCCGGGCCGGATCCGACGCCTTCGCTGCTCACCAGACCACCTCCTCCAGGTCGAACACCGGCCCGTGGCGGCAGCAGAGCGCGTAGCCGCCCTTCGTCAGCTCCACGGCACAGCCCAGACACGCGCCGTAGCCGCAGCCCATCGGGGTCTCCAGCGCCGCCTGCCCCTCGATCCCGTGATCGGCCGCGATCCGGGCTACCGCCGCCATCAGACCGTGGGGGCCGCAGGTGTAGATCGCGCTGTACGCTGGCGCCGACCGCGCCTTGCCGTTCTCGATGGTCTCCAGAAGCGCTTCCGTCACCAACCCACGAATCCCCGCGGCGCCATCCTCCGTCGTCTCGACCAGCCGGCCGCCCGTTCTCTCGCTCAACCGCCGAAACTCGTCGGCCTCCACCAGGTCACCCGCACCGCGGCCGCCGTAGTAGAAGTCGAACGGCCTTCCGGCACGCGCCAGCGCCTGGGCCAGCAGACCGAGTCCCGCCGATCCGATGCCGCCCGCAACCAGGGCGGACCGGTCGTCGGGTGCTGACGCCGGTGCCATAGTATGAAATCCGCGTCCCAGGGGCCCGAGGACCGGGACGTCCTCGCCGGCGGTGCCGGCCGCCAGCGCCGCGGTGCCCCGGCCGATCACCTTGCCGAGCAGGGAGATGACCAGGGTGCCCTCTCGGCCCGGCTCCTGGCCATAGACCGAGAACGCCCGCCTCAGGTACGGCTCCGCCTGGTCGGCCCCAGCCACCATGACGAACTGCCCGGGCGCGGCTGGCTCCATGCCGTCCACCCGAATCCGCAGCAGGAAGTGCCGGAGAGGCAACGGCCGGACCTCAAGCACTCTTCCCGTCGCGTCCGGCGCCGCCATGGCGCGAGCGAGGGTAGCACCCCGCCCTGACGCCGGTCGAAGCCGGGCGGCGGGCCGGACGTCCCGGCTGCCCGGTAGAGTCCGTCCCAGTGAATCGGGAACGGCTGCTCAGCGTCGCTGCCTGCGCGATACCCGGGCTGCTGGCCGGGATCCATCTGGCGGGACTCCTCTTCTTCCTCAACCCCCACCTACCGTTTCAGCCGGGGCCGGTGTTTCGAACCAGCGCCTACTACGGTCTGCTCGGGGCTCTAACCACGACCGCGCTGCTCGCGGCCATCTCCTGGCGGTCCCCTGAGCGCTCCCGGCGCCTGCTTCCCTGGTGCCTCGGGGCCGTGTTCGCCGCGGCTGCCGGCCTCGACCTGGCCCACGCGGTGCTCTACGACCACTTCCTGCCTCCGGGCATCCACGATCGCCTGATCAAGGCCGGACTCTGGCTCGTCCTGGCCGCGGCCGTCACGTTCTACACCGCGTTCCTTCACACCTACCGCCGGCGGAGGCCATACGGTGCTCGCAGCCGCTTCGGCATCGCCAGCCTCGCGGTCTTGACCGTGTACTCGGTCTTCGAGCGGCGCGAGGCGTTCGACCCGCCGCCGCAGAGGCAGCCCCGCGCGGCGGCGATCGAGTCCGCGCCGCCGCCGAACCTCCTGATCGTGGGCCTCGACGGCGCCTCGCTCGACGCGATCCTGCCCCTCTCCGAGCAGGGGCTGCTTCCCTTCTTCTCGCAGACCATGCGATCCGGCAGTTACGGACGCGCCGAGTCCGTGGAACCGGCGCGCCGTCTGCCGCTCTGGACCACGGTCGTGACCGGCAAGTACCCCTTCCGCCATGGCGTCGTGTCGGAGGCCACGAGGGGCGCGCCCTGGCTTGGCGGGGAACGTTTCCACCTGGCGCCCCGCGGTATCGCCTTCAGCGTCTGGGGCGATCGCGGCATGACCGAGGGTGGGCCCGTCGTCCTGCCTTCCGCTCCCTCCCTCTGGCAGATCGCGGCCGGGTTCGGGCTCGACGTGTTCGCGCTCGACTCAGGGGTCGGTCTCACGGACTCCACCGGGGCGCGTGCCGCCGCGCTGGGCTCGGCGATGGAGGACGAGCGGCTGGCGCGGCTCGGCGACGGCCCGCCGTCGGCGCTCTACACCGCGGCGCTTCGTGACCTGGAGACTCAGACCCAACTGCTGGAGGTCCTGTCGTCGCGATCTCCGGAACCCGATACGGGACTCGTCGTCTTCGCGGTCATGGACGGACTGGCCGCGGTCTCGCACCTGTACTACGACTCCTACGAGGCCGTTCAGTTCGACGGCGACCAGGAGCAGGCGCACGTCGACCGGGCGCGCTGGCTGTCCGCCTACTACGCCTTCGTGGACGGCCTGGTGGCCGAAGCCTGGGAGGAACTGCCGCCGCCCCGGACGCTGGCTGTGGTCAGCGCCTACGGCTGGAGGCGGTCCGGGGCCCTGCGCCGGCTGCTCGGCCTGCGGGGCAAGGCGCCCGGCGGAGTTGGGGGCGGTTACCAGAACACGCCCGACGGGCTGCTTCTGCTCCGAGGGCAGGGAATCAACGAGGACCGTCTCCTGACGGGGCTAGGCATCCAGGACGTGGCGCCTACGCTCCTCTACGCCCTGAACCTGCCGACCGCGCTCGACATCGACGGGCGTGTCCTCACCGAGGCCTTCGACTCGTCGACGCTGGCCCGCCGGCCGATCGCTTTCGTGCCCTCCTACGAAACGAAGGCCGGTCCCGGGAGCTAGTCGGCCCGACGGGCCGACCCGCCGTCACCGGTCGGCGCTTTGCCGGTCGACCCCGTCGTGCCCGTCACGGCGAATCGCTGCAGAGCCGGAACGGCATCCTCCGGCGCCGGAGCCGGTTTGCCGCCACCCACGATGGACGGTCTCGAGGAACGCGCGTCCTCGGCGGGACTCATCCTGCACTGACCCTGAAAGAACGCCCCGCTCGCGATGACAAGAGCGGGCGCACTGATCTCCCCTTCGACGTGACCGTTCACGCCGATCTCGATCCGTCTCTTGGCCTCTACTTGACCTTCGAGCCGTCCCGAGACGCTGAGTTCACTCACCTTGACGACACCCTCCAGCACGCCGCCTTCACCGACGATCAGCTCGCCTTCCGATTCCACCGTGCCGGTGAAGCGGCCGTGGACCCGGAAGGTGTTCTTGAATCGGAGTTCCCCCTGGACCTCGCAGCCGGCATCGAGGAAACCGTTCAGGTCGCCTGGGGAGCTGTTCTTGAGGATCTTCGACATGGCAGGGCTCGCTCCGACGGTCGTTGTCACTCCCCCGACAGCCGCTCGTAGATGCGGATCAGCTCGGGTTCGGAGTGAAAGTGGATCTTCAGGACGCCGCCACCCCGGCGGCGCCGGCTGATTTCGACGCGGGTTTGCAGTCTACGCGTTAGCCGCTCGACTGCGGCTGCCGTGTGGGGATCACTCTCCGGCTTGGCCGTCCGCCGCTTCGCGACAGGCTTGGTGCGAAGACCGGCCGCGATGCGCTCCAGTTCTCGCGCACTGAGGGATTCGCGCTCCGCGCGGGCGCCCAGTTCGATCTGGCTCTGTTCGTCGCCAAGCGTCAGCAACGGACGAGCCTGACCTGCCGTCAGCCCTCCGGACCGCAACTGTTCTTGCACCGCGGAAGGCAAACGAAGAAGGCGCAGGGCATTGGCCACCGCAGCCCTGCTGCGGCCGAGACGGCCGGCGATTTCCTGTTGCGAGAGCCCGAACTCGTCACTGAGCGTCCGGAAGGCCTTGGCCTCTTCCAGCGGGTTCAGATCGGAGCGCTGGAGGTTCTCGACCAGGGCGAGGCGCAGCATCTCGCGCTCGCCGTCCACGTCCCGAAAGACGACAGGCACCGTCTCAAGACCCGCTTTCTGAGCCGCCCGCCAACGACGCTCGCCGGCAACGATCCGGTACCGGCCGCCGCGATCGGGCCCACCAGTGACGACGATCGGCTGGAGCACCCCGATGTGGGCGATCGAGTTCGCCAGTTCCGACAGCGCTTCATCGTCGAACCGGTCGCGCGGCTGCCGGCTGTTCGGCTCGAGTTCCGCCACCGGCAACTCGCGCTCCACGCGCGGCGCCGCCGGCGAACGAGCCCCGCTGTCGGCAAACAGCTCATCCAGCCCACGACCGAGGCCACGCCGCCTGCTGCTCACGAGACTCCGATGGCGCGATCAGGGCCGGCGGGCCGCGAGTTCCTGCGCCAGGCCCAGATACGCCTGGGCACCCTTGCTCTTGATGTCGTACTGCAGGACGGGCATGCCGTGACTCGGCGCCTCGGCCAGACGGACGTTGCGCGGAACCATCGTATCGCAGACGATGGGGCCGAAGTGCCTGCGCACCTCCCGCGCGACGTCGCGCGACAGGTTCGTGCGTTCATCGTACATAGTGAGGATCACGCCGGCGATCGCCAGGTCGGGCCTTCCAAGTTCCCGGACCCGCTCAACCGTAGCCATCAACTCGCTGATGCCCTCGAGCGCAAAGTACTCGCACTGCAGCGGCACGACGACCGCGTCAGCCGCATAGAGGGCGTTCAGGGTCAGTCGGCCCAGTGCCGGGGGGCAATCCACGAAGACCCGTTCGTACCGCTGGCCAAGGCCCTCGAGCGAGGCGCCAAGCCGCCGGATCCAGGCCCGGTCCCGCTGCAGACCGAACTCCGCTCCCACCAGATCTCGGTTGGCCGGCAGCAGGTCGAGGTAGGGAAACCCGCTCGGGACGATCACCTCCGCTGCGTCGGCCTCCCCGGAGAGGACGTCGAACAGGGTGGGCGCACGGCCGGACCAGCCGAGCCCGCGGCTGGCGTTTCCCTGCGGGTCACTGTCGACGAGCAGCACCCTTCGCTCCATGGCGCCGAAAGCCGCCGCCAGGTTGATCGCCGACGTCGTCTTGCCCACGCCGCCCTTCTGGTTGGCGACCGCCAGGAGGTCAGCCACGGCGAATCGGCCGAAGCAGGAGAAGCCGGCGGTGCCGGCTGTCGGGCAGGTTCACTTCTTCTTCCACGGAACACATCGCCGCCAACCCGGACGCCAGTTCACGGCCAGCCCAGACCATCAGACGCCCACCACCCGGAAGCGCCTCGATCAGACGGGCCAATGTGACCTTCGGAAGCCGTACGCCGCGCAGCGTCACGAACTCTACCGCCCCGGCCAGTCGACCCGCCGACTCCGGACCCACACGCTCCCGAACGACCCGCACCCGCGGAAGGTCGAGCTCCCGGACCGCCTCGGCCAGGAACGCAGCCTTCCGCTCGCGCGCCTCCACCAGGACGACCCTCCGCTCCGGCTGCAGGGCCGCCAGCACCAGCCCAGGAAAGCCCGCACTACTGCCGATGTCGAGAAGCGACGGCCCGTCCCCACCGGTCTTCGACGGCTTCCAGAACGCCCGAGCCGCAACCGACTCCGCGTAGTGCCGCCGCACCCAGACGTCCGGAGAATCCTCACCCACGAGCCGAACCACCCGGTTCCACTGCTCCAGCAGCTCCGCATGCCTGCCCAACCGCCCGATCGTCTCCCGCGACAGAAGCTCACCGAACTCCCGGCGGAACAACTCCTCATGTTTCACGTGAAACACCCGACGCTAGCCCGCATATTTCACCGAGGTTCGTAGCGAGGGCGC
>JAAXHG010000074.1 GCA_012270995.1 Vicinamibacteraceae bacterium | reverse complement strand
CGCCACCCTCACCAGAAACCGCGTCAGGATGCCCGGCGGCGACGCGCGGACGAACATCGTCCTCACGCGGCCCACGCCGCTACAGGAAAAGGCTCTCAGACTCCTCGACGTCCGACCCTGAGAGGTACGTACCCAGTACCGTACACGCCAGATCCACGAAAAGACCCATAGCCGAAAGCCATCTCCCGGCTTCACGCTCAGAACTTCGGGCTAGAGTCTGGATGGCTGCCGCCGGCTGCACGAGGGCGCTGAGAAGTTCTGCGTCCTTCGAGCCTTCGACGAGCAGGACGCGGTTCCGCCGCACCCTGATACGGTCCCGGGATTGGTCCACGAGCCGGGAGTTCTACCGCAACTCGAAGTTCAGGTCGCGGGCCGCGGCCAGGGTGGGGCCGGAAAAGAACGTGGCCTCCGGCGGCCCGTCGCCGTTGCCGCGGTAGAGACCGTGGACCGCCAACTCATGGGACTCTTCGCCAAACGCGGTGATTGCCGCGTCGATGCACTCGTGGCTGTGGGTTGCGGCGAAGACCTGGACGTTCGAGGCGCTTGCCATCCGGTTCAACCGATTCCAGAACTCGGTAAGGACGGAGTGATGGAGGCCGTTCTCGATCTCGTCCACGAGGAGTACGCCCTGGCTGGCGCCGGCCAGGTTCGCCGCCAGGCGGAAGAGTCTGACCATCCCGCCGCCCAGGTCGTACAGCGGACAGGAACTTCCATCGGTGGTCGTGGCCCAGACGTGAAACCCCGCCTCGTCCGTGAGAATTTCCATGTCCGCCAGGCCAAGGTCCAACACCGCGAGAACGTCCAGAATCTGACGCTTCCGGCCCGCGCGAACCGTGTCGGAGTAGCGGTCGATCAGATCCTTGTTGAGGGAGAGCGGATTCTGCACGCCTCCCTCGATCACCGCCTGGCCTCTGCCGGCAGGCGGCGGAACGAGCGGATGAAGCACGGGGCCCTTCGCCGTCATGTGGACACCGCCGCCCTGTTGCAAGTCGAGTTCCTTGCGATCGATCCAGACCCGAAGCCGGCCCTGCGCCGGGATCGTCGCCTCTTCCGAGCCGTTCCCGGCGTGGGGCCCGTCTTGCTGGCCGATCTGATCCCGCACCTCCGCGTTGGCTGCCGGGACAAACTGGAGCCGGAAACTGCATGATCTACCGCCCTCTTCGCCCTCGAGTTCGATCCGGTCGGCGGCCAGCCCAATCACCGGATCGACGGCAACGATGGAACTCCGCCGGACGTTGTGATTCCAGACGAGAGCAGGATTGAACCTGCCGTGGAACAGCCAGATCGCCTCCAGGAGGGAGGTCTTGCCGGCGGCGTTCTTGCCCGTGATGAGGTTTACCCGCGGCGCGACGCGCGGGATGTCCAAGCCGTCAAGACCTCGATACCGGATCACGCGGAAGCTCTGTAGGTGGCTCATGGCGGAGCCAAGCTAGCACGTGAAGTGGCGCCCCTCCGAAGAAGGGAGGCGAGCGCTGCCAAAGCCCTGCCAAGCGAACCGGGACCACCGCGAGGCAAGCGCCTGGGTCCGCCGCTCCTGGCCCTGCCTCCGGCCCGGTCGGGAGGGACCAAATCCCCGTACCGGCTCCGTCTACGGACGTCCTTGACAATGGGCGCGAATAAAGGGACGATGGGCCATTAGGGATACATAAGCCCTGTCCATAAGGAATCGAAAGGTCGGGAGATCAGAATGGATATTTTGGATGATTTGGTCAAGGAACGGTTCGGGAGGGCAGCCGTCCGCGGTCTCTGCGAGAAGCCCGGGTTGTTCGAGCCGGGCAGACTCTACAGGCGTGTCGACATCTGCGAGAAACTCCGGGCTGAGTTCGTGACGCTCGGCGGCGACGCCGCTACCACGAAGGAGGACGTGGCCGTTGCGCTGAAGACGTGGCTTCATGGGCCTGACTGTCCCTTTCGCAAAGAGGCGCGGGGGCGGTATCGGTTTCGCGACGCCGAAGCCGAGTCCGATCAGAGCCCTCGAGTCGAGGTTCGGTGCGACCCGCCGTCCGACGCTCCGCCCTTGGCGCCGGAACTCGAGATCGGCGCGGGCGCGTGCGAGGTCTACGCGTGGTATCTGCCGGAGTACGCGCACGGCTCCGATCGGTGGCCGGTCAAGATCGGCCGGGCCGGGCCGGATGGGCTCGGGCAAGGGCTCCTCGCATTCCAGGAGAACCTCCCCGAGCAACCGCGCTACCTGTTGCGTCTGGGCTGTGCGGACGACGGCGAGGCGAGAAGGAGAGAGTCCCTCCTCCACGCGTGGTTCGAGTGCCGCGGCCAGAAGCTGGAAGACCTGCCGGGCCGGCAGTGGTTCCGGACGAACCCGGGGGAAATCACGGAGGCGATTCGCAACATCATCGTCGCGGAACCCTCGCCGGGCAAGGTCGGCGCTTCCGATGTCGGCGAACTCGTTGCCTCGGCCTTCAACGACGTCACGGCGGCCGACTGGGCTCGGCTTCCGGCCGACATGACGGATCGCCTCGACGACTATCTCTACGGGGACGAGGGCCGATGAGGACCGTGTTCGCCGACACGGTCTACTGGATTGCCTTGGCGCGACCCGACGATCAGTGGCACGACGCGGCCCGTTCGACGACTCGTCATGCGCGACAGGAAGCTCACCAGAAGTTGATTGCGGGTGAAGACCCGGTACGGCATCGTCTCGATGGTCAGCGTGTTGGGGAGTCCGCCCGGGCTGTGGAGTTCCATTCTGTCGGTGAAGAGGAAGAGCCGGATCTTCGCGCCGGCCAGCGAGTAGTCGCGGTGCGCGACCGCGTTGACGACGGCTTCATGGACCGCGCCGATGTCGTACTGAGGGTGATCCACGCGGCCAGCGAACTTGCGCGCGGGCCGCAGCATGAAGCGGTCGACGAACGCGACCGCGTCGTCGATCTGGTCGCGGACCTGGCCCTTGATCGATTCGGCGCGCACGAGATCGCCAGACGTGAGGCGGCTTCCGCGGTAGACCGCCGCCTCCACGAACGCTGACGGCAAGTGCGCCTGCGGTCTGGCGCCGAACGCCAACAGGCCGGCGACGGTAGGGCGGTCGGCCGAGCCGCCGTCCGCGGCCGTGACGCGGGTGTTGCGCAGAAGGTCCGGCAAGGGGATCGCCGGAGGTCGAGTTGCGAAGAAGGTACTCGTATCGTCGTGGTCGAGGTCGTCCATCGTTGCCGTCAGCACCGGGTGTTGGTCGAAGACGTAGGTCTCCTCCAAGGTGTCGAACATTCTCTCGAAGTCTCTGTTCAGTCGCCGTAGCGTCCCGAGCGCAGCCGTAAACGCCTCGGCGCTTTCTTCCGTCATCCCGCTCACGAGTACCGCGGCTCGGACGAGACTACACCCCGCGTCAGCCCGTCATCTCCCCCAGCATCGCCACGATCTCCTTCTCCACCCGCTGGATATCGGCTTCGATCTCCTCCAGAAGGCGGGGCGGGCGATACACTTGGAAGTAAGCGGTTGAAGTTGATCTCGCAGCCCACGAGCCCGACCTCGCCGTACTGGGGGTCCGTGCGGTTCTTGTCGATCAGGCGTCGGCGACGTGGGGCTTCACTTCGCGCTCGTAGGGGGCTCGATGGCGCTGAGTGCATCAACCGCAGCCGTTGCGGGTCGCGAGCGGCGACTCTCGCCAGGTTCACCGCCAGACACTGGCTACTCTGCTATACGATCCCGCACGGCACGGCTGGGATCCCGGCCGCGGGACTCTCGCTTGCAGCGCCACCCGCCGAAGAGAGGAGGACTTGTGCCGCGGAAGATCACCTACCCCGTTCAGGGGACAGGGCAGACGGTCACCGGTGAACTGGTCGAGATCTTGGAGACCGTCGAACGTCCGACGACGCTGAAGCTGTCGGACGGCACGACGCTGCGAGTCAAGGTCGATGTGGTCGAGGCCGCTCGCATTGAGGGTCAATGGGATAACGAGGGACTCCCCGTGTACAGGGTGAAGAGCGCTACGCTCGTGGCGGTTCTCGACGCCCCCGAAGAACTCCATCGGACGGAGCACTAGTGTCCGTGGCGCTGGCAGAGGCAGAGACCGGCGCCAAGCCGAGGCCGATGTGGAGCCACCACCAGGATAGCGGGTGGACTATCCGCAATCCGCGTGTAAGCGAGCAGTATCGCCCCGCTGTGCAAGAGAACCGGACCTTGGACGATCCGATGCCGATTCCCGAGATGGCTCTGGGAAACGGTGTCGTCCTTCGCCAGCGTTGCCGGCCGGGCGTTCCCAGGTCACGAGCCTTCTCGGTGCGGCTGGAGGACGGGTGTTACACGGCCCACTTCGTTCCAGCGATAGACGTCCCGATTTCCGCATACAGCCGGGTCGACCTGGTCAGCGCCGTCGAAGACGTCATAGCCGTCTTGTGGAAGAAGTACGCGAACGCACCGGACGAGACGTTGTGGCCAAGCGCTCAGCGACTGAAGCGGCGCCTGCGGCGCTGCTATGAGGAACATGACGGGTGACGCTGGATCGTCGCCGCGTCGTCAAATCGTTGACAAAGAAGGGGTTCCACGAGGAGAACGGAAAGAAGCACATCCTCTTCTTCTACAGGCTCGATGGGAAAGAGACTGGAGTCTTCACGAAGGTAAGCCGAGGCACGAAGTACAAGACACTGGGGCTCGGCTTGGTGAAGGAGATGGCCCAGCAGTGCAGGCTGAGCACGGAGCAGTTCCGCAGCCTCGTCAGGTGCCCTCTGTCGAAAGAGGGCTACCGAGGGTTGATCCGCGCGAGAATCGACGAAGAGGGTGGCCCTGTGTCCCACGATTGAAGGGCGAGGTACGACAGTAGCCCCTCCACTGGGCGTCAGCCCGTCATCTCCCCCAACATCGCCACGATCTCCTTCTCCACCCGCTGGATGTCGGCCTCGATCTCCTCCAGGGGGCGCGGCGGACGATAGATGTAGAAGTAGCGGTTGAAGTTGATCTCGTAGCCCACGAGGCCGACCTCGCCGTCGTGGGGGTCGGTGCGGTTCGCGTCGATCCAGGCGTCGCCGACGTGGGGCTTCACTTCGCGCTCGAAGAACGACTCGATGCTCTCCGAGAGGGGAACGTTCTCGGTGTCGCGGAGTACCGGGTCGGGTTCGGGGCGGCCCTTCCGGTCGCGGCAGATCTCCGCCTTCTCGTTGCGCTCGGACAGGGCGGAGAGCACGGCTTTCCTGAGCGGCGCGGTGAGCTTCAGGTCGGCTGCTTTGGCCGCTTCGTCCAGTTCGGCCATGAAGGCCGCCCTGTCCAGGAACAGCCGGTCGGGCAGCGCCCGCAGCAGGGCGCGAATCGCTGCCTGCTTCTCGCTGCCGGCTTGCTCGTCCCTGGCCTTGGCTTCGGGGTCTCGCTTGCGGGAAACGGCGAGGTTCGCGAAGGCGCGCTGATCGTCGAGCCCGGCGATTCGCTCGGGGCTGGCCTGGAAGTCGAGCCGGAGGGGGCGTTCGACCGTGATCTTGCGAAAGCCGAAGTGCGTGGTCGGGTAGATGCGGCTGACGACGACCTCGCGTTCCTCGCCGTCCTCGTCGACGGGGCGGGCGGCGCCGTCCTGGTACTCGCGGAGCAGCTGCAGGATGTCCTCCTTTCGGTCGAACGGGATCTCGCGGCGCTTGGCGCCCAGGCTCTTTCGCAGCAGGACCCAGAACGAGGTGGCGTCGAGGAGCTGGACCTTTGCCTGACGCTCGGGCCGTTTGCGGTTCGTGAGCACCCAGACGTAGGTGGCGATGCCCGTGTTGTAGAAGAGCTGTTCGGGCAGAGCGATGAGCGCCTCAAGCAGGTCGTTCTCGAGGATGAAGCGGCGGATCTCGCTCTCGCCGCTGCCGGCGTCGCCGGTGAAGAGAGGCGAGCCGTTCATGATGATCGCGATCCGCGACCCTCCCTGGGTCGGCGCCTTCACGTGGGCGAGCATGTGGAGCAGGAACAGGAGCTGACCGTCGCTGATCCGCGGAAGGCCGGGCCCGAAGCGGCCGGCGGCGCCCCGGTCGTGCTCGGTCCGTACCTCGGCCTGGTCGCGCTTCCAGTCCTTGCCGTAGGGCGGATTCGCGATCATGTAGTCGAAGCCGGTTCCCGCGTGCCGGTCGTTCGAGAGGGTGCTCCCGAACAGGATGTTGTTCGCGTCGCCGCCGTCTTTCGACTTCATGAAGAAGTCCGACTTGCAGACGGCGAAGGTCTCCGGGTTCACCTCCTGGCCGAACAGGTGGACGTGAGCCTCCGGGTTCACGGGCTCGCCCCGGAGCTTGCCCTCCCGAATCTCGCCGAGCGTCGCGTGCTCCTTGGCGATCGTGAGCATGCCGCCCGAGCCGCAACAGGGGTCGTACACGCTCCGCGCGACGCCCTCGGTCCGCAGTTCCTCCTCGTCGCCGGCCAGCATCAGGTCGACCATCAGATGAACCACGTCCCGGGGGGTGAAGTGCTCGCCGGGATTCTCGTTCAGGGCCTCGTTGAACTTCCGGATGAGCTCCTCGAAGATGGTGCCCATCGTGAAGTTGTCGATCTCGTCGGGATGGAGGTTCACCTTCGGATCGCCGAAGCGCTGCAGGACCTGGAAGAGCAGCCCGGCTTCGTCGAGCTTCGAGATCGTGTTGTCGAAGTCGAACTTCTCCAGCACCTCGCGCATGTTGGGGCTGAAGCCGGCGATGTAGGCGCGCAGGTTCTTCGCGAGGTCCGGCGCGTCGGCGAGGAGCTTCCCGAAGTCGTAGCGGGAGGTGTTGTAGAAGGCGAAGCCTGAAGCGCCCCGCAGCAGCCCGTCCAGATTCCCGAGTTGGCCCTTGTACCTGGCCTCGACTTCGAGCACCTTCTGCCTGGTGGGCGCCAGCACGCAGTCGAGCCGCCGGAGCACGGTGAGGGGCAGGATCACGTCCTGGTACTTGCCGCGCTTGAAGGTGTCGCGGATCAGGTCCGCGACGCCCCAGAGGAAGCTGACGATCTGGCTGTGGTTCATGGCGGGGCCGGTCGGAATGTAGCGGATCGGTGTGCGCCGGTCACTCCCGCATTGCGCTCTGCGGTCTGGCTCCGCACCAAACGTCGCCGTCGGCTGGGCCGGCGTCCGCTGGAAGGGCTGTTTCCAGCACGCGTGCCGGCGCTGTCGTCAGCCGGTCTGGTATCGCTTCCGGATCTGCGCGAACACCTCGGCCGCCGGCTGGAACTGGCCGGCTTCGATCTGACGGTCACCTAGCTTCAGTATCTTGAGCAGAGCCAGTGTTTCGGGTCTCGGCCTGGGTTCCGCCGGCTGGTGTGGTTTCGCCTCTGACATGGTCCCCTCCTCGCGGGGCCTAACATAGTCCATGCGGAGTGCATACTGCAGGTAGAGAGGCCGGACGATGAAGAGGAAGCTGATGACCCAGGTGGACGGTGGGACACCGCTCAGAGGGGAGATCCAGGAGGGCGCTCCTACGTTCTCGTCTCGGTGGAGGGGCAAGTTCCGCGAGTCACGACGGGACGATGCCCGGTGCAAGGCGCTCGCTCGCAAGTACCTTGACGGTGGCGAAGATCGGCGCTTGACCTGAGGCTCTGATTTCAGGCGCTCGGCTGCGGCTGTTGCAGAGCTCTAGCGGTCGCCGAGAGCGGGTGGGGCCACTGCCGTCAATCGTCTTTGTCGTCGCGCGGGAGGCAGCCTTCCGCCTCGCCGACCTTGAGCCGGCTGTAGTCCCGGCTCCACTCGGAGAGCGACTCGGGCACGGGAAGCGGTTCCATCTCAGCGAGCCTGTCGATCGCGTCCAGTCGGCGCTGCCGCTTGTGCCGCTCTTCGCGGGACTGCTCTACGCCTTCACTCACGATCGTCCTCGCCGTAGTCAGGCGACGTGAAGTCGATCGGGTCGTCCACCTCGCGTGCCGGCAGGTCGAGATCGAAGCCGTCGTCGCCGACGATCCGGCGGATCATCGCGCCGACCGGCTCTTCACTGTCTAGGCGACGTACACTCAGGTCTTCCATTGGCTCGGCTCCGTGGGTTTCGCGGATTGCGACGCTAGCAGGGGGCACCGAGGTGCTGGTAGCCAGCTGACCACACCATGAACGACATTTCACCCGCCGCCGTCGGCTACATGACGCCGGAGCGCGAGATGCTCCGCCGGATCGCACGGGATTTCACGGACAAGGAGGTCCTCCCGGTCGCCAACGAGCTCGACCCGAAGAAGGAGACGATCCCGCAGTCGTTGATCGACCGGATGGGCGAGCTGGGCTTCTTCGGCATCGTGATCCCGGAGGAGTACGGCGGCGCGGGGTTGGGCGCGTTCGAGTACTGCCTGGTCGCCGAGGAGCTGGCGCGGGGCTGGATGAGCGTGGCGAGCATCATCGCCCGCGGCAACGGCTTCTACCGCTCGATCCCGTTCGATGGCGAGGAGCGCCTGAAGCGCATCCGGCTGATGGCCGAGGGCAAGTACCTCGGCGCGCTCGCCATGTCGGAGCCGGAGGTCGGCTCGGACATCTCGTCGATCACCTGCCGGGCGCGGATCGAGGACGACCACTGGGTGATCACCGGCAACAAGTACTGGTGCACGTTCGCCGACGGCGCGAACTTCATCCAGGTCATCGCGCGGACGGAGGGCGATCCGGCGAAGCGCCACGCCGCGCTGACCGGAATCGGGATCGAGAAGCCGCCCGGCGAGCTGCCGGCGGGCGTGACCGGTTCGCCGATCCCGAAGATCGGCTACCACGGCTGGAAGACCTGGGAACTCCACTTCGAGAACGTGCGCGTGCCGATCACGAAGCAACAGCGCGAGTCCAAGGGCCAGGCGTTCTACGGCATGACGCGCGGCCTGCAGACGGCGCGGGCCCACACCGCGGCGCGCTCGATCGGCCTTGCCCAGGGCGCGCTCGAGCAGGCGATCGCCTACTCGAAGGAGCGCATTCAGTTCCGGCGCCCGATCGCCGACTTCCAGGCGATCCGCTTCAAGATCGCCAACATGGCGGCCGAGGTCGAGGCGGCCCGCCAGTTGAACTACTCGGTGTGCGCCAAGATCGACACCGGCGTGTCCTGCGCGACGGAGGCGGCCATGGCCAAGTACTACGCCGCCGAGATGTCGGAGCGGGTGTGCTCCGACGCGCTGCAGGTGCTGGCCGGCGCCGGCTACACGACGGACTACCCGGTGGAGCGTTACTGGCGGGATGCGCGGTTGACGAAGATCTTCGAGGGGACGTCGGAGATCATGCTGAAGATCGTGTCCGACGAGCTGCTGGGGAAGCCGTCGAGGAGGAGCTGACGGGCGCGTCCATTCAGAGGAGGGTCGTGGAATAGCCTTGACTATTCCACGACAGTGGGCAGAATGGTCTCATGGATGTGGAGTCGCCGCGTATCTATGACCCGATTCTGACGGAACATCTCGGCCGGAATCGGCAGATGGCCTTCGTCAGCGGCCCGCGGCAGGTCGGCAAGACGACCACCTGTCGCACCAGGGCCGCTGCAACCTTGAACTGGGACGATCTCGACCATCGGGAACTCGTGCTCGCGGGTCCGCGACGGGTCGTCGAGACGTTGGGGCTGGACAGCCTGTCCGAAACGCTGCCCGTCGTGCTGTTCGACGAGCTGCACAAATTTGCGCGCTGGAAGTCCTTCCTCAAGGGGCTCTTTGACAGCTACGGGGACCGGATGCGGATTCTGGTTACCGGGAGCAGTCGACTCGACGTCTACCGGCGCGGCGGCGACAGCCTGATGGGGCGCTACTTCCTCTACCGGATGCACCCGTTCTCGGTGGCCGAGGTTGCGCATCGGGATCCGGTCGAGGCGCCTGGCCTCCTGGGGCCGCCCCGAGCAATTGGCGAGGGCGACTTCGAGGCACTGTGGAGGCACGGCGGCTTTCCCGAGCCGTACCTCAGACGCGACGTCCGCTTCACCCGTCGCTGGCGGACTCTTCGATTCGCGCAACTGGTCCGCGAGGAGGTGCGAGACCTCACGCGAATCCAGCAGTTGGACCAGTTGGAGGTCCTGGTGCGTGTGCTCTCCGACCGTTCCGGACAGCAGGTCGTCTACGACAATCTCGCCAACCAAGTCCGGGTGGCGGCCGACACCGTGCGCCGCTGGGTCGCCACGCTCGTCGACCTTCACCTGGGCTTCCTGGTGCGCCCGTGGTTTCGCAACCTCTCCCGGTCGCTGCGCAAGGAGCCCAAGTGGTACCTGCGGGACTGGTCGGGCGTCGAGGACGCTGGCCAGCGCGCCGAGACCTTCGTTGCCTGCCACCTCGCCAAGGCCGTCGACGGCTGGAACGATCTCGGCCTGGGTGACTTCGAACTCGCCTACTTGCGGGACAAGGAGAAGCGCGAAGTCGACCTGCTCGTCGTGCGGGATGGCGAGCCCTGGATCCTCGCCGAAGTCAAGCACGGCGAAGACTCGATGAGCCCTCACCTTCGCTACTACCAGGATCGCCTGCGGGCGCCCTTCGCCTTCCAGGTCTCCGTCGCGGCTGACTACGTCGACCGCGGCTGCTTCGAGGATCCTGGAAGGCCGCTGATCGTCCCGGCGCGAACGTTGCTGTCGCAGCTCTTGTGACCAGGGGGTGTCGTGAGTCATCGCCGGTGGTCAGGCTGCCGGTGACCTACACTTCCGGATGCGTAGGGCCGATCCTCGCTGGCAACTGGAGGTTGTCGGGCGTCCGGAGAGTGGAGGAAACACGATGAGACTCGCCAACCATCTTTGGGACCGCTTCGGCGGCCTGGCTCTTGACGACATCCCGGCGGAAGCGCGTACTGTGGCTGGCCAGTGTGTGCTCGACTGGTTTGGCTGCGCCCTTGCCGGTAGCCGGGAGCCGCTCTCCGCGATCCTGCGCGACGAGTTGGGCGGCCAAGTCGGGCCGTGCTCGATCGTGGGTACGGAGCTGCACTGCGCGCCGGGCGTCGCCGCGCTCGTCAACGGCGCCGCTGGGCACGCGCTCGACTTCGACGACACCCACACCATGATGGGCGGACATCCCACGGTGCCGGTCTTCCCGGCCGCGTTGGCGCCGGCCCAGGAGATGGGCGCGAGCGGTGAGCGGCTGCTGGTCGCGTTCGTTGTCGGCATCGAAGTCGAGTCGCGCGTCGGCGCGCTGATCGGAGGCGCGCCGTACATCAAGGGCTGGCACTCGACCTCGACGATCGGCGTCCACGGCGCCGCGGCGGCCGCCTGCCACCTGCTGGGCGCGAGCAACGAGCAGTTCGCCCACGCCTTGGGCCTCGCCGCGTCGCAGGCCAGCGGTCTCAAGGCGAACTTCGGGACGATGACCAAGCCGTTCCACGCCGGGCACGCCGCCGAGCGCGGCCTGCTGTCGGCGCGGCTGGCGAAGCGGGGCTTCACGTCGAACCCCGAGGCCGTCGACGGCCGGCAGGGCTACGCGGACGCCGCGGCGAAGGGCCACGAGGAAGTCAACTGGCAGCGGCTCGAGGAGCAGGATGGCCGCTTCCTGATCGAGGACACGCTGTTCAAGTACCACGCCGCCTGCTACCTGACGCACGCGGCGATCGAGTCCGTGGGGCGGCTGCGTCCGCAGTTGGCGGCCGCGGGGGTCTCGGCGGGGGATGTCGAGAAGGCGATCGTCACCGTGCATCCGGGGTTGCGCGACATCTGCGGCATCCCGGAGCCGAAGACCGGGCTGGAGGCGAAGTTCAGTCTGGTCGCTACGACGTCCCTGGCGATGCTGGGGATCGACACGACGGACACCGGAACCTTCGTCGACGAGACGCTTGATGATCCGGAGGTTGCGCGGATGATCGACAGGGTCGAGGTGCGGACGGATCGCGGGTTGGGGCACACACAGGCAAAGGTCGAGCTGCGGGCGAACGGGCACAGGTTGGAGGAGTTCCACGACACGGGGATTCCCGCGACGGACCTCGAAGCGCAGGGCGCGAAGCTGGCGGCGAAGATGACCGGACTGACCGTGCCGTTGCTTGGGTCGGAGGCGAGTGAGCGGTTGCGGGAGGTTTCGCTACGGTTGGAGTCGGTGGCGGATGCGCGCGACTTGGCCGGGCTGGCCGCCAGTTCTCGCGAAGCGGCCTGAGGACCACACCGCCACTACACCGCCACAACACCGCCACGCGGTGGCTTCCCGAGCGGGAATCCGTCCTGTAGGGTTCTCTGTTCGCTACACTGCCGCCATCGCGGCTGTGACGAGACGACGAACTACCGCCCCCGGAGGTACTCCGACATGAGCGGACCGCCTGGTTGGCGTATCACGGTCGACATCGAGGCGCATCAAGAGGACGGCGAGTGGGTCGCCACCTGTCCGGACCTCGGTTTGGCCAGTCAAGGAGCTTCACTCGACGAGGCCTTGGAGATGCTGCAAGAGGCTACGGTCCTCTTCTTCGAAACGAGCGACGAACTGGGGATCCTGGCCGAAGAGCTGGTGAAGAAGGGACTCCTGACGCGCGACTTGGCCCCCCACTTCAGGTTCGAGGTCACGACGTCGGCGCTTCCGCGCCGCGCGACCGACGATGGGCGTCCGACGCTTCTTGAGTTGCCGCTGAATGGCCAGGTTGCCGTCGCCTAAACCGCGAGAAGTTGTACGCGCCCTCGAACGACTCGGGTACAAGACGATACGGCAGAAGGGTTCGCACCGTTTCCTTTGGACTCCCGGACGTTCGCCGGTCGTCGTGCCGATGCACCGGAAGGACGTGAAGCCGGGAACTCTCTCCAGCTTGCTCCGGGGGGCGGGGATCGAGCGCGACGAGTTCCTGGCGGCTCTGAAGAAAAGGCCGAAGTGACACGCGGCTACCCCTCGATCCCCCCAATGCACATGTACTTGATCTCCAGGTAGTCGTCGAGCCCGTACTTCGACCCTTCGCGGCCGTGGCCGGATTCCTTCATGCCGCCGAAGGGGGCCATCTCGTTGGAGATGATGCCTTCGTTGATGCCGACGATGCCGTACTCGAGCGCTTCGCTGACGCGCCAGATGCGGCCGACGTCGCGGGCGTAGAAGTAGCTGGCCAGGCCGAACTCGGTGTCGTTGGCCATGGCGATGGCTTCCTCTTCGGTGCTGAACTTCATCAGCGGCGCGATGGGTCCGAAGATCTCTTCGCGGAAGACGCGCATGTCGTCCGTCACGTTGGTGAGGATCGTGGGTTGGACGAAGCACTCGCCGAGATCGGACCGGCCGCCGCCGATCTCGACCGTGGCGCCGCGGTCCACCGCGTCGGTGACGCGGCTGGTCACGTTCGCGACCGCCTCGGTGCTGATCAGCGGGCCGACAGTGACGCCGTCCTCGGCGCCGTCGCCCATCTTGATTCCGGCCACGGCCGCGGCGAGTTTCTCGGCGAACTCGTCGTAGACGCCTTCCTGAACGAGGATGCGGTTGGCGCAGACGCAGGTCTGGCCGGCGTTGCGGAACTTGCAGATCATGGCGCCGGCGACCGCCGCGTCCAGGTCGGCGTCGTCGAACACGATGAAGGGCGCGTTGCCGCCCAGTTCCATCGACATCCGCTTCATCGTGCCCGCGCACTGAGACATGAGCAGCTTGCCCACCGCGGTGGAGCCCGTGAAGGTGAGCTTGCGGACCGTGGGATTGGACGTCAGTTCCTTGCCGATCTGCTCCGTCTGGCCGCAGAGGATGTTGATCACTCCGGCCGGGATGCCCGCCCGCTCCGCCAGCTCGGCCAGTGCGTTGGCTGACAGGGGCGTCTCGTTGGCCGGCTTGCAGACCACCGTGCAGCCGGCGGCGAGGGCCGGCGCGATCTTGCGCGCGAGCATGGCGTTGGGGAAGTTCCAGGGCGTGATGCAGGCGACCACGCCGACCGGCTGCTTGATGGTGACGACGCGCTTGTCGTTGGCGGGCTGCGGGATCGTGTCGCCGTACACGCGCTTCGCCTCTTCGGCGAACCACTCGACGTAGCTGGCGCCGTAGGCGATCTCCCCGCGGGCCTCGAAGAGGGGCTTGCCCTGTTCCGCCGTCATCATCCGGGCCAGGTCTTCCTGGCTCTCCATCATCAGGTCGAACCAGCGCCGCAGCAGCGCGGCGCGCTCCTTGGCGGTGGTGTGCCGCCACTGCTCGAAGGCCCTTCCGGCCGCCTCGATGGCGCGCCTCGTTTCGCCGCCGCCGCAGCAGGAGACATCGGCCAGGACCTCGCCCGTGGCCGGGTTCTCGACGGCGAAGGTGTCGCCGGAGTCGGCGTCGACCCACTGGCCGTCGATGTAGGCCTGGGCTCGAAGCAGACCAGGGTCGGCCAGGTCGATGCGAGTGGCCGGGGCTCGGGTGGCTACGGAGGCGGCAGTAGTCATGGGCGTCACTCCCTCGTGGTCGCCGCTTCGCGGCGCGGTTCTCAACGGCCGGCGGGTTGGCACGCCGGCGCACCCGGTTTGATCCTACAGATCGCCGGCGGCTGTCGCGAAAGCGCCGGCCGCGAAGCCGGTCCGCGTTGCGGCCAGTTGCATGGGCGTTAGCATCGCCGCATGAACATTGAGAGCCACACGCGGGACGCGGGCCGTCAGGGGGAGTCACTCTGAGTCAGCTCCTGCAGGTTCTCGTCAATGGTCTGGCGGTCGGCTGCATCTACGGCCTGATCGCTCTCGGCTTCGTCCTCGTCTACAAGGCGACCGAGATGGTGAACTTCGCCCAGGGCGATCTGATGATGCTGGGCGCCTTCGTGGCGGTGACCCTGATCGGCGGGGTCGGTCTGCCGTGGGTGCTGGGACTGTTCCTGTCGGTCCTGGCGCTGGCGGTCTTCGGCTATCTGCTCGACGCCTTCGTGCTGCGCCGCGTTCTGGGCGAACCCCAGTTCGCCATCGTGATGCTGACGATCGGGCTGGGCTTCATCTTCCGCGCCGTAGCGGGACTGGTGTGGGGCTACGACCCGCAGAGCTTCCCCACTCCGTACACCGGCAAGTCGCTGCGTGTCGGCGAAATCGTCGTGAGCTACGAGAACTTCGCGATCCTGCTGGGCACCCTCGTCCTTTGCGTCGTGCTGTTCCTGTTCTTCCGCCACACGCGGCTCGGCATCGCCATGCAGGCCACGTCGCAGAACCAGCTCGCGGCCTACTACGTCGGCATCCCGGTCAAGCGAGTCTTCTCCCTGGTGTGGGCGATCTCCGCCGGAGTCGCCGCCGTGGCCGGGATCCTTCTGGCGCCCGTCTCGCTCGTCCAGCCCGGGATGGGATTCATCGGGATCAAGGCCTTCGCGGCCGCGGTGATCGGCGGCTTCGGCTCGATCCCCGGCGCGCTGCTCGGCGGCTGGATCATCGGCATCGCCGAGCAGTTCGCGGGGGTCTACCTGCCCGCCGGTTTCCAGGAGATGTCCGCCTACGGCATCCTCATTGTGGCCTTGATCCTGCGGCCCCAGGGCCTGTTCGCACAGATTCAGCGCAAGAAGGTCTGACGGCCGACGAGCATCGAATGCGATTCCTCTTCAAGACCCACTACAACCAGGACATCGACCACCTCAAGCACGGTGGCGACCGGTTCTGGTACGGCTTGCTGCTGGTGCTGGTCGCCGCGGCGCCGGCGGCGCTCGGCACCTTCTATCTGGGCGAGCTCAACCTGGTGATGATCTACGCCATCGCCGGCGTCGGTCTGATGCTGCTCGTTGGCTACACCGGCCAGGTGAGCCTGGGCCACGCGGCGTTTCTGGCGATCGGCGCCTATACCCACTCGCTCCTGCTGGGCGCCGGTCTCCCGTTCCTCCTCTCGATCGTCGCGGCGGTCCTGGTCTCGGCCCTCGTCGGCGCCGGCGTGGGGTGGATCGCGCTCCGTATGACGGGCATCTATCTCGCCATCGCCACCCTGGCCTTCGCCATGCTCACCGAGCAGACGATCTCGCGCGCGGAATGGCTGACGGGAGGCTTTCGCGGCCTCGCCGTTCCGCAGGCGAGCCTCTTCGGGATGCCGCTCACGCAGGGCTGGCAGCACTACTACGTGACGCTCACGCTCCTCGTCCTGACGCTTCTCGCGGCGCTCAACATCCTGCGGTCCTCGACGGGAAGGGCCATGGTCGCCATCCGTGACTCGGAGATCTCGGCGGAGAGCGTCGGCATCAACCTGGCCGTGTACAAGACCTTCGCTTTCGCTCTCAGCGCCGGCATCACCGGCCTCGCCGGCGCTCTCTTCGCGCATCGCCTCGGCTACCTCTCGCCCGACGCCTTCACGTTCCTCATCTCGCTGCAGCTCCTCCTGATGGTGGTGGTCGGCGGGGTCGGCTCGATGCGGGGCGTCATCTACGGCGCGCTCTTCATCGGTTTCCTGCCTCAGCTCCTCGCCATCGCCCGCGACACGCTGCCGCCGCGGATCGCTCAGGCTCCCGGCCTCGAGCCGGGCATCTTCGGCCTCATCCTCGTGCTGGTGATCCTGTTCGAGCCCCAGGGCATCTTCGGCCGCTGGCTCAAGATCAAGAGCTACTTCCAGTTGTTCCCGCTCTATCGCCGGGCGACGCACCGGCGCCAGAAGACGTACCTGCGCACGGAGCGACTGAGGTGAGCTACCTCGCCGCCCTAGACCTGTCGATCAGCTTCGGGGGCATTCGTGCCGTCGACGACGTGAGCTTTGACGTCGAGGAGGGCGAGGTGTTCGCCATCATCGGACCGAACGGAGCCGGCAAGACGACGCTTTTCAACCTGGTGAGCGGCATCTACTCCCCCGACGGCGGGAGCGTTCGGTTCGCGGGCCGCGACATCACCTCGCTGCCCGCGCATCGCATCGCGCCGCTCGGCCTCGCGCGCACCTTCCAGAACATCGAGCTCTTCGAGCACGCCACCGTTCTGCAGAACCTCCTCATCGGCCGTCATGTCCACCGGCGCTCAATGGCGCTGTCCCATCTCCTGTTCCTCCCCGCGGTGAGGCGAGAGGAACTCGAGCACCGGCGCCGCGTGGAAGACGTCATCGACCTCCTCGAACTGGCCCACCACCGCGAGCAGAGGATCGCGAACCTGCCCTACGGGGTGCGCAAGGTCGTGGAGGTGGGCCGCGCGCTCTGCCTGGAGCCGAAGCTGCTGCTGCTCGACGAGCCGACCTCCGGGCTGAACCCCGAGGAGAGCGAGGACATGGGATTCTGGATCGAAGACATCAACCGCGACCTCGGCGTCACGGTCGTCATGGTGGCGCACGACATGGGTCTCGTGAGCCGGGTGGCGGGGCGGGTGCTCGCCTTGAGCGAAGGTCGGGTGATCGCGGAGGGCAGCCCCGCGGAGGTGCAGAAGAACCCCGCCGTCGTCGACGCCTACCTGGGAGCGGACTAGGTGCTGCTCGAGCTCAAGAACGTCGAGACCTACTACGGTCCGATCATGGCGATCCGCGGCGTCAGCCTCGCGGTGCCCGAAGGTCGAATCGTCGCCGTTCTGGGCGCCAATGGCGCGGGCAAGACGACCATCCTCCGTACGATCTCCGGCGTGATGGATCCCCAGAAGGGCGAGATCGTCTTCGCTGGCGAGGACATCGCACGTCGCGATCCCGACGCCGTCATGCGCCTCGGCCTGAGCCACGTGCCGGAGGGCCGGGAGGTCTTTCCCTTCCTCTCCGTGAGCGAGAACCTGCGAATGGGCGCCTACAGTCGTCGCGACCGCGCCCGCATCGCCGACGATCTCGAGCGCGTCTACGACTACTTCCCGGCGCTCGCCGATCGGGCCTCGCAACAGGCGAGCCAGCTCTCCGGCGGCGAGCAGCAGATGCTCGCCATCGGACGTGCCCTGATGGCGCATCCGAGGATGCTGCTGCTCGACGAGCCGTCGCTCGGGCTGTCTCCGATCCTGGTCCACCAGATCTTCGAGATCATCAACCGCATCAACGCGGAGCAGGGCATGACGATCCTCGTCGTCGAGCAGAACGCCCACGTCGCGCTGCGACACTCGCACTACGGCTACGTGCTCGAGAACGGACGGGTGGTCATGGACGACACGTGCGAGAAGCTCGAGAGCTCGCCGGACATTCAGGAGTTCTATCTCGGCATGAAGGACCAGATGCCGAGGGGGGTCCGCCGGTGGAAGAAGCGCAAGACCTGGAGGTGAGCATGGGCGGCCCCGAATCGAACCCCGATCTCGTGCGTGAGACGCGCGTGGCCGACGACGGCCGCGAGCTCGTGTTCTGGCGCGACACCAGCTTCGCCGGCACCGTGCCGACGATGTTCTGGAACCGCGTCGAGAAGTACGGCGACCGCACAGCACTGCGGGAGAAGGACTTCGGCATTTGGCAGGACGTCTCCTGGCGCACCTTCGGCGAGAAGGCGCGCCATACGGGGCTGGCGCTGCGGTCGCTCGGCTTCGGCAAGGGCGACGTCGCCTGCATCCTCTCCAACACGATCACCGAGTGGATGTTCGCCGACATGGGGGTGCTCGGCGCCGGCGGCGTGTGCGCCGGGATCTACCCGACGGACGCGGCCGAGCAGGTGGACTACCTGGTCAACGACTCGGGCTGCAAGGTGATGTTCGTCGAAGACGAGGAGCAGCTCGACAAGGTGCTCAAGGTGCGCGAAAAGTGCCCCACGCTCGAGCAGATCGTCATCTTCGACATGGAGGGCCTGCGGGACTTCGAGGATGCGCGGGCCATGAGCTACGACGACCTGCTCGCGCTCGGACGCGAACAGGACGAGCTCCACCCCGGGGCCTGGGCCGAGTGCCTCGAGCTGGCGAAGCCCGAGGACCTTGCGATCCTGGTCTACACCTCCGGCACCACCGGGCCACCGAAGGGGGCGATGATCAGCCACCACAACCTCGTGTTCCAGTGCGTCAACGCCCCGCACGTTCTCTCGCAGAACGAGGACGACGAGCGCATGGCCTTCCTGCCGCTGTGCCACATCGCCGAGCGGATCTTCGTCTACGGCTCCCTCTACACCGGCACGAAGCTCAACTTCGTCGAGAATCCGGAAACCGTGCCCGAGAACGCTCAGGAGATCCAGCCGACGCTGTTCTTCTCGGTGCCGCGCGTGTGGGAGAAGTTCTACTCGGCCATCAGCATCGCCCTCTCCGACGCCACCTTCCTGCAGCGATGGGCGTACGGGAAGGCGATAGGGATCGGCTTCAAACGGGCGGACAAACGCCTCGAGGGCAAAAGGCCGGGGGCGCTCCTGGAGCTCGCCTACCGCGTCGGCGATGCGCTCGTGCTGCGCAACATTCGCAAGTTCCTGGGCCTCGACCGCTGCCGCTGGATCGGCACCGGGGCCGCGCCGATCTCACCCGATCTGATCCGCTGGTATCTCGCACTCGGCATCGACATGGTGGAGGGCTACGGCCAGACCGAGAACACCGGCATCGCCTCCATCCTGGAGCCGGGCGAGATCTGGCCCGGCACCGTCGGCCGTTCCGTTCCCTACGGCGAAATCAGGATCTCCGATGAGGGCGAGATCCTGATCCGCGGAGAGTTCGTCTTCATGGGTTACCTCAACCAGCCGGAGAAGACGGCCGAGACGATTCGTGACGGGTGGCTCCACACCGGCGACGTCGGCGAGATCGACGACGAGGGCTTCCTCAAGATCACCGACCGCATGAAGGACATCATCATCACGGCCGGCGGCAAGAACATCACGCCGAGCGAGATCGAGAACCAGCTCAAGTTCTCGCCCTACATTGCCGACGCCGTGGTGATCGGCGACAAGCGCAAGTTCCTGACGTGTCTCGTGATGATCGACCACGACAACGTCGTCAAATACGCTCAGGATCATCATGTGCCCTTCACCAACTACCAGAGCCTGTGTGCCGCGGAGGAGATCGTCGAGCTGATCCACGGTCAGGTGGAGGCCGTCAACGCGAAGTTCGCGCGGGTCGAACAGGTGAAGAAGTTCCGCCTGATCGACCAGGAGCTGACCCCCGAGGACGACGAGCTCACGCCGACGATGAAGCTCAAGCGCAAGTTCGTGAACGAGAAGTACCGACCCCTGATCGATTCGATGTACGGAGGACAGCAGGCATGACCCATAGACACCGTTACCTCACCGTCGCTTGCATGTTGCTTGGCGCCGTTCTGGCGGGATGCGGGAGCTCCGATCCCGAGACCTCGGACGCGGCCGGGGAGATCGTGCTCGGCACCTACACCGACCTGTCCGGTCCGGCCGCGGCCATCGGTGTCGGCAGCATCAACACGGCGCGAATGATCTTCGATGCCGTGAACGAGGAAGGCGGCATCCACGGCCGCCAGATCCGCTTCATCGTCGAGGACAATCAGTACCAGGTGCCTCGCGCTGTTCAGGCGGCCAACAAGCTGATCCACCGCGACCGGATCTTCGCCATGGTGGGCGCCCTCGGGACGCCGATGAACAACGCCGTCATGACCAGCCAGTTCGAGGCGGGCGTTCCGAACATCTTCCCGCTCTCGGGCGCGCGTTCGATGGCGGAACCGCTGCATCGGCTGAAGTTCGCCGGTGTCTCCACCTACTACGACCAGATGCGCGCCGCGATCAGGTACTTCGTCGAGGAGAAGGGCAAGGAGCGCATCTGCACCATGACCCAGGACACCGACTACGGAACGGAGATGACCGACGCGGCGAACGATCAGCTCGGCGAGATGGGACGGGAGGTCATCGACTCGACCGCCCACAGGCCTCTCGACACCGACTTCAGCGCGGCGATCCTCAAGCTCCGGCAGGCCGACTGCGACCTGATCGTGCTCGGAACGATCATCGGCGACACGATCCTGGCGATCTCGGCGGCACGGGGGATCGACTGGGACGTCGACTTCGTCGGCCCGATCGCGGCGTTCGAGTCCGAGGTCGCGGAGGCGGAGGGCGGTGTGACCAACGGCTTCTACGCGATGACGTCGTTCGAGTTTCCCTACGCCGATCATCCCAGCCAGGAGGTCCGCGACTTCCTCGCGGAGTACGAGGAACGCTACGGCCAGGAGCCCAACACCGGCTCGCTCCTGGGCTGGTTGGTCGCCGACTTCACTGTCAGGGCTCTACGCGACGCCGGACCGGACCTCACGGTCGATTCGCTGGTCGCCGCGATCGAGTCGATCGACGACTACCAGGACATCTTCGGCGGCCCGGTCCTGAGCTTCGGGCCGGAGAAGCGGATCGGCACGGACGAGGCTTTCCTCGCTGAGGTACAGGACGGACGCTGGGTACGCGTCACGGAGAACCTGTCCTACTGACGCGGGCCCAGGGACGTTCCGGTTCGACGGGCTCGAAGTTCCGATAGTCGTTGGGATCGCCGCTGCCCTTGTATCGCGCCTGCAGCGGGTAGGGATAGTGGGGCCGCGTGAATCTGTAGCTCTCAGGTACCGCGGTATTCGCTTCGACATAAGCTCTCGCAGTCCGTCTGCCGGAGGGGTCTTCTTCTGGACGGTAGCCGACGATCATGTCGGGTGCCTTCCCCTCTTCGACCCAGGCTTCGAGAGCGCTGAGATAATCGCCGCTGGTCGCGCCAACGCCACCATAGCAATGGGTACGGCCCGGAATCATGAACAGGCGAACCGCCTCCTGGGCGCTGGCTCGTCCCCCCATGATGCGTTCCGCCATCTCATAGTAGTCGATGCTGACTCGTGGGCTGGGCAAACCAGAGTCTTCCCAACCCTGGATGATCAGCAGCTTGCCACCCGCCGTCTTGAAATTGCGTAGATCGGGATTGCTGAAACCATTCACCAGCGCATCTGAAATCCCCATGCGCTTGTAATCGTGGTCCCAATCGAAGTCGGACGCCTTCCAGCTCGGTCCCGGATCCGGGTTGAACCCCTTGAACCGCCCCCCCACGAGGTCCTTGACTCGAGATCCATGGAGAAGTAGTTGCCCTTCTCCGAACCGGGCAAGCCAGGATAGAACGGGAAGTATTTGCTGAGCTTCTCTCCGGTCGATGTCACCGGCCCGGTGTACTTCTTCTTGGCCGCCTCCACCTGGACCGGCGATAGACAGCCCGATGTCTGCCCCGACGCGCAGGCGAGGTCGGCCGGATCGAATTGGCAAGTGCGCGGATCGCCACCGATGATCCCATCCTCGAGGCCATCGTCCGCATCGCAGGCGGCAATGGCCCCCGCGTGCAGCACGTCCAGGTCGGCGGGTGTGAACAGCGGCTGGCCGTCCGCGTCGTACGATGCCAGGGCGTTCCACAGGATCATCACGCCCACGGCCGTTACGTTCGCGGGCTCCTGGGCGAGAATGCCGTCGAAGTTCCAGGGAAAGCGACTCGCCTGGACCATTCCCTGCTTCCCGCCGGCGGAACAGCCCACATGATAGGAGAACGCCGGCGCCCGGCCGTAGTAGTGCTCGGTGATGGCCTTGCCCGCCAGAGCGGCGACATGGTGACCGCGGATGCCGTAATCGAGCTCCGCCTGGAGATTGTTGTAGGCCCACGAGGACCTTCTTGTCATGCCGAAATGCCCCGTATCGTGTGTGAGACAGGCATAGCCTCTCCGCAAGGCCTCATCGCACCAGCCGGCCTCCTGTTCCGTCGAGCCGCCCTGGCCACCAGGGCTCGCCTGCAGATACTTGCCGTTCCACGAGGCGCTGTTGGGCAGGTCTAGCACGATCCGGACATTGGGCGTGACATACCCATCCATCCGGCAATGGGCGGGCACCTCGCCGGTGGCCTCCACCATTCGGGTCGCCGTCGCCTGCGTCGGCGCATCTGGAATGCTCGTGAAGTCCATCGCCGGCAGCGCCTCGCAGTCTGGGGCGGCGCGCAAGCTGCCGGCCCCGACTCCGATCGCGCCCATCGCCAGCGCCAGAACCAACGGGAATCGCTTGAAGGTGCGCGTCATGACTTCTCCTTGTTGCCTGCAGCGACGCCTCGGTTCGACAGTGTCTCGGTATTGCTGCAGGTGCCGTCAGGAACTGGCGTCGAGCGCGAGCGCGACCACGCCGCCCGTCGGACTGTCGTCGCTCCCGGTAGCCTCTCTTCCGCCACCGACGCTCACCGCGAGATACTGACGACCCCCAACTTCGTAGGTGATCAGGTTCGAGTTGGGCGGGTCGGGGAGCTCGATGCCGCCCAGGTAGGCGCCGGTCTTCTTGTCGTAAACGCTGATCTCGGCCGGTCGATCCGTGGTGGGGGGATCGGCGCCGGTGGTGTCTTCGGCATGATGGGTGACGAACAACAGAGTTCCGGTAACCAGCGGCGCCGCAAACCGGTTCGGGGAGCCCAGCCGATCCAGGCCCAGGTGCTTGATCGTCGGGTGGTTGCGCGGCCCCTCACCGTGGGTTGCCACCCAGATGTGTTCGCCGGAGGCGAGATCGATCGCGGTGACGCGCCCGTATGGCGGCTTGACCAGCGGCAGACCTCGAGGACCCTCGACGTGCTCGTACCAGCCGTCGGGCACGTAACGCAGATCTGATCGATTGGGGTCGGGCGTGGTGAGCGAAACGGACCTCGGGGTGGCGTAGGAAGGCACGTAGATCATGCCGCTTTCAGGGTCCACCGCGGTGCCGGTCCAGTTGGTGCCTCCACCCGGACCGGGCTGCTGGATCACCGGCTTGCCCTTGCCCGCGACCCGAGGGGGCGTGTAGAGGGGCCCCAGCTCGTACGCACTCGCGATCTCGAGGGCTTCTTCCCGAAGCTGGGGGGTGAAGTCGATCAGGTCGTCTACGGTGATGCCCTGGCGATCGTAGGCGGCGGGCCTGGTGGGGAAGGGCTGGGTCGGCGAGGCGCGCTCTCCAGGCACCTCGCTCGGAGGGACGGGACGCTCTTCGATCGGCCAGAGCGCCTCTCCCGTCACCGCGTCGAAGACGAATAGGAAGGCCTGCTTGCTGGCTTGCGCCACCACCTTCCGGAGCTTGCCGTCCACGATCAGATCGATCCTGTTCGGCGGCGGTGGCAAGTCGTAGTCCCAGAGGCCGTGGTGCACGATCTGGAAGTGCCAGCGCCTTTCGCCGGTCTCGCAGTCGACCGCCACCAGGCTCTCGGCGTAGAGGTTGTCGCCAAGGCGGTGGCCACCGTAGAGGTCACTCGTCGGTGTGCCGATCGGAAGATAGGCGAGGCCGAGTTCTTCGTCGACGGTGATCATCGACCACACATTGGTATTGCCGCTGTAGCGCCACGACTCGTTCTCCCAGGTCTCCGTGCCCTCCTCTCCCTGCTGGGGGATGGTGTGAAAGACCCACGCCAGGACGCCGCTCTCGGCATCGTAGGCGCGCACGAAGCCCGGCGGCGCCTCTTGATGGGTGGCGATGTCGGCCACGATCGAGCCCACGATCACGGTGTCGCGACAGATCGCCGGCGGCGAGCTGTGCGTTGTTCGCGACTCGAGGACCTTGCGGCCCAGATCCCTGGTCATCGCCACCGCGCCGTAGTTGCCAAAGGTGGCATCGGGTCTTCCGGTCGACGCGTCGAGCGAAAGCAGGCGCCGGTCGTGAGTGGCCATCATCACTCGTTGCTTCTTTACCCTTGCGCCAGATCGCCACTCCGCGGTGATGGAACCCCATGTTCGCCGGCCGTCCCGTCTCCCAGCTCTGGGGGTCGTAGCTCCACAGCGGCTTGCCCGAGGCGGCGTCGATCGCCGCCACCTGGCCGAGCGGTGTGCTCACGTACATACGGCCGTCGATGACCACCGGAATGGCCTTGAAGGACCGCGGCCTGATCGAGTCAGGCAGGTTCGGAATCTGCGTGTCGACCGACTCCCAAGTCCAGACCACCCGCACACGATCGAAGTTGTCGGCGTCTATCTGCGCCAGCGGCGAGTACTTAGAATTGCCGGCGTCGTTGCCGAAGCTGGGCCAGTCGGTGTCCGCGGCAGTCGCGACAGCGGCGATGAGCAGCGGCGCCGCGCAACAGGAGAGGAGCAGGGTCCTGGCCACGTTCACAGCATAGCTGGTGTAGCGTCGACGACCCACGCTCCAAAGAGGGGGCAGAATGATGATGGCACTTCGATTCCGGGACTGTGTACTCGCCGTGGGACTGATCACCGCGTTCGGTTGTCAATTTTCTGAGCCGCCACCGGAGGCCTCGATTCCCCCACCGGCGCCGCCACCGCCGCCGAACATCGTCGTCATCGTCGCCGACGACCTCGGCTACGGCGACGTCGGCGTGTACGGCTCGCAGATCCCCACCCCTCACATCGACCAGTTGGCACGCGAAGGCGTGCGCCTCACCGACGGTCATGTGTCCGCAGCCGTCTGCAGTCCGATGCGTGCGGGTTTCCACACCGGGCGGTATCAGAATCGTTTCGGCTGGGAGTACAACCCGACCGACCACGACCTCGGACTTCCGTTGGATCAGAAAACGGTCGCCAACCACTTTCAGGACGCCGGCTATGTCACCGGCCTGATCGGCAAGTGGCACCTGGGCGTCGCCGAGCCGCACCATCCACTCCACCGCGGCTTCGACGAGTTCTACGGATTGCTCGGAGGCGCCTCGAGCTACATCGACTCCCGACTTCCAGGCACCCACGAGTGGCCCGCCGAGGGAGCCCCCACCACCCGCACCAGCGCGTCGCGTGTCATCCGCGACGGCTTCGAGGTGATCGAGGTCGAGGAGTATCTGACGGATGTCTTTGCCGAGAAGGCGGTCGACTTCATCGATCGCCACGCCGACGAGCGCTTCCTCCTGATGCTGACTCCCAACACTCCGCATACCCCGCTGCAGGCGACCGACGAGTACATGGAGCGCGTGCAGCACATCGAAGGCGATGGAGCGCGCGTCTACGCCGCGATGGTCGTCTCGCTCGACGACTACGTCGGCGACGTCGTCGCGGCCCTCCGGGAGCACGACCTCGAGCGCGACACCCTGGTCGTCTTTCTCTCCGACAATGGGTGCATCGACTACATGACCGAGCCGATCTGCACCAATGCACCGCTAGCGGGCTACAAGCGCTACCACCTCGAAGGCGGCCATCGAGTCCCCTTCATCCTCAAGTGGCCTGCGGGTCTCCCTCAGGGCGAGGTCTACCGCGAGCTTGCCAGCGCTCTCGATCTCTACGCCACCTTCACCGCCGCCAGTGGCTTCGAAGCGGATAGCCCGGACAGCGTCAATCTGCTTCCTCATCTACGCGGCGAGACCAGCGAGCCACCGCACGAGTTCCTCTATTGGCGGGCGGCGCCGAATCTCGCCATCCGCTGGGGCAAGTGGAAGATGTGGAAAGTGAACAACACCGACATGGAGGTCCCTGACGGGCCACCGGGCCAGGTCCTGCCGTCGATGGAGTACCCACCCGACCACTCACCTATGGGCCAGACCACCGTTCTCTACGATCTGGACGCTGACATCGGCGAGACCGACAACATAGCCGATCGACACCCCGAGATCGTCGAGCGCCTGGAGAGCGAGCTCGCCGCCTGGGAGGCCCAACTCTCCGAGCCAATGTGGATCAACCACCGAGGGACGTTGCACTCGCTTCACGGTCAGACCGTGCAGCTCTTCTTCTGAGGCTCCGTGGCCTAGTTTCCGGAGTTCCCCAACGCGTCCGCCTCGAGCACGCGAGCGCCGCGCAGGATGTTCCCCATGGAGTAGTTCCCCTCGTGGCAGGCGTACTCGAAGACTCTGCCGGTCGTCGAACGCAACACATACTCGCCGGTCCAGGGCGCTGTCCACGATGAGGGATCGTCCACCGTGAAGCGGTAGAGCACGTCGCCGTCCTCGAGCTTGGTAAAGCGCTCGACTACGTGCATCTCGGTGGAGCCACCAAGGAGAAACGCGTCGGGATGGAAGTTCGTCGTGTCGACGACCAACGTGTCGCCCTCCCACCACCCGATCGAATCGCCGGCCCACTTCTTGATCTCTGACGGCGGATGCTCCACGGCGCGCCTCTCGGACTTCATCCGCACCACCCGCGCGTCGTGGACCATCTCGATCAGGATCATGACGTGGTCCTCGGTCTGGACGATCGTCTTGTAGTTGTTGTAGCCGCTGGGGAGCGTCGGCGCGGCGCCGGTGAACCCCACGATGCAACGCTCCTGGGCCAGCAGCGACTCCGGGCCGTCGAACGGTCCGGGCTCGTCGCTGTCGAGCCAGAATGCCGTGCCGTCGTTGTCGCCGCGCACGATCTTGGCTTCGGTCGCGGCTCTGCGTTTGGCCGCGCTCTCGGTCATCGGTGGAAAACGACCGTTCGGTGGATCGATCAGGATCGAAGTACGAAACTTGCCGTCCACCGCGAAGGCCTCGGTGCCCCGGTCGAGCCAGAAGAAGTTGTAGCCGCCGACGTTGCCGGCACCGCCGTCCGAGCCGTCGCCACCCTCGGGTGGCCGCTCGCGATCCGGATCGCTGGCCTGGGATTCCTCCTCGATTCGCGCAGCCATGTCGCCCTCGAGCCGCGCGGCCTCCTCCTTG
>JAAXHG010000182.1 GCA_012270995.1 Vicinamibacteraceae bacterium | reverse complement strand
CTGTTTCCGCGACGAAGAAGGCTAGCCCGCGAATTGCATCGATGTCCTACTGCGGCCGCGGATCCGCTCGCTATAGCGGGCCGTACTCCCTCAGGCCGCTTCGACGTACTGCAGTACGCCTTCAGCGTTCCCTCAGTCCGTGCGCCCCGCTACAGCGGCGTCTACGCGCCCTCGCTACGAACCTCGGTGAAATTTTGGGGCTAGAGGTGGCGCCGTCGCGGCCCGCGCCGTCTTCGTCTCCGCCTGTGCCGCTTCGTGGTCCCGGTCGTGGCCGGGGACGGAGCCGACTCGCCGACCTGCTGCCAGAAACCGAGCGACTTGCCGCCGCTGCCGGTGGCGGCCGAGAGCAGGCCGAAGAGTTCCAGAGCGGGAGCGAACGCTTCACGGCGGACCAGGTTGTGAACCACTCCGGGGCTGTGGTTCGGTTCGCACAGCCGCTGGAAGGTCTCCAGGGCACGGGTGATCCCGACGCGACGCCTGGCGGAGAGCGCGAAGCGGCTGCCGAAGTCGTCCACCACGTCGTCCACGAGTCGTTGCAGGCGCCGGCGGTGGACGGCTTTCCCGCCGGCTTCGAGCCGCTCTCTGCCAACGACGATCCGCGGTAGGAGCGAGGCGGAAAGCAGCACCGCGAGCGGCACGTCCGGGCCGTTGTTGACGCGTTCGTCCAGTCGCTCGGCGAGTCGAGAGAAGCCGGCCGTCCCGGCCGCCGACCCCCGCACCTCCTCGACCTCCGGCAGGACGACCGGCAGCAGGCCCGAGCGCCGCATCCAGTCGAAAGCCGCGGCGCTCCGGCCGCTCGCGAGGAGTTGGATCAGCTCCTCGATCAGACGGTTCGGCGAGGCCTTGGCGATTTCCCGGCGGTGCTTGAAGGCGGCGGAGAGAGTCCGGTCCTCAAGGTCGAAGCCCAGGCGGGCGGCGAACTCGCAGGCCCGCAGCATGCGCACCGGATCCTCCCGATAGCGGAGGTTGGGATCGCCGATCGCGCGGATCAGGCCGCGGTCGAGGTCCTCGAGGCCCTCCACGTAGTCGACGACGGCCTGGTCCGAGGCCCGGTAGAGCAGGGCGTTGACGGTGAAGTCGCGGCGGAAGGCGTCCTGGCGCGGGGTGCCGTAGGTGTTGTCGCTGGTCACCAGGAGTTCACCCGGTGAACGACGCTGATGGTCCGGATCGGGCGCGCCGCGGAACGTGGACACCTCGACCACTTCGTCGCTGAACAGGACGTGGACCAGACGAAAGCGGCGTCCGATGATCCGCGAGTTGCGGAACAGGCGCCGCACTTCCTCCGGCCGCGCGTCGGTGACGATGTCGTAGTCCTTCGGCCGCCGGTCGAGCAGCAGGTCCCGCACACTGCCGCCGACCAGACAGGCGTTCCTGCCGCCCTGGTGGAGCCGGCGGAGGACCTTCCGGGCGCCGGCGGAGAGTCGACGTGCGACGATCGGGTGCTTGGAGCGCGGCAGAACGGTGGCCGGGGCCGGCGCTTCCATCGGCTCAGGGTATCGCGACAACCGACGTGCCGGTCCCCGGGCGACTGCTAGGCTGCGCCGCCGTGGGCGCCCTGGATGGACTTCGGGTTCTCGACCTGTCGCGGCTTGCGCCCGGGCCCTACTGCTCGATGCTGCTCGCGGACATGGGGGCGGACGTGCTGCGGGTCGACAACGCGGTGGGCGGCCCGGTGAGGTGCGGCGACATGCTGTCCCGGAACAAGCGCAGCATCGCGCTCAACCTGAAGACAACGGGAGGCCAGCGCATCCTCCAGCAACTCGCCGCGGACGCGGATGTCTTCCTGGAAGGAAACCGGCCCGGCGTGTGCGCCCGGTTGGGATGCGACTATGCGACGCTCGCCGCGCTCAACGAGCGCTTGGTGTACTGCTCGCTCACCGGCTACGGTCAGACCGGGCCGATGGCTCAGGCCGCCGGCCACGACGTGAACTACATCGCGCTCGCAGGCGTTCTGTCGCAGATCGGCAACGGCAGCGATCCGCCATTGCCGCCCCTCAACCTGGTCGCGGACTTCGGTGGCGGCGGCCTGATGGCCGCCTTCGGCATCCTCTGCGCGCTGTTCGAGCGGGAACGGTCCGGCCGCGGCCAGTACCTCGACGCGGCGATGATCGACGGGGCGGCGTCCCTGATGGCCGTGCATTTCGCGCAGAAGGGCGCCCGCTCCACGCCCGGCAAGGGCCTTCTCGGCGGCGGCGCCGCCTTCTACCGCTGCTACGAGTGCAAGTGCGGAGGCTACGTTTCGGTTGGCGCGATCGAACCGCAGTTCTTCGCCGCGCTGTGCGAGGGAACCGGCGTAGATGTCGGGCAAGAGCAGATGGACACGGAACGCTGGCCGGCGCACATCGACGCGTTCCGGCGCGCCTTCCTGACCCGCACCCGGGACGAATGGACCGAGGTCTTCAGCCGGCTCGACGCCTGCGTGTCACCGGTGCTCGACCTCGACGAGGCGCCGCGCCATGCGCACAACGTGGAGCGCGGCACATTCCCGATTGGCCCGGATGGAGAGATCCACATCGCGCCCGCGCCGCGACTTGAACGGACGCCCGGTGACCTCCGTCGCCGCGAACCGCGGATGGGGGAACACACCGGAGAGGTCCTTCAGGATCTCGGCTACGGCCCCGAAGAGATCGAGGGACTCGAACAGAACGGAGCGATCCTGAGAGCATGAACGACACAGCGACGCACAACGAAGCGCCTCCAGGCGGAGCCGGGAGAGTCTTCGAGGATTTCGAGGTCGGCCAGATCTTCCGTCACGCCCTGGGCCGGACGGTCACCGAGGGCGACAACGTCTGGTTGACGATGATCACCCTGAACCCGAACCCGATTCACTTCGACCGCGAGTACGCGGGTCAGACGGAGTGGGGGCGGCCCCTGGTCAATTCCTGCTTCACCCTGTCCCTGGTCACCGCGCTGACGGTCGGCGACCTGTCCCAGAACGCGGTGAACCTGGGCTGGGACAGGGTCCGTCTGCCGCACCCGGTGTTCGAGGGCGACACGCTGTACGCCCAGAGCGAGGTGCTGTCCGTCCGGGAATCGAAGTCGCGCCCGCACCAGGGCATCGTCGGCTTCCGCACCGTCGGCTACAACCAAGACGGCCAAGCGGTCATCACGTTCGACCGGACCATCCTCGTCTACCGCCGCGGACACGTGCCGGCGAAGCCGGTCCGGCCGGAGCTGCGCCCGTAGACGCTGGTTGCTAGCGGTCGGCGAGCGCCTTGTAATCGCGCACGGTGGCGCCGGTGTAGATCTGGCGCGGCCGGTTGATGCGGTTCTCCGGGTCGCCGCGCATCTCCTTCCAATGCGCCAGCCAGCCGGGCAACCGGCCCAGGGCGAACATGACGGTGAACATGTCGGTGGGCAGGCCCATCGCGCGGTAGATGATGCCGCTGTAGAAGTCGACGTTCGGGTAGAGCTTTCGCTGCACGAAGAACTCGTCCTGGAGCGCGACCTCTTCCAGGCTCCTCGCGATTGCGAGAAGCGGATCGTCGACGCCGAGTTGCGCCAGCACCTGGTCCGCGGCGCCCTTCAGGATGCTGGCGCGCGGGTCGAAGTTCTTGTACACGCGGTGCCCGAAGCCCATGAGGCGGAAGGGGTCGTTCCTGTCCTTCGCGCGGTCGACGAAGCTGCTGAAGTCGTCGCCGCTGTCGCGAATTGCCTCCAGCATCTCGATCACCTGCTGGTTGGCGCCGCCGTGGAGCGGCCCCGACAGGGCGTCGATGCCGGCGGAGATGGCGGCGAACAGGCTGGCGCCGGAGCTGCCGACCATGCGGACCGTCGACGTTGAGCAGTTCTGCTCGTGGTCGGCGTGCAGGATGAGCAGCATGTTCAACGCTCGAGACAGCACATCCGGCGGCTCGTAGGACTCGCACGGTACGGAGAACATCATGTTCAGGAAGTTCTCCGCGTAGCCCAGGTCGTTCTGCGGGTACACGAAGGGCTGGCCGATCGACTTCTTGTAGGAGAAGGCGACGATCGTCGGCAGCTTGGCGATCAGACGGACCACATGGAGGTCGACGTCCTCATCCTCCGAGTAGAAGGTGGCGAGCGACGAGATCATCGAGGACAGGATCGCCATCGGGTGCGCCGTCGGCGGATACGCCTCGAAGAACTTCTTCATGTCCTCGTGGATCAGCGTGTGCCGCCGCAGCTTGGCGCGGAAGTCGTCGAGTTCCGCCTGATCGGGCAGCTCGCCGTAGATCAGGAGGTAGCAGACCTCGACGAAGGACGCTTCCTCCGCGAGCTGTTCGATGGGGTAGCCGCGGTAGCGCAGGATCCCCTGTTCACCGTCGATGAACGTGATCGCGCTGCGGCAGGACCCGGTGTTGCCGTAGCCCGGATCCAGCGTGATCGCGCCGGTCAGGCTCCGGAGCGCGTGGCTCTGGATCGCCACTTCGCTCTCGGAGCCGACAATTACGGGGAATTCGTGCTCCTGGGCGTCCAAGGTCAGCTTCGCCACACTCATAACGTCTGTCTCACCTCGTGTGTTGCCGGCGGTTGGCCTTGTGCCGGGCCGTATTCGGCGCGGAGTGTAGCAGCCCGTCGAGGCGTTCCGGGGCCGCGCCGAGCGGGGTTCACACGCCGCGGGTCTCGGCTCCCCAGAGGGTCTTGTGAAGCTGCGTCGAGACCCTCGCCGGAAGCCGGTCTTCGAGCACCCAGGATGCGAGTTCGGCGGGTTCCAGGGCATCCCAGACGGGCGACAGTTGGACGGTGCAGCGGCGGTCGATCCGGTGCTTGCGGATCGCGTCGCGCGCCCACTCGTAGTCTCCCCGGTCGGCGAGGACGAGCTTCACCTCGTCGGTCGGACGCAGCGCCTCGATGTTCGGCCAGTGGTTGTTCTCGGCCTCGCCGCTGGCGGGGCACTTCAGGTCGACGATCCGCCGTACCCGGGGATCGACTTCCGAGATGTCCAGCCCGCCGCCGGTCTCGAGCAGCACCTTCAGTCCCCGGTCGCAGAGCTCGCTCATCAGCGGATGAACGCCGGGCTGGAGAAGCGGCTCGCCGCCGGTGACTTCCGCCAGCGGGCAGTCGAACGCGAGCACCTCCTCGACGATGTCCTCGACCCGCATCCAGGTGCCTTCGTAGAAGCTGTACTCCGTGTCGCACCACGTGCAACGCATCTGGCAGCCGGTCAGCCGCACGAGGACGCAGGGGAGGCCGGCGAAGGTGGATTCGCCCTGAATCGAGTAGAAGATCTCGTTGACCTTGAGCCGCTCGCTGGTCGGCAGCGCGGCGACGGGGTCCAGGACGCGTCGATCAGGCGTCGTCGTCAAGGAGCTGGCGCAGCACGTACTGGAGGATGCCCGCGTGCCGGTAGTACTCGGCCTCCTGGGGCGTGTCGAGGCGGACGCGCGCCCGGAAGGCGGTCTCGCCGTCATCGTCCGTTGCCCTCACGCGCACGGTCAGGCCGGGTTCGAAGTCCGCGGCGAGCCCCGCGGCAAGCCCTTCGATGGCGTACTCCTCGCGGCCGGTGAGCCCCAGTTCGGCAGGGCCTTCGCCGTCCAGGAACTCGAGCGGCGCGATCCCCATGCCGACCAGGTTGCTGCGGTGGATCCGCTCATAGCTCCTGGCGATGACCGCGCCTACGCCGAGCAGTCGGGGCCCCTTGGCCGCCCAGTCGCGCGACGAACCCGTGCCGTACTCGAGGCCGGCCAGGATGATCTGGGGCACGCCGCGCTCGCGGTACGCCATCGCCGCGTCGAAGATCGACATCTGCTCGCCTTCGGGCAGGAGCGCGGTGTAGCCGCCCTCGACTCCCGGTACCAGGTGATTGCGCAGGCGGACGTTCGCGAACGTACCGCGCATCATGACCTCATGGTTGCCCCGGCGGGCGCCGTAGGAGTTGAACTGGGCGCGCTCGACTCCCAGGTCGTGCAGGTAGGCGGCGGCCGGACTGTCGCGACTGATCGCGCCGGCGGGCGAGATGTGGTCGGTCGTCACCGTGTCGCCGAGCAGGGCCAGCACCCTGGCGCCGCGGATGTCCTCGACCGGCTGCGGTTGCCGTGGCATGTCGACGAAGAAGGGAGGCTGCTTGACGTAGGTCGAGTCGGCCTGCCAGTCGAAGGTCTGGCCGGAGGGCACGTCGAGCGCCTGCCAGGTCTCGCTGCCGGCGAAGACGTCGGCGTACTGGCGCTTGAACATCTCGGGTCGAAGCGAACTCTCGAGCGCCGCCTGGATGTCCGCCTGGGCCGGCCAGATGTCGCGGAGGTACACCGGGCCGTTCGGGCCGTCGGCGAGGGGTTCGTTGTACAGGTCGACGTCGATGCGGCCGGCCAGGGCGTAGGCCACGACCAGGGGCGGCGAGGCGAGGTAGTTGGCCCGCACCTCGCTCGAGATCCGGCCTTCGAAGTTGCGGTTGCCGGAGAGCACGGAAACGGCGACGAGCTCGTCCTCGGCGATGGCGGCCGAGATCGCCGGCGGCAGCGGACCGCTGTTGCCGATGCAGGTCGTGCAGCCGTAGCCGACGGTGTGGAATCCCAGTTCTTCCAGGTGCGGGGTGAGGCCGGCCTCCGCGAGGTAGTCGGTCACCACCTTGGAGCCCGGGGCGAGACTGGTCTTGACCCAGGGCCGGGTTCGCAGTCCGGCGCCGACGGCGTTCTTCGCCAGCAGGCCGGCAGCCAGCATGACGGAGGGGTTCGACGTGTTCGTGCAACTCGTGATCGCCGCAATGACCACGGAACCGTCCGTCACTCCGGCCTGTTCGCCGTCATCCGCGGCTGCGGGTGGGGCCGCGCCGCCGGCGCCGTCGAGCACGGGCAGTCCGCTCGAGCGGGTGGACAGTTGCGGCAACTGGCTCAGGAAGGACTCCTTGACCTCGGACAGCCGGACCCGGTCCTGGGGCCTGCGCGGACCCGCCAGGGAGGGCTCGACCGTGCCCAGGTCGAGTTCGAGCTTGTCGCTGTACTCGGCTTCCGGCGTGTCCGGCCCGTGGAACAGACCCTGCTCGCGGCAGTAGGCTTCGACGAGTTCCACCTGAGCTTCGCTCCTGCCGGTGAAGCGGAGATAATCGATCGCGGCCTGGTCGATCGGGAAGATGCCGCACGTGGCGCCGTACTCGGGCGCCATGTTCGCGATCGTCGCCCGGTCGGCCAGCCGCAGTTCACGGAGCCCGGGCCCGAAGAACTCGACGAACTTGCCGACGACGCCGTGGTTGCGGAGCATCTCGGTGACCCGCAGGACCAGGTCCGTCGCGGTCGTGCCTTCCGGCAGCCGTCCGAGCAGCCGGAAGCCGACGACCTGAGGAACGAGCATCGCGATCGGCTGTCCGAGCATCGCCGCCTCCGCCTCGATGCCTCCCACACCCCAGCCCAGGACCCCGAGTCCGTTGATCATCGTCGTGTGGGAGTCGGTGCCGACCAGGGTGTCGGGATACGCGAAGGGCGGTTCGGCCGCTCCGTTCTGCGAGGTCATCACCCCGCGGGCGAGATACTCCAGGTTGACCTGGTGGACGATGCCGGTCGCCGGCGGCACGACGCGGAAGTTCTCGAACGCGGTCTGGCCCCAGCGCAGGAAGAGATAGCGCTCCTCGTTGCGCTCGAACTCGCGCTCAGCGTTGATCAGGAGCGCGGCCGCGGAGCCGTACTCGTCGACCTGCACCGAGTGGTCGATCACGAGTTCGGCCGGCTGCAGGGGATTGATCTTCGCCGCGTCGCTGCCCAGCCGGGCGATCGCGTCGCGCATGGCGGCGAGATCGGCCACCGCGGGCACGCCGGTGAAGTCCTGCAGCAGCACGCGGCCCGGCATGAAGGCGATCTCGACATGCGGTTCGGCCGCGGGCTCCCAGCGTCCGACGGCCTCGATGTCGTCAGCCGGCACGATGCCTCCGTCCTCCCGGCGCAGGAGATTCTCCAAGAGGATCTTGAGCGCGTACGGAAGGCGTGCCACTGGCAGGCCGGCCGCTTCCAGTGTCGGCAGGTGGGCGATCCGGAAGGTGCGTCCTCCCACGCTGATGGTTCGTTCGGCGCCGAAGCTGTTCGTCATGTCCACAAGATAACCCAAAGCGCCGCGGGCGTCAGCGTCCGGCCGCATCCACCGGATGCCGGCGTGTAGAGTCGCGCCATGTCCGGACTGGATGATCTCGAGACGCCAAGTCTCCTGATCGCCATGCCCCAGGTTCTGGACCCGTTCTTCTTCAGGGCGGTCGTCCTGCTGGCGGCCCACGAGGAGGGCGGCGAGGGCGGAAGTCTCGGGTTCGTCGTCAATCGTCCGAGTCAGCTCAAGGTCAACGAGGTGCTCCAGGAACTCGACATCGAGTGGCTTGGCGGTGCCGAGGCGACGGCTTTCGTCGGCGGTCCGGTGCAACCGGAAGTAGGTACGGTGCTGCTGTCCCTGGATGGCCTGACGGGCCTCGAGGCGGACGGAATCACCCGGATCGCGCCGGGTGTGGGCGCCACGCAGAACATCCTGGCGCTGCGGACGCTCGCGCGCAGCGCCCCGGACCGCATGCGGCTCCTGCTCGGTCACGCCGGTTGGGCCCCGGGTCAGTTGATGCAGGAGGTCGGTCGCAGCGACTGGTTGACGGCGCCGGTAGCGGAGTCGATCGTGTTCTCGCCCGATCCGGGCGACGCCTGGTCGACGGCGCTCGCCTCGCTTGGAATCGACCCGGGAACCCTGCCGAGCTGGACCTCCGGCGACGGCGCGTCAAACTGACACCCTGGCGCGGCAGAAACTGGGTGCGCCGGCGTGTCGCCGGCATCCGGAGCGAAGCGCCGGTTCCGGTTGTTCTGCCGCGCTAGCGGCCGGTCGAGCCGAAGCCGCCGTCGTTGCGCTCTCCCGCAACGCGCCGCGCACCGAGCGCGTCGTCCTCACGGAACGCGATCTCGGGCACGGCGGCGACCACCATCTGGGCCAGCCTCTCGCCGCGCTCGATCGTGATCGGACGCCGGCCCAGGTTGACGAGCAGCAGCTTGACTTCGCCGCGGTAGTCGCTGTCGATCGTGCCGGGCGCGTTGAGTACGGTCAGGCCGCGCCGGTAGGCGAGTCCGCTGCGGGGCCGGATCTGGGCCTCGTAGCCGGGCGGCAGGCCGAGGACGAGACCGGTGGGGATCAGTGCGCGGGCGCCGGGTTCGATCCGGACCGCGGCATCCGTGGCGGCCCGCAGGTCGTAGCCCGCGCTGCCGGCCGATGCGCGCTCGGGCGGTCCGGCGGCGTGTGGCAGCCGGCGGATGCCGACGGTGACGTGAGGAGCTTGGGGCCGCGGTCCAGGAGGAGGTTCGCCGGGTGGTTCCGGCGCCGCGCGTCGGCCGGTCAACGGTTGCGTTCCCGGTTGCGTTCCGCGGGAGCTGTGCCGTCCTGGACCTGTCCCTCCCCGAGCACGCCGGGTGGGAACGGTTTGCCGATCCAGGCACTGGTCAGACGCGGCGGCGGGCGACCGTCCGTGACGTTGCCGGGCCGGAGCTGGATCAACTCGCTGGTGAAGTACCAGTTCTCGATGTCCTCCTGGCCACCCCAGATCCTCATGGAGGGGCCGGGCGTGGCGCTGTAGACGCCCAGGATCGGTCCGACCGTCGGCCCTTCGCCCTCCTCCTCGTTCGGAGGCGGCACGGCGGTGAGCCCGCCGCCGCCGGCGCCGCCTGCCGCGCCGGCATTGGCTGGGCCTGCGCTGCCTGTACGGCGGTTCCGCTGCTGGCCGGTGTTGCTTGGAGATCCCTGCATCAGGAGGCCCCAGCGACCCTCCTCGTCCATCGGATTGGGCCACAACTGCCGGATGACCCGCGGTTCGACCTCGATGAGTTCCTCGAGCGCCGTCGGCAGGCGGCCTTGGCGCACCCGGAAGAGGCGGATCGCCTCGGCGTACTGGAGCCCGCGGAAGATCAGCTCCTCTTCCTTCTGCCGCTTGGCCCAACTGCTCCAGTACGGCAGCGCCGCGGCGACCGCGATGTTCATCACCGTGATCAGAACGGCGAGCACGACGAGGTTGTAGCCGGCCTCGGAGGATCGGTCCGCGGGACGGGCGTCGCGGTCTGCCGGGTCACCAATCGGCATAGGCGGTTCCCTCCAGCGAGTTCTCCTCCGAGCCCGAGTGAACGTCCTCGATACCGGGATCGCCGAAGGGCGAGAGATCGGTCTCGGCCCAGGGGTCCTCGTCGGAGAGGGCGGGGAACTCGGCGAGGACCTCCACCCAGGTTTCGCTGGTGTGGGTGATCGGATCGAGCGGAATCGCGCGCAGGTACTCCTCTTCGACGAGCGCCTGGAGGCTCGGCGGGTAGTGCCCCTTGTCGGCGTAGTGCTGTTCGATGGCGTCGCGCATGACCCGGAGGTTCTGCTTCAGCGCCGCCTCCTGCGCCCGTCTGGGCGCGTTCTTCAGCAGGGGCACCGCGACGGCGGCCAGGATGCCGATGATCGCCATGACGATGATCAGCTCCAGCAGGGACATGCCGCGCTGACCCATGACTCTTCGGTTCATGTCACCACTCCCGGTATGGAACGCGGTTCAGACCGACGCCCTCCGAGAGGGAGTAGACGTCGTAGACGTTCTCTCTACCCCAGTTCCTGGCGTCCGGTTCATCCTGGTAGCTCCTGAGTCCCCAGTCCGCCTCGCCGGTCATCGGGTCCACCGGAATGCGGCGCAGGAACCGGACCTCGCCGTCGGCCTGCCCGATCAACTGAACCGGCTCGATCAGGAGCTCGAGTTCACTCGGATAGCCGTCGGTTCCGATCTCGATCGGAATCAAGCCGACGTCGCTGTAGCGCTTGTGCTCGTCGATCGCGTTGCGCAGCGTGCGCAGGTGCGCGCGGAGTTCGGCCTCCTTGATCCGCTTGTTCGTGTAGACGGCGGTGGGCAGGGCGACGGCCGCCAGCGTCAGCATCACAGTGCACACGGTGACCAGTTCCACCAGCGTATAGCCGGCGCGTCGCCACTCGCCGCTTTGGACGCTCCCCTTCACGCCACCGTCTCCGGACCCCGGTCGGGCGGCTCGTCGTCCTGGATCTCGATTTCCAGGGGGGAGACGGCCGGCGAGGGCAGCGCTTCGAGTTCGGGGCCCTTCGGCTTCGCCTGCTCGATCGCGATCGTCGCCTGGCCGGGGCCCACGGCCCGCACCTCGAGAGCCAGCAGGCGGCCCCGCCCGGCCACTCCCGCCCGATCGCCCAGCCGGCTCAGGCCGACGATGACCGTGCCGGGCGTCGAATTGTCCGTCATCAGCGAAACCTCGCTCTGATCGCCCAGGAAGGACCCGGCTCGGACGGCTGTCACCTCGATCCGCTCGGGGTCGTACTGGAGCCGCAGAGGCAGATGGGAGAGCGGAGTCCGGGCCCTGATGTCGAGTCGCGCCTCGAAGCTGTCGCCAACCTTCGCGCGCAGCGCCTGGGGCGCGAAGGACAACTGGATGTCGGCGTCGGCGCCCGGGGCCGATGGCTGGAGGTGGGCGAGGACGATTGCCGGGGGGTGGTCGACCAGACCGGCGTTCCTGAACGAACCGTCGGGCGGCGGGACGAGTTCGACGCCCAGGGGAGGCTGGTCTTCGCCCTCGCCGCTGCCTTCGGGTGCCGCGTCGCGCAGGCCCGGCGGCAGCCGCTCCTCCAGTTGCTGCCGCGTGTCGTCGCTCCCCTCCGTCGGCTCGTCGAAGGGGCCGTCGATCCCGGAGTCGATGCGCGGACTCGAGCCCCTGAACACGACGTTCTGCTCCGTGCCCACCCAGATCGGCGCCAGATCCTGCTCCGTGATGTCCGCGCGGCGGATGATGTGCGGCGTCAGCGTGAGCACGATGTCCGTGCGCGTGTTGTCGCTCGACCTCCTGGAGAAGAGGCGGCCCAGCACCGGGATCTCGGACAGTCCGGGAATCCCGTCCTGAACGTTCCGCTCCTCCGTGCGGATGAGCCCGGCGAGGAAGTTCGTCTCGCCGTCGCGCAGGCGGATGCTGGTCGTGATGTTGCGGCTGCCGATGATCGGCTGGTCGCCGATCTGGCCGCTCACGTTGCTGACCTCGATGTCCAGGTCCAGCGACACCTCTTCGTTGTGGTGGACGCGGGGCGTGATGTCCACCTGGATGCCCACGTTCTGGTACTGGTACGACGTGATGGGCACCACGTTGCTGCCGGCGGTGTTCGCCGTGTTGAAGCTGGTCACCGGGATCGGGACCCGGTCGCCGATCGAGAAGGAGCTCTCTTCTCCTTCGGTGATCCGGACCTGAGGTTTGGCCAGCGTCTGCGCGTCGGTCGATCTCTTTACGAAGTCGAACAGGAAACCGGGCACGGTCAGCACCCAGTTGTTCTGGTTCAGCGATTCGACGTCCGACATCCTGAGCGGCACATCCTCGCCGCCGATGTCGAGGCTGATGCCGAGGGTGTTCGTGTCGAGCGACAGGCCCAGATCCTGGAGCTTGGTCGTGTTGATCTGCAGCAGTTCGACGTCGATGACCACTTCGGCCTTGGCCTTGTCGGCCTGCTCGATGATGCGCTCCGCGACCTTGACCTTCTCGACGCTGTCGAGCATGACGATCGCGTTCAGCCGCTCGTTCGCGGCGATGAACCGCGTGGCCAGCAGGCTGCGCAGGACGGTCATCACGTCCTGCACGTCGGCGTTCGACAGGAAGAAGGTCTGGATGATCCGATCTTCGTATTGCTGGCGGTTCGTCGGCGTGTTCTGCAGGATCATGATCGTCTGCTCGTCGAGCACCTTGTAGAAGTGCCCCAGGCTCTGCATCAGGATCTCGAGACCTTCCAGCGCGGTCACCTCGCGCAGTTCGATCGGGCTGGCGATCTGCGCGTCTCGCAAACGGGGATCGAACACGACGTTGAAGCCGAACGCCTGCCCCATCGCGCGGTAGATCTCCATGAAGGTTGCGTTCGGGAAGTCGAAGGTGATCGGTTCGTCGGAACGCGGACTCAAGGTCGGCGGCATCGGCTCGGCGCCACGGCCCTCTTCCTTGAGCTGGGAGATGGTTCTCGGACCGCGGCCGCTGGTCTCGAGCCGGGTCCGGATCTTCTCCAGTTCGGTGAGGGCGTACTGGTTCGTCGGGTCGAGCTGTACGGCGCGCTGCATCTCCAGCAGCGCGTCGCGGTCACGGCCGGCCTCCTGCAGCTTCCTGCCCTGCTCGAAGTGAGCATGGGCGGCCTGGGTCTTGGCACGCAGCAGACCGGCCCGGTAGCGAAGATCGGAAGGATCGGTAGCGACCAGTTCCATGTAGTGGAGGACGGCGGCGTCCCAGTCGCCCGCGAGCTCGGCGTGTTGGGCTTCGCGGAAGCTCCGGTAGCCGCTGCAGGAGGCGAAGGCCACCAGAGCCAGGAGAGCCAGCGCCAGGGAGCGCAGCCGTTGTCCGTTTCGTTGTGGCATGTCCTCTGATCCTCAGCCGTTCGGCCGACCACCGATCGCCAGTCGCACCGCGGGTTCGTCGGGGAAGCCGACGAACAGCAGGTCGACCGACTCGTAGCCGATCCGATGTACTTGAAACTGGTCCTTGACCAGGTCGCCCGTCAGCGCGTTGTAGATCGCCGAGCCGTCCGAGAACACGGCGACCGGATCGTCGTTGCGTCCGATGGTCCCGAGGTAGACGACGTCGACGGCGGGAGGCCGGGGGCCGACCGGGGTCGGCGCCGGCGCCTGGGGTCTCGGTCTCTCCGGGACGACGGGCGGAACGGCGATCGGCCTGGGCTTCGGAACCGCCGCTTCGGGAACGGTTCGCTCCGGCGCCGGACGGCTGGCGAACGACCAGGGGTCGCGGGTCGCCGGGACTTCCGGCGGCGTCTCGTCCAGGGTGTGCGCGGCCAGTTCCACCACCTCGATCGCGGTGGATTGCAGATCCGCGGGGGTCGTGCGGGTGAAGCCGGGGCCACCGCCGAACGAAGGCAGGTAGCGCCAGGCGGCGATCACGGCGACGACCGCGAGCAGAACCAGCAGCAGGGGCCGCGGCCGGTTCGATCGGGCTTCGGCGGCGCTCACGCTCCCACCTCCTGACCGGAGGCTCTCGGTTCGCCGACGGAGAACAGGGTCGACAGGCGCAGATCGATGCGCAGGTTGGGAGTCGCTTCGCTCAGGCTGATCGACTCGAGAGCGACGAACGTGTCCGTCATCTCGAGTTCGTTGATCAGCCGCCGCAACTGCGTGTAGTTGCCCTCGACGGTGAACACGAGCGACTTCTCGACCAACCCGTACTGCTCCAGTTGCTCCTCGGGGTAGGAGATGGAACCCGGGTGGAGTCCGGAGCGGTCGGCGAGTTCCTTGACCTCGCGAAGGAGATCGGTCAGCCGTTCCCGCTCGGTGGCGAAGCCTTCGCGGTAGAGGCTCTCGACGCGGTCGCGGGTCGCCTCGACCGTCGCCACCTGGCCCTCGCGGCGTGCCACCTCCTGGGTCGCGCGGGTGCGCAGATTGCGCACGTCGGCGATCTCGTCCTCGAGCGCCTCGAAGCGACCCGCGTAGACCCCGCGGTACGTGGAGAGCAGACCGGCGTTGATCACGCACAGGCCCACTCCGACCCAGAACCAGATGCGCAGGCGCCATATCCGCCGCCGGCTCATGGCTGGTCCTCCATCGGCGCCGCCTGCTCGCCCGCGGTCGCGGTATCCGCGGCGCCCTCGGACTCGCCCGGGACGGATCCCGGCATGTAGGCGACGGCGATCGAGAAGTCGACCGGACCGGTGTCTTCACGGCTTTGGTGCCGGAGCTTGGGGTCGTCGAAGGACATGTGCGCGAACAGGGCGTCCATCAGGGAGAAGAGCGCCTCGTCATCCTGGGCTTCGCCGCTGATGTCGAGCATCACGCGCGTCGCGGCGTCGGGTCCCAGGTCGCCCTGCCGCCTGCGGCGCCTCTCGCTCGGCTGCGGTGCGAGGCTGCGCAGGCGCGTGTTCCATGGCAGCACCTGCTCGATGTCGGTGAAGAGCTGCCCCCACGGGAACCGCCGATCGGCGATGCGCTCGTTCAGGAACGCGGCCTCGCGATTCTGGGCCGACAGGTCGAGGCGGGCGAGTTGCGAGCCCAGACGATCGAGTTCGGCGCCGTCGGCTGCGAGCTGCTGCCGGAGTTCGGCAAGTTCGGTCCGAGCGTCGGCGGAGCCGGTGAGATACCCCCAGTACAGCACTGCGTTGAGGGCCAGGAGCGCCATCCCGAGCGCCCAGAGAAGCGCGGTCAGGCGCCGCCAGGGACGGCGGTTGACGAACGGGCGGGCGGCCAGGTTGACTCCGGTCTTCATGTCCTCACCGTCAGCGAGGCGCCGAGCATCGGCAGCGCCTGCCCGACGTCGATGTCGAGGGTCTCGGGTCCGGAGCCGAACACTCCGTTGCCGTCGAGAATTCTGGCCGGCAGTCCCAGTCCGTCTTCGAGCCGCTCGCGCCAGATGCCGCGCGTGTCCTCCGAGGCCAGCATCAGGGCATGTCCGGGTAGACTCCCCCCGTCGCCGAAGATCTCCCGTTCCTCGACGAAGCTCCTGGTCAGTCGGAGGTCGCGCACCGCCAGGCTTGAAGCGACGGAGGCCGGGAGGTCCGGGTCGATGCTCTTGTAGCGGAAGAGGGCCGGACCCTCCTCCGCGCGTGCGAGCAGGGAGTAGCCGTCACGATGCGCGACCAGGAGCAGGAAGGGGTCCGAGTCGCCGTGGATCCGGGCGATGCCGTCGGCGGCGCTCAGACTCTCGTTCATGACCGCGCCGATGTGGATCCCGGCGCCCCGGAACGAACCTTCGATCTGGGCCAGAACGTGCTCGATCCCGAACCCGATCAGGAAGCGGGCGGAGCCGTTGCCCGCGGCGCCGGCTCGCCTGCCGCGCACGCGGAGTTCCTCTACCCGGAACGGCACCTGCTTGCGGAGCTTGAACCGCAGCGCCTCTTCTCGCCGTTGCGGCTGCTTGGGGACCTCCTCGAGTTCGGCGAAGGTCAGCCGGAGCCAGCGGTCCGGGAGAACCAGGGCGGCAGCGGTCACCCGGCTTCCGATCGCGGTGTCGGCGGCTTGCTGAAGCTCCGAGACGACCTCGTGGAACTGGGCCGGTTCTCGCAGCGGTCCCCCGAGGGCGCCGTCCTGGAAGGTGTCGGCTGGCAGTTCCCGCCGTCTGACGGCCACGAGTTCCGGGACGGATCCGTTCTGGCGGAGAAAGTGGGCCAGGACGAGTTCGCGCTCGTCGAGCAGGAACACCGACGCCGGGCCCCGAGGGTCGTCGAGGCCGACCAGGCGTTCAATCCACAAAGGTAACCTTGTTAATCTCACGGAGGGTCGTCACTCCTTGTCGGACCTTCGAGAGTGCGCTTTCGCGCAGGAACCGCATGCCTTCGGCACCCGCGGCACGGCGGATCTCGGAGGCGGGACGGCGGTCGAGGATCATCTCGCGGATGGAATCGGAGAGGTCGAGCAGCTCGGATACGGCCATCCGGCCGAAGAACCCCGTGCCGTTGCACTCCATGCAGCCGCGGCCTTCGAAGAGCTGCCAGCCGGCGACGTCGGACCGGTCGAGACCGCTTTCCTCGAGGAGCGCGTCGTCGGCCCGCACCGGTTCGCGGCAGTGGTTGCAGATGCGCCGGACCAGACGCTGGGCGAGTATGCAGTTGAGCGCCGCCACGAAGTTGTACAGGTCGACGTTCATGTTGAGGAACCGTCCGAGAACGTCGACCACGTTGTTCGCGTGGACGGTGGTGAAGACGAGGTGGCCGGTCAACGCGGACTGGATCGCGATCTGGGCCGTTTCCTCGTCGCGGATTTCCCCGACCATGATCTTGTCCGGGTCGTGCCGGAGGATCGACCGGAGCCCGCGGGCAAAGGTCAACCCCTTCTTCTCGTTGACCGGGATCTGGGTGATCCCGTCGAGCTGGTACTCGACCGGATCCTCGATCGTGATGATCTTGTCCTCGCTGGACTGGATCTCGGACAGACAGCCGTAGAGCGTGGTCGTCTTTCCGGACCCGGTCGGGCCGGTGACCAGCACCATGCCGTAGGGCTCGCGGATGAACTTGCGGAGCTTCACGATCGTCTCGTCGTCCAGACCGAGAACGTTGAGCCGCAGGGTCTTGAACTCCTGGTTCATCGACTCCTTGTCCAGGATGCGGATCACGCAGTCCTCGCCGTGGACGGAGGGCATCACGGAAACCCGAAAGTCGATCGTGCGGCCGCTGACCCGGACCTTGAACCGCCCGTCCTGGGGGATCCGTTTCTCGGCGATGTCGAGTTCCGACATGACCTTGATCCGGCTGACGATCGTCTGGTGATGGCGGCGGTCGATCGGTTCCATCGCCTGGTACAGGACCCCGTCGATGCGGTACTTGATGATCACTTCCTGTTCGCGTGTCTCGATGTGAACGTCCGAGGCGCGCCGCTGAATCGCGTTGAAGAGGGTGGAGTCGACCAGCTTGATGATCGGACTCTGATCGGCCGAGATGCGGTCGATCGAGAGCACCTCGCCGCTGTCCTCGTCCTCCTGGACGAGCTGGATCTTGAAGTCCTCGGTTGCCTCGTCCAGGACGCGTTGGGCGCTCTCGGACTTCTGCAGCAGGTCCTCGATCTCGGTGCGGGCGCCGATCCGGGCCTCGAGCGGCTGACCCAGTTGCAGCTCCAGTTCGTCCAGTCTGACAACGTCCGTCGGATCGGCCATCACGACCGCGAGGCGGCCCTCCAACTGGCGCTCGGGAATGAAGCTATAGCGAAGCATCAGGTCGAACGGGATGTGGCGGAAGAGGTCGTTGTCGATGCGGAAGTTCTCGAGATCGGCGACCTCCAGGCCGAACCGGGCCGCGATCCGCGCCGCCTCGGTCCGTTCGCGGGCGAGCCGGCCTTCCTCCTCGCTGGCCAGACGCAGACTCTCGAGTTCCGAGACCCCTTCAGCGATGAGGCGCCGGTTCCGCGCGGCGGTCGTTTCGTCCTGGACGACCATCAGCCCTGGACCTGTCCGAGCACGCTGAACAGCGGCAGATACATGGAGAGAACGAGCAGCGCGATCGTGAAGCCCATGACGACCAGCATCACCGGTTCGATCAGCGAGAGCAGGCGCTCGGTGCGGGTCTCGACGTCCTCGTCCAGAAAGTCGGAGACGTTGTTCACCATCTCGTCCAACGCTCCGGTCGCCTCGCCGACCTTGACCATGTCGATCGCGAGATCGGTGAACGCCTCGGATTCCTCGAGTGCCACATGGAACGCCGCGCCCTCTCGAATCCGCGGGCCGAGAGCCGCCGCGCGACGGTGGAGGAACCGGTTCGTGACCGCGGAGGTCGCGGTGTCGAGGGCGGCGGCCAGCGGCAGGCCGCCGTGCAGCAGGGTGGCCAGGGAGCGGCAGAACTCGGACAGCGCGAAGCGGTGGAGGATCGGTCCGATGATCGGCAGCCGCAGCTTCAGACGGTCGACGACGGCGCCCAGGCGACCGCTGCGCCCGACCCTCCAGGCGGCCCATGCGGCGATGACCGTCGCGGCGACGAGGACCAGGGTGGTCGGGTTGCGCAGCAGCGCCGACAGGCCGAGGAGCATCTGCGTGATCCAGGGCAGGTCGAGGTCGAGAGCCTGGTAGAACTCCTCGAAGCGCGGCATGACGAAGAACATCATCACCGCCACGATGCCGACCGACAGGCAGACCAGCAGCGCGGGGTAGAAGAGCGCGGTGACGACGCGCTTGCGCGAACTGGTGACCAGTTTGAGTTGACGGACGTAGCGGCGGATCACCTGCTCCAGGCCGCCGCTCTGCTCGCCGGCCTTGAGCATCGACGCGTAGATCGGCGGGAACGCCTCGCCGGCCTCGGCGAACGCGTCGGAGAGCTCGGCGCCGCTCTCGACCCGGTCCTTGATCTCGGCCAGCGCTTCCCGGAACGCGGTGTTGCGTTGCCGTTCGTGCATCAGCTCCAGGCACTGGAGCAGGGGCAGTCCGGCGCCGAGGAGACCGGTCATCTGCTGATTGAAGACGAGGAAGTCGGGGCCGGGGATCGCCTTGCGCGGGCTGCCCTGTCCGGTCGCGGAGGCGGACCCCAGCAGCGATCCCAGCATGTGCTGGAGGCCGCGGCGTCTGATCTCGAAGACGTAGAGCCCGCGACGCTCGATCTCGCGTCGCGCGCTCCTCAGGTCGGGAGCCTCGTGGATCTGCTCGACGATGCGACCGTCGGCAGTGCCGAGCCGGCAGACGAACTGCATGACCGGGATCGCCCTACTCGCCCGCGCTCAGGTCGTCTTCCTGAGGCGGGTTGACGGTGACGGCGACGACCAGTCCGCTGTCGGCCGAGTCGCGGGACGAAATCGCCAGCACGAGGGGCTTGCCGACCCAGACGTTCACATGGCCGTTGAAGATCCGCTCGCCCAGACTGTCTCCGCGGCTGCGGTCGACCTCCACGCCGTAGAGCTTGAGCCGGCGGTCGAGCAGTACGGTGCCCACCCGGAAGCCGATCCGGAACTCGGTACCGATCTCGAAACGCACGTCCTCGCCTTCCATGGCCTCGAACCGCCCCTCGCCGAGTAGCCGGTAGCTCGTGAAGGCCAGCCAATCGCCGAGCTCGTCGGTGAGTTGGGCCGGCAACTCGGAGCGCGGGTCGCCGCGACCGCGGCGCGACGCCTCGAGAATGAAGATCTCCAACTCGACCTGGCGGCGTGGATGATCGAAACCGCGGAGCAGTGCCAGCAGGTGCTCCAGAACGCTGCGCGCGTCTCGCAGCACCAGCGTATTCGTTGCGCGTTGCAGTTCGATCGTGCCGTGCGGCGACATCTCGCCCTGCATCCACTCCAGGGCGTCGTCGGCGCGCTGATGCTGGAGCGTGAACGCGTGGCGGACCTGGGTCTCGGCCTCCTGCTGCGCGGCCGCCGCGGCCGAGAGCAGCAGCGGGAAGGCGACGGCGAGTGCGACGCGCGAACGCGCGGAAGCAGCCGCCGTCATGGTGCGATCTCCGTGACCACCAGGACCATGTCGAGCTTGGAGTCGATGCCGTTCCCCGGGAACTGGAAGACGCCCATCGGCTCGTCGCCGAGCGGCTCGACGAGCGGGGCCATGGCGATGTGGGGCGAGAGACTCAACTCGGAATCCACGACGTCGCCGGCCGGCGGCGCGGCCTCCGGCCAGAGCAGGAAGCCCAGGCCGAACGCCGCCGCCGCGGCGCCCGCCGCAAGGACCGACGCGACGGGGAGCCGCCGGCGAGCGGTCCGGGCCGCCTTGAGCCGCCTTTCGGTGGCGCGTCCGTCGAGTTCGAGCCGGACCCGTCTGCGGAGTTCATCGACATCCCGTGCCGTGTCGGCGCGGTCACGAGCGCCGGCGAAGGCGCAGCTCAACAGGAGCAGCGGATCGACCTGGAGCGAAACCGTGTGGCAACGCTCGCAGTCCTCCCGGTGGCGCAGGGCATCTGCCCAAGCCCGGTCGATGACCGTGTCGCCGATCTCAGGGCTCCGTTCGGCGTGCTCGCGCTCGCGCACGAGAGCAGCCCAGTCCGGGCAGGCGGTAGTCATGAGCGATCCTCGATCCCGGTGTGCTCGACCCGGGCGTTTTGGGCGTACTCGGGATACCGCTTCCGCAACTCCTTGCGGAGTTGCCGGCGGCTGTTGAACAGGTGGTTGCGGACGGTGGAGGGCCGAATGCCGAGAATGCGAGCGATCTCCTTCCCCTTCAGCCCTTCCATTTCGCGCAGCACGAAGACCGCGCGTTGCTTCTCGCTCAGCGTCGACGCCAGCTCCTGGAACACCGCCCGGATCTCCTGTTCGGACAGGTTCTCGAGTTGCCGCGCGAAGGCCTCGCCGCGCTGGTGCTCGTGCTGGAGCTGGAAGCTCTGCAGCGAGCGGATGCGGGACGCACGGGAACGCAAGTGGTCGATCGCGAGGTTGGAGACGATGCGGTAGATCCAGGTGTTCGGGCTGTAGCGCTCGTCGAAGCGGTGGCGGGAGTCCCAGATGCGCAGGAAGGCGATCTGGACGATGTCGCGCGCGTCCTCGCGGTCGCCCACCAGGCTGGTCGCCAGGTGGAGGAGATGTGACGCCTTGCGGCGCATCAGCTCATCGAGCGCGAGTTCGTCGTCGCGGCGCATGCCGGCCAGGAGTTCGACGTCGGACGCCTCGGACCACGCCACCTTGCGCTGATGTCGCGAGTAGGCGATCGTCAGACCGCTCCGGGGAGGATCTTCGCGTGGCGGTTCCATGCGGATGGCTTGCGCGGATCTCATGCCTCGCTGTTGATACGGAGGCCCGGGGTAAAGCGTCCAAGAAGCCGCGCTTCGGGAGATGGAGAGCCCTCCGCCAGCAGGCGGCGGAATTATACTCGTGCGTCAATACGGGGCTTCGGCAGTCCCATGACTTGACTGCGCGTTGCACCGGAAACGGTCGGGCGCCCGGCCGTCACCTTATGTGGTTTCTCTACCAGCTCGCGATGGCGGCAGGGTTGGGCGTGGCGGCTCCCGTGCTGCTGGCCCGGCGCGGCCGGCACTACCTGCCGACGCTTCCCGCCCGGCTGGGACGCTTGCCGGAGGCCCGGGGGACCAGGCCGCTGTGGCTGCACGCGGCGTCAGTGGGCGAGGCCGGAGTCGCGGCGACCCTGGCGCGGGCCCTGCCGCCCGACCTCGACCTGGTGGTGACGACGGTGACGCCCACCGGTCAGGCTGCGGCGGAGAAGCTCTTCGAGCCGCTGACCGAGGGCGGCAGGAGCGTGGTCGTCACGTACCTGCCGTTCGACCTGGGGTTGCTGGTCGGTCGTTTTCTGGATCATTACGCGCCGCGCGCTCTGGTCCTGTTCGAGAGCGAGCTCTGGCCTCTGCTGCTGCGGGACTGCCGCCGCCGGTCGATTCCCGTGGCCGTGCTCAACGCCCGCATCAGCGACCGCAGCTACGGGCGGATGAAGCGGGCCGGCCGCCTCTACCGGCGGTTCCTGCTCGACCCGGTGGGTCGGCTGGGCGCCCAGAGTCCGCAGGACGAGGAGCGCTTGCTGAGCCTGGGCGCGCGGCCTGCGCGCACGTCGCTGACCGGCAACCTGAAGTTCGACACACCGGAACCGCTCCCGGTGGCCGGCCTGGAGCAGGCCCTGCGGGACCTCGCGGCCGAGCGGCCGATCCTGGTCGCCGGCTCGACGATGCCCGGCGAAGAGCCGATCGTCCTCGACGCCTTCGAACGACTGGACCGCGAGGCGCTGCTGGTCCTGGCGCCCCGCCATCCTGAACGCTTCGACGAGGTCTGGCGAGAGGTGGAGGCACGGTTGCTGCCGGCGATGCGACGGAGCGGGATTGCCGCGGCCGGGGGCGCGGGGCCGCCGGCTTCGCCGCCCGGGATCGTCCTGCTCGACTCCCTGGGCGAGCTGGCCTCGATCTACCGGCTGGCGGCGGCCGCGTTTATCGGCGGAACGCTGGTGCCGACCGGCGGCCACAACCCGATCGAGGCGGCGCGGTTTGGCGTGCCGGTCCTCGTCGGCCCGTCGATGGAGAACTTCCGGCGCATCGCGAGGGACCTCCAGATCGCGGACGGCCTGACCCTGGCGGCTGACGGCGAGGCGTTGACCGAAGCCTGGCGACACCTTCTGGACCGACCCGAACAGGCGGCGGAGCAGGGCAGGCGCGGCCTCGCGATCGTCGACCGGAACCGGGGCGCGGTAGAGCGCTCGGTGGAGCTCCTGAGCGAACTGGTGGACCTGGATTGAGCGCCGTCCGCAGTCCCTGGCAGCGGTTCTACGAGTGGGCGCACCATCGCCGCCGCCGCTCCTGGTCGGCGCGCGCCGGGAGCCTGGGCCGCAAGACGGTCAGCATCGGCAACCTGCACTGGGGCGGCAGCGGCAAGACGCCGACGGTGGTCGCCGCGGCGCGCGGCCTGGCCGACCAGGGCCTGAGGGTCGCCGTGCTGTCGCGCGGCTACCGCCGCAGGGGTCGGGAGCCCCGGGTGGTGAGTCTCGGTGAGGGGCCGCTCGCCTCGGTGGAACAGGCCGGCGACGAGCCGGTGATGATCGCCGAGCAGGCGCCGGGCGTGGTGGTGGCCGTCGGCGCCGACCGCCGCGCGGCCGCCGCCCTGGCCCTCGAGCGGGCGCCGGACATCGACGTCTTCCTGCTGGACGACGGCTTCTCCCACCTTCGGGTACGCCGCGACGTCGAGGTCCTGACCTTTCCGGCCGCCGATCCCTTCGCCGGCGGCCTGCTGCTGCCGGGCGGCCGGCTGCGCGAGCCTCTGGGCATGGTGCGCCTCGCCGACGCCGCGGTGCTCACCGGCCTCGAAGCCGGCGCCGAACCGCCGGCCGACTTCGAGGCGACGCTTCGCCTGCACGGCTTCGCCGGCAGGGTGTTCACGTCGACGCTCCGGTTCGAGCTCGTGAGTGGTCCGTCAGCGGAGCGACCGCTACTCGTCACCGGCGTCGCCCGCCCGGAGCGCGTCGCCCGCACCGCGGTCGCCGCGGGCTTGGAATGCGTGGATCACCTCCGCTTCCCCGACCACCACGGCTATCCGCCGCGTTCCCTCCGCGCGATCGAATCCGCCTGCGCCCGCCATCGCTGCGACGCCGTGGTCACGACCTCCAAGGACGCGGTCAAGCTCCGAGGTCGTTTGTCGGCGGGCACGCCGCCGCTCCTGGAACTCAGGGTCGAGGCGAAGGTGGAGGAGGAGTTCCTGCCCTGGCTCTCCGGCAGACTGGGGCGCTAGCTGGTTTGCCGGCCTCGCGTCAGGCGAACGACCGGCCCCCGATCACCGCCCAGATGATCCACAGGATGGCGACCGGGCAGACGAAACGCAGCAGCACGTCGCGCCAGATGAAGTACCAGCGACTCACGTCGCCGTGGCCGTCGGCGAGAGCGTCGCGGGACTTGCTGCGGCTCAGGAACCAGCCGACGAAGATCGCCAGCGTCAGGCCGCCGAGGGGCAGAATCCAGTTGGAGACGGTGTAGTCCATCGTGTCGAAGAAACCGGCGGTGCGTTCGCCCAGGGGCGCCCAGGACGAGAAGCCGGTGACGGCGCCAAGGGAGAGCGCCGAGGGGATGCCGAAGAGGAAGACGGCGCTGCCCGAGAGCAGGCTGGCCTTTCGCCGGCTCAGACCCCTCCGGTCGATCAGGTAGGCGGCGACGACTTCGAGCAGCGAGATGGTCGAGGTCAGCGCCGCGAAGCCGACGAGCAGGTAGAACAGCGGCGCCAGGACGACGCCTAGCGGCATTTCGTAGAACATCTGCGGCAGGGTCGTGAACAGGATCGTCGCGCTCTTGCCGAAGGTCCCAACGCGTTCCGCGGCGTCGACGCTGAAGATGATGGAGAACATGACGATGCAGGCCATCAGCGCCACCAGGGTGTCGAGCAGGGTGATCGCGGCGGCGCTCCTCGGGATCGACTGCCTCGATCTCATGTAGGAGCCATAGGTGATCATCGCGCCCATGCCGACGGAGAGCGTGAAGAAGGCATGGCCGACCGCCTCCAGCAGGCCGTCGGCGGTGACCGGGCCGACATGGAACAGGAAGCGGATCGCCTCGCCGAAGCCCGGGCTCCAGAACGAGTTGACGACAAGCAGGATGAGGATGGCCCCGAGCACCGGCATCAGCGCCTTGGTTACCCGCTCGATGCCGTGTTGCACCCCCAGAGCGACGACGCCGACCGTCACCACCATGAACAGGGCGTGAAAGCCGATCTGGAGCGGTCCGTTGCCGAGGAAGGCCCCGAAGGAGTCGCCGAGGGTCTGTCCGCCGGTGTCGAAGCCGCGAAGCGACCAGCTCAGGCACTGGCCGAAGTAGTACACCGTCCAGCCGGCGATCAGGGCGTAGTACGACAGGAGGATGAAGCTGCCGAGCGTTCCCAGGGCGCCCACCGCGCCCCAGGCCCGGCCTCCGATCGCGCCCCTGGCGGCCTGCACGAACGCGCCGACGGGGCTCTGCCGGGTGCTTCGTCCGATGACCAGCTCGGCCATCATGATCGGCAGGCCGATCAGGGCGATCGCGACGAGGTAGACGAGGACGAAGGAACCGCCGTCGTTGGCGTAGGTGATGTACGGGAACTTCCAGATGTTGCCGAGGCCGATCGCCGAGCCGACGGCGGCGAAGATGAATCCGAGTTGACCGAACCTGCCGCGTCCGCCGGAGCCGTTTGCCACGCTAGTTCCCTCCCCTTGATCGCCGTCGCTTCGTGGCGGCGGTTAGCGTCAACGTCCCGCCGACCGTCGGCAGCCTGCGAGCTTGTGCCGCGGAACGCAGCGTAGCAGGTGCCGCGGCGCAAGTTCATGGCTACGTGGGGGCTGGGGCCAAACTCGGAGTCGGCGACCAGAGTGGAGACGGCTACGTGCCTCAGCGGCGCGAGGCGGGCGCCGGGGCCGGGCTGAACGGCGTCTCCGGGCCGACCACCCGGGTCAGCCACTCGGCCCGGTAGGCGTCGAGTTCCGGCGTCCGCGGATAGGCCTCGCCCGGCGCGAACGGGTAGCCGGACATCGCCTGGAAGGGCAGCGGCAGGTTGCTGTCCGCCTTCCAGGTGTTGCGGTCGGCGTCCTTGTCCCAGCCGAAGCTCTCCAGGAACACGGTGCGGACATGGCCGGGCGCGGGCGGCGGCAGATCGCGGGCGTCGAACAGGACCCGGATCTCGTCGCCCGGCCCGATCACGACCTGCCGGTCGTCGACGTCGACGAGTAGCTCGCGGACGTCGCCGAAGCGGGTGTACCGGCCGGGGAAGGGCAGCCAGGGAGACTCGGTGCCGGTGCGCTGGTAGTCGAAGATGTGCGGGCCGTTGGGTGCCGGCAGGGTCGGTGCCGAGAATCCGCGGTACGAGAGGTCGGCGCTCGCCGCGTCCAGACGCGCCTGGATGACGACATGGTCGCCGTCGATGCCGCCGAGTTCGGTGCTCCAGGCGACGCGGTCCCAGTGCAGCCAGCGGCTGGTCACGATCCGGAGCTTGCGGGTGCCCACGGGCAGTGGCGGCGTGTCGACGACCATCGTCTTCGTCTTGCCGGGCGGGAAGCCCATCGGGTCCAGAAGCGTCTGCCAGCCGGCGGCCGTTTCGACTTCGAGCCGGGTCATGACCATCTCCAGGTCGCTATGCTCCACCGCCTGGGCGATGGCGAGATTCAGACTGGCGTCGGCGGGGAACACCCAGCCGTCCAGCCACAGCCGGACCGGCTTGCCGGGCGCTTCGCCGAGGTCGAAGGTGAACGTCCAGGGCTCGGCGGCGTGGCCCTGGAAGCGCGAGCGCGCGTAACCGTCGGCGTAGACCTCGTCGCGGGCCCGGACCCGTTCCGTCACGTCGCGGCCGCGGCCGTCCGTGGCCCGGACCACGGGCCGGACGCCGCTGCTCGCGACCACCTTGTCGGGCGGCCGGCCGATGTGTCCCCGCCCCGGCACGATGCGCAGGTTGCTCGCGACTTCCACGTCTTCGCGGTGGTCGACCACCCAGAGCCGCACGCGGTCGATGTAGGCGGCCTCCCACAGCTCCTCGGTGATCCGCAGGTCGTAGAAGCCGTCGCGCGGCCTGGCGCCATCCACTCGCACCAGTTCGTCCGGGTCGTAGCCGTTCCAGACGCCGTCGCCGAGCGGCATGCCGAGCGGCGCGCCCCACAGCAGGTCGGTGACGAAGCTGATCTTCTCGCCGTCCCAGGCGTACAGGAAGGGACAGCTTCCCTTGAGCACCTGCTCCTCGACGATCGTCTGGTTGCTCCCCGGGTTGAGCCGGTTCTGCGGCACGCCGTTTGCCCACACGACGCGGATCAGGTCGGGCCGGCGGCGGTTGCCGAGCCCGATGTGGGTGATCGGACGGTCGACCTCGAAGTACTGGTAGGCGCGCTCCGACTTGACCTCGATCGTCGTGCCGCGGCCGAAGACGTTGTTCTTCTGGTTGCCGATGTCGAGGCCGACCAGCCGGACCCGCAGCCAGTTGTTCTTTGCGCCGTCCAGGTTCTCGATGCGGTAGAGCCCGGTGGCGCCGGCGGCTACGAGATCCTGATCGCCATCGCCGTCCAGATCGTCGGCCCGTACGGCTGTGAACCCGGCGTCGCGAGGCAATCCGGCAACCCGGGAGAGGCGGAACTCGAGCGCCGAAGAGCCCGAGTTCGAGGTCTGGGTCAGCACCCGGAGCTGGCCGTCGGCCACGAAGGCGAGGTCCCGCCGGCCGTCGTTGTCCGCATCGAGCAGCGCCAGGTCCGTCGCGTTGTCGGGCAGGGCGATCGATTCGGAGGTCAGCGGAAACGGGGCCACCGCTCCGTCCTCGTCCCGGCTCAGGACGAAGGTCGACTCGCCGGCGAGCACGAACTCGGGAACGCCGTCGGCGTCGAGGTCGGCCGTGCGGACGACCCGCACCGGCGATCCGGTGACGAGCCCCTCGGTCGCGGGTCCCTCGCCGCGTACCCAGCCCAGCAGTCTCCGCAGGGGACCTCGGCGTCGCGCCGGCGGTTTCCGGTCCGCGAACCGTCCCTGGCGCAGGTTGTCGAGCCACAGAACCCCCTCGTCGTGGGCCAGCAGCAGATCCGTGTCGCCGTCCCGGTCGGCGTCGGTGGCCTGGAGGTGGTGGAACCGCCGCGGTTCGAGCTCCGGCAACGACCGTAAGCCGAGGCTCTCGAGCGGGCCTTCGAAGACGCCTTCGCCGGATACGTTTCGCAGCAGATCGGGCCCGCCGCCGGTCCGGGCCACGGCCAGATCGAGGTCGCCGTCGCTGTCGAAGTCGATCAGGTCGGCCGCGTCCACGCCGAACGGCTGCGCCAGGAAGCGGTCGCTCGTGTCGGCGAACCGGAGTGCTTCGGCGGTGGCATCGACCCGCCAGACGGCGAGAGGATCGCCGACTGCAACCAGATCGAGGCGCCGGTCGTTGTCGGCGTCGCCGGCGACCAGCAATCGGGCGTTCGTTGCCGGGGCGGCGACGGGCGCCGCGAGGCCGGCGGAGGCGCGCCGCAACTGGAGCCGGGCCCCCAATGACGAACCTGCGGCTTCGTTCGCGTCCGGTGCGGTCTCGCGCCGGCCGGGCGCGACCCGGGTGAGTGAAGACTCCGCGCCGTCCCCGGCGGCCGCCCACGCGATGTCGGGTCGGTCGTCGTCGTCGAAATCCGCGACCTCGAGCGCTCGGCCGGCGGCGGCCGCGTTATCGATGCGGGTCGCCCGGAAACGGACCGGGAGCGCCGGCCCGAAGTCCTCGATCGGCGACTCGTCCTTGAAGCGTTCGACCGGAATGCCCTGGATGTTCGTGTAGACCTCGGCCAGGCCGCCGTGCCATGCCGGTGTAGCCAGCAGTACGTTTCGCAGTCGGGTCGCCAGGGAGCGTGCGCGCTCCAGGTCGTCCGTCTCGAGGGCGTCGAGCACTCCCTCGAGAACCTGTTCGGCGCCCGGCTGTGCTTGCCAGAGCAGTTCGCGGATCCGCAGGTAGTCGTCGCTCGCCCGCCCCCGGTCGCCGTCCTCGAGGGCTCTGGCGCCGCTCAGGAGCAGGACGACCAGGTTGTCGGGCCGCAGCACGCGCAACCGGTCGACCGCCGAGCGTCGGGCGGCCTCGCCGGCTGTGCCGCGGACGATCTCGGCATGTCGGAAGAGCGCGTACTGCGCCTCCGGATCGTCGGGCGCGAGGCGGGCGGCGCGCCGGTAGACCTCCAGAGCCTCGTCGTTGCGGCCGCCGGTCCACTGCAGAATGTCGGCCCGGATCAGAAGCAGGTCGCCCCTGTCGCCGCCGAGTTCCAGAGCCCGGTCGATGGCGGCCAGTGCGGCTTCCTGCCGGCCCTGGCGCAGCAGCGCGACGGCGAGGTTGGCGTGGCCCAGCGGCTCGTCAGGCGCGAGGTCGATCAGTTCCCGGTAGGTGCTCTCGGCTTCGGCCTCGCGCTCGTTCTCGAGTTGCGCGTAGCCGATGCCGTGCAGCCGTACCTGCTCCGCGGTCGGCTGCCCGGCTCTGGCCGCAAACGGCGTCAGAGCGGCTAGAAGGAGGGTTGCCGACAGACGCGGGGACATTCTTGGGAGTGGAATCGACCTGGTCAGGAGCAGACGATAACAGGCATGCGGGAGCAGGGGGCTGCGTTGCGGCACGTCGGTCCATGCACCGGTACTCGTGTACCGATTCGCTGGTCGGCGGCCGGTTGACCGCGGCCACTGCCGAACGCCAGGGTCTCAGGCAGCGGGTTGAGGGCGGAAGCAGCGCGCCGATTCCCGGCGCTACTTTCTCCTTGGCTCGGTATCGGTTCCCTGGATCTCTAGCGGAAACAGCTTCGGCGCGGCGCCGACCTGAATCGATGCCTGGCTCGTGCCGAGGCTCGGCAGGTCGACGCGGACTCCGTAGTTGCCGGTTGGGATGCGGCCAGTCCAGAGAGCCCCATTCGGGACCTCGACCAGGTAGCGTCGAAGCACGCCAAGTTCTGCGGCGAGCTCTCTCCCCAGCCGCTCCGGCCATAGCTCCACGCCAGCTTGGCTCGGTGCGAGAGCACGGTCGGCGCCGACTACGACGATCCCCGCCTCGCCGAACTCGATATCGATGAGCAGTGGGCCGGACACGAGCGGAACCCGGATCGCCTGTACCTGACCCTCCGTCATCAGCAGGTAGCGACCGGGCTGGGCGCCAGAAAAGGCGAAGGCGCCCTCGCTTGACGAGAACGTCGATCTGACGCCGAGACTTTGCTCATGCATCAAGAACACGGCGATTCCCGACTTCGTTCTGCCGTCGACTCGGACGCTTCCGCTCACGTCATTGTCGTCGAGCACAATCTCGACGTTCCGCGACGGTCGCGCTTCAGTCAGCAGAACGCTGGCGAAGCCCAGCCGCCCCGTGCTCGTCGCGACGGTAAGGAACCACTCACCCAAGGGTGCACTTCGCGCGCTGAACAGGACGTCAGCGTCTGGCCGCAACGGGTAATCCCGGTCCAGGGGAGAGCGCGCCATCCAAACCTCCGCCGATTCGCCGTTGAGTAATTTCGCTACGCTAACTTCTATCGTGCCGGTCGCTCCGAAGCGAAACACGTGGTCATGGACGGACTGGCTCGTCAGATCGATCAGATCCTCCGCGCTTCCTCGCGGTGATGAAACGGAAGCGGTGTACCGGTCAGCGTATACATCGAGCGTAAAAGAGCCGCTGCCGTCCGTGGAACCGGACACGTAGCCGGTGGCGTTGGTGGAGGTGAGCAGGATGTTCGCTCCGGGGACGGGAATGCCGGCTCCATCGACTGCCCGGCCTGTGAATCGCCGCCGCGAAAGATCGAATTCCACGCGATTGGCGCCTGACTTGAGGTTCATCGAGCGGCTGACTATCTCGCCCGAGCGCGGGTCCATCACGTCCGCGGTATGCCAACCCGTCGGAGCCCGGACCGTGAAGCTGCCCGCAGCATCGGAGACGGTCGTGCTCCTCCCGATCTGGACGCGCGCTCCTCGCAAGGGAACCTGATCGGCAAAGATGTCGCCCTCCACGGTCGCCGTGGCAGACCGCATCGGGACCGGTATCCTCCGGTCCTCCGAGAACTCGAACTGGTCCCGCCAAGTCTCGTGCTCGGGCGCGACGATCTCCACCATGTACCGGCCCGGCGGCACCCCGCGAACCGTTTGCTGGTGGCCTGACGAGCAGGTGTGCGCTATGGAGTACGCGGCATCAACGTTGCTTGCGCCAACGTCGCTTGGTTTCAAGGAAACGCGCGAGCAAGCTCCCGGGCGGCCAGTCTCGTCAGTGATCTCGAAGATCAACTCTACTCCCTCCCGAAGGACAAGTTCGAGGGGAGAGTCATCGGGGCGGACGCCAAAGACTGTCCTTCGACTGTAGCCTTCGGCCGCTGCTTGCAAATGCAGCAACTCGTCCGCGGCCAGTCCGCCTATGGCGAAACGCCCGTCCGTCATCTTCGCCGCTGCGGGATTGACCATGGGGCTCGTTGCGAACGCCGACGCCCCGGCGTCGGCTCGTGCATACTCCAGTGAAGCGTTCGGAAGTAGTCGGCCGTTGGCGTCGGCGATGGTCCCTTCGATCTTCTCCGCCCAGTCCATGACAATGACCCCGAGGTCGATGTCAGCGTTTCCAGTCAGTTCGGGAAGAGGGACGGCCTTTGTCACATGTCGGTGTTCCCAGGCGACCAGGGAGAGCTCCCGCTTCGTTCGTCTCGCGGGCAGGACGATTGCGAACCGTCCGGCATGGTCCGTCCTTTCGCACTGCTGTCCCATAGACTGAGTTG
>JAAXHG010000145.1 GCA_012270995.1 Vicinamibacteraceae bacterium | reverse complement strand
GATCACTTCTCATTGGACAGCTCTTCCACTTGACAGCCGCTCCCGTCCTCTCCTACGCTCCGCTGCACGCTTTGCCATCCGGCGGGAGCGAACGTAGACCCATACCCACAGCACCCTCCACCCAGAAGGGACTCTCGAACCGGCCATGACGCCCTTGGCCTCAGGATCGACTCGCAGGAACGCTCGGACACCCGTGCGCCCCGCCCTCCTGGCACGTGCGCTGCCGCGACAGGTCGCCGATCTCGGCGTTCCCGCCGGGCTCCTGGTACTGGTCCTGATTCTGGTCCTTCTCGTCCAGGGGGCTAACTAGGCGCACAAACCGAAACCCGAAGCGATCTAGAGCCCCCAGCACCGCCTGGGGGCTTTTTTGGTTCGGCCGCTAGCGGAGTAACTGCATGCCAATAGAACGATCTGAGTGGATCTGGCTCGACGACCAGTGGAAGCCGTGGGACGAGGCCACCGTCCACCTCACCACCCACGGCCTGCACTACGGTTCCTCGGTCTTCGAGGGCATTCGCGCCTACGACACCGGCGAAACGACGGCGATCTTCCGCCTCGGCGCTCATGTGCGGCGCCTGTTCGACAGTTGCCGGATCATGCGCATGGATCCCGGCTACACACCGGATCAGGTCAGCGAGCTGTGCATCGAGGCGGTCGCCCGCAACCGCCTGGAGTCCTGCTACATCCGGCCGTTGATTTACCGCGGCGACGAGGAGATGGGCCTCAATCCCACCGACTGCAGTGCCAGGCTCGCCATCTACGCGGTCCGGTGGGGGCGCTACCTCGGAGAGGAGGCGATCGAACAGGGCGTCGATGCCGCGGTCAGCTCCTGGCGGCGCTTCAACTCGAACACGGCCGTACCGCTCGGCAAGATCAGCGGGCAGTACGTGACGAACCAGTTCGTGTCCATCGAGGCGCGCCAGCACGGCTACGCCGAGGGCATCATGCTCGACGACCGCGGCCTCGTCTGCGAAGGCGCGGGCGAGAACCTGTTCCTGATCCGCGACGGTGTGATCCATACACCGCCCCTCTACAACTCGATCCTGGGGGGCATTACCAGGGATTCGGTCATCACGATCGCCCGGGACCTGAAGTACGACGTGCGCTTTCAGCCGATCGCCCGGGAAGAGCTGTACCTGGCCGACGAACTGTTCATGACCGGAACAGCCGCGGAGGTCAGCCCGGTGCGTTCGGTAGACCGTATTCCGATCGGCTCCGGCAGCCGCGGAGAGATCACGCACCACCTGCAGGAGGAGTTCTTCGGCCTCGTCGAGGGTCGGCTCCCCGACCGACACGACTGGCTCACTCCCGTACCCCGACTGGCTGCGGCAACATCCGCCGCCGGGGCCTGACAGAGGAGGCCGAGATGACCGACGACACGACCGCTGCGGATCGAGCGACTGAAGAGGCCGGCATGAACACGGAGGCCGTGGTGCTGACCGGCGCCGAGATCGTCTGCGAGTGCCTCCTCCGCGAAGGAGTCGACATCGTCTTCGGCTATCCCGGCGGGGCGATCCTGCCCACCTACGATGCGCTGACCAAGTACCCGCAACTCCACCACGTTCTGACCCGGCACGAGCAGGGCGCGTCCCACATGGCGGACGGCTACGCCCGGGCCACCGGCAAGGTCGGGGTCGCGATGGCGACCAGCGGCCCCGGCGCCACGAATCTGGTCACCGGCATCGCGACCGCGATGATGGATTCCTCGCCCATCGTCTGCATCACCGGCCAGGTGCCGACCGGCGCCATCGGCACCGACGCCTTCCAGGAGACGGACGTCACCGGAATCACCCTGCCGATCACGAAGCACAACTACCTGGTCACCAGCCTGGACGAGCTGGCAGAAGTCATGCGGGAGGCCTTCCACATCGCGCGTACCGGCCGGCCGGGCCCCGTGCTCGTCGACATTCCCAAGGACATCCAGAATCAGTCCACGAACTTCGTCTACCCAACGGAGCCGGTCACGCTGCCGGGCTACAAGCCTCCCAGAGTCGGACGTGCGGATCAGGTCGACGCCGCCCTGAAACTCATCCGCGAGTCGAGACGTCCCATCATCCTGGCCGGACACGGCATCTCCATGTCGAACGCGAACCGCGAACTTGCGCAACTCTGCGAGCGGGCGCAGATTCCGGTCGCGCTCACGCTGCTCGGAAAGGGCGCCATCTCCGAGCAACACCCGATGTGCCTCGGGATGATGGGGATGCACGGCGGCGCCGAAGTGAACCACGCCATCCAGCAGGCCGACCTGCTGATCGCCCTCGGGATGCGCTTCGACGACCGGGTGACCGGCAACCTGGCGACCTACGCCCGCAACTCACGCAAGATCCACGTGGACATCGATCCCTCCGAGATCAACAAGAACGTGAACGTCGACGTCGGCATCGTCGGCGACCTCGGTGAGGTTCTCCGGCAATTGCTGGACCGCGTCGAGCGACGCCCGAACGACGCCTGGTTCGACCGCATCGCGGAGTGGCGGGCGGACTCGGAGCTGCGCGAGATCGTGCGGCCCGCCGACGCGCCCCAGCATCCCGCCGTGCCCGAGGGCAAGTTGCTCGGCGCCCAGGTCATCCGCGATCTGTTCGAGTTCACCGGCGGCAACGCCGTGACCGTCACCGACGTCGGCCAGCACCAGATGTGGGAGGCCCAGTACTACCAGCACGAGCGGCCCCACAGTCTGATCACGAGCGGCGGGCTCGGCACGATGGGATTCGGCCTGCCGGCCGCCATCGGCGCCAAGATGGCCCGGCCCGACCAGGAGGTGTGGGCGATCGTCGGCGACGGCGGCTTCCAGATGACCTCGATGGAGCTCGCCACCGCGGTTCAGGAGCAGGTCAACGTCCACATCGCGGTGATCAACAACGGCTTCCTCGGCATGGTCCGCCAGTGGCAGGAGTTCTTCTACGAGGAGCGCTACAACCAGACGCCCATGGTCAATCCGGACTTCTGCAAGCTGGCGGAGGCCTATGGCATCCCCGCGGCGCGGGTCACCGAGCGTGGAGAGATCGAAGAGGCCGTGAACAGGAACCGGGCCCTGACCGCCGGCCCGACCCTGATCGACTTCGTCGTCGAGAAGGAGGAAATCGTCTTTCCGATGGTGCCGGCCGGCGCCGACCTCGACGACATGATCCGCCGGCCGACTCCGGAGGAGTTCGAGCGCAAGCGCCGCGAACGGGCGGCGGCCGCGGAGGCTCCCGAAGAGGCGGCCCCGGAACCTGAAGCCCCGGCCGCGGCCGCAACCGTCGGCACGCGTTTCGGAGTCTGAGGACGTTAGCGCATGGCCAAGCACATCCTGGCGGCGCTGGTCGAGAACCGCCCGGGCGTTTTGGCCCGGGTGTCGAACCTCTTCAGACGGCGCAGCTTCAACATCGACAGCCTGTCCGTGGGACGCACCCAGCGGGAGAACATCTCCCGCATGACGATCGTCATGGAGTCCGATACCGCCGAGGCCGACCGCCTGGTCAAGAACCTCTACAAGCTGGTCGACGTGGTCCATGTCGACCACCTCCACAGCCAGCCGTCCGTTGTCCGCGACATGGCCCTTGTCAAGGTCAGCGCATCGTCGGACAACCGGCGTGAGGTCATCCAGCTCTGCGACATCTTCCGTGCCCGCATCATCGACGTGAGCGCCGATTCCCTGGTGGTCGAGATCACGGGCGAGGAGGAGAAACTCGAGCACTTCACCGAACTCGTGCGCCCCTTCGGGATCGTCGAAATGGTCCGCACCGGCGTGATCGCTCTCGGACGCGGCGGCCACACCCTGAAGGACGAGGGATACAAGCCGAACCGCGGCCGCTCCTCCAGCCGCCGCAACGTGCTCTGACGGCCCGGAATCCGGCATCCAAACCCGCTCACTTCATCCGACGAGGACTCAACCCAGATGGCAAAGCTCTACTACGACGACGACGCCGATCTCTCCCGCCTCACGGGCAAGACCGTCGCGGTCATCGGCTACGGCAGCCAGGGCCACGCCCATGCGCTGAACCTCCGCGACAGCAGCGCCCATGTCGTCGTCGGCCTGCGGGCGGGTAGCGGCAGCCAGGCCAAGGCCGAGGCCGACGGCCTCGAAGTGCTGAGCAACGCCGACGCCGCCGCGCGCGCTCAGATGATCATGATCCTGGCTCCCGACACCGCGCAGGCGGCCCTCTACGAACAGGACATCGCGCCGAACCTGGAAGCGGGGGACACGTTGATGTTCGCGCACGGCTTCAACATCCGCTACGGCGAGATCGAGGCGCCGGAGAACGTCGACGTCTCCCTGGTGGCGCCGAAGGCGCCCGGACACCGCGTGCGCGAGGTGTTCACCGAGGGTGCCGGCACACCGGGCCTCGTCGCGGTCGAGAACGACGCCACGGGCGGCGCCCTGGCGGACGCCCTCGCCTACGCCAAGGGCATCGGCTGCACGCGGGCAGGCGTGATCGAGACGACCTTCGCCGAAGAAACCGAGACCGATCTCTTCGGCGAGCAGATCGTGCTCTGCGGCGGCGCCTCGGCGCTGGTGCGCGCCGGGTTCGAGAAACTCGTGGCGGCCGGCTATCAGCCGGAAGTCGCGTACTTCGAATGCCTGCACGAGTTGAAGCTGATCGTCGACCTGATGTACGAAGGCGGCCTCGGCTACATGTGGTACAGCGTCTCCGACACCGCCGAGCACGGCGGCTACCACGCCGGCGATCAACTGATCACGAAGGACGTGCGGGCGGTGATGGACAAGGTGCTGCGCGACATCCAGGACGGGACCTACGCCCGCGACTGGATCGCGGAGAACAGGAACGGCCGGCCGCGGTTCGATCCCCGCCGGGCGACGGAGAGGACGCATCCGATCGAGGAAGTTGGCCGGGAACTGCGTCGGATGATGCCGTTCCTAGACGCCAAGGAGGTGTAACGATGGCAGGACCGAGCCAGAACGGCGACTACGTCCGAATCTTCGACACCACGCTGCGCGACGGCGAGCAATCGCCCGGCGCGACGATGACCAGCGCCGAGAAGCTCGAGGTGGCGCGCCAGCTCGCCGTGCTCGGCGTCGACATCATCGAAGCCGGTTTCCCCGCGGCCAGCCCCGACGACCTGGAGGGGGTGCGGCGGATCGCCCGCGACGTCGGCGGGAGCAAGGGACCCGTCATCGCGGGTCTGGCCCGCTGCTGGCGTGAGGACATCGACAAGGCCTGGGAAGGAGTGCGGGACGCCGCCCGACCGCGCATCCACGCCTTCATCGCCACCTCCGACCTGCACATGGAACGCAAGCTGGGGATGACCCGGGAACAGGTGCTGAGCCAGGTCGGCCACATGGTCGCGCATGCCCGTTCGTTGTGCGACGACATCGAGTTCAGCCCCGAGGACGCCACCCGCTCCGACCCGGACTTCCTGGTCGAGGTGCTGTCGCTGGCCATCAGCGAGGGCGCCACAACGCTGAACATCCCGGACACGGTCGGCTACGACATGCCGGTCGAGTACGGGGACCTGTTCCGCTACCTGATGGAGCACACGGACGGCGCCGAAAACGTCATCTGGTCGGCCCACTGCCACGATGACCTCGGCTGCGCCACCGCGAACACGCTGGCCGCGATCGAGGCCGGCGTCCGCCAGGTCGAAGTGACGATCAACGGCATCGGCGAGCGCGCCGGCAACACCTCGCTCGAGGAAGTCGTCATGGCGCTTCACACCCGCCCCCAGGTGTACGGCGTCGGCACCCGCCTGAACACGACGGAACTCGTGCGCACGAGTCGCCTGGTGGCGCACTACACCGGCATCGCGGTACCCCGGAACAAGGCGATCGTCGGTGAGAACGCGTTCGCGCACGAGGCCGGCATCCACCAGCACGGCATGCTCCAGGATCAGCGCACGTACGAGATCATGACCCCGCAGACCGTCGGCCTGACCCAGAGCAGGCTGGTCCTGGGCAAGCACTCCGGCAAGCACGCGCTCCGGGTCCGCATGGAGGAACTCGGCTTCGAACTGAACCGGGAAGAACTCGGAGAGGCCTTCCGCCGCTTCAAGCAGCTCGCCGACCAGAAGAAGGACATCACCGACGCCGACCTGCAGGCGCTCGCGAACCAGGAAATCCTCGCGCCGGCGGAGATCTTCGCGCTGCTCGAGTTGCAGATCTCCTGCGGGCGGCCCGGCATGCCGACCGCGACCGCCCGGCTGCGCGGTCCGAACGGCCAGGAGTACATCTCGCCGGGGGTCGGAACCGGACCCGTCGACGCCACCTTCAGCGCGATCGACGCGGTCGTCGAGGCCGAGAACACGCTGCTCGAGTACAACGTGCACAGCGTCACCGAGGGCATCGACGCGATGGGCGAGGTGACGGTGCGGATCAAGAGCCCGGCCTCCGGCCCCGGCGACGGCCGGATCTTCGGCGGCTACGGCGCCGACACGGACGTCATCGTCGCCTCGGCCAAGGCCTATCTAGCCGCTCTCAACCGGATGCTGACCGTCATCGGCACCAAGTACACGGCCGGCGAGGGCGCACCGGCGACTCTCACTGTGTCGAGCCCGCAGCCGGTGGAAGCATGAGCAGGGCCCGGACACTGTTCGAGAAAATCTGGCGGCGCCACCTGGTCACCGCCGAGGAGCGCGGCCTGCCGGCGACGCTCTTCATCGATCTGCACCTGGTTCACGAGGTGACCTCGCCCCAGGCGTTCACCGAACTGGCAGAACGGGGATTGGCCGTGCGTCGGCCCGATCTGACCCTGGCGACGATGGATCACTCGACGCCGACCGATCCCTCGATCGACACGGCAAGGCTCCGGGTGCTCGACCCCGAGGGATCGGCCCAGCTCGACCAGTTGGAGGCGAACTGCGAACGCTACGGCATCCCGCTGTACGCGATGGGCGACGAGCGGCGCGGCATCGTGCACGTGATCGGACCGGAACTCGGCGCCACCCAGCCGGGAATGACGGTCGTCTGCGGCGACAGCCATACGAGCACCCACGGCGCCGTCGGCGCGCTCGCCTTCGGCATCGGCACCAGCGAAGTCGGCCACGTCCTCGCCACGCAGTGCCTGCTGCAGCACCGGCCGAAGACCTACGAGGTACGCGTCGACGGCCGGCTGCAGGAGGGCGTGGTCGCCAAGGACATCATCCTGGCCGTGATCGCCAAGCTCGGGATCGGCGGAGGCACAGGCCACGTATTCGAATACACCGGCGAGGCGATCCGGGCGCTCGACATGGAAGGCCGCATGACGGTCTGCAACATGTCGATCGAGGGCGGTGCCCGCGCGGGTCTCATCGCGCCCGACGACGTGACCTTCGACTACCTCGAGGGCCGGCCGATGGCGCCGTCCGGCGAGGCCTGGGAGGCCGCGCTCGAGGACTGGCGGTCCCTGCCCACCGACGGGGGGGCGGTCTATGACCGGACCGCCATGGTCGACGGCTCGAGTCTCGAACCGATGGTCACGTACGGCACGAATCCGGGCATGGCGATCCCGATCGCCGGCGCGATTCCGGAGGACGAGGCGGTCGAACCGGAGAAGCGAGCCTCCTTCCGCAAGGCACTCGACTACATGGCGCTCGAACCTGGCCAGCAGCTCGAGGGCAAGCCGATCGACGTCGTCTTCGTCGGCAGTTGCACGAACTCCCGCTACAGCGACCTTGCGGCGGCCGCGGGCATCCTGCGGGGACGCAAGGTGGCCGACGGTCTCCGCGTGCTCGTGGTGCCCGGCTCGGACGCCGTGAAGCGGCAGGCCGAGCGCGACGGCCTCGCCCAGGTCTTCGTCGACGCCGGCGCCGAGTGGCGCGAGGCCGGTTGCTCCATGTGCCTGGCGATGAACGGCGACCAACTGGCGCCCGGCCAGTACGCGGTCAGCACCTCCAACCGCAACTTCGAGGGCCGCCAGGGTGCCGGCGGACGCACCTTCCTGGCGAGTCCGTTGACCGCGGCCGCGTCGGCTATCACGGGCCGCGTGACCGACGTCCGCGAGGTCCTGTCGTGAGCGGGAGCCCACTCCGTCTCAGCCGCCGCGAGCGGCGGCATCCGCGCTGCAACCCACGGAAGCGAGTGACCGACGTGCGCGAGGTGCTGTCGTGAGCAAGAGCTTCACCCGCTACACCGGCACGATGGCGCCGCTGCCGATCCAGAACATCGACACCGACCAGATCATCCCGGCGTCCTACCTGAAGGTCACCGACCGCTCCGGCCTCGCCTCGGGCCTCTTCTCCCGCTGGCGCTACCTCGACGGAGACCCGGAAGGCGAGCCCATCTCCGACTTCGTGCTGAACCGCGCCGAGCACGGCGAGGCAAGGATCCTGCTCGCCGGCGACAACTTCGGCTGCGGCAGCTCCCGCGAGCACGCACCCTGGGCGCTCGTCGGCTACGGCTTTCGCGCCGTGATCAGCACGTCCTTCGCCGACATCTTCCGCAGCAACGCGCTGAAGAACGGCCTGCTCATCGTGCCGGTGGCCGAAGACGTCTCCGCTTCGCTGTTCGACGCCGTCGCCGCCGATCCGGCCACCGAGGTCACGATCGATCTGAAGGCGCGGACCCTCAGCCTGCCGGACGGCGGCGAGACGAACTTCGAGGTCGATCCCTTCGCCCGCCGCTGCCTGCTCGACGGCACGGACCAGCTCGGCTACCTGCTGAACCAGGCGCCCGCGATCCGGGCATTCGAGGCCGCCAACGCGGCGCGGCTCGATACCCGTTCGGGCTGAGCGGTCGCAAGAAGTGAGACAATCATCACCATGAAGTTCCGCTTCAACAATCTGGGCCCAGTAAAGGCCACCACCCTTGAACTGGGCGACCTCACCGTCATTGCCGGCCTGAACAACACGGGCAAGACGTACACGGTCTACACGCTCTACGGCTTCCTCAAGATGTGGCGGCAGTCGCCGCTGGCTGCTCGGCGGGCCTTCCGGAAATCTCAGGACCTCTTCCCTGAACTCCGCGTTCTCATCGACCAACTCGTCATCGAGGGAAGCGCAACCTGGGAACCTGACGACGACTCCGTGGCGCGACACAGAGCGGCCTATGCCAAATCCCTCGCTCGGTACTTCTCCAGGCGCCACCTCGCAGGAGTCTTCAGCTCGAAGCAGGAGGACTTCGCCCGAGCACGATTGAGCCTCGACCTGGACGACGCCCCCGCAAAGGACCCCTATCAAGCTAGCGTGCCTCTCCCTGGACGCGCCGGCCTCAACATCGACTTCGACGGCACACGCCTCCTCGCCTCCTTGTCCGACAGCCGCCAACGCCCCCACCTCACTCCTGCGATTGAGACAGCCGTCACCTACGAGTACGCCCGCCTGCTTCTCGATTGTCTTATCCCAGACCCCTTCATCCTGTCCGCGGAGCGCTTCGGAATCGCGCTCTTCTACAAGGATCTGGACTATCGACGTAACCAGCTCGTCGACGCACTACAGAAGGAACAATACAGAAAGGACCGCGACAGTCCCTTCCCGTACTGGCTGCTCGACGAGACCACGAGTCGATACTCCCTTTCCATCAAGGACAATATCGACTACACCCGCAGCATTCCGGACCTGAAGAGCGCCAAGAGCGAACTCGACGACGACAAATTCTTCAATGACATCAAGGACCTCCTCGGAGGGTACTACAGCAACGCAGGTCAGGATTTGCGCTTCATCTCCAAGTTCAGGAAGACCAGCCATTTCAACATACCCCTCCATCTTGCCTCTTCCTCGGCGAGAGGGCTGTCAGACCTCTACTTCTACTTGAAGCACGTTGCCAAGCGACAGCAGCTTCTCATCATCGACGAACCCGAGAGTGACCTCGACACGGCCAATCAGGTCCGACTCGCGCGCCTTCTTGCTCGAATGGTCGGTGCCGGTCTCCGCATCCTCGTGACGACGCACAGCGACTATCTGGTCAAGGAAGTCAACAACCTCGTAATGCTGAGCCAACTCAAAGGGAAAGACCGCGCACTCCTGCGCAAGCTTGGCTGCACCGAGGCCGACCAGGTCCGGCCTCGGCAACTAAGGGCATACGTGGCTGAAGACGGTGGCCTCTCCGCCTGCAGCGTGGATCAGTACGGGGCCGATCTTCCTGTCTTCGATCGGACGATCGACGCCATCAACAGGACGGCGAACGAGTTGGCCGCTCGCCTACCACTCGAGGCCGGAGAGTGAGGCCGTGTTGGCAGCGCGGCTAAAGAAGATTCTTGAATCGAAGACTCTAGTATCGCCGGAGGCCGATGGCAGCGTCACGCTTCGCGAGCAGGATGTGATGGACGTGAGCGTGTTGCAGATCCCAGAGCGCGCCGCCACGGTCAACCTCCAGAACATTGGCGACTTTTCCGGCGTCAAGAACGGTCGTTGGAAGCAGAGATGCGACTACATGTTCGCACTCGATGAGGTCGACGGTAGCGAAGTCGTTTTCGTCGAGCTCAAGAAGTCGCTCGACGCCGGCAAGTAGAAGGCGATGGAGCAGTTGCGCCGATCGCCGCCCGTTCTGATGTACTTGAAGTCGTTGTGCGAGCTTGAAGAACAATGCACAGGCGAGGGAGTGGAACTTAGGCTTCGCTACTTCGTGATCAGTGAGAGGTACGGCGAGAGGCTTGACAAGCAGCGTGTGCGGCCAAGCCGTCGACCGGAGACGGAGCAGTTCAAGTCGATTCAGGTCGGAATCGTGGTGGGCGGCCCCCTGAAGTTCGACTCTCTCTTCAGCGGATAGGTCCGTATGCAGGCGAACATCGTCCTCCTCCCCGGCGACGGCGTTGGGCCGGAAGTCACCGCGGAAGCGACCCGCGTCCTGAACGCCGTCGCCGAACTCGGCGGCCACGGCTTCCAGCTTGAGTCCCACCCGATGGGCGGCAACGCGATCGACGACTTCAACAATCCGCTGCCGCCCGCCACCCTGGCCTCCTGCAGAGAGGCCGACGCGGTGTTTCTGGGTGCCGTAGGCGGACCGAAGTGGTCCGACCCGACCGCCGAGCTCCGACCCGAGCAGGGTCTGCTCGACCTGCGGGCCGAGCTGGGCCTGTTCGCCAACCTGCGCCCGGTGCCGGTGTTCGAGTCGCTCGCCCCGTTCGCGCCGCTCAAGCCCGAGCTGCTGCGCGGAGTCGACCTGCTGTTCGTGCGGGAGCTGACCGGCGGCATCTACTTCGGCCCCCGCCAGGAGCAGGGCGACGGCGACGTGGCCCACGACACCCTGGTTTACTCCACGGCCGAAGTGGAGCGCGTCACCCGGGTCGCGCTGCGGGCGGCGCGGGGTCGCCGCGGCAAGGTCGCGTCGATCGACAAGGCGAACGTGCTGGCCTCGATGCGGCTGTGGCGGCGTTCCGTCACCGAAGTCGCGAGCGCCTATCCGGATGTCGAGGTCACTCACCACCTCGTGGACGCCTTCGCGATGCAGTTGATGCGCTCGCCGGCGGACTACGACGTGATCCTCGCCGGCAACATGTTCGGCGACATTCTGAGCGACGAGGCGGCGATCCTCGCCGGTTCGCTCGGCATGCTGCCCTCCGCGTCCCTGGGTTCCGGCTGCCAGGGCCTGTACGAGCCGGTCCACGGTTCGGCACCCGACATCGCGGGCCGCGGCATCGCCAACCCCATCGGCGCGATCCTGAGCGCCGCGATGTTGCTCCGTCACAGCCTCGACATGGAGGCCGAGGCGGCCCAGGTCGAAGCGGCGGTCGCCGCGGCCCTGGACGACGGACTCCGTACCGCCGACCTGGCCTTGAGAGGGAAGAGAACCCTGTCGACGACGGCGATGGGCGAAGCTGTCGTCGCTAGGATCGGCGACGCCTGAAGCCCTCTGGAGTTTCTCTGAACCCGCATGCTCGCGCTTCGCACAAGCTTCGCCGGCAGCCCGGCGCCGGAGCATGGTCGGGAAGCCCCGGAGATCAGAGATCCGACGGAAGACTCAGCACCGGCTCGTCGGAATCGAACCCGAAGTCGACTTCGAACTCCACCCGACCCCCCGGCACGAGGACGCTCCCGGGGCCGCCGCTTGCGCTGAACGCACCCGCGCAGGCGTCCGCATAGAGCCCGAAGTCGAAGGCCGTCGATTGGACAACGCCGTAGCGACCGGCAGACAGCGCGGGCAGTTCAATCCTGTCGATTGCCCTGCCAACCGCTAGGTCAGCGCCCGCCCCGCCGGCAAGACTGCTCCAGGCGATCAGGTCGCCCAGCGAAAGCACGCCCCCGTGCGGCGTCACTAGGAGCGGCTGGGAGCTTCCAGCATGGTCGCCGCCCCTGTTGCGCAGCACGACCGTGCCGACCGGTTCGTCCATCAGATCGAGGCGCAGTACGGGCTCGCCCGGCGATGGCAGTGACAAGCAACCCGACCACAGCAGGTGCGGAGGCGCCTTGACAACAACCGAAGCCGGGCCGACGCCGCCGCGAGGAACAAGGACCCTGGTTCTCCCCGAACTGTCCGTGTAACCGAAGCCAGCGCCGACGGCCCCCGACCGGCTTCGCGCAACCACCTGCACCGTCACGGCCGGCAATGGGCTTCCCGCTCTCGTCAGGAGTACGTCGAGGGGCTCGGCGGGTTCGAGACGCAGGCGCACGGTCCGCACGTCGTCGACCACCCAGTCATCCAACGGTGAAGAAGAAACCTCGGCTTTTCCCTCGGTGAATCCGTCGAGCCAGGCCCATAGGCGATAGCGGCCTTCCTCAAGTCCGTCGAATGCGAAGCGGCCTTCCTCGTCGGATGCGACCGGCAGCGAAACGAACGCCTCCAGATCGTCATCGTCGTTCCCACTCCCTTTGTCCGCCTTCTCGATGGTCACCGAGGCGCTGGGAAGCGGCTCGTGCGTCGAGCCGTCCAGGATCACGCCGCGTACCGTACGGTCGCCCAAGTCGAATCGCAGGTTCAGAACATCGTCAGCCACGCGTGCCCTGACCTTGAACATTCGACGGAGTCCGCCGGCTGTTTCGACGGCGGCGGCGACAACATCGGTGGTCGGCCTCGGCATCCGGCCGCCGAACTCGCCGTCTTCGTTCGTGACAAACGGAACGCGGTCGCCAGCCCCGCGGCTGAGCGCGACCCGGCCCTGCACGCCATCGCCGTCGAGCCGCACCTGACCCCGCACCTCGATGAAGTCCAGATCGATCGACACGGTTTCGGCACCCACCACTTGCCTCTGTTCCGAATGAAACACGTCGCCGTCGGCATCCGCCTCCGCGATCCGAGGCGCCGCGTTCTGATCGAGCCTCCGTACGTCGACTCGCCACCTTCCCGAGCTGCTTCCTGTGCCGGGAACTCGCGGTGAGATGAAGACTCGAACCTCCGCAAACTCGCCCAAGAGGACTTCCGCAAGCCGCGTTTCGGCGTCCGCTTCCAACCGAACGCCGTCGAGCCGGGTCGGAGGTCGACCATCGCTCTCGACGATCAGGGAGTAGTACTCGCCGTCGAGCCCAACGAGCTGCGCGAAGCCGTCCTCGCCCGTCACGGCCCGCGCCGCCGCCGCGGCACTCCCGTCGTTCACTGCCGGCGGGTACGGCTCGGCCCTGACCGCCGCGCCGGCGACCGGCAAGCCTGTCCTCTCCGCCACCGCATGGAGCGACACGGAGGCACCCCCGACCAACCGCAGCGCTTCGAGCCGCGTCATGCCAGCCCCAACGTCGCGGTCGAAGAGATAGCCCGGCGCCCAGCCCTCCGCGGCTATCCGGTAGTCGGTGCGGCCAGCAGGCCCGCGCCAGCGCAGGAGGTTCCCGTCCAGAGCGGCTGGTTCCAGGAAGTGGACCGTTCCCGATGCGACCTCGAGCCAGCCTTCAACCAAGGGAGCTCCGCTTCCGAGGCTCTCGCCGGAAGGCAAAACAAGAGGCAGAGCGAGGTCCGCCAGCCGATGGGCGGTCAGACTGACGACCCGAACCGGCGGCGGCTCAGGGTCGACAGCGCTTGACTCAGAGGTATCCACTCGAAGCCGCGGGCACCAGATCAAGGGACTGCGACAGGAAACGTACTCGATCCCCTCCGCCGCGACGCGGACCGGAGTCGCGCCCCGCGCACCCAACTCCCGCACTACTTCGCCGTCCTCGTCCACGGCGACTAGCGCGATCGTAGCGGCCAGTTCCGGCGCCAACTGTCCTGCCGTGACCGAGATGACGATCTCGTCTGCTAGAAGCGCGCCTGGAAAAACCAGGACGAAGATCAGGATCGCCGACCCGACCGCCATCCTCCTTGGATCGAGTCGCAGTTTAGGGGCCCGCCGTTGCGGCCGCCAAGTGACGTTCGGCAGGAGCGACTTGCCGAATCCTGGTCTCGGTCTCCCAAGGCGCCTTGCAACCTGACAGGCTCGACTTCCCGTTCGGTATCGAACAGGTTGCGATGGCGCTGGGCACTGGAATGCACGCGACGGTCGGATGCAGCGCCGGATCTCTCTCGCGGTCGTCCATCGCCTCTGCAAGCGTCAGAATCGGTCCCGGCGTCAGAATCGGTCCCGGCGTGAGAATCGGCCTCGGCTCGAACTCCGCCCGACGAACCGCGGGAATAGCACCGCACCCGCCGACTGGTGCGCAGTACGGACCAAAGTGGCGACAGGCAGTTCCTCCCCACTTGTTGGTGGGGATGCAGACGGGCCCAACACAGCGCACGCACGTACCAGCCTCAGCCGTGCTGCTCGTCACGAACAACTCCACGCCTGCGACTCCAAGGACCGCTACGAGAACAAGGCTCAACCGCTTCATTCTGCCTCCAAGCATCCGAATGTGAACCATCAGTGTAGCACCCCCATAGCGCACTACTGCGACCGCCGGCCACCGACAGTCGGAGCCAGAGCCAGCCTGACGGCTGGCGTGTCCTTCGGGCCATCTCCAGCGGCAGCCCGCGGGAGTGTCGGCGGCACCCAGTGTGCGGCTTTCAGAACAGCATCAATAACACCGCTCCCAACACAAGCCGGTAAGCCACGAAGACCTGCAGGCTGCGCCGCCGCACCCAGCCGAGCAGCGCGCCGATCACCAGGTAGCCGACGATCGCGGATAGCGCCGCGACCAGGAGCAGAGACGGAAGTTGCGAAACGGGCAGCTCGCCGCCGAGCATCTCCAGGGTCTTGCTGCCGGCGACGAAGATGCCGGCGGGAATCGCCATCAGGAAGGCGAATCGCGCCGATGATTCGCGGTCGAAGCCGAGCAGCCGGCCGGCGCTGATGACGACTCCGGCCCGGGAGGTGCCCGGAACGAGCGCCATCGCCTGCGCCACGCCGAACACCAGCGCTCGCGGCCAGGTCAACTGACCGAGCCGGCGGTCGTGTCCGCCCCAGCGGTCGGCGGCCCCCAGCGCCAGGCCGAAGCCGATCGTCGCCCAGGCGATCACGCCCGGACTACGGGCGCCGCCGGCCACCCAGCCTTCCGTTGCGATGCCGATGACGAGCACCGGCACCGACGCCACCGCCAGCAGGGGGATCATTCGCCTCGCGTTCGCGTCAACAGCGGCCACACCCGGGAACAGAGCCCGGACGTAGACCACGAGGTCCTTCCGGAAGTAGGCGACGACGGCCAGCAGCGTGCCGGTGTTCGCCGCCACGTCGACCGCCAGGCCCTGGTCGGGCCAGCCGAACAGCCGCGGCAGCAGGATCAGGTGCGCCGTCGAGCTGATCGGCAGATACTCCGTGAGCCCCTGCACCAAGGCCACGAGGATCAACTGCACGGGCCCCACGGAGCGAGGATAGCGAACCCGGGTGGCGCGATCCGCGCCACCCGTGAACCAGTCCGTGGGCCCGTCAGCGGGCACACGGATGACAGCGATGCGCAGCGTTCCGCCGTGCCCGCGGATGCGGATACGATGCGCGCCATGAACAAGCCACGCACGTACCTCAGCCTGATCGCCGCAGCCCTTGCCCTTCTTGCCGCGCTGCCGGCCAGCGCCCAGGAAGGGGCCGTCGCCGCTGTCGAGGACGAGGCGCCGCTCGCCGAGACGTGGGATGAGAGAGCCTCCTACGCGCTCGGCGTGAACATCGGCAGCAATCTGGCACCCGACGACCTGTTGCTCGACCCGGATCTGCTTCTCCGTGGTTACCAGGACGCGCTGGAAGGTACGGAGGCGATCGAGTCCGACGAAATCGACACCGTGCTCCGCGAACTCGGCGCCAGGATGCAGGCGCACGCGGATCGCCAGCGACAGGCGGCGCTGCTCGAGAACACCGCCCGCAGCTCGGCGTTCCTGGCCACAAAGGAGAAGGAAGACGGCATCGTCAAGACGGACTCCGGCCTGCTCTACCGCGAGCTCCGGGCCGGCGAGGGCGAAAGCCCGACCACCGCACAGGTCGTAACCGTCCACTACCGCGGCACGCTCATCGACGGCACGCAGTTCGACAACACCTACGACCGCGGCCAGCCGGCGACCAGCCCCGTCAACGGCTTCATTCCCGGTTGGGTGGAGGCGCTCCAGTTGATGAAGCCGGGCGCCAAGTGGGAGCTCTTCATCCCGGCCGACCTGGCCTATGGCGCGCACGGTTCACCGCCCGCCATTCCGCCGGGCGCCGCCATCAGGTTCGAAATCGAGCTGTTGGAGGTCCAGTAACCGAACGCGGTCGACCGCCTCGGTCAATCCGCTTCGACGGTGAACCGATAGCCGACGCCGCGGACGGTGTGAAAGTGCCGCGGCCGCTCAGGATCGGGCTCGAAGCGCTTGCGCAGCCGGAGAACGAAGTTGTCGATCGTTCGGGAGGACGGGAACGCCTCGTAGCCCCAGACGCGGTCGAGAATGTCCTCGCGCGAGACGACTTCTCCCTCCCGCTCCGCCAGGGTCTTGAGGATCATCGCCTCCTTCTGGGTCAGTTGCTGGTCCTTCCCGTCCCAGGAGGCGCCGGCGAAGGCAGTGAAATCGAAGTGGTTGTCACCGAAACGCACCACGTCGGGCGCCGTCTCCGCAGCGGCCCACGCACGTCGCCGCAGGATCGCCTGGACCCGCAGGAGCAACTCGGTGAGGTGGAAGGGCTTGGCGAGGTAGTCGTCGCCGCCGGCTTCGAGGCCGCGAATGCGATCGTCGACCGCCGCCTTCGCGGTGAGGAACAGCACCGGCGTGTCGACACCGTTCCGCCTCGCTTCCTCGCACAGCGTGAAGCCGTCCACACCCGGCAGCATCACGTCGAGAATCACGAGCTGGTAGCGGGGATCCCGGATCCGTTCCAGCGCTTCCTCGCCATCGCCGATCCAGTCGACGTCGAGGCCTTCCGCTTCGAGGTTGAAGCGGATGCCGGCGGCCAGATTCTCCTCGTCCTCGATCAGGAGGACCCGGGCCGCGTCGTCGGCCGCGGCTCTCACGACGCCCGCTCCGCGGCCCGTTCCCGGGCGGGCCAGGTGACGCGGAAAGTGGCGCCTTGACCCGGACCCTCGCTGCTCGCCTCGACCTCGCCACCTTCCAGGGCGACGAAGCCGCGCACGAGATAGAGACCCAGACCGCTGCCCTGCTTGTTGCGCCGCAACTCACTGCCGGGACGGTAGAACTTCTCGAACAACCGCCGGCTCTCCGCGGGCTCGAAGCCGACGCCGTCGTCCAGAACCTGGAGTTCGACCGCCGAACCGAGACGCCTGGCCGTGACCTCGACGCGGCTGCCCGCCGTCTGCGCCGACTCGATCGCGTTGCCGATCAGGTTCCGCAGCACGGTGCCAATCCCCACGGGATCCGCCTGCAGGCCGAGGCCGGGCTCGACCTCGACCTCGATATCGACGCCCTCCGCGCCGTGCACGCGGTGTCCCAGCTCCGCGAACGCCAGCGAGACCGCCTCCGACAGGTCGACCGGCTCGCGGCGTGGCACCGCCCGGCGCTCCTCCAGGCGCGTGGTCTCCAGCAGGTTGCCGATCAGACGTTCGAGTCGTCGCAAGTCCTCGAGGTTGCGCTCCAGGAGTCCGCGCCGGTCCGTCGCCGCCAGGTCGCGCAGCAACAGGGTTTCTGTCGTCAGCCGCAGACTCGCCAGCGGACTTCGCAGCTCGTGCGACACCGCCGCCAGGAAGTTCTGCTGGCGGTGGAGCAGGTCCGCCTCCCGGTGCAGGACCCGCCACAACACCAGAATCCCGCCGGCGAGCACGAGCAGGAAGAAGGCGCCCTCCCAACGGTACTGGGACAGGTGGCTGCCCCGCTCGGCCTCGATCGCACGCAGGGCGTCCGGACGGATCTGCGCGTCTTCCGCCCCGATCAGAAGGTCCGGGTAGAGGTCGCGAAGCTCGTCGGGCGACCGGCCGGCCAGAAGCGACGCCTCGGCGGCCGTGCGGTCGACCTCCAGACGAGCCACGCGATCCTCGGCAATGCGGTCCGCAATCCGCGCCTGGTCGACCAACCACCAGACGACCTGGACCGCCGTAATGGCGAGCAGCAGCAGAAAGCCGACCTGGAGCCGTCGCACGCGCAGATTCTCGGCCGACGACGCGGCGCTCAGTCCGAAGGAGGAGAATGGCCTCGGCATCGTCTTCGTATTCTGCTATGAAGGCCCGCCGATGCTCGAACCGGTCTCCGTACACCGCGTCCCGTCCACCGACGGCGTCGAGCTCGCCGTCTACGACTACGGCGGAGAGGGCCCGACCCTCCTCGTCGGCCATGCAACCGGGTTCCACGGGCGGGTGTACGACCCCATGCTCGCGCGGCTCAGCGGTTTTCGCCGGATCAGCGTCGATCTTCGCGGCCACGGCGACGCGACGGTCCCGAACGACCTGGACTATTCGTGGGAAAGCTGCGCCGACGATCTCCTGGCGGTCGTCGACACCCTCGAACTGAGTGACGGGGGACCGCTGGTCGGTTTCGGCCACTCGATGGGAGCGGCCGCCCTGCTGATGGCCGAGCCGCGCCGACCGGGCCTGTTCGCCGGCCTGGTCTGCTACGAGCCGGTGATCTACCCGCCGGGCGTCACAGGCGATGACGCGCGTCTCGGCGTCTGGGTCGAGCGAACGAAGAAGCGTCGAAGCCGTTTCGATTCGCTCGAGGCCGCGATCGCCAACTACGCGTCGAAGATGCCCTATTCGCTCCTCGATCCGGCCGCGCTCCAGGCCTACGTCCGGCACGGCTTCGCCGACCGGCCAGACGGCCAGGTCGAAATCAAGTGCCGGCCGGAGGTGGAAGCGCTGCTCTACCTGATGGGGCCCCACCATCGCGCGTGGGACACTCTGAACGAGGTGCGCTGCCCAGTCGCCATGATGCGTGGCGCCGTGCTTATCCCCGGGCCCGCATACTGGGCCGAGACGATCGTGGGCGAACTGCCGAATGTCGACTTCATGGAACTCGAAGGCCTGGGCCATCTCGGACCGATGGAGGATCCCGGGCGGGTAGCGGAGTTGACGGCCGCCGCGTTGCAAGCGGCCACCACCAAGCGGCGCTAGCGCTGCAGCAGCTCCCGGCCCCGCGCCAGGGCCTGTCGCTCCTCCAGTGGGCGGCCCAGCCGGTTCAGGATGTCGGCGAGGACGAAGTAGCCGAGCGCACCGTCCTGACCCGTCGGTTCGAGGTCGAGCCCCTTACGGGCGATCGACTCGGCCTCCCGCAGGTCGCGGCCCTGATCCATCAGTGCCTTTGCCAGATGAAAGTAGCCGCGCGAGAAGTCCGGGGCCGCCTCGACCGCGTCCCGATAGGCCTCGATCTGGTCGAGAGGACGGCCCGAACGGCCATAGAGCCGGCCGAGGTTGAAGCGCGGTCGCTGGTCCCGCGGTCGAAGCTCGGCCGCACGGCGGTAGCCCGAGATCGCGTCCTCGATCCTGCCCGACTCGTCGAACAGGACGGCCAAGTTGAACTGCGCTTCCCCGAGTTCCGGGTTCGAGCCGAGAGCCTGCCGGAACTTCGCCTCCGCTTCGACCTTCCGGCCCAGGAGCGCCATCACTTCGCCCAGCTTGTTCGTCACCACCGGCGGTGGTTCACGACCCTCCGAAGCAGCGGCGAGTACTTTCTCTGCCTCGCTTGGCTCGCCGCGCTCGACGTGGATGCGTGCGAGGGCCATCGTCGCCTTGGCGTCCTGACCCGCGACTTCGAGCAGCCGGCGGTAGCCGACCACCGCCTCGTCGATCCGTCCCAGCTCGCGGTAGGCGTTGGCGAGGCCGAGCAGAGACTGCCGGTGCTCGGGATCGAGGGCCAGCGCGCTCTGGAAGTGGCCAATCGCCGGCTCCGGGTCGCCCGCGAGGAGGGTGATCGTGCCCAGAAGCTGGTGCGCGTCGAGCAGCCCCTCGTCCTCGGACAAGGCCGCCCGCAGCTCGACCGCGGCCGCTTCCTCGTCACCGGCGCCGAACGCGCTCTGCGCTCGCATGATGGCGCGGTGGAGGTGCGCCTTGTCCTTCGGATCGGCGCGCGGGCCTTCGGAATCCCCCCGACCGGCGGTGCCGCGGCCCGCGAGATAGCCGAGGGCGCGCAACTGGGCCAGCGTGTCTTCGTCGAGATCCGGTTCGGCGCTCGAACTCGGGGCCGCCCGGTCGAGTGCCGCCGCGAGTTCGAGAGTCTCCGCCCGCAGGCGGCGCGACAGATCGCGCTCTTCAAGGAGAACGTTCGCGAGTTCGCCCGGATCCTCGAGCAGGGCGTAGAGTTCGGGATCGGGTGCTTCGATGTACTTGTGCTCCGCCGTGCGCAGCGAGCGAAGCGGCGCCCAGCCGTAGTGGTCGAGCGCGTAGAAGGACTCGGCGTAGACCCCACGTTCGGCAAGGGGATTCGGCAATCCCTGCATATCCGGGAGCAGACTCCGGCCCTGGGCAGCGTCAGCTCCGTCGAGGTCCAGGAGCTCGATCAGGGTCGGCGCGATGTCGACGTGGCTCACGGCCTCTCCGACCACCCGGCCCGCCTCGACGCCACGGGGCAGCCGGACGATGAGCGGCACATGAACCGTCGTGTCGTAGACGAAGAAGCCGTGGTAGCTCTCGCCGTGGTCGCCCAGTCCCTCGCCGTGGTCCGACGTCAGCACGATGACCGACTGGTCGAACAGCCCGCGCTCCTCGAGAGCGGCGCGAAACTCGCCGATCAGCGAATCGGCGTAGGCGACCTCGCCATCGTAGGGCCGCCCGGGGTACTCGGATCGGAACGGTTCCGGCGGGTCGTACGGATCGTGAGGGTCGAACAGGTGGAGCCACAGGAAGAAGGGCCCCTCGCCTCCCGCGCCGTCGAGCCACTCCAGGGCGTGCCCGATCGTCTCCGGACCCGCCCGCTGGACCGACCCGAGGTTGGTGCCCGCCATCGCGTCGAGGTCGAAGTCGTCGACGTAGGTGTCGAAGCCGCGGCCGATCCCCCAGCGCGCGTCGAGCACGAAGGCACTGACGAAACCACCCGTCCGGTAACCGGCATCCCGGAACCGCTCGGCGATCGTCACGAGTTCAGGCGCCAGCACGTAGCCGACGTTCTCCCGCACGCCGTGGGCCGGCGGGTAGAGCCCGGTCATGATCGAGCTGTGCGCCGGCAAGGTGAAGGGCACCGTCGACGACGCGTTGGCGAAGCGGACGCCCTCGGCCGCCAGACGGTCCATGTGCGGCGTCGCGACCCGGTCCGAGCCGTAGCTCGATAACCGATCGGCCCGCAGCGTGTCGATCGTGATCAGGATGACCGGTGGCTGTCCGGTCGATGCTCCGCCCAGCAGGTGTTCCACGTCCGCCTCGACCGACGATGGCGCCGTGCCCTGCGGCTCGGCTCCACAGCCGGCCAGGACCAGCGCCAGCGCGGTCGCCGGCACGAGGACCGGGAGGGCCGCGCTACAGCCAGCGCCGGACGCGCTTCGCATAGTCCCGGTACTCGTCGCCGAACTTCCGCTCCAGGTAAGCCTCTTCCCTCAGGATCACGCCCCAGCGCAGCAGGAGGGCGACCGCCACGGCGAGGGCCATGAACCACCAACTGCCCCGGGCGAGTCCGAGACCCAGGAAGGCCAGCACCATGCCCGTATAGATGGGATTGCGGGACCACCGGTAGGGGCCCCTGATCACCAGCTTCGCGGTCGGATGGTGCACCGGCAGGGAGGAGCCGCCGCGAACCATCGTCCGGGCCGACCAGGTCAACCAGGCGAAGCTGGCGACCACGATCGCCACGCCGGCCACTACCAGAACCCGATTGGTTCCGACCGGCCAGATCCGGAGCGGCAGCAGCCAGGACAGCCCGAAGCCGAGGACCAGGCAGATCAGCACCAGCAACGGCGGCGTGAAGGCCGTCTGGGCCCGATCCGTTTCGCTGCCCGCTGCCACGATCGTTTCGGCCTCCTCAGCCGGATCCGCGAAGCGCTCCCAGGGCCCGGATGTGCTCGGGCCCCAGGCCGCAGCAGCCGCCGACGATCTGAACGCCCGCGGCCACCCAGCCGCGCGCCTCCTCCAGCAGATCAGCCGGATCGATCACGTCGACGAAGTTCCAGTTCGGCATCGTGAAGTAGCCCGACTCCGGGTACACGCCGACCGGTCCGTCCCAGCGCTCCTGAACCATCGCAACCGCTTCGGGAACAGCGGCGATCTCGGAGTGCATCACGTGCACAATGGACGGTCCGAGCGGAATCAGCGTATGGAGCAACTCCTCGAAGGACTCGTCGGGCCAGTTGAAGGGAGTGATCGCGCCCGTGTCCGGGTCCTTTCGGGCGCTGACCCCGAGCCACACCGGCAACCCGGTCTCCTTCGCCGCCCTGAAGGCGAGCAGGGCACGCTCGTGAAACTGCATCATCTCGAGCGCAATCACGTCGACGCCGGCCTCGGCCAGGAGCCCGCACTGCTCCCTGTAGGCCGCCATCTGCTCGTCGACCGGCGGGTAGCCGCCCTGTATGTTGTTCGCCGGCATCGTCGACATCGATCCGGCCACAAGCACGCCCGGGCACCCGGCCCGCTCACGCGCCTCGAGCGCCGCCTCCACCGCCCGCCGCACGATCACCGCGACCTGGTCGCCCAGGCCCGCGGCCTCGAGCAGGGGCCTATGGGTAGCGAACGTGTTCGTGATGATCGCGTCCGCGCCGGCGCGAATGTAGTCCTCGTGGAGATCCCGGATCGCGTCCTGGTGCTCCAGTGCCGCCGTGCCGCACCACGCCGCCGAGTCCATCGGCACGCCCCGGCGCTCCAGCTCCGTACCGGTGCCGCCGTCGAGCAGAAGAATCTCTCCCCGGTCCAGGCACTCGTGCCACTCTTCGACGATCCCCATCCGTTCTCCCCGCTACGGACGCGACTCTGCCACATGACGCCTCCCAGCCTGCCCAGGGGCTTGGGGGGTGCCAGCTCCGGCTACACTCACGGTCCGCCTCGCGCCGAGGTCAACCCGGGAGGCAACGCCATGAGCAGCGACTGGTTCTACAAGTTCGACACTCTTTCCCTCCACGCCGGCCAGCGGCCCGATCCGACTACCGGAGCGCGCGCCGTACCGGTGGTCAACTCGACGTCCTACGTGTTCCGCGACACGGACCACGCCGCCGGGCTGTTCAACCTCGAGGAGGCCGGTCACATCTACTCGCGGATCTCGAATCCGACGGTCGCCGTGTTCGAGGAACGGGTCGCGGCCCTTGAGGGCGGCGTCGGCGCGGTCGCCACCGCCTCCGGCCAGTCCGCCTTCCACCTGGCCGCGGCGACGATCCTCTCGGCCGGCGATCACGTCGTCTCCTCGGCCGCGATCTACGGCGGAACCCACAACCTGCTGAACCACACGCTGCGTCGCTTCGGCATCGAGACGACCTTCGTCGAACCCACCGATCCCCGGAACTTCAAGCGGGCGGCGCGACCGAACACGAGGCTGTTCTTCGGGGAGACGATCGGCAACCCGCGCATCGACGTGCTGGACATTCCCGCAGTCGCCGGATTCGCGCACGAGATCGGCGTACCGCTCCTGATCGACAACACGTTCGCCACCCCGTACCTTTCGCGGCCGATCGACCTCGGAGCGGACATCGTGATGCACTCGGCGACCAAGTTCATCGGCGGCCACGGCGTCACCCTGGGCGGCGTGCTCGTCGACAGCGGCAAGTTCGACTGGGCTGCTTCCGGGCGCTTCCCGATCATGACCGAGCCCTGCCCCGGCTACCACGGCATCGCCTTCGCCGAGCACTACGGGCCGCCGGCCTTCATCCTCAAGGCAAGGCTCGAAGGACTACGCGACTTCGGCGCCTGCCTCAACCCGCAAGCCGCGTTCTACCTGCTTCAGGGCCTGGAGACCCTGCCGCTCCGGGTCGCCCGCCACGTCGAGAACGCACGGGCGGTCGCCGAGTTTCTCGAGCAGCACGAAGCGGCCCTTTGGGTGAGCTACCCCGACCTGCCCAGCCACCCTCAACACGATCTCGCCCGGAAGCTGCTGCCGAACGGCAGCGGCGCCCTGCTGACCTTCGGGATTCGCGGCGGACTCGAGGCCGGTGTCGCCTTCATCGAGGCTCTGCAGCTCTGGTCGCACCTCGCCAACGTCGGCGACGCGAAGAGCCTGGTCATCCACCCGGCGAGCACGACGCACCAGCAGATGACCGCCGAGGAACTCGCCGAGTCGGGCGTCACCCAGGAGATGGTGCGGCTGTCCGTCGGCCTCGAGGATCCCCGGGACCTCGTGGCCGATCTCGACCGGGCGCTGAAGCGCTCGCAGCGGCGGATGCAGCGGCCGCGGGCGGTGGCCTCCTGACGCGTCGCTGTCGACTGCGCGCACGCCGATGAGCGAACTCGAGATCCGGGGACGCACGGCCTACTGCGGCACCGGCGGCGCCGCCTGGCAGGAAGATCTGCCCCTGGCGCTGCTGCTCCACGGCGCCGGCAGCGACCACACGGTATGGGCGCTGCAGGCCCGGTCGCTGGCTCAACACGGCTGGAACGTCGCCGCGCCCGACCTGCCCGGTCACGGCGCGTCCGAGGACCTGGACGCCATCACGACGATCGCCGACTACGCCGCCTGGGCCGTCGACTTCGCGGCAGCGGCGGCGGCGCTGGCGGGCAGCCAGGACATCGCGCTCGTCGGCCACTCGATGGGCGCCTGCATCGCGGTCGACGCGGCGGCCCGGCTGAACGGCCGCCTGAGCAGGCTGGCCCTGCTCGGCGCCGGCGAAACGCTGCGTGTCAATCCCGGCCTGCTGGCGGACACCCTGAAGCGGCCGCTGAATGCCCACCGCTTCATCGCCGCCTTCGGCCACGGCAGCGGCGCCCACTTCGGCGGCGCCGAGGCGCCGGGGCTGTGGATGCTCGGATCGACGATGGCGCTGCTCGACCGCTGCCTGCCGGAGGTCCTCCACCGCGACTTCACCGCCTGCAACGAGTGGGAGGGAAGCGAGAGCGCCCCGGGCGTCACCTGCGCCACGCTGGTCGTGGCCGGCGCGAAGGACAGAATGACCCCGCCGAGGGCCGGCCGCGCGCTCGCCGACCGCATCCGCGGCCCGCGCTCCGGGGGCGACGGGGGCGGCGCCGGCTTCGTGACCGTGGCGGACGCCGGCCACATGCTGATGGCCGAAGCGCCCGGCGCCGTCACCCGCTGCCTGCGGGGATTCCTCGGCGCCAGCTAAGCCGAAGTTCTGAGCCGTTCTAGGTTGCGGCAGGATCGAAGGGCCTTGCGGGGCTTGGGTTTTCGCGTTGACCGG
>JAAXHG010000060.1 GCA_012270995.1 Vicinamibacteraceae bacterium | reverse complement strand
GTGCGCGGAGACCTGATTCGCGTGCTTGGCAACCTCATGAAGCGCAGGGACAAGTTCGACTACGTGCTGGTGGAAACCACGGGGCTCGCGGATCCCGGTCCGGTGGCCCAGACCTTCTTCATGGACGACGAGATTCGCGCGGAGTTCGAGCTGGACGGGATCGTCACGCTTGTCGACGCAGCCCACATCGAGCAGCAGCTCGGCCGAAGCGACGAGAGCACGGAACAGGTCGCGTTCGCGGACGTCCTCGTTCTCAACAAGACGGATCTCGTCGTCGACGACGCGCTCGACAAGATCGAGGTCCGGCTCCGGGACATGAACCGGATGGCGCGAGTCATCCGCAGCCAGATGGCGGACGTCTCCGTCGAGACGGTGCTCAACCTCGCCGCCTTCGACCTGGACCAGGCCCTCGAGCGTCGTCCCACTTTTCTCGAGCCGGAGTACCCGTTCGAATGGACCGGCGTCTATTCGCTCGACACCGGCCGCTACGAACTCAGCCTGGCCGAGGGACCAGATCCGGCGATGTCTCTCGTCATCGTGCCGGACCAGGGGACGGATGACTCCGCGCTTCGTGAAGGTGCGGAGTGGTGTGTGCGCCGGTACGCCGAACCCGCGGACGACATTCGTCCGGGGAACGAGATTCCGGTCGGAAAGCACCTGAACCTCCTGCTCGACTCCCCGGGACGCAAGTCGTTCTTCCTGGAAGTCGATACGCAGGTGAGGGTCGGCCTCTACGCCCAGCACACCGCGGAGGAGTTCGACCTGCAACTGACGAACGGCGCCCCCCACGTCAACGGAGTGATTCCCGCCGAGGTCGAGCGAACCTGGGTCGCACAGCATGAGCACGACGACGAAGTGGGCTCGATCGCAATCGAGACGGAGGGCGACGTCGACCCCGGCAGGCTCAACGCGTGGCTGGGCGAACTGCTCCGTGAACGCGGCGTGGACATCTTTCGAATGAAGGGGTTCATCAGCCTCGCAGGCGAATCGCGTCGCTTCGTCTTCCAGGGAGTTCACATGCTCTTCGACGGACAGCCGGATCGTCCGTGGGGTGACGCGCCCCGCCGCAACCAGCTCGTCTTCATTGGCCGCAACCTCGACGAGCGGTCGATGCGGCTGGGATTCGAGGCATGCCTGATTTGAATGACGGCAGCCCGAAGGGCGTTCTTCGCCCGGGTTGGGCCGCCGAGGTCGGTGACTACGCCATCGCCGGCGGGTGGACCCCGGGCGGGGAGGCGCTGGTGGTCGGAGATGCCGCGGGTGGCGTCTACGCATTCGAAGGCAGGTCCGGCGCCACCATCTGGGCGCAGCGCGGAGCCCATGAAGGCGGGGTGCTGGCGCTGGCAATGCAGCCGAACCGGCCCGCGTTCGCCACGGCCGGCCAGGACGGCCGAGTCCTGGTCTGGAGTGCCACCGAAGGCCGGGCCAGCGAGGCGATCGACGTCGGGAGTGGCTGGGTGGAGAACGTGGCGTGGTCGCCGGACGGACAGTGGTTGGCGGCCTCCTGCTCCCGGGAGGTTCACGCGTTTGGCGCGGATGGAACGAGAATCTGGCGATCTCAACCTCATCCCAGTACCGTCAGCGCGATCGCCTGGTCCGGCGCAGAGGAGCTGGCGACGGCATGTTACGGCCGGGTGACGTTCTTCGACGCGTCCACCGGGGAGGTTCGCCAGAAGCTGGAGTGGATCGGCTCCCTGGTGTCCATGGTACTGAGCCCGGACGGGGACATCGTCGCCTGCGGCAGCCAGGACAACTCCGTGCACTTCTGGCGTCGCTCCACGGAGCAGGACTCGATGATGTCGGGCTATCCCGGCAAACCGTCGGCCTTGGCCTTCAACGACACTGGCACACTCCTGGCCACCGGCGGAGGCGAGGCGGTGACGGTCTGGAGCTTCCAGGGTAACGGCCCTGAAGGCACGCGGCCCGGCGTTCTGGAACTTCACTTTCGGGCCGTTACTACGCTCGCCTTCGCTCGCGGGGGGAGGCGCCTCGCCTCCGGAGCTCGCGATGGCGCGGTCGTCGTGTGGTCACTTGGGCGCAACGGACAAGGCGATCCGGTAGGAATTGCGCCTGTCGCGGACGTTGTCGGCGCGGTGTACTGGCGACCGGACGGTCGCGCACTGGCCGCGCTCGACGCCCAGGGCGGCGTGACGGCCTGGCGGACAGGATGAACAAGAGCCCGAGTTTCCCGCCGACGTCGCATTGCGCCTCGCGGTCATTCGTACTTCATGTGTGCACGTCCTGCAGGGCGTCCGGCTCTCCGCGCGAGCCACGAGAGAGTCGAACCGGCTCCAGCCTCTATCGGGAGCTTCGGGCGAAGTTCCAGGAAAGCCCATTGGGTCAACACGTGGAGGTCAGGCCCGCCGAGTGCCTCAGCCTATGCCCGCGCCCCTGCGGAATCGCGCTCTCCTCGCCCGGGGCGTGGACTTACCTCTTCGGGGATCAGTACCCGGGCGAGAGCGCAGTTGACATCCTGGAGTGCGTCTCGCTCTACATCGGTACCGAAGACGGGTTCATGCCGCGGGAGCAACGTCCGAAGCGTCTCCGTGCAAGCGTTCTCGGGCGCGTGCCGCCATACGACCAGGGGCGCTGATGCGCATGGACTCGCTCTATTCGCCCGGAAGCCGGCTTGGCTCGGAACGGTCCAGGAGGATCACGGCGTCGAACGACATGACGAGGTCCCAATACTCCCACCCATCCGGATAGGACCGAAGTCCGTTCAGCCGCGCTTGCCGTAGCGGTGCGCGCAGCCCTCGAAGGTCGAACAGTGTCCAGTCCGCTACGGCAGCGGAGCGAAACGGCCGTAGAGCTCTCTGTTGCTCCCAGGTGCAAGGTCTCGGAAAGTCCCCAGGAGACGTATCCTGGCAGTTGATGATCGCGAGGTTCAGCATCTCTGTTCGCTCGGCGACCGCCAATTCCGCTACGAAGTTCGCGAGTGTAGAGGAGCCGAAGTCGTGCATCAGCCCCCGGGCGGCATGGTACGCGCCGAGCCGGAACATCACGCGCGGCTTCGGCTCGCCCTTTTCCTTCGCAACCTTGTACTGGCGCAAGAAGAGTTCCTTCTTGAGGTCGTCGCTCGTGTGTTCCCGGAGCGCGGAGATTCGCCAACGCAGCGCATCGAGTATGTAGCGCAGCTCGGTCCCCGGCTCGGCTCGCGCCTGTTCGATGACCTGCTCGATGGCATCCCGGAAGGCACCAGTGTTGTAGTCGCCGCTTCTCTCCGCAGCCCCTACCTGCTCCAGAAGGGACTGTACCGCCTGTCGCCTGGCGGGCCGCGGCGACAGCTCCGCCAGCCTCTTCAGCAGTGGAGCCGCTCGATACTCGGCATCCAGTCCCCAGATCAGGGGAGCGGCAGACCTGCGGTGTGGGCCGCTGACGCTGCCAAGTTCCTCGTAGAAGGCAACGTCCTCCTCCGAGATCGGCGGCACGCTGTTGTTCGGCAGACGAGGCCAGGTTGCCCCCTGGAAGTGAGAAAGGGCCTGTTGATCCGAGAATCTTGCGAACTTGTCGAGCCTGTCGCCGAGCCAGGGGCCAGCTTCGATCGCTACGTGTTCGTAGCCCAAGGGAACGAGTTCCCGCCAAAGAGCGCCAACCAGAGTCGGAACCTCCCGGACATCATGCTCTTCGCCGATGAACACGAATTGGGCTTCGGCCGCCTCGGCGCGAAACCACTCTGCCGCAGGCCCTTCGAGCCCTCCCTCAGCACTCAGCGCGACCTCGAAGGCGCTTCGTTCCAGATAGGCGGCGACCGCCTCGTGCACTCCCGGCTCTGGGCCATCCTGAGACTCCGCGGCTTCGCAGAACGCCACACAGATCAAGAGTCCCAGCAAGAACTGCACAGGCGCCTCGTGAACGTCCCCTGGCCCCCTCCGCCGTGCCCTCGGCAGGCGGATGTACTCGTCGCCGCTACTCGCCGCCGCCGGTCGAACCGGCGGAGCCGGCGGCCAGGATCGCCGCCGCGTCTTCCGGCTCGACGTAGGTCCAGGCCAGGAACGGGGCCATCATCTCGTCGGTGCTCTGGGCACCCCAGTCGACCGCCCGCCCGATGTCCAGGAAGGGATACTCGTCGAGCTTGGTTTCCGAGTTGTCGTAGACGGCTTCGATCTCGACCCGGGTACCGGCCGGCAGCACCTTGGGCTCCCGGTAGATGTAGTTCGTCTGCCAGCTGTAGTCGTACTCAGGCACGTCGAGCAGCACCTCGGTGCCGCCGTCGGGGTAGTACGCGGTGTACTTCATGCTCTGGCCGCGGAAGTGCATGTGCGGATGGAGCGACAGCAGCACGGTGTCCTTCTCGAAGATCCGGGACGAGCCGACGCGCCAGTTTCCGTGGCCCGGCGGGATCTCGAAGGCGCCGGCGCCGATCGTGTTCCAGGTCACCTTGTGCTTCACCTCGGCGCCGACCGGGTGGAACCTGAAGGCGACCGCTGAACGGTCGTAGCCGCCGCTGCCCGGACCGGGTTCCTTGTGGTAGTGGACGTTGAGGCGAACGACCATGCCCGCCCGCAACAGGTTGCCGAAGCCCGGCGGGTAGATCGTCGGGTCCTCGCCGGCGGCAATCGAACCGAGCGAGAAGGTGTTCTCGCTCAGCACGTCGACCTCGCCATCCTCGTCAGGGACCAGCGCCCGGCCGGTGATGTGATGGACGAACTCGGCGTCCGGCTGGTACTCGATGGCCTGAAGCCAGCGCGGCTCGGGGAGCATCTCTTCGGTCAGCGTGATGAAGAAGTTCGGCTGCTCGTCCTCCACGTCGTCGCCCACGTGGTACGGCTCCTCCATGTAGACGATGAGGTCCGGCTTGCCGATCAGGAAGCCGCCGGTGTCTTCCCACTCGCGGGGCACCGGGCCCCCGGCCGGGTCGCCCTTGGGAGCGCCGCGCTGGACCCAGGCAACGACCGTGTCGATCTCCTGCTGGGTCAGCGTCCGCTCGTTCAGGAAGACGCCTGCGGTGTGGTCCGTCGCGTCCCAGGGCGGCATCTCGCGGCTCTGCACGAGGCGCGCGATCGACCGTGCCCACGGCCGCACTTCCTCGTAGGTCATCAGCGACATCGGCGCCACCATGCCCGCCACGTTGTCGCCGCCCGGGCGGTGGCAGGTCTGGCAGTTCTCCTGGAAGATGGCCAGCACGTCCTCGTGGAAGGTGACGGCTTCCCCGCTGTCGGCGGCGACGGCCGCGGAAGCCAATCCAAGCGTCCCAAGTACGAGAAGTGCTGCGGTCGTACGGCTCATGCGCGCCTCCAGCTTCCAACCAGTTGTTCCGAGCCGGCAGGCGGACTCTAGCAGCTGGCTGGCCACTCACTCAGTCCCAGACGCCCTCGGGGATCGGCTTCGCCTCGACGATCTCCACCGCCACCTTGTCCGGCCCCATCACGAAGAAGCTCCGCATGTCCAGTTCCGGCCGGTAGGTGATCGGTTCCACGATCTCGACGCCCGCTGTCCGCAGCCGCTCGAACACCGGTTCGATGTCGCGGTAGGAGAAGGCGAAGTGGTCGATCGCCCGGCCGCGCTGGGGCTGGGTCTCCAGCAGCGGCGCCGCGTCCTCGGGCCACCACGGCGCCAACGGCTCGTAGTCCGGCAGGTTGTAGACGATGAAGTTCACGTTGTCGGCGCGAAACGCGTTCGCCCAGGCGCGGTGGTCGCGATGAAACTCCTCCCAGGTCGCGAACGCGGCGCCCTCGCCGACCGGCCGGGGGTTGCCCCCGGCGGACCGCCGCGCCGGAAGACCGAAGTGCCGCTCGTACCAGGCGGCCGTCTCGTTCACGTCCGCCGCGAACAGGTGGACGTGTGCGAAACGGTGGTGGCCCATCGTGTTCACCTCGATCATTTCGCGGTCCGGCCCGTTGACGTAGATCACGTGCCCCCGGCCCAGGCGGTAGATCGGCGTATGGATGTCGACGCCGCGGGACACCAGCCAGCGGTACTGGCTGGGCAGGTCGACACCACCCCAGCCGAAGTGCCAGATGCCGCTAGCCTGGCTGCCGTCCGGCGGCTCCTCGACTTCGTTGAACAGGATGAAGGACCGCTCGGTGAACACCGCGTCCGCGACCCCGCGAAACTCGATCGGCAGGGCGCCGAAGGTGGCGCGGTAGAAGTCGACCGAACGGTCGACGTCGGTGACGTTGAGGTGAATGTGGTGGAAGCGCGCCCGCTCGACCGCGGTCGTCGCTTCCTGGGCCGCGAGCGGCGCCACCATGAACGCGGCCGCCGCCACCGCGAGGCCGCACACCGGTCCCGCCGACCGCCGGCGATTCAGGCTCGGGCCCTGACTCAAGGAACCCCCCCGGCGAGGTTCTCCACCAGCTCGATCTTCGTGCCGTCGGGGCCCTCGACGTAGGCGATCCTGTGCCCGGCGTCCAGCACCATCGGTTCGACGACGAACTTCACGCCGTCGCCGCGCAACCGTTCGAGCCAGGAATCGTACTCCGTGGTGTGCCAGCCGATGTGATCGACCACCGTCCCGTCGGTGCCGGTCCGTTCGCCCGGCACCTGGTTGACGATCAGCCAGGTCTCGTCGCCGGCGTTGTCGTAGAGGATCGAGTGCAGCGGCGCCAGCCCCTTGAACGCGACGACTTCGCCGCCGAACTGCTTCGCGTACCAGGCCGCCGTCGCGACGGCGTCGTTCGAGAACACGTGAACGTGGTGGAGACCGGGCGCTCCGCCGTGGTCCATGTCGTCGATCACCTCGATTCGTGTTCCCCACGGGTCTTCGCAGAAACCGAAGGTGAATCCAGCCGGCTCCACGTACCGTGCGGCGCCGACGACCTTGCCGCCCGCCGCCTCGCAAGCTTCCAGGGTCGCCGCCACGTCCGCGACGGAGAAACTGATGTGATCAAGCGACGTGCCGCCGCTGCCGCTCGTCGGCTCGCCTTCCCGGACCTTCAGGATGTCGTTGCCGTAGAAGACGGAGTCGAAGGGGCCGCTCTTGCCGAGCCTGCCGCCGAAGAGCTCGTTGTACCACTTCGCGGCCGCCATCGTGTCCGGAGCAACCAGGTGAACGTGGTCGAACTCTTCAGCGACCACAGACGGCGGAGCGCCGAAAGCGAGGCCCAGAACCGCCAGCGAGACGATGAAACCGGGAGCAGTGACTCTTGGAGAATCGGGGCGCATGTGAGTCCTCCGACGCTTGTATGATTCCTGGAGCGGCAACCGGCAGCGTACCAGTCCGACGGGGTACAACTGCCATGAACACCACGAACGGAAAGGCCGGCGCGACGCTCGCAGCGTGCGCCCTGTTCCTGTTGTGTCTGGCGAGTTTCGGCTGCAACGGCGTCGGCGCCAAGCGTGCCGCCGGCCAGACGGAAGCGTCGGGAGCCGTTTCGGCGTTCCGCAGCGAAACCGCACCGACCACTCGCGTGCGGCTCGGCCAGATAGACGCTCTGGTGACGGCCTCCGGCTCCGTCGTCGCGCCGCGGCTGACCGAACTCGGTCCCGAAGTCTCGGGGCGACTGTCGGCTGTCTACTTCGACGTAGGCGACCAGGTCGAGGAGGGCGACGTCGTCCTGCAACTCGATCCCGTACCCTTCCGGATCAACCTGCAGCGGGCGCGCGCCGGTCTGGCCCTAGCCCAGGCCGAGGCCGCGCAGGCGCTGCAGGAACTCGAGCGGGTCGAGCGGCTGGCCGAGCAGGAAGTGGCCCCACCCCAGGAGCTCGACCGGCAACGGACCCAGCTCGCGGTCGCCAAGGCCCGGGTCGAGCAGGAACTCGCCGCCGTGAGGAGCGCCGAGGAGAACCTGACCCGGACCGCGGTGATCAGCCCCTACGACGCCCACATAGTCGAACGTCAGCTTCACGAGGGAGCGATCGTCGGCCCCGGTTCGGTCGTCGTCACGATTCAGGAACTGTCCGGTTTCGCGGCGGAACTCGACGTGCCGGCTGCGGCGGCGGCGCCGGTCCATGTGGGTGACCCGGCACTCCTGATCGTCGAGGGCGCGGCGGAACCCCTCCCATCCACGATCGCGGCGGTGAACGCCCGAATCGATCCGGACACGCGGACCTACCGCGTCCGAGTCCCGGTGCCTGGGGAGACACCGGAGGCCAAGGCGGGCGCCTTCGTCCGCGCCGAGATCCGACCGCGCACCCGCGACGGCGCGGTGATCGTCGAACGCGCCGCGGTGCTCAACCGCGACGGACGCACCTACGTGTTCACCGCCGTGGACGGCCGAGCCGAGCAGATCGAAGTCTCCGTCGGAGCCACCGGTCAGCGATGGGTCGAAATCAGGCGCGGCGCCGAGGCCGGCAACGCCCTGATCATCGGACCGGTCATCGATCGACTGGCCCACGGAACGCCGATCGAGGTCACCGAACCGCCGCTGCTCGAAGCGGGCTGCGAGCCGGTGTCCGAGACGTCGCCGTAGGGACGGCGTTGCCGACGCCATGCTGAACCTGCCGCTCACCTCGATCCGGCGGCCCGTCTTCGCCTTGATGCTGAACGTGGGGCTCGTCGTTCTCGGCCTGGTCTCCCTGAACCGGCTGAACGTCGATCTGAACCCGGACGTCGAGTTCCCCTTCGTCACGGTCACCACCGTGCTCGAAGGGGCTTCTCCGGAGACGGTCGAGACCGAGGTCACCGACATCCTGGAAGAGCAGATCAACACGATCGAGGGCATTCGCGACCTGAGTTCCGTCTCGTCCGAGGGGATTTCCCAGATCTTCGTCGAGTTCGAGACGGACTACGACGTCGACGTGAAGGCGCAGCACGTACGGGAGAAGATCGCCCCGGTCCGCGCCGACCTGCCGCTCGACGTCGAGGACCCGGTCGTCACCCAGCTCGATCCGGACGCGACCCCGATCCTCTCCGTCATGCTTGGCGGCCCGGTCTCCGTCCGCGAGCTGTCCGAACTCGCGGAAACCACCATCAAGGACCGGCTCGAAAGACTGCCGGGCGTCGGCAGCATCGAGATCATCGGCTCCCGCCGGCGGGAGGTCCGGATCTGGCTCGACCCGGTTCGACTGGCCGGCTACGGCCTGTCGATCGACGACGTGCGATCGACGCTCCTGCTCGAGAACGCCGAAACTGCCGGCGGCCGGGTCGAGGGACGTGAACGGGAATGGACGGTCACCACGTCCGGCAAGGTCAAGCGGGTCGAGGACTTCGGCGCGCTGATCGCCGCCGAGCGCGGCGGCCGGCTGGTCCACCTGCGGGACGTGGCGAAGATCGAGGACGGCCTGGCCGAGGAGCGCTCGATCGCGCGCTTCAACGGCCAGCGCGGCGTCTCGCTCGAGGTGCGCAGACGAAGCGGAGCGAACACGGTCGTCGTCGCCGAAGCCGTACGCGCCGAGGTCGAGGCGCTGGGGCAGGACCTGCCGCCGGGCATGGAGGTGCTGATCACCCGCGACATGGCGGTGTTCATCGAGGACTCCATCTACTCGGTGTTCTCCAACATGATCTGGGGCGGCGCCCTGGTGGTCCTGGTCGTGCTGCTGTTCCTGCGCAACCCGCGTTCCACTCTCATTTCGGCGCTTGCCATTCCCTCCTCCGTCATCGCTTCGTTCACGTTCTTCTATCTGGCCGGGTTCACCCTGAACGTGATGACGCTGATGGCGCTGTCTCTTTCGATCGGCGTCGTGATCGACGACGCGATCGTCGTGCTGGAGGTCATCTACCGGCGAATCGAGCGGGGCCAGGAGCGCCGCGAGGCGGCCGAAGAGGGCGCCAGCCAGGTCATGCTGGCGGTCGTCTCGACCACGCTCGCCCTGTGTGCCGTGTTCGTGCCGATTGCGTTCCTGAGCGGCACGGTCGGCCAGTTCTTCTACGAGTTCGGGATGGTGATGACGATCGCCGTCTGCGTCTCCAGCCTGTTCGCGCTGACGCTGACACCCATGCTCGGCAGCCGCGTGCTCAAGGCAACCCAGGGACGCGATCCGGTGAGCCGCACTCTGGGCCGCGGCCTCGACGCACTCGACCACTTCTACAAGATCGTCCTGCGGCGGGCGCTCGGACACAGGGCGCTGACGCTCGCCGTCGCCGTGGCGGCGATGGCCGGCGGCGTGCTCGTCGCGTTCACGCTTCCCTTCGACCTGTTCGGCAGCGAAGACCGCAGCGAGTTCAACGTCAACCTGAAGATGCCGGTCGGGACTCCGCTGGCGGTGACTTCCCAGACCGCCCGCCGCACGGAGGAGCTGATCGCGGGGGATCCGGATGTGCGCAACCGCTTCGCCACGATCGGCGGAGGCAGCCGCCAGGAGCCTCATCGAGCCTCGATCTACGTCCAGTTGACGAACAAGAGGGACCGCGAGCTCAGCCAGGCGGCGATCATGGACCGCGTGCGCGACCGGCTGCTCGAGGAAGTCCCCGAAGCGGAGGAGATCGTCGTGTCGCCGATCAGCTGGATCGCCGGCAGCGAGGACCAGACCGGAACGCGCGCCGTCTCCTACAGCCTCCGCGGCCCGCGCATCGCCGACCTGGAGCTGTACTCCGAGCGGCTGGTTGCGCGGATGCGAGCCGATCCTTCCTTCGTCGACGTCGGCACGTCCTGGGAGACCGGCAAGCCCGAGATCGAGATCGACGTCGACCGCGACCGCGCAGCCGACCTCGGGGTGCCGGCCACGGTCATCGGGCGCACGATCCGCACCCTGCTCGCCGGTGAGGAGCTGGGCGCCTTCGAGGAGGACGGCGAACGCTACGACGTCCGCGTTCAGGTGCTGCCGGAGTACCGGGACGAACCCGGGAAGCTCGACCTGATCCAGATCCGCACGGCTTCCGGGCAACTGACGCCCATCACGAACGTCGCCAACATCCACCTCGGCGAAGGCGCGGTCCAGATCAGACGGCAGAACCGTTCGCGCGAGATCACGATCGCCACGAACGGCGCGGAAGGCGTCGCGCAATCCGAACTCGCGGCCCGCATCGAGGAGTACAGCCGCCAGATCGGTCTCGCTGCTCCGAACACCCTCGTGCCAAGCGGCACGACGGTGATCATGCAGGAGACGGGCCTGTCCCTGCTGTTCGCGTTCGTGCTCGCCGTGGTCGCCATCTACATGGTTCTGGCGTCGCTCTTCAACTCGCTCGTCCATCCGATCACGATCATGATGTCGGCGCCGCTTTCCTTCATCGGCGCTTTCCTGACGCTCAAGCTCTCCGGCCAGCCGCTCGACATGATGAGCGGCATCGGCCTGCTGGTGCTGATGGGTCTGGTGATGAAGAACGGCATCCTCCTGATCGACTACATCAATCGACTCCGCCAGGACGGGCAGAACCGCAGGGACGCGATTCTCGAGGCAGGCCCGGCCCGATTGCGGCCCGTGCTGATGACCGCCTTCTCCTTGATCTTCGGCCTGCTGCCAGTCGCGTTCTCCCAGGCCGCCGGTTCGGAGGGCCGCGCCGCGATCGCGGTGCTGATCATGGGCGGCATGGCGACCTCGACCCTGCTGACGCTGCTGGTCGTCCCCGTCGTCTACGACCTCGTGGACCGGTCGGTCGAGAAGGTCACGGCCTGGAGCCGCGCCGCTAGAGCCGCCGTCAGGGCGCCACGGCCCGCACCGGCACCCCGCGCAGCGCCACGGAGCGACAGGCGGCAACGAGGGCCGGCACGAACAGGTGCGGCCTCGCCACGCACGCGTAGTGGTCGGCATCGACCGGATGGACCTCCGCACCCGGGATCGCAGCCGCCATCGCCTCCTGGTACTGGGCCGGGATGTGCTCGTCCCGCAGCGTGAGCGCTACCGCGACCGGCACGTCGACGTCGCCCAGCCAGTCGCTGGAGTCGAAGCGCGCGAGCGCGGCGGCAGCCTCGATCACTGAAGCCGGCTCCGTGGGGGCGAGCTGCTCCTTCAAAGCCAGACGCCGGCCGGGATCCTGGACGTTCTCGAGCATCCGCTCACCCATGCTGTCCCACATCGACTGGGGCGCCACGCGAGCCGCGAGCGACAGCAGCGGTCCAAGCGTCGAAGCGGCCCGCTTGGCCCGCGGTCCGCCGAAACGCGAACTGGTCGCACAGAGCACGAGACCGGCAGTGCGGTCCCGGTGCCGGCGCCAGAACAACTGCGCCACCGCGCCGCCCATCGAGTAGCCGACCGGGATCACCCGCTCCACGCCCAGCCGATCGGCAAGTGCCGCCGCGTCGTCCGCGCAGTCCTCCAGCTTGAAGGCGCCGATCCGCCGGATCCCGCGGCCGTGGCCACGGTGATCGAGCGCGATGACCCGGAAGCCCCGCGCCAGCGCGGCCAAGCTGGTCGACCAATTCAGAAGCGCGGTGGCCGCGAGGCCATGCAGCAGCAGCAGGGTAGGCGCACCGGGCGGCCCCGCGATGTCGTGAGCCCAGGTCGCGCCCCGGCCCAGCAGGTCGACCCGGCGGCCCGTCGACGAGGAGTCCACGGCGCCGTCCTCAGGCGTACCGCCCGGTCTGTTGGGTGCGGGCGTAGACGTCGTCCACGACCCAGTGAAAGAGGCTCACGTGCAGGCTCTCGACCATGGCCATGTCGTCCAGCTCGACGTGGACGCCGTCCTGTTGAAGCTCCTTCAGCCTGCCGCCGTCGAATCCCGTCACGCCGAAGGTGCGGAGTCCGTGGCGGTTCGCCCAGTCCACGGCGGCCAGCACGTTCGGGCTGTTGCCTGAACCGCTGAACGCCATCAGGGCGTCGCCGGAGACGGCGGCGCTCATCAACTGCTGGACGAAGACCTGCTCGTAGTCCAGGTCGTTCGCGACCGCGGTGAGCCACGGCACGTTGTCCGTCAGGCTGACCACTCGCAGGCGCCGGTGCGACTCGTCGCGCAGGCGATCGGCCGCGAGCGTGCCCTTGCCCAGGTCGACGCTCAGGTGGCTCGCCGCCGCGGCGGAGCCGCCGTTACCGATCAGGTAGAGCGTGCTTCCACGGCTCCAGACGTCGAGGACGACATCGGCCCAGCGTTCTACCGCCGCCGTGTCGATCCTCGCCAACTCGGCTCGCAGCCGGTCGATGTAGGCCGGGGCATCGAGCGTCGTACCGAGCATGACGGCATCGTAGCTCAGGCCAGATCCGCCCAGCTCGCCGCGGGCCGGACGCCCGCCTGACCTCAGTACGGCTCGCGCGTCACGCGGTCCGCCGGCACATGGCAGATGCGACGCATTCGGTGGCTGCCGGCCTGGGGATGGGTCCAGCGCAGTTCGTCGCCCTCCATCCACCGTTCCACCCGGATCCAGGGAATGGCGTAGCCGTCCATCTCGAGCGCGCCGTTCCGGTAGCGCGTCCGATTGCGGATCCTCGTGCAGCTCGGGTTCACGTCGTTGGCGCCGTTCCGCAGCGTGCCGTCGGCCCGCATGTCATGAATCAACCCCACCGACGTCACGACGACGCGGTCACCGCACTGTTCGACGCGTTCAAGATGCCCGCTGTTGTCGTCCAGCCACAGGCCGCGCAGATCGGGCGCTCCGTCCGGAAGCGGTTCGGTGCAGGCAGCCAGCACAGGGACCGGCCACTCCGTGTAGCCCTCACAGCCGGGCGTGTAGGCGACCGGTATCTCGTCCGCGGTCAGGCCCGAGCCGTCGAGGACCGGCAGGTCGCAGTGGTCGACTTCCCCACCGCCGCCGGTGAGCAGCCTTGCTTCCGTCGTGTCCGCCGGCCGGGGCCAGTGCGACAGATAGCCGCGAACACCCGCGACCGCCGCCACCGCCATCGCCACGACCGGGAGGGCTATCGCCAGAACACGCCGCACACGTCGCCGATCCACCGCCACTCTCCGGCTACCCTCCGACCGGAGTCGAATCGATGAAGTCGGCGACGATCGTGGCCAGCTCCACGCCTCGGCCCTCCTGGAGGAAGTGCCCGCCGCCCTCGATCGTTCGATGCGCCTGCCCCTTTGCGCCAGGAACACGCTCCTCGAACGGCCGCCGGGCCGCCCCCGTCACCGGATCGTTGTCCGAGAAGGCGCAGAGGAAGGGTCTGGTCCACTCCGAGAACACCTTCCATGCCTCGATCTGGGCCGGTACGGCCGGGTTGTTCGGCAGCATCGGCACCCGGCTGGGCATGGCGCGAATCCCCGCCTTGTAGGACGGGTCGGGGAAGGGCGCGTCGTAGGCCGCGATCTCCTCGGACGTGAGCGTCACTCCGTCGACGCTGCCCGCGAGGAGCATCCCGACCGGAATGTCCTCGGTCTCCCACGTCCACTTCTGCCAATACGCGAACTTCATCGCCGGAACCCGGCTGGCGCGTCCCCGCGCCAGCCGCGTCACAGTCCGAACGCCCGTCTTCGGGCGGTCGGATGTCTCCGTGCCCATCTGCGAGATCTGCTGCTGCATCTCCACGATGGTCGGCGTCGGCGCCTCGGCCCGGAACTTCTCGATCTCCCGGACTGTCTCCTCCGGCACGTTCATCGGCAGGGGCAGGGCCGTGTTCGCGGCAACCACACGGTCGAAGCGCGCGGGATCGTCCGCCACCAGCCGCAGCCCGATCAATCCTCCCCAGTCCTGGCCGACCAGGGTCGCATGCACGACGCCGTTGCTGCGCAGCCAGGCGCCGAGCCAGTCGACCTGACGCTGGTACGTGTAGTCGTCCCGCTCGGTCGGCTTGTCGGACCGGCCGTAGCCGACGAGGTCGGGCACCATGACGCGCATCCCCCGCTCCACCAGCACCGGGATCATGCGCCGGTAGAGGAAACTCCAGGTCGGCTGTCCGTGCATCAGGAGCACCAATGGACCGTCGCTCGGTCCGGCCTCCACATGGTGGATCCGGATGCCCTCGCCCTCGCCGTCGCCCCTGGGGACGACGGTGTAGTGCGGCTCGTAGTCGAAGTCCGGCAGGTTGGCGAAGCGCTCGTCGGGCGTGCGGAGGACTTTCATGGGGGCGTAGGATAGCGGCCCTTCCGAGCCAAAGATGTAGTTCCATGAAGCTCCTGATCGCCAACCGCGGCGAGATCGCGGTCCGAATCGCTCGCGCCGCCGCGGAACTCGACATTCCCACGGTCGCCGTGTTCTCCGAGGACGACGACCAATCGCTTCACGTGCGCAGAGCTGACGAGGCGGCGGCGCTCGGCGGCTCCGGCCCGGCGGCCTACCTCGACGGCGAGCAACTGCTGCGGGCCGCGGCCGAACATGGATGCGATGCGGTCCATCCCGGCTACGGCTTCCTGAGCGAGAACGCCGGCTTCGCCCGCGCGTGCCAGAACAACGGGATCACGTTCGTCGGACCGGCGCCGGAAGCTCTCGAACTGTTCGGCGACAAGGCGCGGGCCCGGGCCCTCGCGGAGAAGCACGGCGTGCCGGTCGTTCCCGGGATCTCCGAGCCGGTGACGATCGAACAGGCCCGCTCGTTCCTTGATGAGCTGCCCACCGGCGCCTCGATGCTGATCAAGGCGATCGGAGGAGGCGGCGGCCGCGGCATGCGCGTGGTAGCCGCCGCGGACGAGATCGCGGACGCTTTCCGGCGCGCAACGTCCGAGGCCGGGGCTGCCTTCGACACCGACGGCGTCTTCGTCGAACAACTGCTTTCCGCGGTCCGCCACGTGGAGGTCCAGGTCGCCGCCGACCACGGCGGCGCCGTCCGCCACTTCGGCGACCGCGACTGCAGTCTCCAGCGACGTCACCAGAAGCTGATCGAGATCGCGCCCGCGCCCGCTTTGCCGGAAGACCTGCGGGCTGAGCTGCGGGAGGCGGCGATCACCCTCGCCTCGGCGGCCGGCTACCGCAGCCTGGGAACGGTGGAGTTCCTGGTTGAGGCCGGCGCCGGGCCGGACGCCGACCCGCGCTTCTACTTCATCGAAACCAACGCCCGGCTCCAGGTCGAGCACACGGTGACCGAGGAGGTCTTCGGCGTCGATCTGGTTCAGCTCCAGCTCGAACTCGCCCGCGGTCGGCTGCTGGTCGAACTGGGCTTCGGCGGGGAGGCGACGCCACGCGGCTGCGCGGTCCAGGCCCGCGTCAACATGGAGACGATGGCGGCCGACGGCCGGGTGCTTCCCGGCGGCGGGGTCCTGGCCGCCTTCGAGCCGCCCTCGGGGCCGGGGCTGCGCACGGATACGTTCGGCTACACGGGCTACCAAACAAATCCCCGCTTCGACTCGTTGCTCGCCAAGGTCGTCGGCCGGACGCCCGCGCCCGGCCATGTCGCCGCCCTGGCCCGGACCGGGCGCGCACTCGCCGACTTCAGGGTCGACGGCATCGACACGAACGCTTCCTTCCTGCGCGCGCTGCTCGGCCACCCCGAGGTCGCGGCCTGGAACGTCCACACCCGCTTCGTCGACGAACGGCTGTCCGAACTGGTCGAAGCCGCCGAGGGGTTCGGGGACCGCCCCTGCCAGGCCGGCAAGCCCCACGATGCCGGACGGGGCCTCGCCGGCGTCAAGGTCGACGATGTCGACCCACTGGCGGTGCTCGATCACGGCAAATCCGGTGCTCCCTCGGTGACGGTACGGGCGGCCGAACCGCCGCCGGTCGACCTGACGCCGGTACCGGACGGGCTGACCGCGGTCCGCGCCCCGATGCAGGGCACCGTCCTGAGCCACGAGGCCCAACCCGGCGAGGCCATCGCGCCCGGGCAAATCCTCTTCATCATGGAAGCGATGAAGATGCAGCACGAGATCCGGTCCGAAGTTGGCGGCGTGCTGCGGGAGCTGCGCGCGGCGGTCGGGGACGCGGTGTGGGAGGGCCATGTCCTCGCCCTGGTCGAGGAAGGGGATGTCGGGGTCGCGAGCGCGGAGCAAGAAACCCAGGTCGACCTCGACGCGATCCGGCCCGACCTCGGAGAGGTCCTCGAGCGGCACCGGGTGACCCTGGACGACGCACGGCCCGACGCGGTGCAGAAGCGGCGCAACACGAACCAGCGCACCGCGCGCGAGAACATCGACGACCTGTGCGACGACGGCAGCTTCGTGGAGCACGGCCAACTCGTCCTCACACCCGGCACCGGCCTCCCGAAGGAAGAAGTCATCCGCAAGTTCCCGACCGACGGCATGGTCACCGGCGTCGGCTCGATCAACGGCGACCTGTTCCCGGACGATCGTTCGCGCTGCGTCGTCATGGCCTACGACTACACCGTGCTCGCCGGCACCCAGGGCGCTCTCAACCATCCGAAGACCGACCGCATGGTCGAACTGGCTCATCGCTGGAAGCGCCCCGTGGTCCTGTTCGCGGAGGGCGGCGGCGGACGCGCCGGCACCGGGGGCAAGCGCAAGGGCGGCGCCTCGACCTCCAAGGCCGGGCAGGGGCGCTCCGCCGACACCTACCGGCCGCTCGACACGCCGACCTTCACCTCCTTCGCCCGCCTCTCCGGCCTGGTGCCGATCGTCGGCATCACGTCCCGCTTCTGCTTCGCCGGCAACGCGGCCCTGCTCGGTTGCTGCGACGTCATCATCGCTACCGCCGATTCGAGCATCGGCATGGGCGGTCCGGCTTTGATCGAAGGCGGCGGCCTGGGCGTGTTCCGGCCCGAGGAGGTCGGCCCGATGGACGTCCAGGTCCCGAACGGCGTCGTCGACATCGCGGTCGAGGACGAGGTGGACGCGGTCGCGGTGACCAAGCAGTACCTGTCCTACTTCCAGGGCCCCACCGAGGACTGGGAGGCGCCCGATCAGAGACGCCTGCGCCGGATCATTCCCGAGAACCGCCTGCGCATCTACAACGTCCGGGAAGTCATCGAGACGCTCGCCGACACCGGCAGCGTGCTGGAACTCCGACCGTCGTTCGGCCTCGGCATGGTGACCTCCCTGATCCGCATCGAGGGACGGCCGGTCGGCGTGCTTGCCAACAACCCCGAGTTCCTGTCCGGTGCCATCGACAGCGACGGCTCCGACAAGGGCGCGCGCTTCCTGCAGCTCTGCGATGCCTTCGACATCCCCGTGCTCGTGCTCTGCGACACGCCCGGCATGATGGTCGGCCCCGAGATCGAGCGCACCGCCCTGGTACGGCACTGTTGCCGCCTCTTCGTTGTCGGCGCCAACGTCACGGTGCCGACGCTGACGATCGTGCTGCGCAAGGCCTACGGTCTCGGCGCCCAGGCCATGGCGGGAGGCGACCTCAAGGAGCCCTTCTTCACCGTCGCCTGGCCCACCGCCGAGTTCGGCGGCATGGGCCTGGAGGGTCAGGTCAAGCTCGGCTTCCGCAACGAACTGGCGGCGATCGAGGACCCCGAAGAGCGCCGCGCCCGCTACGAGGAGCTCGTCGCCGCGGCCTACGAACGCGGCAGCGCGCTCACCGCCGGCGCCTCGTTCGCGGTCGACGACGTGATCGACCCTGCCGACTCTCGGCACTGGATCGCCCGCACTCTCGACTCCGTGCCGCCGCCCCCGGTCCGCGACGGCAAGAAGCGGCGCAACATCGACACCTGGTAGTTGTCGCCTACTCGCCGGCCCCCGCCGGTTCGATCACGCCGTACATCAGGCCGCCGTACGGACCGTGGTCCCAGGTTCCGGCATAGCGTTCGTCGTAGAACAGAACCCGCGCCCCGAACTGTTCGCCAAGGCCCGGGATCTCGAAGTCGGTGATGCTGACCATCGGCGTATCGCCGGCCCACACGATCGGCACGACCACCGGCAGGGTGACGTCCACCGTCATGTAGACGACCCGCACGTCGAACCGCCAGCGGTCTCCCTCCCCCTCGAGCTTCGAGACGCTCGCGATCTCGTAGCGCTCCGGGTTCTTGTCGCGGCTGACGCCCTCCACTTCTTCCAGCCCGGAGCTGTCCTGGATTGTGAAGTGTCCCACCAGGTCGACGTTCTGCATCCGCTCGGTGAACGCCCGCTCCCGTTCTGAGAGTTCCTCCAACGGAACGGTACGCCCCACACCGGTCACGCCGGTAAGCCAGCCGATGCCGTAGCCGAGGCCCAGCAGTACAAGCCCGGCTACGGCGGCGACAATCCAGAGTGTTGCCTTCTTCATCGTGCGCGTGAAGGTAGCTTCCGACCGCTCCGACGTCAACCCGAAGGCGTCTCCGCTGCCATCGACGAGCATGCCGTAACGACTTATGGCATCTACTATGGTACTTTGGGCCCATGAGCACAAGAACGAGCGAAGACGGGGCCCTCCAGAAGATCACGGTTCACGTGCCCCACGCCCTGCTAAGACGCGCCCGCGACGTGAGCGGCTCGGGGATCACCGAAACGGTTCGCCAGGGCCTGCACCTTGTCGCCGCCCGCGACGCCTACGGCAAGCTGCGCGCACTCCGCGGAAAGGTCCGCTTCGATCTCGACCTGGAGCGCCTCCGGGAAGACTAGGGCTTGATCGCGCTCGACACGAGTTCGCTCATCGCCTACCTGGAAGGCGCCGAAGGAGCCGACGTGAACGCGGTCCGGGAGACACTGATCCTGTGTATCGGCGTCCTGCCCCCGGTGGTCCTGACGGAACTCCTCAGTAGCCCCACGGCGGATGAAGACACCAAGGTCCTCATCGGTCAACTCCCGCTGTTGCAGGTTACTCCCGGCTACTGGGAGCGCGCAGCGAGGCTGCGGGCCGGCATTCTGGCCAAGGGACTCCGAGCCAACCTGGCGGACACTCTGATCTGCCAATCGTGTCTCGACCATGACCTTCCGCTGGTTACGCGTGATCGAGACTTCCGCCACTTCGTCGTGCACGGCGGGCTAACACTCATGCCCGACCAGCAGCTCTGACCCCCGGCTATTCTCCGACCCGATGCGACAACTGACCGCCGCCGGCCTGACGGTCGCAGCCGCCGTTCTGCTGGCCGGGGCCGCCGGCGCCCAGGAGTTGACTGGCCACCCCTGGTCCGACATGGACTACGGTCCCTTCAAGGTCCACTCGTACATCGTCGAGCCCGGCAACGACGCGAACAAGGGCATCGCGATCCGTCTCGACGACGGCCCCGGAGGCGTGGCCAAGGGCAACGAGTTCCTGCTCTTCGACACGGATACCCTGCGCTGGGCCGCGGGCTGGACCGGCCGCGGCTTCATGGATTGGAACTCGATCAACTACAACGGCAGGCACGTGGTGGAGCCGGCGATCGTCGGAGACATGGTGTTCACGAACCCGGACGCACCGGGCTGGTCCAGAGCGGACGGAGACTTCCGCGACACCCGGATCACCGGCCGCGGTGGCCGCCGCTTCGGACCGCAGGATCCCCGCGTCGCCCGCTGGCTCGGCCTCTACCTCCATGGCTCCCAGGTCGTGCTGCACTACCGCGTCGGCGACACGGAGGTCCTGGAACTCGGCGCCTCGGAAGGCGGCGCGCTGTTCAGTCGTACACTCGACATCGGGCCCCGGAACGTGGACCTCGTCGTCCAGGTGGCAAACCAGCAGGGCGGCCAAGCCTGGAGCGACGGCAAGGCCGCCGGCTTTCGCAAGCCCCGCCCGAACGGGCCGGATCGTGGCGAGCACAGCGGGCCTACCGTCGCCGCTCTTGTCGGCGCGCCGGCAGCCGTCCAGTGGGTCGAAGGCGACGGCGATGATCTTCGCCTGAGCGTGCCGGCCGGCGACGAACCGGTCCGGTTCAAGATCGTGATCGGGCGGCGCGGCCGGTCGAACGCGGGATTCCTGGCCACGGCGGACGGCATCGAACCGGCCGTCGATCTCGAACCGTTGACTCGGGGCGGCCCGAGGCGTTGGACCGAGACGATCGCGACAGAGAGCCGCGTGCTCGGCCGCCGGAACGGACCCTTTGAACTCGAAGCGATCACGACACCGCTCGACAACCCCTACCGCTCCTGGATGCGCCTCGGGGGTTTCGACTTCCTCGACGGCGGCAGGCGGGCGGTCGTCGCGACCTGGATGGGCGATGTCTGGCTCGTCGACGGGCTGGGCAGCGAAGACATCGAGGCCGTCACCTGGAAGCGTTTCGCCACCGGCATGTACGAGCCGCTCGGCGTGAACACCCGCGGCGGCGAGATCTTCGTCACCTCGCGCGACCAGATCACCCGCCTTCACGACCTGAACGGCGACGGCGAGGCAGACCGCTACGAGGCGTTCAACCACGACGCCCAGGCCTCGGCCCACTACCACGAGTTCGCCGTCGGCCTGGAAGCGGACAACGAGGGCAACTTCTACTACGCGAAGGCCGCGGGACATGACTTCGACGCCCGCATACCGCAGCACGGCACGATCCTCAGGGTCGCCGCCGACGGTTCCGAGACGGAGATCATCGCCAACGGTTTCCGGGCGCCCAACGGCCTGGTGGTCAACCCGGACGGGAGCGTGATCGTGACCGACCAGGAGGGCCACTGGATCCCCGAGAACCGGATCAACTGGGTCGAACCCGGGACGTTCCACGGCTACATGCGGGCCTGGCGCGAGCCCGACCGCGATCCGGACGACTTCGTGCAACCGGTGACCTGGATTCACCACGACGTCGACCGCTCCCCGTCGGCGCCGGTATGGGTACGGAGCCCACGATGGGGCGAACTCGACGCCTCCCTGATCTACCTCTCCTATGGCAACGGCAAGATGTTCTCCGTGTTGTTCGACCAGGCGTTCTCCACGAGCGACGGCCCGCCCCGCCAGGCGGCCGTCACCGAGTTACCTGTGACGGCCGCGCCGACCGGCCTGATCCGGGGCCGCTTCAACCCCGCCGACGACCATCTCTACGTCTGCGGGCTCTTCGCCTGGGCCGGCGACCGCACCCAGCCCGGCGGCTTCTACCGCGTGCGGCGGACGGACCGGCCCCTGCGCATCCCCAGAACCTACGAAACCGCCCGCGACGGCATCGTCGTCCGTTTCACTACCGCGCTCGACCCGGACGCTGCCGCCGACCCGGGCAACTACTCGATGCGGATCTGGCGGTACCTGCGCCAGGCCAGCTACGGCTCGGAGGACTACCACGTACTGGGTGAGGGCGTGGGCGAAGACGTTCTCGCGATCCCGACCGCTACTCTCTCGGAAGACGGCCGCTCCGTCTTCGTCGAGATTCCGGACATGCTCCCGGTGCAGCAGTACCACCTGGAGATGAACCTTCGGAGCGCCGATGGCGACCGGATCCGCGAGTTCCTCCACGGCACGATCCACGAACCGGGGTCCCGCGACGGCGCCGAGATCCTCGCTGCCTCCGACTGAGCGAACGGCGGGGTCGTTCTGGGCATCCGCGGGCAGAGATCATGCGCCGCGGCAGTGCTCGTCGCGTCGGTCTCGGCGGTCGCGGCCGCCGCCCAGCCGGGTTCCCCCGACGCCGTCTTCGAGCACCGGGGTCTGGAACTCTCTCTCCGTTCACTCGAGACCGGGACGACCGACACCCGCGTCGCGCGCCTGGCCGCACTCCATGTTCCCCGAAACCAGCCCGCGAGCCCCTTCCTGGACCCCGGCCCCTTCGAAGCCACCTTCCGCGGCGCGGTCGAGATCGACCTGAACGACTCCTTCCGCTTCACCGTCCGTGGCAACGGCGGCATTCGCCTGCGCATCGGCGGCGAAGTCGTGCTCGAACAGGAGACTCTCCGCCCCGGCGAAGAGCCGACCTCCACCGCCCGCGACGTGCGCCTGCGCAAGGGCTACAACCCGATCGAACTCGTCTACCGGAGCCCGCGCAACGGCGACGCCTCGGTTCGGCTCAGTTGGAGCAACGACTTCCTGCCGGAGGAGCCGGTGCCGCCCGCGGCCCTGCGCAGGACCGCTTCGCCCGAACTGCACCGGGCTCTGGCCCGCCGGGACGCTCGCCGCCTCGTGGCCGACGCCATGTGCGTTCGTTGCCATCCCGTGGCGGCTACCCCGGGCGAACCGTCGCAAGCCATGCCCGAACTCACGGCGGACGCGCCCGATCTCGACGGCGTCGGCTCACGCCTGCGCCCGGGCTGGATCGAACGGTGGCTACTCGATCCACGGTCCGTTCGCCGACAAGCCCGCATGCCCCGACTCCTCTCGAGGAATCCCACCGAGGCGCGGAGCCAGGCCGCCGATCTCGCCGCATACCTTGTCGCCGCCCACCGCGACGGCGACGACCAGGCTGCTCCTCCGGCCACGTCAGGGGCGGCCGGCGCGTTGGCGGACGGCCGCCGCCTGTACGCCGAGATCGGCTGCGCGGCCTGCCACGGCGACGCGACGTCCCCGCCGCCGCTCGACGCCGCCCACCGGCTTCTCGCGCCGGACCCTGCCGCCGACGACGAGACCGACGACCCGGCGCTTCGCCTCCGGGACAAGTGGGAACCGTCGGCCCTCGTCCGCTATCTCCGCGACCCGACGAAGTTCGATCCCTGGAGCCGCATGCCGAGGGTCGAACTCGAAGCGGCCGAGGCCGCCTCGCTCGCCGCGTACCTCCTCGCTCCGGCCGCGGCAGGCGGCCCGGCGCCGGCCGGCGCCTCCCCGACGACCGCAACCTCCGGCCGAGCCGGCGACCCCGAGCGCGGCCGGCGCCTGGCAGACGAGTTCCGATGTCGCAGTTGCCACTCGCTCTCCGATGGAGAACCGCCGCCCTCCGCGTCTCCGATCGGCGAACTGACCGGTCGCCCCTCGACCTGGAGCGGCGGCAACACGGACGCCAGCCACCCGCGCTACGAACTCGATCCCGCACAGGCCGTGCACATCGAACAGCTTCTCCGCGAAGACGCCGCCTCACTCGCCCGCACCGTACCGGCGGAGTACGCGGAACGCCGGATCCGATCCGGAGGCTGCCTCGCCTGCCACGCCCGCGACGGCGTGCCGGCAGCCTGGTCACCCTCTCTCTCGGCGACGGCGCGCGCCGCCTCCGAAGACTCCGCCGCGGACGACTTCGTCGTCTCAACCGAGGACGAAGTCGGCCCGGACCACCTGCCGCCCGACCTGACCTGGACCGGCGAGAAGCTGCGCAGCGATTGGCTCGCCTCCTTCGTGGCCGGCCGCCTCGACCACCGGCCACGGCCGCATCTGCGCGTTCGGATGCCCGCCTTCCCTTCCCGCGCGGACACGTTCGCCGCTGGACTCCATCACCAGCACGGCCTGCCCGCCTCGCCAGCTCTGAACCCTTCGGCCGACGCGGAACTGGCCGCCATCGGTCGGGATCTGATCCGGGGTGATCGCCTGGGCTGCCACTCCTGCCACGCCTTGGGCGAGGAACCGGCCCTCGGCGGCGAAGGCTCCGAGGAGACGATCAACTTCGCGCTGACACGCCCGCGCCTGAGGCGCGCCTACTTCGACCGCTTCCTGCGCGATCCTCAGCGGATCATGCCGGGCAGCAAGATGCCCCAGTTCGTCGACGAGGACGGCTACACGGCGCTCTACGACGTGTTCGACGGTGAGGCCGAGCGTCAGTTCGAAGCGATCTGGCAGTACCTGGGAACCCTCGACTGAAAGGGCAGCACACCGTCCGGGCGGGGCCGCTTCGGCTACTCTGCCGGCATGAAGCGCACCCTCCTCCTGTCGCTGCCGCTCATCCTCGCCGCCCCCGTCGGGGCGCAGGACGCATCCGCACCCTCCGAGGCACCCTTCGAGCCGGCCTCGACGGTCGAGGAGAACCTGCGCCAGCACCGCGGCCTGCCGGATCCGGCCGACGAAGTCTGGTGGACCGAAACCGGCGAGGCGATGGCCTGGCGCAACCGCAACCTCCACCAGATCGTGCCTTCCGTCAACGTCTACCGGGCCGGACAGGTCCGCGAACTGGCGGCGCGGCCCATGGCGGAGATCGCCGACTTTCCCGTCACGACACCGGCAGGCGAGATGACTTTCGACGCCTACCTGCATGGCGAGCACTCGACGACGATGGGCATCGTCATCCTCCATCGGGGCGACATCGTCTTCGAGCGCTACCCCCGGATGCAGCCGTACGAGAAGCCGATCTGGTGGTCGGTGACCAAGGTCTTTCCGGCAACGCTGGTGGCAATCCTCGAGCACCGCGGCCTGGTCGACACGGCGCAACCGGTCGATCGCTACGTGCCCGCGCTCAAGGGCTCGGACTTCGAGGGCGTCACGGTCCGCAACGTGCTCGACATGGCGTCCGGCGTCGACTGCCCGGACGGCGACTACACGGACCGCGGCACCTGCTACTACCAGTTCGAGGCGTCACTCGGCGACGGCGTACGAAGCGAGCGCACGCCCGACGATCCCTACACGATGCTCGCCAATCTGAAGGTCGGCCACTGGGCCGAGCAGGGCAAGGGCTTCGACTACTCGGGCACGAACACCTTCGTGGCCGGCTGGCTGGTCGAGGAAGTCACGGGGTTGCCGTTCCAGGACGCGCTGAGCCGCGAAGTCTGGACCCGGATCGGCGCCGAGGCGGGAGCCTCGATCTACGCCGGGCGCTACGGCATTCCGTTGACCTCGGGCGGCCTGCTGGCCCGACCCCGCGACATGGCCCGGTTCGGACTGCTGTTCACTCCGAGCTACGGCAAGGTCTCCTCGAAACGGATCGTGCCCGAAGAGCACATCAACACGCTCCTTCACGGAGGACGCCCGGAACTGCTCGAGAACGCCCGCTTCGGCGGCCGCCCCCCAACGGTCAAGCACAACGTCTACCAGTGGGACCTCGTGTTCACGAACCACGACATCTACAAGGGCGGCTGGGCCGGACAGGGACTGCTGGTCAACCCCGACCGGGACGTCGTCGCCGTGTGGGTCGGCTACACGGCCGCCGACTCCGATCCGAACACGTACCCCATCCTGCCGCGGGTTCGCGCGGTGCTCGACGGCGTCTTCGGCGACGACTAGGCGCCGCGCCGGCTGCCGTTCCGGCTCCGCGGCCGACCTCGCCGGCCCACGCCCGAAGTGCGGCGGAGCGGCACGCGACGGCGGCGCCTGTGCGCCTGGCGCTTCACCCGGCGCCGCGCGGTGGCGAACGACTGATTGATGGCGACCGGAATGGACGCGATGGCGGAGCGGTGCACGACCACGTCCGGACCCGGCAGCGCGACCTTCACGACCACATCGAAGCTGGTGCCGCCACGGCGGCGCCTGCCCGGGCCGGTCACCGCGACCTCACAGTCCACGATACGGGAGTTGAACCGTTCCAGACCCGCCGCTTCGGACTCGATCGTCCGCCTCAGATCGTCGTTCAACTGCACGCCATGGGTTCGGATGCGGACCGGGAAGCTCAACTTGCTGTTCAACTTGGAAGCACCTCCGTGGTTGTCCTCACGATCGTACAACGCACCCACGGACGACAGATTCCGCGGCGGCCGACCAGGGCCGGGTTCAGCCAGTTTCCTCGCCGACGGTGCCCCGGAGATACACGTCGATCAGCCGGGGCAAGGCGGCCAGGTCATAGCCGCCCTCGAGCACCGAGACGAGTCGGCCTTCGCAAACCTCCTCGGCCAGTGCGGCCAACAGGGCGCCGAACCGGTGAAAGGCGGCCTCCGTCAGCTCCATTCCCGCGATCGGATCGTTCCGCCAGGCATCGAAGCCGGCCGAGACCAGCAGCACGTCCGGAGCAAACGACCGCAGCGCCGGGAGCAGCACATCGTCCATGACCTCGCGGTAGACGTCGTCACCGCTGCCCGCAGGCAGCGGTGCGTTGACCGTCGTGCCCTCGCCCTCGCCCATGCCGCGCTCGGTGGCGGCCCCCGTGCCCGGGTAGAAGGGGTACTGGTGGACGCTCAGGTAGGCGACGTCCGCGCGGTGGTCGAACAGGTGCTGGGTGCCGTTGCCGTGATGGACATCGAAGTCCAGGATCGCGACGCGCTCGACGCCGTGCACGTCGATCAGGCCCTGGGCCAGAATCGCGATCTGGTTCAGGTAGCAGAACCCCATCGCCCGGTCCCGCTCGCAGTGGTGCCCGGGCGGCCGGGTGACGCTCATCGCCCGGTGACCGGCGCCCAGCATCGCGTGGTCGCCGGCCATGAGCGCCGCGTCCACCGCGGCCCAGGCGGCGTCGGCGGTTCCGGGCGAAAGCGGGTTGTCGTTCGTGTCGAGCATCGCGGTCGGCCGTAGAGGGAAGTTCCCGGCCGCCGCCGAGGCCGCCACGGCAGCGACCGCCGCCTCCATCCGCTCGATGTACTTCGGGTCGTGAACCAGAGCCGCGAGCCGCCGGGCCTGGCCGGCCATTCCGCCGGCACCTGCGTCCTGACCTGCTTCCACCAGATCCCAGCCCCGCTCTCTCAGGTACGGCAGCGCCAGCTGCAGGCGTTCCGGCCGCTCCGGGAATCCCCTCGGCACGGTATGCACCTCGCACCGCAGGTCCCAGAACACGCTCATCGGCGAACTCATCTCATTGCCTCCGCAAACTCTGTTCCCGTGTGGACGTAGTCTTGGTGGAACATACTTCAGTCATGAAGATGCAAGCCACCGCCCTGAAGATCCGACGCCTGCTGGTTCCAGCCGCGCTGATCGCGGCGCTCGCGGCACCGCTCTCCGCCTCCGACAACTGGCCGTCCTTCCGCGGCGAGGCCGCGGACGGCAACGGCACTGGAACGCCGCCGGCCACCTGGAACGTCGAGACCGGCAAGAACATCCTGTTCCGGGTCGCGGTTCCCGGTCTCGGCCACTCGAGCCCGGTGATCTGGGGCGACCGTCTGTTTCTGACCTCGTCCGTGCCCGAGGGCGAGGAGGCCTCGCTCAAGGTCGGCCTCTACGGCGACATCGCGCCGGTCGTGGGCGAACCGCCGCAGCGCTACGTGGTGCTGGCCTACGACAAGCGGAGCGGCGAGCTGCTCTGGCAACGGACGGCCTTCGAGGGCACGCCCGCGGTCAAGCGGCACACCAAGGCGTCCCATACGAACTCCACGCCTGCGACCGACGGCGAAGTGCTGGTCGTCTTCTTCGGTTCCGAAGGGCTCCATGCCTATGACCTGGACGGCAACCCGCTCTGGAACCGTCAGTTCGGCATGCTCGACTCCGGCTTCTTCATGGTCAAGACGGCGCAATGGGGGTTCGCGAGCTCGCCCCTGGTCCACGACGGCCGCGTGATCATCCAGGTCGACGTGCAGGGCGACTCCTTCCTCGCGGCGCTCGACGCGGCGACTGGCGAAGACATCTGGCGCACCGCGCGCGATGAGATCCCCACCTGGAGCACGCCCGCCGTGTTCCCGCGGAGCGACGGCGGCCGCCAGATCGTCGTCAACGGCTACCAGCACATCGGCGGCTACGACTTCGGCACTGGCAAGGAGCTGTGGCGCCTCGAAGGCGGCGGCGACATCCCCGTGCCGACGCCGATCCGGGCGGGAGACGACGGTCCGATCCTCATCACGAGCGCCCACGGCCCGATGCGTCCGGTCTACGCGATCGATCCGGACGCCGCGGGCGGCATCGATCCGGAGCACGAAGCGATGCTCTGGTTCCACGAGCGGCTCGGGAACTACATGCAGACGCCGATCGTGGTCGGCGACCTCGCGTACTTCGGCTTCGACAACGGCGTCGTCACCGTGTTCGACTGGAAGAGCGGCGAGCGGGTAGCGCAGCAGCGCCTGGGACGCGGCGCCTCAGGCTTCACCGCCTCGCCGGTCGCCGCCGGCGCGCACATCTACTGGGGCGGCGAGGACGGCGACGTCTACGTGATCGAGGCCGGCGAAGAACTCAACGAGGTGGCCGTCAACGAACTCGGCGAGACGCTGATGGCGACGCCGGCGATCTCAGATGGCGTCATCTACTTCCGGGCCCGCCGTCACCTGATCGCCATCGGCTCCGGGTCATAATTGGGTATGTCCACTTCCTTCCGAACACCGATCACCACGGCGACCGTCTCGTTCGCTCTCTCCGCGGCAACGGCCCTGCCCGTCGCCGCGTCGGACAACTGGTCTTCCTTCCGCGGAAACGGCGCGAACGGCACGGGCAGCGGATCGCCGCCCGCGACCTGGAACGTCGAGACCGGCGAGAACGTCCTCTTTCGAGTGGCCGTGCCTGGACTCGGCCATTCGAGCCCGGTGATCTGGGACGACCGCCTCTTTCTAACCACGGCGGTGCCCGACGGCGGCGAGGCGTCGCTCAAGGTCGGGCTCTATGGTGACGGTACGCCGGTCGAGGGCGAGCCGCCTCAGCGGTTCCAGGTGCTGGCCTTCGACAAGAGGACCGGCGAACTCCTGTGGGAGCAAACGGCATTCGAGGGCACGCCCGCGATCAAGCGGCACATGAAGGCGTCGCACACGAACTCCACGCCCGCGACCGACGGCAAGGTCCTCGTGGCCTTCTTCGGCTCGGAAGGACTCCACGCCTACGACCTGGACGGAACGCCGTTGTGGAACCGTCAGTTCGGCGTGCTCGACTCGGGGCCCTACGACTTCCCCACCTACGAGTGGGGGTTCGCCAGCTCGCCCGTCCTCCACGACGGCCGGGTGATCATCCAGGTCGACATCCTGAGTCAGTCCTTCGTCGCCGTTCTGGATGCGGCGACCGGAGAGGACGTCTGGCGGAAGACGCGCGAGGAGGTCGCCACCTGGAGCACGCCGGCCGTCTTTCCGCGCCAAGGCGGCCGGAGCCAGGTCGTTCTCAACGGCTACCACCACATCGGCGGTTATGACTTCGACACCGGCGAAGAGCTCTGGCGACTCGAGGGCGGCGGCGACATCCCGGTGCCGACGCCGATCCGGGCCGGCGACGGTCCGATCCTGATCACCAACGCTCATGGCCGGTTGAAGCCGATCTATGCGATCGATCCGGATGCAGAGGGCAAGCTCGATCGCGACCATGACGCGATGGTCTGGTTCCACGAACGGCTCGGGAACTACATGCAGACGCCGATCGTGGTCGGCGACCTCGCCTACTTCTGCTACGACAACGGAGTCGTCACCGTCGTCGACTGGACGACCGGCGAACGCCTGAACCAGAAGCGCCTGGGACGCGGCGCCTCCGGCTTCAGCGCCTCGGCGGTTGCCGCGGGCGGCCGCATCTACTTCAACAGCGAGGACGGCGACGTCTACGTCATCGAACCGGGTCCGGAACTGAACGAGATCGCCGTCAACGAACTGGGCGAAACCCTGATGGCGACGCCGGCCATCTCCGACGGCGTCATCTATTTCCGGGCGCGCCGGCACCTGATCGCGGTCGGCGCCGGTTCATAGCGCCCACCGGGCGCCGGATCAGTCCGCTCAGGCCTTGCGCTGCAAGACGGCGCTGAAGCTCTCTCTGTGCTGATGGGCAGTGTAGAGGCCCAGCACCACCAGGAACAGGCCGATGGCCACGCCGGAAGGCTCCAGGAAGACGTGGAAGAGCAGGATGTTGAGCACGACCGGGGCCAGCACGACGAGGGCCAGCGGCACGAACAGCCCGAGGATCAGCAGGACGCCGCAGACGATCTCGGTTACCTTGAGGACCGGCCACAGGTAGCCGGTGTCCATGACCGCGCCCATGAAGGCCGTCGCCTCCTCCCCCATCTCGGGCTCCGCCAGTTCGAACAGGCCGGTCACGCCGCCGAACACGAACATCAACCCCAGCAGAATGCGCGCAATGAGCGGAAGGTGCTTCATCGTCTAGCCTCCTTGTGTTGTGGGTGCCACGACAGCGTAGCGTCGCCTTCTGGACCTGAGAAGAAGACGTGGGCTTTGAGGAAAACAACGTGACCGGCCAGGACATTCTCTGGAGGCCCACCGCAGAACAGGTCGAGGGCTGCAACTTGACCGGCTACCTGCGCTGGCTGGAGAGCGAGCGAAACCTGCGCTTCGGCGGCTACGACGAACTCTGGCACTGGTCCGTCAGGGACCTCGAGGCCTTCTGGGCCTCGGTCGCCGACTACTTCGACATCAGGTTCCGTACACCGCCCGAGCGTGTGATTCCCGATCGTGTGATGCCCGGCGCAAGCTGGTTTCCCGGCGCCGAACTGAACTACGCCGAGCATGCGCTCGGCAACGACGGCGGCGAGCCTGCTCTGATCTGCAGGGGCGAGAAGGGAACGCGGCGCGAGTTAAGCCGCGACGACCTGCGTCGTGAGGTCGGTGCCGTGAGGGCAGGCCTGCTCCGCCTCGGGATCAAGCGCGGGGACCGGGTGGTCGCCTACCTTCCGGACGACGCCGAAGCCGTGATCACCTTCCTCGCCACCGCCAGTCTGGGCGCGATCTGGTCGAGCTGTCCGCCCGAGTTCGGAGTCGAGAGCGTGCTCGATCGCTTCCGCCAGATCGAGCCCAAGGTCCTGATCGGCGTCGATCGGTACGGCTACAACGGTCGGGAGTACGACCGGAGCGGCGACTTCGCGCGGATCATCGATTCGCTACCGACGCTCAGCGCGGCGGTCGTTGTGCGAGCCGCAGGCGGCACATCCGCCGACACGAAGGGATCCCCGCAGCGCCTGTCCTGGCAAGCGCTGACCGCCGAACCGGACGAACTCGCCTTCGAGCCGGTCGCCTTCGACCACCCGCTCTGGATCCTCTACTCCTCCGGTACGACCGGCCTGCCGAAGGCGATCGTCCAGGGCCACGGCGGCATCCTCGTCGAGCACCTGAAGCAACTGGCGCTGCACACGGATCTCGGCGCTGGCGACCGGTTCTTCTGGTACACGACGACCGGCTGGATGATGTGGAACTACCTGGTTTCAGCGCTCCTGGTGGGCGCGACCGTCGTGCTCTACGACGGCTCCCCCGGCTGGCCGGACCTCATGGCGCTCTACCGCCTGGCCGACGAGGAGGCGGTGACCTGCTTCGGCGTCAGCGCTCCCTTCCTGATGGCCTGCCGGGCGGCGGGCCTCGAACCCGGCAGACAGTTCGGCTTCGAGGCACTGCGCGCGCTCGGTTCGACCGGTGCGCCGTTGCCGGCCGAAGGGTTCGACTGGGTCTACGAGCACGTGAAGTCCGACGTGTGGCTCGGCTCACTCTCCGGCGGCACCGACGTGTGCACCGGCTTCGTTGGCCCGAACCCGCTGCAACCGGTCCGGCGCGGCCGCATCCAGTGCCGCTCCCTGGGCGCCAGGGTCGAGGCCTTCGACGAGAACGGCCACGAGGTGACCGGACAGGTCGGTGAACTCGTGATTACCGAGCCGCTGCCGTCCATGCCGCTCTTCTTCTGGAACGACGATTCGGGGAGGCGCTACCGGAACAGCTACTTCGACCCCTGGCCCGGCGTGTGGCGCCACGGCGACTGGATCGAGTTCGACGAAGACGGCAGTTCCGTCATCTGGGGCCGCTCCGACTCGACGCTCAACCGCGGCGGCGTCCGGATGGGCACGGCTGAGTTCTACCGAGCTGCCGCGGAGCTAGAGGAGGTCGAGGACTGCGTGATCGTCGACACCGGCAGCCTGGAAAGGGAAGGCAAACTCTGGCTGTTCGTGGTGCTGGCGGACGGCATCGTGCTCGACGCGACCCTCGTCGACCGCATTCGCCGCCACCTGCGCACCCGGCTCTCGCCGCGCCACGGCCCGGACGAGATCCGAGCGATCCCCGAAGTACCCACGACGCTCTCGGGCAAGAAGCTCGAAGTGCCGATCAAGCGCATCCTCGCCGGCGAGCCCGTGGAGAACGCCGTCAACGTCGGCACATTGAAGAACCCGGAATCGATCGCCGCCCTGGTGGCGGCGCTGTAGTCGCCTACTGACTCAACTTGTTTGCAAAGTCCCCGCCGCGGAAGATCGAGATGTCGTCCAGCGAGATGTACTTCCGCAACGCCGCGTTGACCTCGTCGAGCGTCATCTCTTCGATCGCCCGCTCCTGGGCGGCCGTGAACTCCATCGTACGGCCGGTGAAGAGGTTGTTGTTCAGCATGCCCGCCAGCGCGCGGTCCTGGGACCGGCCGTTCTGCTGGCTGTCCAGATAGCCGCGCCTCGCCGGTTCGAACTCTTCCTCGGTGAAACCGTTTTCGAGCGCCTTCGTCATCTCGTCGCGGAAGGCGTCGACCACCTTGTCCCCGTTCTCCGGCGCAAAGATGGCGAAGGTCAGGAACAGCGCGCTGTCGTCGATCGGCGGCACACCGATCTGGGAGCCGACGCCGTAGGACAGGCCCTCCTCCTGGCGAATCCGGGTTGCCAGGCGCGAACTCAGGAATCCGCCGCCCAGCATGTAGTTCGCCATGACCAGCGCCGGATAGTCCGGATCATCGTTCCGCATCGAGAAGTTCGAAACGGCCATCATCATCGCGTTCGTCTTGTCCGGGGTCTCGATGTCGACGCTCACCGTCTCGACGGCGCGATGCGGATTGGCCACCCGCTCGTACGGCTCGCGTGCCTGCCAGTCGCCGAACAGCTCCTCGAGCAAGCCCGCGACCTCGTCCGGATCGAAGTCGCCGACCACTGCGATCGTGCCACCCTCGGCACCGTAGAAGGAGGCCCAGAAGTCCCGCGCCTCCTCGACCGTCGCCGCCTCCAGGCGCTCGATCTGCTCGTCGAAGGTCGGCGAGTAGTGGGGGTGATCGGCCGGCCACGGACCGAAGTGCCTGCCCATCGCCGTCGGCACCAGAGCCATCGGCTCGGAGCGCTGGGATTCAATCCCCGCCAGACGCTCCTCCCGCAACAGGTCGAACTCCTTCGCATCGAACGCCGGCTCGCGCAGGATCTCGGCGGCGAGCCGCAGGACCGGGGCGAGGTTCTCCCGCACCGTGGTAAAGGAGCCGCTCGCAATCAGGGCGCCGCCGCCGAGGCCACCCTGGGCCTTGAGGCGGTCCAGCTCGTCGCTGATCTCCTGGCGTGAGCGGTTCTTCGTACCGCGCATGAGCATCGAACCGGCCAGATCGCCAGCGGTCGCGCGCCCCATCAGCGCCTCTTCCGTGCCGTGGCGGAAGGCCATCTGCAGGGTCACCGATTCGCCCCGGGTCTGCTTGGGCAGCAGCGCGACCTTGACGCCGTTGGGCAGGGCCACGAGCCGCGTGCGCCGGTCGACGTTCGCCGGTGTCGGGTCGAAGGCCTCGCCCTCCGCCACCGCCTCGCGCCCGGTGTAGTCCGCGACCAGTGCGGCGATGTCGGGGGCCTCGGGGATCTCGGCCCGTTCCGGTGTCTCGTCCGTCGGATAGAAGTACCCGACCGTTCGGTTCGAATCGCGCAGGTAGGTCTGGGCGACTTCGTGGACGCCTTCCGTCGTCACCTGCTCGAGCCGGTCGCGGTGGAGGAAGAAGAGCCTCCAGTCGCCCATCGAGGCCCACTCGCTGAGCTGAAGCGCGATTCCCTGCGGGTTGTTGAAAGAGAGTTCGATCCGCGACAGATAGTCGGTCTTGGCCCGCTCGACCTCCTCGTCCGAGGGCGGCTCCGCAGCGATCTCGTCGAGGGTCGCGAACAACGCCTCGGCCGCCTCCTCCAGCGAGTCCTGCTCCCGAACCTCGACCGCGGCTGTCAGTACGCCCGGCTCGTTCAATTGGAAACTCGAGGCGAAGGCGGAGGCCGCGAGGCCCGGCTCGACCAGGTTCCTGTACAAACGCCCAGCCGGCTCGACCCCAAGGATGTGAGTGAGCACGTCCACCGCCGCGTACTGCTCGTGGGCGCCCGGGGGCACGTGGTAGACGACCATCGCAAGCTGTGTGTCGCCGACCCGCCGCAGGGTCACCGTTCGCTCACCGTCCTGCGCCGGCTCGGCGGTGTACGTGTCGAAGAGCTGGTTCGCGCCGGTTCGGTCGGGCCGCGGAATGCGGCCGAACTTCTCCGCTACGAGTTCGAGCGCCCGATCGACTTCGAACCGCCCTGCGACCACCAGAATCGCATTGTCCGGCTGGTAGTACTTCCGGTAGAAGGCCTGCAGGCGATCGATCGGCACGTTCTCCAAGTCGGCCCTGGCCCCGATCGTCGAGTTGCCGTAGTTGTGCCAGTCGAAAGCGGCCGACATGACCCGCTTGCGCAACACGCCCATCGGCTGGTTCTCGCCGCTTTCCCACTCGTTCCGCACCACGGTCATCTCCGACTCAAGGTCCTCGGCCGAGATGAACGAGTTGACCATCCGGTCCGCCTCCAGGTCGAGCGCCCACTCGAGGTTCTCGTCCGTCGCCGGGAAGGTCTCGAAGTAGTTCGTGCGGTCGAACCAGGTCGTCCCGTTCGGAAACGCGCCGTGTTCCGTCAACTCGGCCGGAATGTCCGGGTGGTTCGGCGTTCCCTTGAACACCAGGTGCTCCAGCAAGTGCGCCATCCCCGTCTCACCGTAGCCCTCGTGGCGGGAACCGACGAGGTAGGTGATGTTCACGGTGATCTGCTGCTTGCTCTGGTCCGGGAAGAGCAGGAAGCGCAGGCCGTTGTCCAGCCGGTACTCCGTGATTCCCTCGACCGACGCCACGCGAGTCACGCCGTCGGGCAGGTCCTGGGCCAGCGCGGGCAGTGCCGAGAGCAGCCCGACAAGAAGGCCGGCGAGCACCTTGGGAGCGCGTTGGTTCGTCCACTTCATCGATGTGTCTCCAGGGGAAGGAGCGGCTTGCTCCGCGCGTTGAACGTTCAGGCGAGGGAGATTACCTACCGTTGAAACGTAAGCGCGCCACGATTGTTCCGTCGATGCGTCCGAGACGGACGCATCGACCGGGTCACGAGTGGCGCGTTTCGCGCCACTCGGGTTCCGTCGACCGGCCGGCCCGGGTATCCAGGCTGACGCTCTTGAGTAGCGCGAAAACCGGCGAACCGGTCGCGAGGCCCAGTTCGGCCGCCGACGCCCGCGTGATCCGGGCCCGCACGCGGTGCGAGCCGAGATCGACCGTGGCCTCGGCGAACGCGGTCAACTCGTCCTGATGGAGCGACACGAGGACTCCGGACAGCACGTTGCGGATGCTGGTCGGCGACGGGCGTTCGGTGGCGAGCGAGACGTCCCGCGAGCGCACCAGCAGCCGGGCCGACTCGCCGACCGCGAGGTGCTCGATCCGCGGCACGCTGAGCCGCTGGCCGTCCAGGTCGAGCCAGGTCAGGCGGTACTCGTCGTCGTGGGCGCTGACCGTCGCCACCAGCACGGCCGCCGCCTGGAAGCGCTCGGTGAGCGGCGCTAGGTCGAGTTGTTCAAGGACTTCGACCGTGCCTCCGAACGCCTGCGCCCGGCCGTCGGCCAGAACCAGGACGCGGTCGGCGAGGAGCGCCACCTCGTCGACCGCGTGGCTGACGTAGAGAGTCGGAATGCCGAAACGCGGATGCAGCGCCAGCAGGTACGGCATGATCTCCGCCTTCCGGCGCCGGTCGAGGGCCGACAGGGGTTCGTCGAGCAGCAGCAGGCGCGGCCGGCTGAGCAGCGCGCGGCCCAGAGCGGCACGCTGGCGCTCACCGCCGGAAAGCGTGTGGGGCCGCCGGTCGAGCAGCGGCTCGAGGTCCAGGGTATCCACGACATCGCCGTGGGTGATCGACACCGCGCTCGCCCCGACGCTTCGTCGATCGGCGTAGCGCAGATTGCCGGCGACATCCAGGTGCGGGAACAACTGCCCATCCTGGAACGTGCAACCGACGGGGCGACGGTGCGGCGGCACGTCGACTCCCGCTTCGCTGTCGAGCCACACGTCGCCGTTCAATGCGATGCGGCCGCGGCTTCCCGACTCGAAGCCCAGCAGCGACCTCAGGAGGGTCGTCTTGCCGCTCCCGGAGGGACCGAACACCGCGGTCACGCCTGCCGCCGGGATCGCCTGCTCGACCTGGAGATCGAAGCCGCCGAATGCGACCTGAACGTCGACTTCGAGCCGGGCTTCCAACTCCGGCGAGGCCGCGGAACCGCTGCCGGCAGCCCCCGCGATGCCCATGGCGTCACCATCAGGCGACATGGACCGGCAGCCTCCGGTTGAAGACGTAGACGAACACGAGCACGACGAACGCGAACAGCAGCAGACCGGCGGCAAGCGTGTGCGCCTCCGCGTAACGCAGCGTCTCGACGTGCTCGTAGATAGCGATCGAGATGACCCGCGTCTTGCCCGGAATGTTCCCGCCGACCATCAGCACGACGCCGAACTCGCCGATCGTGTGAGCGAAGGTGAGGACCGCCGCGGTCAGGAACCCCCGCAGCGACAGCGGCGCCGCCACGGTCAGGAAGGCGTCGAGAGGCGAGGCGCGAAGCGCGGCCGCCGCCTCCAGGGGCCCCCGGCCCAGCGACTCGAACGCGGCCTGCAGCGGCTGCACCATGAACGGCAGCGAGTAGACGACGGAAGCGATCAGAAGGCCGGTGAACGAGAAGGTAAGCGTCGTGTCCGTGACCTCGACCCAGAGCCCGCCCAGCCAGGAGCGGGGGCTCATCAGCAGCAGCAGGTAGAAGCCCAGCACGGTCGGCGGCAGCACCAGCGGCAGCGCGGTCACCGCCTCGATCACCGGCTTCAGCCGCGATCGGGTACCGGACAACCACCAGGCGAGCGGCGTGCCGAGGACCAGGAGCACCGCGGTCGCCGACGCCGCGAGCTGCAGGCTGAGCCACAGGGGCCTGAGTTCTGGCAGTTCCATCACTCTGAGACTGTTCCGAAACGAAGGTGTCCCGCTGCCCACAGCCGCCCGACACCCATCCATCTCCCACGACTTCGCCGGGGGACGCTAGACCAAAGCCGGAACGTTGCGAACCAAGCGGACGCAGCCGTTGACATAGCGGACACTACGTCAACGCGAGTGGTCACCGGGGTTAGAGTCTGGCCCGCCTCCGATGCCTCACGGGCCCTCACGGCTCTCCATCGTGCCGGTTCTCGGGAGTCAACCTCTGCCCATGAAGTCACGCTGCCCCGCCACTCTGCCCACGAACGCCATCATCGACAACCAGTCCCGCACTGTAGGGAGCTTCCTGCGTGACCGGATCGACCCCGGCGCGCGGCTCGCGGTCGTTTCGGCCTACTTCACCATCTACGCCTACGGAGACCTACAGCGCGAACTCGACAGCATCAAGGGGATGCGCTTTCTCTACGGCGACCCCAGAAGAGTCGGAGCGGTGGATCCGGGAAACAGCGGGAACAAGGCGTTCAACCTGACCGACGACGCGGGTATCGAGCTGAAGCAGGCGCTAGCCCAGAAGCCGCTGGCTCGCGCCTGCTCCAAGTGGATGCAAGGCAAAGTCGACGTCCGCACCGTCGAGAGGAGCAACTTCCTGCACGGAAAGCTCTACCATGTGGCCCGGGGCGCGGGCGACAACGCCGCGGTTCTCGGCAGCTCGAACTTCACGCGGGGCGGTCTCGGCCTCGGACTGAACCCGAACATCGAACTCAACCTCGAGATCCGCCGCGAGGCCGACCGCGAGCCCCTGCTCGCCTGGTTCGACGCGCTCTGGAACGACCACGACCTGACCCGCGACGCGAAACAGGAGGTGCTGAACGCACTCGCCCGACTGGGTAGGGACTACGCTCCCGAGTTCGTCTACTACAAGACGCTCTTCCACGCGCTCGGGGACAGGCCTGCCGAGCACGCGGAGCGGGAGGGCCTGATCCGCAACATCCACTTGTACGACACGCGGATCTGGAAGGCCCTCTTCCCGTTCCAGAGGGACGGCGCGGTGAGCGCCATCAACCGGCTCATGCGTCACAACGGCTGCATCATCGCCGACAGCGTGGGCCTCGGCAAGACCTGGACCGCGCTCGCCGTGATCAAGTTCTTCGAGATTCGCGGCGAGAAGGTCCTCGTGCTCTGCCCTAAGAAGCTCGAGCAGAACTGGATCCGCTACACCTCGTGGGCAGGACAGGCGGGCAACCCGCTGGCCGCCGACCGTCTGGGCTACACCGTCCTTGCACACACCGACTTGAGCCGCACCAGCGGCAGATCCGGGCACATCGACTTGGCGAACTTCAACTGGGGCGCCTTCGATCTGATCGTCATCGACGAGTCGCACAACTTCCGCAACGAAGGGCGGGACAGAAGGGATGGAGACGGGAACCTCCTCGCGCGCAGCCGCTACAACCGGCTGTTGGAGGAAGTGCTGAAGGAAGGAGCGCGAACCAAGGTACTCATGCTCTCGGCAACTCCGGTCAATACAAGCCTCCGTGACCTCCGCAATCAGATCTACCTGATGACGGAGAAGCAGCAGGACGCCTTCCGCGAGACGCTTGGCGTCGGCGACATTCAGACCGTGTTCCAGCTGGCCCAGCGGGAATTCCAGGGGTGGGAGAAAGAGTGCGCGCAAAGCGGAGCGCGGGACAAGGCGGCCTTGCTGGAGCGGCTCGGGGCCGACTTTCTTACCGTCCTCAACGGCGTCAGCATCGCCCGCTCCCGCGACCACGTGCGCCGCGCATACCCGGAGACCGAGGCGAAGATCGGAGGTTTCCCCGAGCGCTTGCCGCCACGAAACCTGCACCCGCCCACCGACAGCCAGGGCCGCCTCTCGTACGACGACCTGCACGAGAGGATCAGCAGGTTCCGCCTTGCCGTCTACATGCCGTCGCAGTACGTGAAGGACAAAACGGAACTGGAAGCCGAGAGACGGAAACTGAACTTCGACCAGCGCGACCGCGAGCACTGGCTGGCGGCCATGATGCGCGTCAATCTCCTGAAGCGGCTGGAGAGTTCCGTCTTCTCGTTTGCCCTCACCATGGAGCGCATTCTCGCCAAGATGGACGAACTGGACGAACGAATCGAGAAATGGCGTGCCGACCCTTCCAAACTGCAGGTCACCCTCCTCCCGGAGGAAGACGAGGACGACGACGAGTTCACCTTGGGGAAAGGGCGGAGATACCGACTCGGCGACCTCGACCTGGAAGCCTGGCAGGAAGACCTCCGGAGGGACCGGGGGGTTTTCGAGAGAATCCACCGCGAAGCACATGCGGTCGATGTGGCCCGGGACGCGAAGCTGCGCCACCTGAGGGAAGTCCTTGCGCGGAAGGTCAAGGAAGCGCCCCCGAACAAGGAGGGCCTTCCCAACCGCAAGGCGCTCGTGTTCACCACATTCGCCGACACGGCCCGCTATCTCTACGACAACGTCAAGGACGAGGCAGCCGCCTCGCTCGGCGTCCAAGTAGCTTTGGTGACGGGAAGCGACGGCAACCGCAGCACCCTGGGGCTGTCGAAGTTCGGCGACATCCTGGGCCGGTTCGCGCCCAAGGCGCAGCTCGTGGATTCCGGCAGCGGCCAGCGTCACCCAGACCCCTCGCGAGCCAACGGCGCGCACGACCCTGTCGGCGGCGAACCCGGCGAGCAGATCGATGTCCTGATCGCCACCGATTGCATCTCGGAAGGGCAGAACCTCCAGGACTGCGACCTGGTGGTGAACTACGACATCCACTGGAACCCGGTGCGGCTCATGCAGCGCTTCGGGCGTATCGACCGAATAGGCAGCCGCAACCACCGCGTATCCATGGTCAACTTCTGGCCCACCCAGGACCTTGACCGCTACCTGGACCTGAAGAACCGCGTCGAGGCCCGCATGGCGCTGGTCGATGCCGCGGCTACCGGGCAAGACGACCTGCTCGCCGCAGAGACGGCAGACCCCGCCGACGAGTTGAAGACGGTCTCACAGTACGAACTCGGATTCCGCGACCGCCAGTTACGGCGAATCCGGGACGAAGCCCTTGACCTGGAAGAGATCGAAGACGGAGTCTCAATCAGCGATTTCACTCTCGACGACTTCCTCGCCGATCTGCTCGCCTACCTGCAGGCCAACCGAGAAGCGCTGGAGAAGGCGCCCCTGGGCATCGTGGCCGTCGCACCGGCGCACAGCCAGACAGCAGACCCAAACGGCCGGTCCAACCCCCTTCGGCCCGGTGCGATCTTCTGCCTCAGGCAGCGAAACGCCGGGACCGAGCGCACGCCGAATCGCCTGCACCCCTACTTCCTGGTCTACGTCCGGGACGACGGCACGGTGCGCTACTCGTTCCGGCAGGCCAAGCAGGTGCTCAACCTCTTCAGCGCGGCGGCTCGAGGCCGAACCGATGTTCTCCGCCCTCTCGTTGACGCATTCGACCGCAAGACCCGGCAGGGCAGCGAGATGGCGCTGTACGAACAGATGCTCGGGGCGTCGATCCGGGACATTCGCTCCGGGTTTGCCCGCGCCGAGTTGCGAGAACTGACCCAGAAACGGGACGCCAAGGTGAGCGAGCGACCCCACAGCCCGGGAACCGCGGGCGCCTTCGAGCTTGTCACGTGGCTCGCTCTCGTTCAGGAGCAGGAGTCGAAATGACCGCCAGCCCGCACAGTGCGCGCCCCTGCCGCGTCGCGGCCGCATAACCGACATGAAGTCGAAAATCGTCGAAGCTCTCAGCACCTTCGACCGACTCTCCCTCCGCGAGAGCGCAACGCACTTGCTCGCCGCGCTTGGTTATCGGAGCGAACGAGTCCCGGCCCTCAACGGTCTTGAGGACCTGCTCAACCTGTTCGACAAAGAAGACTCACTGACCGAAAAGCAGCGTGCCCTGTTCGCCGACTGGACCGATGCACGGGCCGTCTTCCAACTGACGGAGGTTGAACTGACATCACAGTTCAGCCTCCTCCGCGCGACCGGCTACGAGCGAAGCCGCGCGGAGTCGTTCCTTTTCCTGGCCGCGGATCTGATGGACCGGGACTACCCGCGGGGTCGGCTCGCGGCAATGACCCGCGCAGTCAACCGCCTCTTCGCGATGCCCACCGTTCTGCTCTTCCGCTATCGCACCTCCGACGGAGTTCCCGTGCTCACGTTGGCGGTCGTCCATCGCCGCGCGCACAGGAAGGACCCGAGCCGGGATGTACTCGCGCGGGTAACGCTGGTCAAGGACATCCGGTTGCAGAGGCCCCACCGCGCGCATCTCGATGTCCTCGCGGAACTCGCCCTTGAGGCCATCGGGTCGAACGTCCGCACTTTCGACCGGCTTCACGAGGCCTGGGAGCGGGCGCTCGATACGGAGCCCCTCAACCGTCGGTTCTACCGGGAGCTGTTCAAGTGGTTCGAGCGCGCGGTGGCGGAGGCCGTCTGGCCTCCGGACGCTCCAGCGGAGCAGCAAGCCATCCGCTGCATCACGCGTCTGTTGTTCACGTGGTTCATCAAGGAGAAAGGACTCGTCGCCCGGGAGTGGTTCGAGCGGGAAGCGGTCAAAGATCTCCTCCAGGAGTTCGGAGGCACGGACTACTACCGGGCCGTGTTGCAGAACCTCTTCTTCGCGGCTCTGAACGCGCCCATCGACCAACGCCGATGGAGCACGCGCAGTCACGAAAGCCATCGGGTCTTCACACGCTGGCGCTACCGCTCGCTCATCCGGGACACCGGGCGCTTCGAATCGCTCATGGCGCGCACGCCCTTCGTCAACGGAGGGCTTTTCGATTGCCTGGACGAGGAGAAATCGCGCAGCCAAGGCGGCAGGCGCTACGACATGTTCAGCGATCCGGACCCCGAGGAAGGCACGGCCGCCGCCGAGGCCCGCCGCGACGCCTGGCGGCTGCTCAGCGTTCCCGACCGTCTCTTCTTCGACGACGACGGCCTGTTCGCCCTCTTCAACCGCTACAAGTTCACCGTGGAAGAGAACACGCCGGCAGAGAGCGAGGTGGCGCTCGATCCCGAACTCCTGGGCCAGGTGTTCGAGAACCTGCTCGCCGCCTACAACCCCGAAACGCGAGACAACGTCCGCAAACAGACAGGCTCGTACTACACGCCGCGGCCGGTCGTGGACTACATGGTCGACCAGGCGATCGCCGCCGCGCTCGCAGAGCGGGCGCAACCGGAAGACGGCGACGCCGCCTTCTGGAGCGAACGGCTGCGCTACCTGCTGGACTACGAGGACGCGGGCGAGCTCTTCGAGGAGCAGGACGCGCGCGCCGTGGTGAGTGCCATCGCCGACCTGAAGGTGCTCGACCCGGCCGTGGGCTCGGGCGCGTTCCCGATGGCCGTGCTCAACAAGCTCACCCTCGCTCTCCGGCGCCTCGACCCCGCCAACCAACTCTAGCGGGAACTTCAGAGACCCGGGCCGCCCAGCGCGCCGACGCTGCCTTCGGGGCGGGCGACCGCGAGAAACGCGACGCCGAACTTCTCAAGATCAGCCAGACCTTCGACCGCTACTCGGGAGACTTCGGGCGGAAGCTCTATCTCGTCCAGAACAGCATCTTCGGCGTGGACATCCAGGCGATCGCCTGCCAGATCGCCAAGCTCCGCTTCTTCATCTCGCTCGCGATCGAGCAGGATTACGATCCCGACAACGAAGACAACTTCGGCATCCGACCGCTGCCGAACCTGGAGACCCGCTTCGTGGCGGCTGACGCTCTCCTGGGATTCGAACGTGCGCACGGTCTGGGCAGCGACAGCGAGAGCGTGCGCGGGCTGAAGCGCAGCCTCCAGATCAACCGCGAGCAGCACTTCCACGCGAACACGAGGCCCGACAAGCTGGCCTGCATGAAGGAGGACCGCCGGCTCCGGGCCGAGTTGGTCGGCGAGTTGCGGGATCTCCCAGAGAACACGGCCGAGAAGGTCGCGAGCTGGGATCCCTATGACCAGAATGCCGTCGCCAACTGGTTCGATCCGACATGGATGTTCGGCATCGAGAGCGGCTTCGATGTCGTTCTCGGGAATCCCCCGTATGTTCAGCTCCAGAAGAACGGCGGCCGGCTCCGCAAGCTCTACGAGAACCGGGGTTACGAGACACTTGTCCCCAGGGGCGACCTCTATCAGTTGTTCCTGGAGCGCGGCTGCCAGCTTCTGCGCCCGGAATCCGGGATCCTGACCTACATCACCTCGAACAGTTGGCTCCGGGCAAAGTACGGAGAAACCACCCGTCGTTGGCTCTCCTCGCGGCATCGGCCACTGCGACTGCTGGACATGGGCAAGGACGTGTTCGACGCCGTCGTCGACGCATGCGTTCTGGTCTTGCCCGCGGGAGGCGTCGAGGCGGGCGCCTCCGCCCCGCCTTTTCCGGCAGCGGACACCGACCAGTTGAGCGCGGAGCCCTTTCCGCCGCCCGAGGAGAAGTGGCGATCAGTTCGGCCCCAAAGCGACCGACCCTGGAGCATCCTGACGGAGGTCGAGTGGAGCGTGATGGAGAAGATGCGCGCTGAGGCCAGGCCGCTGCGGAACTGGGACCTGAAGATCAGCTACGGCGTCAAGACCGGCCTCAACGAGGCGTTCATCATCGACACCGCGACCCGCGACGCTCTGGTCGCCGAGGATCCCGCGTCGACCGAGATCCTGAAGCCGATCCTGCGCGGCAAGGACGTCCGCAGATGGCGGGGCCAGTGGGCGGGCCTCTGGCTGATCGTGGCGGAGTTCGGGAGCCACGAGTTTCTGGAGGACCGCTACCCCGCCGTCTACCGCCATCTCGCCGCCTACGAGAAGAAGCTCAAGGCGCGAGGCCAATGCACCAACCCTCCCTCCGGCCGGCGCCAAGGTCAAGCCTACGATGGTCAGCACCACTGGCTGGAGCTGAACAACAATCCGAGCGACGACTTCATCAGGTCCTTCGCCGCACCGAAGCTGATGTGGATGGACATGTCGCCGCACGGCCGGTTCGCGTACTCGGACAGGGAGGTCTACTGCGGCGATACGGTCTACGTCATGCCCGGCGCGTCGCAGTCACTCAAGAGCATGTGCTCCGTTCTCAACAGCTCGCTCGTCAACTGGTACGTACACGCGACCGCCCGAACGACCGGCATGGGTTTGATCCGCTGGCAGAAGTTCGTCGTCGAGACCATCCCGATTCCTCGCATCCCCGACGACCTCCAGGAAACCCTCGTTCACGTCGCCGACCACATCCTCGCCATCAAGGGCGACGACCCGGACGGCGACGTCTCTGCCGAGGAAGCCAGGATCGACCGGCTTGTCTACGACCTCTACGGCCTCACGGCAGACGAACGTGCCGCAATCGAGGAGTCGACCGGTGCCTGAGCGGAACGTCAGCCTTCCCTGACCGTTGAGACGCCCCAGGCAGCGGCCTGCGTTGCGCGGAGCAAGGGGCGGTCCGGAAGCCACGGGTTTCCGCAACGGGCGCCGCAGCCCGCGCCGCTTGCCGCGGGCGCCAATCTCACACTCGGGCGACCGGCGGCAAGGATCAGGCCAGCGCGGGCCCACCTCGCGGGGCTCGACGATGATCCGACGGCTTGCCACCGCCGAACACTGGCCGTAGACTTCGAGGTCTGAACTCGGTGCGATCAGGCACGGCGAGACGGTTCGCGCCGAAGAGAGCGCAGAAGGGAGGCCTGAACCCGAAGCCTCGGCCCCAGCGACTGTGAACACCAGAACCTGGAGACCCGCGAATGAACCATCTGCCCTGCCGCAAGCCTCCAACTGGGTCGACCGAACGAGCAGTCGGGAAGGAGCAGCGCCCATGACGCGATCAGCCGCCTCTCGTCGATCGGCCGACCCGGAGGCGCGACTGAAGCCGAGCGACGCCAAGGTCATCGAACTCCTCGACGAAGCGCGGCGGCAGTACGAGGAGGTCATGCGGCTGGCCGACCTGGCCGACCTGCCTGACCGGAGGGCCGCGGCGCCAGAGACACGACCGGCCTACTCATGGGACAACCCCATCGGCTACGTGGTCACGGGGAGTTCCGATGGCGACGTGGGCTGACCTACTGGATGAGCTGAACGGCACTCCAGTCGCGGAAAGAGGTCGCTTCATCACCGAGAGGTCGCGCGCGTCGGCGCGGCGCATCGCGGAACGGTGTGACCGCAACGTGCTCTACTACTCCTCCGCGTTCCTCCAGAAACCGCAAGTCCCAGGCCTGTTCACGGCGATCAACCGGGAGGACGTCAACGGATTCATGGCCGGCGTTCACGGCTGCGACTTCTCGAAGGACCTCCTGCTGATCCTGCATACGCCGGGCGGTCTGGCAGAAGCCGCCCAGACGATCGTCGACTACCTTCGCAGCAAGTTCCGCCAGATCGATGTCCTGATCCCCACCTACGCGATGTCGGCCGGAACGATGATCGCGCTTGGCTGCGACCGCGTGATCATGGGGCGACAGAGCCAGTTGGGACCTACCGATCCTCAGCTCATCGTCGCCGACCGCGCCTTCTCCGCGCACTCCATCGTGGCGCAGTTCGACGAAGCCAAGCGCGAGATCACGGGGAATCCGGTGCTGGCCCATGCGTGGGCGCCCGTCTTGCGTTCCTTCGGGCCCGCGCTACTCGAGGAGGCGCGGCAGGCCCTGGCCTACGGCCAGGACCTCGTCCAAGGATGGCTCCAACGGTACATGTTTGCCGGTCGCCCCGATGCCCTGGAACTGTCTGAAGGCGCCGCCGAGTACTTCGGCGGGCAGCAACACCGAAGCCACGGCCGGCGCATCGACCGGGATGAAGCCAGGAACCAGAACCTGTCAGTCGTGGATCTCGAAGAGGATCAGTCCCTGCAGGACGAGGCCCTGACGCTCTACCACCTGTCAACGATCCTGTACGACCAGGGCCCCGCCCTCAAGTCGGTGTTGAGCAGCACCGGCCAACTCTGGGCGAAGAACCTCGCGGTTCAGCAAGCTCCGGAAGGCACACCGGCGCGGGCGCCGTAGCTGCTCCATTCTCACGTTGCGCGCGCCAGTCCCCGTCGCAAGGACCGGACAGGAAGAGTCACCTCTGACGAGCACCGCGGTACGGCCCGTCTGCTCCGTCTACGGTGAAGCCGAACGACTCGATGACGTTTCGGGACTCTGGAGTGACGAGGAAGCGGTGGAAGTGGCGGGCGGCCTTGTTGCCTCGGCCTCGCTCAAGCAAGACCGCGTCCTGGCGGATCGGCCTGTGAAGATGCGCCGGGACCTCCCAGAGACTCCCCGCACGAACGGTGCGCGGACTGCGCACGGACGAGAGGGCCATGAAGCCGAGTTCCGCGTTCCCAGAGGCGGCCATGGTGAAGCTCTGCCCCACGTTTTCTCCCACGACGATCTTCGAGCGGAGACTCTCCCACAGGCCAAGCTCGCGCAGGAGGTCCTGGGCCGCAGCACCGTAGGGTGCCAGATCCGGGTTCGCGATCGCGAGTCGGCGGAACGCGCCCTCGCGCAGCGTCTCAGCGGAGGCTTCAAGCGTCGGATCGGAACTCCACAGTACTAATCGACCGATTGCATAGGTCCGCCGGGAGTCCGCGACAGCCAACCCCTGCTCCACCAGTAACCGTGGACGCTCCTGGTCCGCGGCGAGGAACACGTCAAAGGGCGCGCCGTGGAGGATCTGGGCGTAGAGCTTGCCCGTCGAGCCGACGGTGACCGCGACTCGATGACCGGTCCGCTCCTCGAAGCCGGCCGCGAGCGCCTCGACCGCTTCGGCGGCGTTCGCCGCTACCGCGACCGTGACCTCACCGGCGGAGGCCCCGGTTGCCGCCAGGAGTAGCGCCGGCGCGAGAGCCGCCAAACCTGTCGCAGGCTTCATGTTTGGCCCCAGCCCCCACCTCGCCATGAGCTTGCGCCGCACAACTCACTCCCGTTGCGCTTTCGCGGCGCAAGCTCCCGGCCGAAGAACTCGCCTCAAACGGCGACCGCCTGCGCCGTCCGCCTCGGGTCGCCGCAGGCGACGGCGCCGTCCTCCTCGATCAGGACGCCCTCGAAGGAGCCGCAGAGCCAGTTCCAGGGATTCACGATTTCGACAGTAGCACCCGCCTCCTCGAGCCGCCCGACCGGCTCGCCGGCCAGATCCGCTTCGACGATCAACGCCCCGGGCACGCTCATCGACGAGCCGCCGAACCGCGGCTTGTGGACCGAACTCTCGAGGTCGAGGCCGAAGTCGAGCAGGTTGGTCGTGTTCTGGACGATGTTCTCCGTCAGCGACACGCTCGGCGAGCCGGACGCGAGCACGGGCTTGCCGTCGCGCGTGAAGATGTTCGGGCAGATGCGCGCGTGCGCCCGTCCGCCGGGTTCGACCGGACCGGAGCCGAGGTGGACGCCGGAAGCGCAGGCGTAAACGCCGTCGACGTAGATGCCGGTCCTGAACGGCATCGACATGACCGAGTGCAGGACGGTGGCGACGTTCCCCGCGGCGTCGACCACCGTGACGTGGTTCGAGCCCGGTGGAGGCGGCGGCGCCACGCCCAGTGCCTCGTACCGGTCGTTCGGGCTGGCCGGCTTGCCCTCGAGCGCCGCGAACCGCTCCGCCGCGTACTCCTTCGAGATCGCCCGCTCGACGTCGGGCAATGTGCCGTCGAATCGGCCGCCCACCGCATCGGCGTAGACCCGACCGATGATCTGCATCATCTTCAGCGTCGTCTCGCCGGACTCGAACGCCGGGCCCGCCTGCTGGAGATCGAGCAGCTCGACCATGTTCATGATCTCGACCAGGGCCTGGCCGCCGAAGTCCGGCGCCGGCGAACCGACGACGCCGTGGTCGCGGTACGTGCCCTTCACAGGCTCATCCCAGAACGCCTCGTAGGCCGCCATGTCCTCGGCGGTGATCAGGCCTCCCCTGCCCTGCACCGTCTCGGCGTACCGGCGGCCGAAGTCGCCCCGGTAGAAGTGGTCGCCGCCTTCTTCGGCAAGCCGATCCAGCGTGTCGGCGAGGGCGCTCTGCACCAGCTTGTCGCCGATGTCGCGCAGCGTGCTGCCGTTGAAGTAGAGCTCCCGGCTGAACGGCTCCCGGCCCAGCACCGCCGACTCGACGAACATCTCGCCCCACAGGAAGGGGTGGATCTCGAAGCCGTCGCGGGCGTAGTGGATGGCCGGCGCCATCACGGTGGCCCGCCGCAGCAGTCCGTGGCGCTCGTGCCCGGCCTCAAAGCCGCCCCAGAACCCCGGCACGAAGCAGAGGGTGCCGTCGGTCTTCGTCATCAGCGCCCCGAACTCGGCCACGTCCATGTTCCGCACGTCCGGCACCGCCTCGGGCGCCGCCATCATGCCGTTGACGTAGGTGTACTCGCCGAACGCGGCGTCGTAGTAGAGCATCGAAAGGCAGCCCGACAGGGTCGTCATGTGGGGCTCGACGACGGCCTGGGCGATGCTGGCGGCGAGCACGCCGTCGCAGGCGTTGCCACCCAGGGCGAGCATGTCGGCCGCGGCTGCCGACGCCAGGGGATGGGTGCAAATCGCCAGGCCGTTGGCGCTTCGGACCGCCTGCTTGGGTCCGAACCGCGCCGTCGCCACGAGAGCGCGCCGCCGCTCATCGTCCGGGGGCGTCCAGCCGTTGACGGCCGCCGGCGCGGAGCCTGTGGATTCCGACCCTGGGGCGCAACCCATGGCCATGGCCGCGCCACCGGCCGCCGCGGCCAGCAGGGTCCGGCGATTCAGAGTCAGGTCCGCCGTTTCAACGAGTGCTCTTCCCATCGCTTCCTCCCCTCGCACAGGTAGGGGAAGAGGTTACCGCGTAAGATGCCGCACCCGTTCCACAAGACAAGGAGAGCCGAGGATGTCGGAACCCGTGCTGTTGGTCGACAAGTCAGAAGGGATCGCGACCCTTACCCTGAACCGTCCAGGCGTACTGAACGCCCTGTCTGAGGAGTTGCGTAACCGGCTCGCGGAGGAGATCGACGATCTGCGGAACGACCCTGACATCGCCGTCGTGATTCTCACGGGCGCAGGCCGAGCCTTCTGCGCCGGCCTCGACCTGAAGGAGATGAGCGATCCGAACCGGAAGCACCAGTCCATCGCCGACCCGCCGAAGCTGCTCCGTTCGCTCCACCAACCGGTAATCGGCGCGATCAACGGCATCGCGGTGACAGGCGGCTTCGAGATCGCGCTCTCCTGCGACCTCCTGATCGCGTCGCCGGAGGCGCGCTTCGCCGACACCCACGCCCGCGTCGGCCTGCTCTCCGGCTGGGGTCTTTCCGCACGGCTGCCGCGGACGATCGGCCCCGGCCGGGCCAAGGAACTCTCGCTGACCGGCAACTACCTGTCGGCCGAACGCGCCTGCGAGTGGGGCCTGGTCAACCGCGTCGTCCCGCGGGAGGACCTCCTGCCCACCTGCCGAGCCCTGGCCACGGATATGCTCACCTGCCAGCGCGACGTGATGTTCCAGTACAAGCGGATGATCGACCGCGGCTTCGACCTGACCCTCGGCGACGCGATGGACTACGAGGTCGAGGTCAACCGCATGTACCGGGGGCCCAAGCCCGAAGAAGTCGGCGAACGCCTCGCCGGCATCCGCGCCCGCGGCCGCGCGCAGGCCGAAGACGCCCGCTAGTCGAAGTACTTCTTGACGATCCAGTCCGGCTGCCAGCGGTCGGGTTCGCGCTCGGTGGCGGTGAGGTCGCGGTGCAGCGGCGCCGGGTCGGAGACCGAGAGGGGGACGGTGTCGCCCATGGCGGTCTGCCAGCCTTCCAGGAGGGCTTCGAGGCGGGCTGCGGTTTCCGCGTGGTCGGGATCGGCGATGAGGTTCTCGAGTTCGTCGGGGTCTTCGGAGAGGTCGAACAACTGGCGGTGGTTGACCAGCGGGTAGACGATCAGCTTGTAGCGGTCGTCGCGCACCGCGCGCATCACGTCTCGGTACGGCAGGAAGACGCTCCGGCGCCAGGTTTGAGCGCCGCCGGACCAGAGGGGCGCCAGATCCCGGCCGTCGATCCCAGGCGGCATCTCGACGCGACCGGCGGTGAGCAGGGTCGGGAACAGGTCGTAGAGGTAGGTGAAGGCATAGGTCGTGCCGTGGGGGATGCCCGGGCCGCGGACGATCAGCGGGCAGCGCATGGAGTGCTCGTAGAGGTTCTGCTTGCCCAGCAGGCCGTGGCTGCCGACGGCGAGGCCGTGGTCGGCGGCGTAAACGACGATCGTGTTCTGCGCCTGGCCGTTCTCGTCCAATGCGTCGAGGATCCGGCCCACCTGTTCGTCGAGGTGGGTGATCAGGCCGTAGTACTCGGCGACCTGGTCGCGGATCACGTCCTCGGTCCGCGGCCACGCTGCCAGGTTCTCGTCGCGGAGGATGAGCGCGCCGTTATCGAAAGGGTGCTGCGGCATGTAGTTCGGCGGCAGCGGCAGGTTGCGCTCGTAGTAGCGCTCGCGATACTCGGGCGGCGGCTGGCGCGGATCGTGGGGCGCCGTGAAGGGAACGTAGGCGAAGAACGGCTGGGCCGACTCACCGCTCGCCTCCGCCCCGGCCTGCTCGTCGAGGAACTCGATCACCGCGTCCGCGAACAGCTCGCTCGAGAACCTCTCCCCCACGCGCCGGCGCACCATGCCGCCGTTGTCGATGTCCTGCACCTCTGTTTGAATGTGATCGGCCATGCCGCCCAGGTAGATCGCCGTGCCGCGGTCGAATGCGCGGAGCAGCGCCTCCTCGCCGTTGTGCCACTTGCCGGTGATGAAGGTCCGGTAGCCCGCTGCCTCCAGTAGGCGCGGCAGCGTCGGCACGCCCTCCATGTCGTTCGGCGAGCGCATCCAGCTCCGGCCGGTCAGCACCATCGCCCGGCTCGGGACGCAGACCGCGCCGCTGTTCGAGCCGAACACGTAGTTCCGCCGGAAGCTCCACCCGTCGGCCACCAGGCGATCCAGGTTCGGCGTGTCGATCAGCTCGTTGCCCCAGGCGCGGATCGTGTCGGCGCGCTGGTCGTCGGCGAACAGGAACAGGATGTTCGGCTGCGGCGGCTGCGGCCCCGGGACACCCGCGGGCTCGTCGGCCGCCCGGGGCAGACACGAGAGAAACGCCAGGGCCGCGGCCGCCAGCGTCGGGGATCTCCCGCTCAACGCGGCGTATCCGTTCACGACTCTTCGCGAACGGCCTCGGCGGCCGCCGCGACGCGCGCGATCGCGTCGAGTTTCTCCACCACCTCGGGATCGATCTCCTCTTCCGGCATGAACTCGACCAGCCGACGAAAGTTCGCCTTCGTCATGCTGTTCGCTTCCCCCAACTCCCGGAAGTACCCTTCGAACAGCGGCGCCAGGAAGTCGTCACTGACCTTGCACTCCTCGCTCCACGGCGGCGGCCGGCCGAGTCGAAGCAGCGCGTCCTCGACCTCCGAGATCATCCGGCGCATCAGTTCGACCCTTCCGGCGACTTCGGCCTCCGCGAACAGAGGTCCGGGCGCGGTTTCCCTCGCAAGCCCGGCCGCAAAGGACTCAAGAGTGGACCGCGTGCAGAGGTAGTTCTCGACTTCCCGGCGCCGCCACAGTATTCGCGCGAGTCCGCCGGCCGGCTCTCTTCCTTCATCCGCCTCGTCCATGAGCGCGATGCCGCGGAGTTGTGGCGATGCCTCCCGCAAACCGAAGAAATGGGATTCCGCCGCGGAGATTCGATTCCCGATGTAGTTCACGAGAGGACGCTCCAACGCTCTCGCGGCAGCTTCGTGACCAAGACGCCGGGCGAAGGCCCTGAGGATCGCCAGATCGGTGGCCCCCTCCAGATAGAGAGCCCAGCCCGTCTGTCGAGCCTGGAGGAACTGGTCGAATCCGATGCTGCGGAGCGCCTTCGTCACCTGGCTGGGACCGGCGTCGATCCGATGAGGCTCTCCGATGAACGCGATGACCGTGTCGACCCCCGCGGCCTCGTCCAACAGCACCTCGGAATGACTCGCAACCAGAAGCTGACTGTCGTGTTCCTCAGCGGCCTCGCGGATCAAGCGGTAGATCTCGCGTTGACGCAAGGTCTCCAGATGAGCATCCGGTTCGTCGAGCAAGAGAACCGTCCTCGGATTCAAGGCAAGATACGAAAAGAGCAGGAGGGTCTGCTGGAGCCCCCTGCCGCTTGACGAAAGATCGAGCAGCACTCTCCCCTCCCGGTACTCCATCGCCACTTCACCCCGGTCCGCGACGTAGCGCGGCTCGTCGATCTCGACTCCGAACAAGCGCTCCATGGTCCGAACGACGGAATTCCATGCGTCGGGTTGCTCCGTATGCAAGCGATGACAGATGTTGCGCAGCACTTCGGAAGTACGCCCTTCGCCCAACCGGACGTTGACCGCCCCAGGATCGATTCGCGCCTCGTTGGCTGCCAGCCCGGACATGGACGGCAAGTAGGCCAGACGCACCGAACTCGCCTGCCCCGGCACGGGCATCCGCTTGGGAGTGCGCCCGGCCCCCAACCTCAGCGGACGACAGTAGAACGACTCCGCGTTCGCGTAGTCGAACTCCAGGCCGCACGACCAGACGCTCTGGCAGTCGTGCCCTTCGACAACCACATCGACGCGGACGTTCTCCGTTCGCTGGCGGCCGTTCTCCACCCGCACGTTGCGAGTGTGAAGGTCTCGCCAGAGCAAATTCGCCACCGGCACTGGGGTCGCGGTGAGATCACGCCGGTTGACGGCCACGCCGGGCCGCCTCTCCGGCGCCTTTTGACCCTCCCTCTTCTCGTTCCAGCGCTTCAGACCGAGATCCCAAAGCCCGAGCGCCTGAAGAGCGGACGTCTTGCCCGAGTTGTTCGGCCCGACGAACACGACCGGATTGCCGAGTTCGATCTCGACCTCCTCGAAGCGCTTGAAGTTGCGGATCGTGAGCTTGGTGAGCATGCGCCGGGTTCGGTGACGAGACCGGGCTACGTTAGCGCAGCGGTCGGCGGCCTACGGAGAGCGCCGGGCAAGCCAGGTGCCCCGAAACCCCTCGCAGGTTCGGAGTTTCGGTCCATCCCGTCCTCGCCCAGGAGCTTGCGCCGAGAAACCCACCCGTAGCGTTCTGCGGCGCAAGTTCCTAGACTTGCCGCTCGCGGCACTCACTCGGCACCGTCCTACGAGCCCTGAAAGGCAACGTGCAATGACCCAACAGACGCCCGTTCTCGTCGGTCTGGCCCAGGTGCTCCAACGGGCCGACGACCCGGCCGGGGCGCGGCCGCCGATCGACCTGATGATCGAGGCGGTCAAGACCGGCCTCGACGACGCCGAGGCGCCCGGCCTGCGCGACAGGATCGATTCGGTGCGGGCGATGAAGGGCGTCTGGGGCTACCGGAATCCGGCGCTCATGGTGAGCGAGGCCCTCCGCCTCGCGGGGGTCGAGACGGGACTCTCCGTGGTGGGCGGCAACCAGGTGCAGACGGTGTTCAACCAGAGCGCCCTGGACATCCAGAGCGGCCGCCGCGAGGCGATCGTGCTCTGCGGGGCCGAGTGCGGCCGCACGATGGGCCGGGCGCGCAAGATGGGGATGGACCTCGACTGGCTGCAGGACGACGACCCTCCCAGACTCCCGGACATGAGCTACGGCGACACCCGCTGGACGCGGCACGAAATGGAGATGGACCGCGGCATCCAGCAGGCCGTCCAGTACTACTCCCTGTTCGACATCGCACTGCGGAAGCAGGGCGGCGAAACGGTGGAGGGCCACCTGGCCCGGATCGCCGAACTCTGGGCGGGATTCAACCGGGTGGCTCAGGAGAATCCCAACGCCTGGATCCGGACGCCTCTGACCGCTGCCGAGATCGGCACGGTGTCGCCGGCCAACCGCGCCGTGACCTACCCCTACACGAAGCTGATGAACGCGAACATGCGCGTCGACATGGCGGCGGCGCTCGTGCTCTGCTCGCTCGATATGGCGCTCGCTTTGGGCGTACCCCGGTCGAAGATGGTCTTTCCCGTCAGCGGCGCCGACGCCGTCGACCACTACTTCGTCTCCGAGCGCGACAACCTCCACTCGTCGCCGGCGATCCGGCTGGCGGGCAAGCGGGCGCTTGAACTCGCCGGCGTCGAAGCGGCCGATCTCGACTTCGTCGATGTCTACAGCTGCTTCCCGAGTTCCGTGCAGGTGGCGGCGAGGGAACTCGGTCTCGATCCGCAGCGCCCGCTCACCGTCACCGGCGGTCTCACTTTCGGCGGCGGACCGCTCAACAGCTACGTGATGCACTCGATCGCCCGCACGGCCGAACTCCTGCGCGAAACGGACGGAGGCCGCGCGCTCGTCACCGCGAACGGAGGCATGCTGACCAAGCACTCCTTCGGTGTCTACAGCGCCGGGGAACCGGATCGACCCTACCGGCACGAGGACCTGACCGCCGAAGTCCACGCGCTCCCCAAGCGCGAAGCCGTGGCCGACCACTCGGGGCCGGCCGAGATCGAGTCCTACACCGTCATGTTCGGCGGCGGCAGCGCGAAGTCGACCTCGTACCGTTCGACCTACGGCGAGCGCGAAGCGCCGAGCTTCGAACCCACCGTCGCTCACCTGGCCTGCCGGCTGCCGGACGGCCGGAGGAGCTGGGCCAACGTCGAAGATCGGGACACGCTGCGCGACATGTGCGCGCAGGAGTTCAGCGGGCGTCCGGTCAAGCTGGACGGAACCGGAACCGCCGAATGCATGTGACCAGGCGACTCGCCGCAGCCGGGCTCGCCGCCCTGCTCCTGACGGGCTGCCTGGGCCACCCCGCCGCGCCGGCCCGCAGCGCGATGTTCGACTACGACCCGGGCGCGGACCCGATCACCAACCCCGATTCGCTGTTCGCGCCGTTCGACCCGGAGCGGGCCGATACCGAGGCCACGATCAACCGCTACTCGCTCGATCAGCCGACGTCGCTCAACCCTCTCTTCATCCGCGCCTGGACCGACGGCTTCCTCTACCGCCTGCTGTTCGACCCGATCGCGCACCGCGCCCCGGACCTCACCGCGGAGTGGAACCCGGCGATGGTGGACGAGGTCGAGGAGCTGGAGGGCGGCCTCGTCCACCGCATCAAGCTCCATGCCGGCATGCGCTGGCACGACGGCGCGCCGGTCACCTCCGAGGATGTCCGCTTCAGTTGGGAGGCGATCGCCGACGACAACGTGCCGGCGGTCGACTACAAGTACAAGGCCGCTGAGATCGAGGACATTCGCATCATCGACGACGTCACCTTCGACGTCGTCCACCGGCAGGTCTCCGCGCTCCGCATCGACAACCTCTACTTCCCTATCGTCCCGGCGCACATCCTGAACAACCCGCAAGAGCGCGCGGCCGATCCGACCCTGCGCACGAGCGCCTACTACAACCGCTACCTGCGTGAACTCGGCATCGGCAACGGGCCCTTCCGCTTCGTCGAGTGGATCCACGCCGACCGCGTGGTCGTCGAGCGCTGGGATGGCTACCACCACGAGAAGCCGCCCATCCGCCGCCAGGCGATCACTACCCACAGCGACCGCAACGCCGCCCTGCTCCAGTTCCGCAAGGGACAGCTCGACGACATCTGGCTGACCGTCCAGCAGCACGGCAGCCAGACCAACGACGAGGAGTTCCACGCCGCCGGCGTCAAGGCCTGGGGGCCGCGCTGGATGCAGGCCTACATCGGCTGGCAGCAGGGCGGCAACAACCACTTCTTCGGCGACGTCCGGGTGCGGCGGGCGATGGCCCACGCCTACGACGCCGAGCGCGTGCTGCGGCAGGTGAGCTGGAACGTCTACACCCGCTCGAACGGGATGTTCCCGCCGACCCACTGGAGCCACAATCCCGATGTCGAGCCGATCGAGTACGACCTCGGGAAGGCCGCCGCGCTGCTCGACGAAGCCGGCTGGCTGACCAGCCCCGACGACGGCTGGCGCTACAAGGAGATCGACGGCGAGCAGGTCCGCTTCCACTTCATGATGAACCTGCCCCAGTCCTTCGTCGACGCCCGGCGCATGGTCGACATCTACCGCGACGACCTGCGCCGCATCGGCGTCTCCTTCGACACCGAGATCCAGGAGAACGCGAGCCGCTCGCCGCTGCTGATCCAGCACGAGATGATCGCCCACGTCGACACCTACCAGGTCTTCGCCGACCCGGACATCTGGCGCAACTTCTTCCACAGCGAAGCGATCGACAACGGCCGCAACTACGACAGCTACGGCAACCCCAAGATCGACGAACTGTTCGACCGCTCCCGCATGGAACTCGATCGCGACCGCCGCGCCGAACTGCTGCGCGAACTGCAGGCCCACGTCCAGGCCGACCAGCCGGCCCTGTTCCTGTGGAACTACAGCACGACCTGGGGCTTCAGCAAGAGGATGCGCGGCGTCGAACTCGGCCCGGCGGGAGTCACCGCGTTCGTCCCCGGTACGCGGGCGTGGTGGGTGGAGCGGGAGGAGTAGGCGGCCGACCGGGCCGGTCGGCCCAGCGCCGTCTCCGGGACGCCGGCATCCCGCCGGCATCCGGCGCACACGGCCCGGATCCACTTGCTCGACGCCGCGGTTATACTCCCGGTATGAAGACCGCAGTTTCCATCCCTGACGACATCTACGCCCGAGCCGAGCTTCTTGCCCGCCAGGCTGGCCGGTCGCGAAGCGACGTGTACGCCGCCGCCCTCGACGAATACGTCGCACGCCACGCACCCGACGAAATCACGGACGAGATGAACCGAGTCTGCGATGCCGTGGGGGAGGACAAGGAGGAGGATGGTTTCCTGGCCGCCGCGGCCTACCGCGCCCTCCGGCGCGTCGAGTGGTGATCAGCCAGGGCGACGTCTGCTGGGCAGACTTGCCAGAGCCGAGGGGTTCCGGACCGGGTTACCGCCGGCCGGTGGTCGTCGTCCAAGGGGACGCCCTGAACCGAAGCCGGGTCAAGACGGTCGTCTGCGTACCCCTGACCGGCAATCTACGCTGGGCTGACGCTCCCGGCAACGTCCGGCTGATCACGCGGCTGACCGGACTGCCGAAGGACTCGGTCGCCAACGTCTCGCAAGTCTACGCTCTGGACCGGGCGCTGCTCGAACCCGCCGTCGCCCGCATTCCGCGGGCCAAGATCGACCTCATCCTCTCCGGGATCGATACCGTCCTCGGTCGCTAGTGGCGCACCGCCGGTCGTCCAGCCCCTAAGCCGCTGTCGTGGCGACGCGCACCAACTGACAAGGAGATGCCCGTGGTTCTGCTCGTTCGTAATCGCGTGAAGGACATCGACCACTGGAAGCGCGTCTTCGACAAGCAGAAGGCCGCGGGCCTGGCCGCCGGCCTGTCGGTCCAGCGCGTCTGGCGCTCGGCCGACAGGGCCGACGAGGTGTTCTTCATCCTCGGCGTCGAGGACCGGGCGAGGGCGGAGGCCTACATGGCGACGCCCGAGGCGGCCGCGGTCGGCGAGGAGGCTGGCGCGGTCGAGGGAGAGTTCTGGTTTCTGGAGGAGTTCCCGGCGCGGAAGGACGATTGAACGAGCCCGCATCCAACGGCGAATCACCCGTCACGGCGGCCAGGCCCGGCAACGGCGCTATCCTTCCGCCGAAGTGGCCGCCCCTACGATTTTCGAGACCTGCCAACCCCGCGAGGACATCCTCCGCGGAGCGGTGACCGACGCCGACTTCGCCGCCGATCTCGCGTCGGTCCTGAGCGGCGCCGGCAGTCCGGCCTACGCCGACCCCGCCCGGTTCTTCGCCAACACCTACCCCACGCGCGGCCTGCGGAACCTGCTCGCGAACGTCTGCCGCCGCCTCGGCGGCGCCGGCGGCGAGGCCGCCGCCATCTTCCGGCTCGACACCTCCTACGGCGGCGGCGGCAAGACGCACGGCCTGATCGCGCTGGTCCACGCGGCGCGCGGCATAAGGGGCGTTGCCGACGCCTCCGAGTTCCTCGACCCGTCGCTGCCGCCCGCGGGCAAAGTGCGCGTCGCGGCGTTCGACGGCGAGAACGCCGACCCCGCCAACGGGCGCGCGTTGGGCGACGGCGTTCTGGCCTACACGCCGTGGCGCCAGATCGCCTACGCCCTCGCCGGCGTACCGGGTTACGAGCGCGTGCGCAAGAGCGACGAGATGCGGGCGGCGCCTGGGGCCGGAACGCTCCAGGAGCTCTTCGGCGGCGAGCCGACCCTCATCCTGCTCGACGAGCTCTCCGTGTATCTGCGCAAGGTCCGGCGGCTCGACGATGCACGGGACCAGCTGACCACCTTTCTGACTTCGCTGTTCAAGGCGATCGAGAACGCGCCGAACGCGGCGCTCGTCTACACCCTGGCGATCGGCAAGGGGGACGGCGGCGCGCCGGATGCCTACAGCGAGGAGAACCGCTTCATCGCCGACCAGATGGCCGAGGCCGAGAGCGTCTCCGCCCGCAAGGCGACGCTCCTCAATCCGACCGCGGACGACGAGACGATCCAGGTGCTCCGGCGGCGGCTCTTCGAGAGCATCGATCCTGACGCGGCGGCCGAAGTCGCCGGCGACTACCGCAAGCTCTGGTCCGCTCACGCCGACTCCCTTCCGACTTCGGCCAACCCGTCCTCCAACGCGGAGACCTTCGCCGCCAGCTACCCGCTGCACCCCGAAGTCCTGGAGACCCTGACCGGCAAAACGGCGACCCTCGCAACCTTCCAGCGCGTGCGCGGCATGTTGCGGCTCCTGGCGCGCACGGTCGGCCAGTTGTGGGAAGAGCCGCCGGACGACGCCGCGGCGATCCACCTGCACCACATCGACCCCGGGCACGAGCCGATTCGTCAGGAGATCCTCACGCGACTCGGCCAGGACGCCTACGCACCCGCCATAGCCAACGACATTGCGGGCCCGGCCGGCAGAAGATCGCTCGCCCAGGAAATCGACGCCGCCCACCACGGCGGCTGCCGCCGTACGCGGAGTACGCGGCGCGGACCATCTTCATGCATACGCTCGCGTTCAACGAGCCGCTCAAGGGGCTGGCTGCCGACCAACTGCGCTATTCCATGCTCGGTCCGGCGCTGGACATCAGCTTCATCGAGGAAGGGCGCAAGAAGTTCGTCGCCGAGTCCGCCTACCTGGACGACCGGCCCGCCGCGCCGCTGCGCTTCCTGGCCGAGGCGAACCTGAGCCAGATCATCCGGCGCGAGGAGCAGCACATCGACAGCGGCGAGGCCCGCGCCGAACTGAACGACCGTATCCGCCGGATCTTCGACGGCCCGGTCTTCGACGCGATCGCCTTCCCGGGCGGCCCCTTCGACGTGCCGGACGAAGTAGGCGACGGCCGCCCCAAGCTCGTCGTCGTCTCCTACGACGCGGTATCCGTTGGGGCGACGGTCGACGAAGCGCCCGACCTGGTGGAGCGGATCTACTCGCGGAAGGGCGCGGAGAGCCTCTCGCTGCGAGCCCTTCGCAATCACCTGGTCTTCGTCGCGGCCGAGGAAGCGCGCAAGTCGAACATGCGGGACCGCAGCCGGCGGCGGCTGGCACTGCGCGAGTTGAAGAAGCCGGAGCGCCTGGCGGAGCTGGCCCAACACCAGCAGGATCAGGTGCGCGAACAGCACCGGCGTTCCGTGCAGGAACTGGCGGTCGCCATCCAGCAGGCGTACCGGCACGTCTTCTACCCGTCCCGAAACCGGCTCGGAAGCCGCCTGGTGGACCTGGCGCACACGGCCATCGACATGCACTCGTCGTCCGAGCGGCCGGGCGCCGGCCAGCAGCAGGTCGTGCGCGCGCTGCGCGACCTCGGCAAGCTGCGGCTTCCGGAGGATCAACCGGACTCGCCGGCCTACATTCGCGACCGAACGCCGCTGAAGAAGGGACAAATCTCGACCGGCGCCCTTCGCGACGAGTTCCGTCGCGACCCTGGACTCCCCATGCTCTCGGGGAACAATGTCTTCGTACGGGGAATCCGCCGGGGCGTCGAACTCGGCGAGTACGTCTACCAGCGCGGCGATCTCCTCTACGGTCCCGGCGACCCGGCCCCGACGATCGAGATCGACGAACAGTCGATGATCTTCACCATGTCCTACGCCAGAAACGAGCGGATCTGGCCCCGGCCGAGCGAGGAGGAACGGGATGACCAGTCTCCGAGCGAGCTCCGCGACAAGGGGAGCGGCCAAGGACCCTGGCTTCCGCCGAGCCCGCGCGCCGAGTTCTCCGCCGAGGGGCCGCTTAGCGAAGCGCTGATCAAGCTCTGGGAACAGGCGCGACAGGCGGGAGGCGCTCGGAACGCTCACGATCCGACTGTTCGAGCCGCGCGACGCCTTCCCCATGGTAAACGCGATAGGCGCCGTGGCCGGAGCGGCCAAGACGATCCGGTTCGAAGGCAGCTACGAGACCCGCGACGGCGGTTCCTTCGAACTCGTGTTCAACGGCCCGCCGTCCGACGCGCAACCGGTGCGCGAGTTCCTCCAGCCACAGTTCCGGGACGCCCGCGAATCGACGATCGAGGCCTCGTTCCGCCTGGAGTTCCCGGACGGCCTGCCGCTTCACGGCGACGCGCCTGAGCAGCTTGCCGACCAACTGACCCGGTTCGCCGGCGGCGCCGCGCACGTCTCAGGGTCCGCGCGGGCCCGGCCGGCGAACCAGGCATCGGAAGACGACGGGCCCGACAGCGAAGGAGGCACGCCATGACGCCGCGCTCGCAAGCCGCGGCGTCGCGGGCGGCGCGCAGGAGGCCGCGCGTACCCGGGCCCGTCGGAAAGGCCGCGGACTCGGGCGGGTCGGAAGCCCAGCGCACCCGGCGAGCGGCTGGGTTGGCTTCGACCGACCGCCGACACTCGGCGCCCAGCTACGAACTGCGAGTCCGCCCGCTGAGCGCGGCGCTCACCAGCTACGAGGTCTGGCAACTCCCCGCGGCCTCGACGCCGCAGATCACCGCGCCCACCCGCGTAGCCGGCCTCAAGGGCCGCAACCTGGAACTGGTCGAACACCGCGTCCTCCGGCGACTCTCTCAAGCCGGCATCAAGCTCGCACATCCCGCGAATCAGCCGATGACCGGACTCGCTCTCAGCGAAGATCTCGCCCTCCACCTGGGCCTCATGTTCCGCGCCATCGCACCGATGCGAAGCCGGGAACGGATGCGCGCGGTCGCCGAGGGCATCGAGAGAATGGACCGCGAGGAGGCCGCGTACTGGCTCGGCATGGCGATGCACCGGCGGCGGCCGCGGCGAGTGCTGGCGGCGCTCCGGATGTTGTTGACGGAGCCGGACCGCTGAAGCCGACCGGCGGCTGCCGGCGCAAGCGAACGGAACCGCCTCGGCCCTCGAAAGCGCCGCATGGGACGGCTAACGCTAACCAAGCAGCCGGTCCACCGCCGTCCATGGCGCCAACAGCGCGAAGACACCCCCGAGAACCCGCCACGTCTGAGCGTTGATCCTCTCCGTCAACCGGGTCTCCAGCGCCGCCAGGTCCGCCTGTGTCGCCACGCCCTCCGTGACGGCGCCGCGGATCGTCGCCGTGATCGCCTCGGCTTGCGCGGACTCCAAGCCCGCCTTCTCCAGGGCGCGCACGGCAGCGTGGGTGTCGAACGTCGTCACCGCCATAGCGCTCCGACCCTAGCATTCGCAGCGGTTCCGCCGTGCTCTCGCGCATGGCACTGGAATGGAACCGGCCGCACACTGGACGTGCCGGACTGCCTGCCCGGGCGTCGGTCAAGGCGTCGAAGCACGCTGCTCGCGTCCATGCACGGGCCGACCTCGTCAAGGTCGTTGCAACCGGTCGCCAAATCTGACCGGTGCGCTAGGCTCCCGCCGATGTCCGACAGCGAGCCGTCAGAGGCCCGGCAGCGTCCCGAGCCGGCGTCACTCGTGGAAGAAACAAGGACGGCGTCGAATCTCGACCCGGACAGCGCTTCCGAGGCTCTGCCGGACGCCCGAACCCGCTCCGGACGACGAGAAGGCCGCCGCCAGCGCCCGATCGGCGGATGAGGAGATCGAGGGCCTCGACGAGAAGGGCGCTCCCTGGGGCGACTATCCGATCGACTCCATCCTGATCCGGCAGGAGCCCCGCACCGTCCTCGACGTGGTTCGGCGCATCGATCGCGGCACATACATCCTGAATCCGGACTTCCAACGCGACTTTCTCTGGGACGTGCCCACCCAGAGCAAGTTGATCGAGTCCATCCTGATGCGGATTCCCCTTCCCGTTCTCTACCTGGCGGAGAACGATGACGGGAAGGTCGTCGTCGTGGACGGTCTGCAACGCCTCACGACCTTCCAGCACTTTCTGGCCGACAAGTTGAAGCTCCGGCTTCCCGACCGGCCGGACCTGGACGGAAAACGGTTCGCCGATCTCCCGGAGAAGCTCCAGAACCGGGTCGAAGACTGCAGCCTGACGCTCTACTCCATCGACTCGAAGGTGCCGGAGCGGGCACGGCTGGACATCTTCGACCGCGTGAACAGCGGCGTACCGCTCACGCGGCAGCAGATGCGGAACTGCCTCTACATGGGGCCGGCCACGCGGTTCCTGGCGAAAGAAGCCGCCACGGACCTGTTCATGAAGGCCACGGGCGGCAGTCTCAAGCAGAAGACGATGCGGGACCGGGAGTTCGTGAACCGCTTCTGCGCCTTTCATCTGCTGCCCATCGAGGACTACGACGGAGACATGGACCGCTTCCTCGCCAGAGCGCTTGGCCGCATGAATCGGGCAGGCGACGAGGCGCTCGACGAAGTCCGCGAGGTTTTCCACCGAACGTTGACGAACAACCACATGTTGTTTCAAAGGCAGGCCTTCAGGAAACACGAGCCCGACCAGGATCGGAGGGGCGTCATCAACGCATCGCTGTGGGACGTGATGTCGACCGGTCTGGCCCCCTACGACGTGATGCGCGTGCTGGAACGAGCCGAGGCCTTCAGGGCCGCATTCTTCGCACTGCTCCAGGACGAGAAGTTCAACGAAGCGATTACGTACGGCCCGAACGACGCGAGGAAGGTCCGGCGCCGGTTCAAGATGGCCGGCCGCATGTTCCGGGAGACGCTTGGTGCTGACGCAGATTGAGCTCCGGCACTTCAAGTGCTTCGAGTTGCTCAAGCTGCCGCTCGCGCCCCTGACGCTGCTCGCGGGTGCCAACGCGTCCGGCAAGAGCACGGTTCTGCAAGCGATCGGGCTGCTCCATCAGTCGGTGAATGTCTCGCCTTGGGAGAGCCGACTGCTGCTCAACGGGCCGGTGCTGAGGTTGGGCAGGGCCGCCGACGTGATCGACCAGGTTCACGGGAGGCGATCCTGCTCCATCACCATTCTGGATTCCTTCGTCAAGAGACCCGCCGGGCGACCTGATCTCCGAATCGTCCGGGAAAAGTCGCGCGCCGGGCGTTCCGGCTCGGCACCCACGCTGGAAGAACTCGCGCGAGACATCGAAGCCCGCCGCGCGGCCAGGGGCACGGCTAGCTACTCATGGGACTTCGAGGGCGAACCGGCCGACCGGTCGTTGCGACTCGCGTGCTTGCGCTATGAGGACGAAGTCACGAGCCGTTCGGTGGGCCCGGACGGAGAAGGCCCGGTGTTGCTCTCGCTCGAGGAGGATCCCGGCTTCCGCGACCGACTGGAACGGCTTCACTACCTCACGGCCGAGCGCCTGGGGCCGCGCGACTCCTATCGGCTCCGCGACTCGGAAGAGGACTTCGCCATCGGCCCCGCCGGCGAGAACGCGGCCGCGCTGCTGGAAGCAGGCGGAAGCGACAAGGTCCTCCCCGGTCTGGTCTTGGGCGACGCACCGCCCACCCGCTTCCGGCAGATCGAGGCGCGAATGGCGTCGTTCTTCCCCGGCTGCGTCCTGGACGTGCAACAACTGCCGGCGGCAGGCGTCGTCATGCTCGGCATCAGGACATCGGACGACACCGAGTTCCACCGCCCCGTTCACACGGGTTTCGGGCTGACCCAGGTACTTCCGATCGTCATCGCCGCGTTGTCCGCCGGGCACGATGCCCTGCTCCTCATCGAGAATCCCGAAGTTCACCTTCACCCTTCGGGCCAGGCCCGCATGGGCCATTTTCTGGCCGAGGTCGCGGCGGCGGGCGTTCAGGTGCTCGTGGAGAGCCACAGCGACCATGTGCTGAACGGCATCCGCCGCGCCGTCAAGGCCGGGATCCTGGCGCCGGACCGGGCCGCGCTCCACTTCTTCTCGCCGCGTTCCGAAGACGCGCCGCAGGTTCAGACGCCGACGATGGACGCCGAAGGGGGGCTGGACTTCTGGCCCGGCGGCTTCTTCGACCAGTTCGACAAGGACCTGAGCGCCCTGGCGGGATGGGACTGACGGCGGTGGATCTCCTGGCGAACGAACTTTCGGTTCACGGGCAGTTCCACGACGATTGGTCCTTTCGGGACGCGATCAGCCGACTGATGAGGATGTGGAACGTCGCACAACGCCACTGCAACATGATCCACTGTGCGCGCGGCTTTCGCAACGTCGAGCCTCGACCCGGCGTCCGTCTTGAACCAGCCCTGCGCGCAGTCCCGCCGGACGAGCGGCGTCTGTTCCTCTCCTGGCTGAACAAGGGCGGCCCCTTCTGGGACGATTCCCGCCGTCATGGTCCCGACGAGTGGCTGCAGTGCCGCGGGGAAGTGGTCACGGACTCGTCGGTGGGTGAAGCCGCCTTCCGCTCTCTCAGCGGGTCCGGTTGCGGGCTGGTCAGCCTGAAGCCGTCGAACTGGGACTACACGCCGGTCCGCGTCTTTCGCCGGCACGGGGACGAAGAACCACCCGCGGAACGCGCGGACTTGCCGAACTGGAGAGACCCGGAGAGTCTTGCGGAGGGTCTCCGGGCGATTCCACCCAGCGTCCGCACGTGGTGGGATTTCCAGCGCGAGATCCGCCGCTACCCGAACCTGCGCTTCGCTCCCGGCTGCATGGATCCCCTGGACGGTCTTCCTTTCAGCGACGGCGCGGTCCGCGAGTTGCTGAGGCGGCTCGACGTTCTGAATCGCTTCGCGGGCCTGCGGGATGGGACGCGCAAGAAGCGGCAACTGCGCGAGAAGCACTTCGTCGGCCGGAAGGCATGGTTCTCCGACTCCTCCGACGATGAGAAGGTGAAGTTCGGCCAGAAGATGACCTTCCGGCATCCCGACAAACCCGGCGAGACCCTCTTCTGTCCGTGGCACGGCAAGGTCAAGATCCAACAGCTCCGCATTCACTTCTCGTGGCCCGAAACTCCCATCTACGTCGTGTACATCGGGCAGAAACTCACACGGCGCTGAGGAGACGCGCCCTTGCAGAGCTTCCGTGGACCTGAATCCGAACGATGACCGACACCCGCCTCATCGAACGCTGGCTGCCGATCGCCGAGCTGGGGATCGAGAGCGTCCGGGAGCGGACGCCGATGACGCCGTTTCCGGCGCCGAACCGGCTGCACGTGTGGTGGGCGCGGCGGCCGCTGGTCGCTTCCCGCGCCGCCGTGCTCGCCTCGCTGCTGCCGGAGGACGCGGACCGCGGGCGGTTCCTGCACGCGCTGGGGATTCACGGGGATCCGGTGGCGGCGAAGAAACGCATCGCCGCGGCGAACCGGACGGGTGAACGACTTGGCGCCAACGCCTACGGTTACCCGCGGGCCTTCGGCTACACGCCGTCGAAGGCCGAGCAGAAGCTCTGGAGGAACGGGCCAACAGGAGCGGGAACGGTGGCTCGACGAGGAGTGGCCCCGACCAGGGACCGGACTGCGGCGTCGGGGCGGAAAGGGTGGATAGACGACGAGTCGGCGCCGTGACGGCCTGTGGTGCTCGATCCCACCGCAGGCGGCGGCAGCGTTCCGTTCGAGGCGGTTCGGTTGGGATTCGCCACCGTCGCCAACGACCTGAACACCGTCGCGGCCCTGATCGAGCGGGCTACTCTGGAGTGGCCCGCCATGCACGGGTATGAAGTGGAAAGGCGCTTCGAGCAGGTCGGGCAGCGGCTTGCCGCCGAGGTACGGAAGCGGCTCAAGGGCGTGTTCTCGTCCGAGCCCGAGGACGACTGCCGACCGGACGGCTATCTCTGGGCGCGCACCGTGACCTGCCCGTACTGCGAGGGCCTCGTGCCGCTGTCGCCGAACTGGCGGCTCGCGCCGGGCGGAACGGGCGTCCGCTTGCAGCCGGAGGTCGCGGGCGGTCCCGGAACCGCAGGCCGAACGTGCTCGTTCGAGATCGTCGAGTCGGCTCACGAACAGTCCGCCGGGACGGTCGCGCGCAGCGACGGGACGTGCCCCTTCCCGGACTGCGGGCGGGTGATCGACGGCGACGAGATCAAGCGTCAGGCCCAGGCGGGCGGGATGGGCGAGCAGCTCTACGCGGTGGTCTACAAGCGGCGCGTGCCGGGCAGGATGCTCAAGTCCGGCAAACGGGGCAAGGACAAGTGGGTGCGGGGCTACCGGGCGCCGCGGCCCGAAGACGACAACTCGGCGAAGATCGCCGAGCGCCTCGCCGGGAAGCTGCCGGCCTGGGAGGCGTTCGACATCGTGCCGAATGAACGGCTTCCCGAGGGTGCCAAGACCGCCGAGCCGATCCGCTACGGCATGACCGCGTGGCGCGACCTGTTCTCGCCCCGGCAACTGCTCTGCCACGGCACGAGCGTCGAGGTCTTCCGCGAGATGCTCGAAGCGGACCGGTCGGCGGGGCGGCTGGACGAGGTTCGGCAGGCGGCTTACGGCTATCTCGCTCTCGCACTGGACAAGCTCCTGAACTACAGCGCGCGAATGACACGGTGGCATGCCGGTCGCGAGGTCCTCGCGGGCACGTTCGACCGGCACGACTTCTCCTTCAAGTGGTCCTACGGCGAAATGGCGCCGCTCATCACCGGCCTCGGCTACGACTGGGCGATCGGCCAGACCGCCAAGTGCATCAAGGAACTCGTCCAACTCGTCCGCGGCGACGACGCTGCTCCCAACGGAGCCGCGCCCGCGAACCAGCTCCGTCTCGCCGCCCCGAACGACGGATCGCCGACCTCCGGCGGTCCCGCCGATGCCGCCCGAGTCTCGCGCCGCCGCGGCGATGACGGCGAAGTCGCCGGCGGGACTCAGGGACCCGCCGCTCCCGCGGCGGCGGCTTCCCCGGCGCCCGGCGCCGGCGGCCCGGCATGGCCCCCGGTCACCATCACCTGCAAGCCCGCCGACAGCCTCGACCACATCGAGGACGCCTCCATCGACGTCGTCGTCATGGACCCGCCCTACTACGACAACGTGATGTACGCCGAGCTGGCTGACTTCTTCTACGTCTGGCTCAAGCGCACGGCCGGGCACGTCTTCCCCGAGCTCTTCCGACGCCGCCTGACGGACAAGGAGAACGAGGCGGTCGCCAACCCGGCCCGGTTCAAGGGAGAGAAGGGCGCGAAGGCGCTGGCCGGGCGGGACTACCAGGAGCGGATGGCGGCGATCTTCCGCGAGTGCGCCCGGGTGCTGAGGCCCGACGGCGTCATGACCCTGATGTTCACCCACAAGGCCTCCGGCGCCTGGGACGCGCTGACGACGGGACTCATGGAAGCGGGCTTCCGGATCACCGCCTCCTGGCCGATCAACACGGAGGCGGCCGGCAGCCTGCACATCAAGGACAAGGCGGCCGCCAAGAGCACGATCTTCCTCGTCTGCCGGCCGCCCGACGACCGCGGCGCGGCCGAACTGCGCGACGGCGCGACGTACTGGGAAGACGTGGAGCCGGAAGTCGCCGGGGCGGTCCGCGCCCGCGTCGGCGAGTTCCAGGAGGCCGGCATCGGCGGCGTGGACCTCTACCTCGCCTGCTTCGGCCCCGCGCTCCAGCGGTTCTCCGAGCACTGGCCGCTGCGGCGCGGCACGCCCCGGGAACCGCCCGCCAACGCCAAGCGGCGAGGCCGCCAGGCAAGGCTGCAACTCGAAGAGCCGGACCCCTACGCCGTGACCCCCGAGGATGCGCTGGACGTGGCCCGCCGGGAAGTGAAGCGCTGGCGGCTGGAGCAACTGACCCATCTCAAGGCCAACGTCGACCTCGATCCGGCGACCGCCTTCTTCGTGCTGGCCTGGGACGCGTTCAAGGCGCCGGCGTTCTCCTACGACGAGGCGCTCCGCCTCGCCCGGGCCACGGGCGTCGATCTGGACCGCGACGTCGTGGGTCGGCTCGCACTCAAGAAGAGCGGCGCCCTGCAGCTCTGGGACAGCGAACGCAGGGCGGCCCGCGGCGCCCTCGGGTCGGCGGACGGTTCCCGCGGCATGATCGACGCCCTCCATCACGCGGCGCACATGGCGCGCAACCGCTCGCTGGAGGAGGCCCGCGACCTGCTCGCGCGCATCGACATCGCCGAGGACCCGCTCTTCCTCGCCGCCTTCGAGGCGGTCCTCGAAGTGCTCCCCGTGTCCTCGGCCTTCACCGGCGTCGCGCTCAAGGGCGAGATCGCCGCTTCCAGCAACGACTTCGAGGCCCTCTACAACCTGCGGCGCTTCGCCTTCGCCGACCGGATCGACGAACCGGAGCAACTCGCGATCTGGCGGCAGGACGCCGACTGAGCGCCATGCGCTCGGACCGCTGAAGCGCGGGCCCGGAGACGGCGGCCCGGCCCGCAGCCGGCGCATCGCCGGTTCGGGCAACGGCGGGCGCCACCGCGAGACGAGCGGGCCTGTCGCTCTGCGGGGCTATACTCCCCCGGTGACGAATCCCGAACCAGCATCCGAACGGACGAACGCCCCCGCCAAGCCTCGGGAGGCGGCGGCGCCAACGGTTCTCTCCTCGGCCGCGTTGCTGGAGAACTTCGATGAGGTCAGCCGGATCGTCGAAGCCGAGGGGAAGCGCATCGCCATCCGCAAGAACGGCAGGACGATTGCCGGGCTGGTCTCCGCAAGCGATCTGACGGCGCTTGGGTCTCTTGAAGATCTGCTGGATGAACTGGACGCCCGCGACGCCCTTGCGGACTACCGGGCGAACGGCGGCGTCAGCTTCGAGGAGGTCAGGTCCGAGCTCGGGCTTTGACCTATCGGATCGAGTTCGCACAGGCCGCCAGGAGGGATCTCCGGCGGATCCGTGATCGGCGAGCGCTTCGAGAGATCTCGGACGCCATCGCCCGATTGGCGGTCAACCCCCGTCCTGCCGGGGCCGCCAAGCTCAAGGCCGTGCGGAACGCCTGGCGGATCCGGGTTCGTGAATGGCGGGTTTGCTACTCCGTGGAAGAGAATCGGCTGATCGTCGTCGTGCTCGTCGTCGCGTCGCGCGGCGACGTGTACGAACGGCTGCGACGCCGCCGGACGTGAGCCGCCGGAGTTCCCGATGTTGAGCGACCACGACTGGCGCCTGAAGTACACGCCGGAGGACGGCGACCTGGTGCGGGTCTTCTATCTCCCGGCGCTTGACGACGCGGAACGCTACGACCGGCTGACCGGGTACTTCAAGGCCGGAGCGCTGACCCTGGCGGCGCGCGGCATCGAGGGGCTGGTCCGCAACGCGGGGCGGATGAGGCTGCTCGTGGGCTGTACTCTGGACCAGCCCGAAATCGACGCGATCGAGCGAGGCGAGAACCTTCGAGACGCCGTCGAGCAACACCTGGGGACCATCCCGCTCGAACCCGCGGACCAGGAGTCGGCCGACGCCCTGGAACTGCTGGCCTGGATGGTCGCGCGCGGCTACCTCGAAGTGAAGGTCGCGGTGCCTTGCGATGCGAACCGACAGCCCATCCCCGCGAACGGTATCTTCCACGAGAAGTCAGGCGTGATCGAAGATCGGATCGGCGACCGGATCGCCTGGACCGGCAGCCTCAACGAGACCGCGGCGGGGTGGCGCCGGAACTGGGAGAGCATCAGCGTCTTCAAGAGCTGGGGAGAAGGGTCGGAACCCGAGCGGGTGACCCACGAACAGACCAACTTCGATCGCCTGTGGGCCGACGAGTCGCCCCGTGTCGTCGTGCTCGACGCGCCGGCGGCCGCGCGCCGGGATCTGCTGCGCTTCATGCCGGAAAGCGACCAGCCCGCCCGGCTGAAGCCCGCCGAGCCGACGGCGACAACCGACGAGCCGCCACCGCCCGTCGCCCCGCCGCCCGCCCCGCCAGCCAGGGCCGAGCCGGACCTCCGAAGCCGCGCGTGGTCCTTCATCCAAATGGCGCCGACGCTTCCGGGCGGCGGCCGGCGGGTCGGCGAAGCCACCGCGGCCGTCGTTCCCTGGCCGCACCAGATCCGGGCCTTCGAGCGGCTCTACGCCGAATGGCCGCCGAGGTTGCTGATCGCCGACGAGGTGGGCCTGGGCAAGACGATCCAGGCCGGGATGCTCCTTCGGCAAGCGTGGCTGGCCGGACGCGCCAGGCGCATCCTCGTTCTCGCGCCCAAGGCGGTGTGCCGACAGTGGCAGATCGAGTTGCGCGAGAAGTTCAACCTGAACTGGCCGATCTACGACGGTCGCAGGCTCGCGCGCTATCCGTCGCCGGCGCTTCGCGGCGCCAACGAACGCGAAGTTGGCGGGGACGACTGGCACAAGGCGTCCGCCGTCATCGCGTCGAGCCATCTGATGCGACGCTCCGACCGATCCCGGAGCTTGCTCGAGGACGCCGAACCTTGGGACCTGATCGTCGTCGACGAGGCCCACCACGCCCGCCGACGCGAAGTCGGGGGCAGCCGGCGGAAGCAGCGACCCAACGCCATGCTCCGGTTGCTCCAGGGCATCTCGCGGAGAACCCAAGGACTGGTCCTGTTGACCGCGACGCCGATGCAGGTCCACCCGGTCGAGGTCTGGGATCTGCTGGCCCCCCTCGGCCTGCCGGCCGAGTGGACCCAGGAGCGGTTCCTGAAGTTCTTCGAGGACATCGAAGAACCGAACCCCTCGCACGAGGCGCTGGACCGGATCGCGGAGATGTTCCGGGCCACCGAAGTCCGCTACGGAGAAACCGCGAGGGTCGTGGCCCAACGCGCTGCCGGATTGTCGTCATTGGGAACCGGCAAGGTGCTGCGCGCACTGAGAAGCCCCTCCTCCATCGCCCGGAGGCGGCTGGAGGCGCCGGAACGGAGAGCGGCCGTCGCCGTCGCGCGGGCCAACACGCCGATTCGCCGCCTCGTGTCGCGCCATACTCGCAAGCTGCTGCGCGCCTACCGCGAGCGCGGAATGGTGGACGCGTCCATCGCGGAACGGAGCGTCGCGGATCGCCTCGTGCCCATGAGCGCGGAGGAACGGCGGCTCTACGAAGCCGTCGGAACGTACATCTCCGGCGCCTACAACAAGGCCGAAGCCCGCGACCGCAACGCGGTGGGATTCGTGATGACTACCTACCGACGGCGCCTGGCAAGCAGCTTCCAGGCGCTCCGCAACACGCTCCAGGATCGGCTGGAGGCCTTCGCCGAACCCGAACGCGAGCGCCGGACCGACCTCGACGAAGACATCTTCGAGGACGAGATTCGCGCCCAGAACTGGGACGCCGAAGACCTGGCCGAGAACGAGCGCGCCGTCCTGAAGGCGGAAGAGCAGACCGTGATCGCCGAGCTTCTCGACCGAACGCGGCGGCTGCCGCCCGACAGCAAGCTGGCCGCGCTCAAGGCCGAACTGGGCCGCCTGCGCGACGAGGGCTACGCCCAGGTCATGGTGTTCACCCAGTACACCGACACGATGGACTTCCTCCGGGAATCGCTGAGCGCCGACGCCGCCGGCGTCAAGCTGATGTGCTACTCGGGCCGCGGCGGCGAAGCGCCGACCGCCGACGGCGGCTGGGACTCGATCGACCGCGACGAAGTCAAACGACGTTTCCGCCATGGAGACGCGGACGTCCTGCTCTGCACCGACGCGGCTTCGGAAGGCCTCAACTTCCAGTTCTGCGGCGCTCTCGTCAACTACGACATGCCGTGGAACCCGATGCGGGTCGAACAGCGCATCGGACGTATCGACCGCCTGGGCCAGCGCAGTCCGGCGATCCAGATCGTCAACCTGCACTACGAGGACACGGTGGAGACGGACGTGTACCAGGCGTTGCGGCAACGCATCGGCCTGTTCCAGGCCGTCGTCGGACGGCTGCAACCGATCCTGGCGGAGTTGCCGCGCTCGATCACGGCGGAAATTCTCGCCGGTCGGACCTCCACTCATTCCCTCGCCCACCGCCTGGAAGGGCGGCTCGACGAAGCCGAGGACGCCGGCTTCGACCTCGACGAAGTGCTCGAAGAAGACCTGGAGATGCCGGTACTCCCCGAATCGCCCCTGACCATGGCCGGCCTCGACCGCGTCATCTCAAGGTCGGACCTCATGCCGCCCGGCGTCGAGATCCGCCCGCTGGGCGCTCGCGAGTACGGTCTGCTCGCCCCCGGAATGAAGGAAACGCTCCGCGTGACGACCGACCCGGAGTACTACGAGGAGCATTCCGAGAGTCTGGAGCTCTGGTCCCCCGGCAGCCCGCTGTTCCAGCCGCCCAGGGACGTCGACGAAGACGACGCCCCTGCCGAAGCCCAGCCGCCGGCCTCCCTCCGAGACCTTCTGGACGCTGGGTGACGGTGCAGGGGCTCGCTCACCCGAAGATCGCCGCCAGCCAACCGACCAGAAGAGACGAAGAGCGGTGCGTCTACCGGCTCGGCGACCTCCTGTTCGGCCCAGCGCGGAAGGCGCCGAACCGATGGACTGCTGGCAGCATCCATGTTGTCATGTTGTCAAGTGCGCCTGCTGTGAGATGTCCATGTCGTCAAGAACCGATGTTGTGAAATGTCCGTGTTGCAATACACTATGTTGTCAAGAGGCGGGCGAAGCGGGTGATGTCGGCGTTCCGGGGGTGCTTCTTCCTTGTGGCGATTCCCGGGCGGCGCCGCGGAATGGTGCTGACGCAGCCGCACCCGTGAAGCCGGGTGGCGACTGCCGTCCAACGCCGTCACTTGGACGGCCGAGCCGCCGTCACGCCGCAACGATCGGCGATGGTCCTGGCCAGGTCCTCGAAGTCCCGATAGCAGTCCTGCACGGCGTACAAGTGGCCTCCCAAAGCGCCGTCGGCGGCGCGCAGATGGAACATTGGCTTGCGTGCCTCGTGAGCCATCGCCATCAGGCTACGATAGTGCTTCAACGTCGCTAGGCATCCCGTGTCTCCGTCATGGTCCATTACCTCCTCGCGATAGGCGTCCGGAATGCGATCAGCCCACTTCTGGTAAGCCTTCACCGGCCGATTCGCGTAAACGGCGTGCTGCATCAGGATGTAGCCAAGCGGTTTCATCTCACCTCGGGGTAGGGGGAGTTCATCGGTATCCGGCGCCTTCTTCAACCGAGCCCGCCAACCTTCGCGCCACTCGTGCAGCATCGAACCGACGTTCCGCAGCGCCTGGATCGAAAACAGATCCGGCGCAAGGGGTAGAACGACATGGTCCGCGGCAATGATCGCTGCACGGTTCATCGAACCCAGGTTGGGCCCAACGTCAACCAGTACCAGGTCGGCGTCCAGGCTCTCGGCCGCCCTTAGCGTCAGCCGGTGAAACGCCGACTCGGCCCGGAAAGCTGACTCATCTCCGTCCAGACAGTCAGGCCAGGCCGCGGACAGTCTCTTCTCGAACCGGGACAACCCCAGGTCGCCTACCAGCAAACCGAAATTGTCCGCGATTCGCTCGACGTGCGGATCCCGGATGTCTCCAAGGCCCTTCAGTATCGGCGAGACCGCGCCCAGCACGCTGTCGTGGTGCTCTTCGTCCGGCCACAGCTCTTCCAGCCGTTCTTCAACGAGCAGGTACGTACTCAGATTCGCCTGCGGGTCAAGATCCGCGGCCAGAACCGAAAAGCCTATCTCCGAGTACATCCACGCCAAGTGATAGACGAGCGTGGTCTTGCCGACGCCTCCCTTGTTGTTGAAGAAGGCGATGGTCTTCACTGTCGTTCCCGTATCGTTACCAGCACATGGTGAGGCTCGAACGTGAACTCCGCATCCGGATTGCCGTTGCCACGGAGAGCGTTCTGGGCACGGATGACGCCGCGCCCGAACTGATTGACGTAACCGAGAGTCGCGAGTGCTTCCGAAAGCACCGGGTTCCGGTAATCCGTTTGCCGCGGGAAGTTCTCGGGCGACACCGATCCGTAAAGGCCGCCCGTGCTCTGAATCTCAATGCGATCGTCGTACCAGGAGAACCGCACCGGAGCGTTCGACTCGTAGGTGCGGTGCATGATGGCGTTCAGCAGCAGCTCACGCAGGGCGACGGCGGGATAGTCGGCAAGCGATCGTTCCCGGAGCGACGATCGCGCGACCGGCCGGCTTTGCGTGGAGGACGAGAGGAACGCTTGCAGCTCGCGCAGGACGGTAAGCATGTCGCCGCTGAACCGCTTCTCGTTGATCGGGTCGGCCGCCATCGTTGTTCCCGCCCAACGAACGAACTGAATCCAGGCGCCGGGCAGCCAGCGCAGAGGGTTCCTGCCGAAGAGCAGGACCGCCGCGTTCGTCGGACAGTCGCCGTCGAGGTCGTACAACCGGAGCGACGCCATCTGCTCCTCGACGGGTCGGTCGTTCTCCTCGAGAACGGCGCGCTCGACGGCGGCGGGCAGGTAGGAGACGAGGAACAGGTCGCGGGTGAGGTCTCGAAGGCTCGATCCCGGGCACGGACTTGCATCGAACGTGCTGGCGCTGGCGGCTCGCTTCTCGATCAGCAATCTCTCTTCCTGCCGATTCGCCCTTCGCCGGGAAGGACCCGTCCGGATCCAGATCGTGCCCTTGTAGCGAACCGGAGGCAGGTCGGAAGGCATGACCTCGATGATCGCCACGTCGCCCTGGGGCAACGTGAGCTTCTGCACCGTGATCGCCGGTAGAGGTTCGATGTTCACGTTGGAGCGCAGATCCCCGAGCCGGCGAAGCAGCAGGTCGTCGACCGTCAGGCCGCTCACCTGCTTCCGGTCGTCCACGCCAATCAGGATGTAACCCGGGCGACGGTGGTTCGGGAAGTCGTTCGCGAAGGCGCACACCGCCTGGGCGAACTTGTCCGTGTCGTTCGTCGAGACGGTGAGTTCAACCCGTTCCGACTCGTGAGCCGCGATCAGGTCGTGGAGTGCCTCGGGCGTGAGCATGACGGCCGGTGGGAGCGTACCCCAGGGTCCCGGACGGCTGTGGCTGACGGCGACGCCCACGTCGGCATCATCGTTCCGCCCGCTCGGCCGAGTGATGGGCACGAACGTCCAGACAAGCGGGCATGCCGGCGCTCACGCAGGGACGAGGCCGCCCTACGGCTCCGCCGAGGAGGCACGGGGCGGAGTCGGGGGAGTCAGATCAGGGGAGGCGCGGCCGGCGTTCGCCAGCGTCGCCGGCCTGGGAAGCGAACGCGCGGAGCAGGCCCGCCGCGGCCCTCGCTTCGTCCATGTCGACCGCGCCGTCGTCGTTGGCGTCAAGCCTCTCGAAGAAGCGCTCGAGCAGCTCCGGCGGCGCCGCGCCTACTCTGGAGGCGGAGCCGATCGAGGGAGAGGTCTTCGAAGCGCGCTTCAGTTCCTCGAGTTGCATCTTGCCGTCCCGATGCTCCGAGAGGGCGTCGGAGTAGGCGACGACGGCGGTCATTCCCCCCTGACGGGCGGTCGTGATGCCGGCTGGCCCCTGGTTCGACTCGTTGATGTAGGCAACGAAGCCGTAGCTCATCTCGTAGGTCGTTTCCTCGCCCCAACGGACGGTGGCGTCCGGATCGGGGTTGTGGATGTTGCCGGCCGAGTTGTCGTACGTGGTCGTCAGAACCACCTTCGTGCCTTGAGGGATCTTCTTGCGTTCCCCGTAGATGTAGGTGGTCTGCCAGTTGAAGTCGTACTCCGGTCGCTCGTTCTCGAACACGCCGTGCTGAGCCTCCGAGGCGTGCCAGGGCGGCATCATTCGCGCCGCCGCCAACCGCGAGATGGAGCGAGCCCAAGGCCTGGTCTCCTCGTAAGTCGTCAAGGCCATCGGCGCCACCATGCCGCCCAGGTTCGCGCCGCCCGGACGATGGCAGTCCTGGCAGTGCTTCTGCAACAGCGGGGCCACGTCCCGGTAGTAGGTGGGAGGCTCCGTCCGGGCCGCGGCGACGCCGGCGGCGAAGACCGCCAGAAGGCTGCCCATGATGGTCCGGAAACCAGTGCCCGCGGTCTGAAGACGGAACATCGTCATGCACTCCTCCCTGGTGATCAGTTGAACTGCTCGCGCAGCAACCGCTTCAGGATCTTCCCCGAAGGGTTGCGCGGCAACTGGTCGATGAAGTGGACCGCGACCGGTTGCTTGAAGCGGGCCAGCTTGTCCTGGCAGAAGTCGAGGATCTCCTCGCCTTCGAGGCTCTCGTCGGAGCGGACGACGATCGCCACCGGCGACTCGCCCCACTTCTCGCTCTCGCGACCGATGACGCCGACTTCGAGCACCTTCGGGTGGCGGCCGATGACCTCTTCGAGCTCCGCGGGATAGACGTTCTCGCCGCCGGAGATGATCATGTCCTTGAGCCGGTCCTGGATGTAGACGAAGCCGTCCTCGTCCATCACCGCGCCGTCGCCGGTGTAGAGCCAGCCGTCCTTGATCGTCTCGGCGGTGGCCTCCGGACGGTTCCAGTACTCCTTCATCAGGTGGCGGCCGGCGACCAGGACCTCGCCCGCCTCGCCGGGAGCGCAGTCGGCGCCGTCGGCGCCTACGACCCGCACGGAGGTGTGAAAGAAGGCCTTGCCGGTCGAGCCGGCCTTGCGGATCGCGTCTTCGGGCGAGATCACGCAGGCCGGGCCGCAGGTCTCGGTCAGGCCGTAGACCTGGTGGATCTCGATGCCCAGCTTGTCGTAGGCCTCGATCAGGCTGACCGGAACCGGCGCCGCGCCGCTCATGCACCAGCGGAGCCGCTCGTGCTGGCAGCGCTCCGGGTCGTAGACCTGGAGCATGAAGTTGAGCATCGCCGGGACCTTCAGCATGATGTCGATCTTCTCTTCGGCGACCAACCGCCAGACCCGGACGGGATCGAAGGAGCGCATCACGACGCTGGTGCTGCCGGCGTGCACGTTGCAGGTCGCGGGGGTCAGGGCGCCGACGTGGAAGAGCGGCAGGGAGACCAGAAAGCGGTCGCCGTAGCGGAAGTCGGCGGTCGCCATGATCGTGAGAGAAGCCCACAGGGCGGACTCGTGGGTGTGGACCGCGCCCTTGGGCAGACCGGTCGTCCCCGACGTGTACATGATGTAGAGGAGGTCGCTGTCCGCGGCCGCGATCGCGGGTTCTGCGTCGCTCGCCGCCGTCGTCGCGTCGAGGTACGAGAGGCAACCGTCGGGCCGCTGCTCGTCCGGCCCGACGTGGACCCATCTCGTGACCTTCGTGCCGTTCTCGCCGCCGCCGCGCGCGATCAGGTCCAGCACCTGGACCTGGAACTCGTCGCCGAAGACGAGCGTCCCGGCGCCGGCGTCGCGGATGATGAAGGAGAGTTCCTCGGGCGTCAGCCGCCAGTTGAGCGGCACGCAGGCGGCGCCGATCTTGGCGATGGCGAAAAAGGTCTCCATGTACTCGACGCCGTTCATCAGCAGCAGCGCCACGCGGTCGCCCTTGCCCACGCCGAGTTCCCGGAGTGCGTTGGCGGTCCGGTTCGAGCGCAGGTTCCACTCCGCGAACGAGAAGCGGCGCTCGCTCTCGACGTCGACGAAGCCCTCCATGTCCGGCGACAGGGAGGCGCGCTTGGTCAGGATGAGTCCGGCGTTGTCGCGCATGGGTTCGTATCTCCTCAGGCGTTCAGGCGCAGCAGTGGATCGTAACGCCTCTGATAGCTCGGGCTCGCCGCTTCGCGGCATCGCGCCCGGTGCGGGCCAGAAGGCCCGCGCGCCGACGCGGCAGCCTACTCGCCGGCGGCGGGCACCGCCTCGTCGAGCGCTCCCAGACCGTAGCCCTCGAGCGTCCCGTGCAGGGCGACGATGTCGAGCCCCATGACGAGGAGGTCGTGCTTCTCGCCGGAGAGGTCGCGGACGTGATTCCGCAGCAGCCCCTCGGGACGGAAGCCAAGTCCCTCGAAGGCCGCCACGGCGCCCTTCTGGTCTGGCGTCATCCTTGCCACGAGCTTCTCGATGCCGGCCGCGACCGCCGCCTGGAACGCCTGCTCGACGAGCAGCCGGCCGAGGCCCTTTGCGCGCGCCGACTCCGAGATCACGACCCGGATCTCGGCGACATGGGAGGACCACCGCAACCGGCTGCGGTCGATCGAGGCATAGCCGACCATCTCGTCCTCCACCGTCGCCAGCAGGGTCACGACCTGCCCCGATTCGATCTCGCCGATCCACTCGTCGACGACCTCGGCGTCCCGGATGTCGCGCCGCAGGAACAGGAGATCGTGGTCCGGCAGGCCGTCGGCGAACGACAGCACGGCGGCGCGGTCGCCCGCGTTCATCGGTCGCACCGTCAGGTCGATCGCGCCGAGCCGGCTCGCCACTTGTCCCAAGCTGCTCATACGGACCGCCCGGCGAGCCACCGCTCGAGCCGCGGCCACAGCCGCCGGACCGCGTTGCCGCCCGCGACCAGACTGACATGACCGCCCTTGAGCATGATCTCCTGCTTGTCCTCGGAGGCGACCATGCCGATCAGGTCCCGCGCCGCCTCGTAGGGCACGATGTGGTCGTGCTCGGCGACGACGTGGATGAAGGGAACCCGGATGTTCGAAAGGTCGACGAGCCGGCCCGCAAGCCGGAACTCGCCCTTCATCAGCTGGTTCTGTTGCTGCAGTTGCTTGGTCATCTGCCGAAAGCACTCCCCCGGGAACGGGATTTGGTCCTCCGCCCACCGCTGGAGGCGGCGGTACGAGGTGACGAACTCGTCGTTCCACATGTTGTCCCAGAGCCGCACGCGGCCCGCGACCTGGGACGCCGGACGCAGGGCGCTGAAGGAGGCGTAAAGCACCTGAGGCGGGACGTTGCCCAGCCGGTCGACGATCCGGTCGACGTCAAAGTGGGACGGATCCGTCCAGGTCCTGAACAACCCCATCCCTTCGTAGTTGACCGGCGTCGTGAAGCAGGCCAGATTGCGCAGCCGCCCGCCGGACGACGCGTCGGGATGAAGCGCCGCGTACAGCGCGCTCAGGAGCCCGCCCATGCAGTAGCCCACGATCGACACGTCGGGCTCGCCGCTCCGCTCGTGAACGAACTCAACGCACTCGGGAATGAAGTCGAGCGCGTAGTCCTCGAGCCGCAGGCGGCTGTCCTCGGGCCGAGGCGTGCCCCAGTCGATCATGTAGACGTCGAAGCCCCGGTCGAGCAGAAACTCGATCAGGCTGTGGCCCGGCGCCAGGTCGAGGATGTAGGGCTTGCTGACCAGGGACATGACCAGCAGGATTGGCGTCCGGTACACCTCGTCCACCCGGACCCGGTAGTGGTACAGGCGGAGCGTGCCCCGACTGTGGACCGTGTCCTTCGGCGTCAGGCCGACTCCCGGATCGCCCGTGGCGATGTACTCGAGGCCCTTGACGCTCCTCCGGAACACACGCTCCACTTCGCGCCGTACGCTCTCCGACACTCCGGCGGTCACGTCCAGTACAGGCGTTGCTCCGCGGGCCGAAGGACCGGTGGACCTCGTCGTCACTTCGATGCCGGCCCCTCTCCCGGAGCTTCCGCCTTCTGCTCGGTTGGCGGCCGGCGAGTGCGGGCCGGCCGGGGCGCCGGCGTCGCGTCGCCTCTCCGGCCGATCGCCTGGGCCAGCAGCCCCTCGATCCGCAGCAACCTCTCCTCGACCGCGGTCAAGCGCTCCGCCAGTTCGCTGAGATCGTTGCGCGTCGGGAGGTTCACCGCCTGGAAGTAACGTTGCATCCCCTCGTTCATCGTCTGCTGGAACAAGGTCATCGCCTCGATCCAGCCGCCCGAGGCGCGGGCGAACTGCTCGGTGCCCATCATGTCGTTGAACACCTTGTTCATCTGGCGTTCTGACTGGGTGACCCATTCACGCCAGGCGGCGAAGGGGTCGAGAGGCGGCTTCGGGGATGGGCGGTCGTCGGCCATGGCGGCTAGGTGCGTTCGCAGCGTGGCCGCTGCGGTGTAGCGCGGGGAACGGCGGTTCCATGGAAAGGCTGCGCCGTAGGACGGAGCTTAGCGCGTTCTACGACGCAGCGTCCCGGTGAGGTCGGGGCTCAAGGCAAACATGGAACCCGCGTTTGGCGGCGCGAGCCTACGACGCCTCCTCCGCCTGCGCCGTGAGCGAGTCGAGGTAGCTGTTCGCCAGGCCGAAGCTCGCGTCGACCGCGGAGCGGTAGGAGCCGCGGCCGTCCTGGAACAAGCGGATCCACTCCTGGACCAGGCTCCTGGCCTCGGCCGGAAGCCGCTCGGCGTTCTCGGTCCACTTGGTGATCGCCTCTTCGCGGCGCTCCTGCATGGAAGCCACCATGTCGAAGCTCGTGTCGAAGAAGCGCTTCTGGAAGTCGAGCGCCCGCCGGTTCGCGTCGATCATCGCTCCGCGGAAAGGGCGGCTCGGGCTGGTCGTCGCCGTGGTTGTGCTGGTCGTCATCCTAGGTCTCCTGAGTGGTACGATCCGTAGCTCGGATGGCCCACGTAGTTTCGGCTCGCAAGCCTGGTTTGAAGATTGCACCCGCGACGGCCGCTTCGGTTGACGGCGCCCGTCTTGTGCAGTGCAGCAATAATGCTGCACATTTTGCTGCACTGTGTCAACCCCCCCCCGCATGACCGACCCGATCGTCATCAAGAAGTACGAGAACCGGCGGCTGTACGACACGCACGGCAGCCGCTACGTCAACCTCGACGGCGTCGCCGAACTCGTCCGCGGCGGCCGGGACATTCAGGTCGTCGACTCGAAAACGGGTGAGGACGTCACCCGCCACGTGCTGACTCAGATCATCGTCGACGGCGCGAAGGACTCCGAACACGGACCGCCTCTCGAGTTCCTCCGCGACCTGGTGCGGGCGCGGGACCAGGCGGGCCGGGACTTCTTCCAGTGGTACCTGAAGAGCGCCGGCGAGGTCTACGCGCGTATGCGGAAGACGATGCGACGAAGCCCGTTTGCGCCCGACCCGTCCTGGATGCGACTCTGGGACCCTCGCTCCATCGCCGAGGAGATGCACGCGCGGATGACGCGCCAGATGGAAGGAGTGTTCGGCGCCGGCCGAAGCCCCGGCGGCGCCCAGGGGCCACGGGAAGCCGCCACGACCGCTTCCGACCCGGAAGCGGCTGCCGCAACGCAGCAAGGGGACGACGGCGCCGCCCGGGCCGAACTCGATGAACTGAAAAACCGGCTCCTCGATCTCGAACGTCGCCTTGGCGGCTCCGGCGACTGACGCGACGCGACGGAGCAGGCGCCAGCTCGATGCCGATCTCCACCGCCGCCGCCGGCAGGCGCCTGCCGCCTTCCGAACGCAGGATCACCGTGCGCGACGCGCTCGCCTATGCGGCGGGGATCGGCGACACCCGCGAGTCCGTGTTCGACGATGCCCGAGGTGGAGGCATCGCGGCGCCCCCGTCCTACTGCGTGTCTCTCGAGTGGCCCGTGGTCAGCAACGGCCGGGGCAGTCAACTCCTCGGCGGTGAGGCGGATGAACTGGTCCGCGGCGTCCATGCCAGCCAGGACTCCCACTTCCACCGGCCGATCCGGCCCGGCGATTCGCTCACGACAAAGGGCCGCTACGCCGCCGTCCGGGCCACCCGCGCCGGCGCCCTTCTGACGACCTGTCTGGAGACGGTGGACGGCGACGGCCGGCCCGTCGTCACCTCCTGGTCGCGTTCCATCTTTCGCGGCGTGGCCACACAAGGCCGGAGCGCCGCGGTCGAACGGGCGCCCGAGGCGCCCCGGCTCCGTCTGAACGGCGCCGGCTCGAGCCGCGCCGAGATCTTCGTGCCCCGCGAGATGCCACACGTCTACACGGAGTGCGCCCGAATCTGGAACCCGATCCACACCGAGCGCGAGGTCGCTCTCCGGGCCGGCCTGCCCGACATCATCCTCCACGGCACCGCGACCTGGGCCCTCGCCGGGCGCGAAGTGCTGCGCGCCCACGGCGATGGCGACCCGCTCCGTCTGAAACGCCTGTACGGCCGGTTCACGGCGATGGTCATTCCTGGCACGGGAATCGTCGTGGAGCACGCACCGGCGGGCACGACGAACGGCGGCGGCAGGCAGGTCGCCTTCCGGGTGTTGAACGAGGAAGGCGCGGAAGCGGTGAGCCAGGGCGTCGCCGTCGTCGACTGAGCCTCCGCCACGAGCGCCGAAGGCGCTAGAGTACGCGGCCCCGACACCGACTGGAACTACGACGGAGAGAGCACGAGATGGGAATCCTCGAAGGCAGGACGGCAATCGTCACCGGCGCCGGCCGCGGCATCGGCAAGGGCATCGCAATCAAGTTCGCGGAAGAAGGCGCGAACGTGGTCGTCAACGACCTCGGCGGCGCCACCGACGGCACCGGCGGCTCGCCCATCGCCGATGAGGTCGTGGAGGAGATTCGCGGCGCCGGCGGCTCGGCGGTTCCGAACTACGACTCCGTGGCCACCGTCGAGGGCGGGCAGAACATCTTCCAGACGGCGATCGACGCCTTCGGCGGCCTGGACATCCTGGTCAACAACGCCGGCATCCTGCGCGACCGGACGATCTTCAACCTGGACGAAGCGGACTGGGACGCGGTGCTGGAGGTCCACCTCAAGGGTCACTACTGCTGCAGCCGGCCGTTCGCGAGGTACATCCGCGAAACGAATCGGCCGGGCTGCCGGATCATCAACTTCTCCTCGGTGTCCGGCCTCTACGGCAACTTCGGCCAGTCGAACTACGCGGCCGCCAAGGCCGGTATCGCCGGCCTCTCCCGCGTGCTGGCGCTGGAACTCGCCAAGTACGGCTGCACCGTGAACACGATCTCGCCGGGCGCGACGACCCGGATGACGGCGGACCTCCGCGCCTCGCGCGGCATGCAGGTCGATGAGAACGCCCCCGAACAGAGCCCCAACCAGATCGCACCCGTGTGCGCCTGGCTGGCCTCGGAAGCCGGCCAGGACATGACCGCTCAGATCATCGACGTCATGCGGGGCTGGATCGGCATCATGCAGCAGCCCAGGGTGATCCGGAAGTTCAGCAAAGACGGGATGTGGAACAACCGCGAGATCGACCTGATCATGCCGCAACTGCTGAAGGCCAGGCAAGAGCACGACGCGGCGGTCGACGCGAAGGCCGAGCCGACGCCGGTAGCCTGATCAGGTCAACCAGCGCACGTACCAGGGCGTGCCGTCCGCCTTCTGCTGCTCCTTGAAGCGCTGGCGTTCCAGCTTCCGCAGGAACGCTTCGCCCTTGTTGTAGCAACAGTCCTTGTACTTCCGGCCGCTGCCGCAGGGGCACGGCTCGTTGCGCTGCACCTTGCTGAACCGGCGCGGCGCGGTGACCACGGACTTCCGGGTCGCGATCGCGTTGCTCAGCCTTCGTCCACCCTTCATCGACCCATCCTGGTTCCTGAGATGTCCTCCGTGCGCGCCGCAGCCCGTGGCGGGGGAAGCGGCCCGCTCGACCTGCTGCTATGTTACAGCCCAACCGTGCAGGGGACGCTGCCGGATCTGAGGAGAATCGCGTGAGAATCTGCGTCGTCGGTTCCGGTTACGTCGGCCTCGTCACGGGGGCCTGCCTCGCCGACTTCGGCATGGATGTCGTCTGCGTCGACCAGGACGAGTCGAAGGTCGCCCAGTTGCAGGCGGGTCGGATTCCGATCTACGAGCCCGGGCTGGGCACCCTGGTGGCCAAGAACGAGGAAGCCGGACGCCTGAGCTTCACGACCGAGCTGGGACCGGCCCTCGAAGCGGCCGCCGCCGTGTTCATCGCCGTCGGCACGCCGCCCCGCGAGGACGGCTCGTCGGACCTACGCTACGTGCGCGAAGTGGCCCAGGGAATTGGCGGACGGCTCAACAGCTACAAGGCGATCGTCACCAAGAGCACGGTGCCCGTGGGCACCGGCCGCATGATCGAGGAGATCATCGGTCACGGGCGTACCTTTTCCGTGGTCAGCAACCCGGAGTTCCTGCGCGAGGGATCCGCGATCGAGGACTTCATGCGCCCGGACCGTCTCGTCATCGGCAGCCGGGACCAGCGTGCTACCGACATCATGCTCGACATCTACTCGCCGCTACGGGCGCGCGGCGTACCGATCGTGGTCACCGACGTCGAGACCGCGGAGATGATCAAGTACGCTTCAAACAGCTTCCTCGCTACCCGCATCTCATTCATCAACGAGGTCGCGGAACTCTGCGAACGGACGGGCGCCGACGTCCAGGTCGTCGCCCACGGCATGGGGCTCGACCGGCGCATCGGACCGCTGTTCCTGCGCCCCGGGCCCGGCTTCGGCGGCTCGTGCTTTCCGAAGGACACCCGGGCCATGGTGTCGATGGCCCGGGAAGCGGGCGCCAGCGCCGAGATCGTCGAGGCGACGCTCGCGGTCAACCGCCGGATCCAGGAACGGATGCTCGGCAAGATCGAGTCCGTGCTCGGGGATCCGCGAGGCCGCACCGTCGCCCTGCTCGGGCTGTCCTTCAAGCCCGACACCGACGACATCCGCGAATCGCCGGCCCTGTTCGTGCTCGACCAGCTCCTGGCCCGCGGCGCCGAGGTCCGCGTCTACGACCCGGCCGCGATGGACAAGGCCCGCCGGATCCGCCCCGAAGCCGTGTACTGCGGCGACCAGTACGAGGCCGCCGAAGGCGCCGACCTGCTCGCCATTCTCACGGAATGGAACCAGTTCCGCGCCCTCGAGTTCGGCCGGCTGAGAAAACTGCTGCGCCAACCGCGCGTCGTCGACCTGCGCAATCTCTACGAGCCCGAACGGGTTGCCGCCGAGGGGCTCTGGTACTCCTCCCTCGGGCGGGCGGACGCGGTTCCGGAGAGCAAGCCGGTCGCCGTACCGGGCGTTTCAGGGGTGAAGGCCTCGTGAGCGCGCCGCTTTCCGTCGTCACCGGCGGCGCCGGGTTCATCGGCTCCCATCTCTGCTCGCGGCTGCTCGACGAGGGTCACCGGGTCTACTGCGTCGACAACTTCATCACCGGCAGCCCCGCGAACATCGAGCACCTGCAGGGCAACGACCGCTTCACGCTGATCGAGCACGACGTGAGCAAGCCGGTCTACGTGGGCCCCGACGTCGACAACGTCCTCCACTTCGCCTCGCCGGCGAGCCCGGTCGACTACCTGGAACTGCCCATTCAGACGCTCAAGGTCGGGTCGCTCGGCACCCACAACTCACTGGGCCTGGCCAAGCACCACGACGCCCGCTACCTGCTCGCCTCGACGTCGGAGGTCTACGGCGATCCGCTGGTCCATCCGCAACCGGAGTCCTACTGGGGCAACGTGAACCCGGTCGGTCCGCGCGGCGTCTACGACGAGGCGAAGCGTTTCGCGGAGGCGATGGTCATGGCCTATCACCGGATCCACGGCCTGGACACCCGGATCGTCCGCATCTTCAACACCTACGGCCCGCGCATGCGGCTGCGGGACGGCCGGGTCGTTCCCAACTTCATCCGGCAGGCGCTCTCGGGAAAGGCCCTGACCGTGTACGGCGACGGCAGGCAGACCCGGTCGTTCTGCTACATCGACGACCTCGTCGAAGGTGTCTGGCGCCTGCTCAACTCCTCCGAGACCGATCCGGTCAACCTCGGCAACCCTCACGAAATGACCGTGCTGCAGTTCGCGCGGGTCATCCAGCGTCTGACCGGCAGCCGCAGCGAGATCGAGTTCCAGCCGCTGCCCGTCGACGATCCGAAGACCCGCCGACCGGACATCGCGCGCGCCACCGCTCTGCTCGACTGGCGGCCCCAGGTCGACCTGGAGACCGGGCTCGACAAGACGATCCGCTACTTCGCCGCGCTGCTGGGAGAATAGCTCCCGGTTCCCGCTACCATGGAGGTCCCTCCAGTTCAGACAAGCCGCCGAAATGGACACCGCCGACCGCGAGGAGACGTCCATGAGCCCGTCCACTAGCACCAGCCAGAGTGCCTCCCATCGTTCGCTTCCCATCGTCGCCGCAATGGGCGCCGCCATCGTCATCGCCTCGCTCATTCCGGCGCCCGCCGCCGCCCAGGACGAGCGCTTTGCCGGATCCTGGGAGCGGGACGAGACTCGCAGCGACGCTCCCTGGCGACCGCCCGGCAGTCCGCCGACGAAACGGACGGAGACCAAGATCGACATCAGCCTGGTCGGCGAGGACGTCATGATGGTCTTCACGCTGCGGCCGCCGGACTGGGACACGTCCGTGCAGGTCCCGGCGAACTACATCACCGACAACAAGCCCCAGCAGGCGCCGGACTTTCTGGGCGGCCAGCGGGAAGTGCGCGCCAGGTGGCGCAAGAAGAAGCTCAACATCGCCTACACCGTCAAGACGCCCTGGTTCGAGGCTGATGTACAGGAGGTCTGGGAGATCTCCAAGAACGGCCAGGATCTGATTCAGACGACCTTCGGCCGTACGGCGGGCAGTGGTCAGCGGCCGGACATTCGCAAGTACTACCACGTACGGGCGACCGAAGATCAGTAGCGCCGCCCCGAACAAAGGAGCAAGTACACGATGCGGACTGCGATCGGCATAGGGAGCGCCTACGCCTCCGGAACGAACTGGGATGCCCTGGCGGAATACGTCGTCGAGGCGGACCGCATGGGCATCGACGACGTTTGGTCGGCCGAGGCATGGGGCACCGACGCGGTGACTCCGCTCGCCTTTCTCGCCGGACGGACCCAGCGGGTCCGCCTCGGCACCGGCATCATGCAGATCTCGGCGCGGGCGCCGTCGATGACCGCCATGACAGCGATGTCGTTGGCGTCCATCTCGAAGGACCGCTTCGTGCTCGGTCTCGGCGTCAGCGGACCCCAGGTCGTCGAAGGTCTCCACGGCGTGCCCTTCGCCATGCCGCTGGGCCGCCTCCGCGAGTACGTCGACATCCTGAAGATCGCCCTCTCGGGCGAGAAGATCGCGTACGACGGCAGGCACTACACCCTGCCGCGGCCCGGAGGCGAGGGCAAGGCGATCCGCATGTCGCAACCCCCGCGACCCGAACTGCCGATCTACCTCGCCACTCTCGGACCCAAGTCGCTCGAGTACACCGGCGAGGTCGCCGACGGCTGGCTCGGCACGTCCTTCATCCCGGAGCACACCGACGCCTTCTTCCCGGCGATGCGCGCCGGCGCCGAGCGCGCCGGCAGGTCGTTCGGAGACATCGACATCCAGGTAGGCGGCGACGTCGAGTTCGGTGACGACCTGGAGCGGCTGGCCGCCCGCCGCAAACCCGCCATGGCCTTCACTCTGGGGGCGATGGGATCGGCGCAGACCAACTTCTACAACGACGCCTACCGGCGGGCCGGCTTCGTGGAAGCGGCCCGCGAGGTACAGGCTCTCTGGATCTCCGGCAAGCGGGACGAGGCCGCGGCACGGGTTCCCGACCAGATGGTGCTCGGCAACACCCTGATCGGCGACGAAGCCCGCGTGCGGGAACGTATCCGCGCGTACCGCGACGCCGGCGTCACGACGCTGCGCCTCAACCCGGCCGGAGCCACGGTCCGCGAACGCCTCGACACTCTGGGCCGGTTCCTCGAACTCGTTCGCGAGGAGGCGCCGCCCGCCGGATGAGCTTCCCGGCGCGGCACGGTCCGGAACTCCACGCGCACGCCGAACGGAACCTGGAGCGCTTCGAGCAGCGCGCCCTGGACCCGGATGCCGCCGCGGCGCGAGCGGCCGAAGCCTCCGGACACACCGGCGCGGCCCCGGCCAACGCGCACGCCGCGGTCGCCGTGACGCTGCTGCCCGACAAGGGCGGCCGCGGCTGCTTCCTGCTCACGCGGCGGTCTCTCCGGCTGCGGCGGCATCGTGGACAGTGGGCGCTGCCCGGCGGACGGATCGACGAAGCGGAGACACCCGAGCAGGCGGCGCTCCGCGAGCTCCACGAAGAGGTCGGCCTGGACCTCGACTCGTCTGCCGTTCTCGGGCGACTCGACGACTTCGGCACGAGGTCGGGGTTCGTCATCACACCGGTCGTCTTCTGGTGCGACGACTACCGCGAACTGGACCCGAATCCGGCCGAGGTCTACAGGGCCTACCGCATCCCGCTGATCGATCTGGACCGCCCGGACGTGCCGGTGCTTCGCAAGATACCGGAGAGTGAGAACCCCGTGCTCTCCATGCCGATCCGCGGCGGCCTCGTCCATTCGCCGACCGCGGCGATCGTCTACCAGATGCTCGAAGTGGTGCTCCGCGGCAACGATGTCCGCGTGGCCCACTACGAGCAGCCCGTCTTCGCCTGGCGCTGACGCCGATGACCGCGGGCCGGCCTCTCGACGGCGTCCTCGTGGTGGCCATCGAGCAGGCGGTGGCGGCGCCGCTGGCGACCTGCCGGCTCGCCGACGCCGGGGCTCGGGTGATCAAGGTCGAGCGCGAAGGCGGCGACTTCGCCCGCGGCTACGACGGCAGCGGCGGCGTCTCGGCCTACTTCGCCTGGCTGAACCGCGGCAAGGAGTCCATCGTTCTCGACATCAAGGGCAAAGAGGACCGGACTCTGCTCGAACGGATGGTCGAGCGCGCGGACGTTTTCATCCAGAACCTCGCTCCGGGCGCCGCGGCGCGCGCCGGCTTCGGATCGAAGGAACTCGGGAAGCGCCATCCGCGGCTGATCACCTGCGACATCTCGGGCTACGGCGAGGAGGGTCCGTACCGGTCCATGCGCGCCTACGACCTTCTGGTCCAGGCCGAGAGCGGCGTCGCATCGATCACCGGTTCGCCGGCGGAGCCCGGTCGGGTCGGCGTGTCGATCTGCGACTTCGCGACCGGCATCTACGCCTACTCCGCCATCCTCGAAGCCCTGATCGAGCGCGAGAGCACCGGCGCCGGGCGCAACGTCGAGGCCACCCTCTTCCACACGATGTCGGACTGGATGGCCGTGCCCCTGCTCCGCTTCGAGCAGCAGGGTCTCGACTGGCCGCGCGTCGGCCTCGGCCATCCGACGATCGTGCCCTACGGCCTGTTCCAGCTCGGCGACGGCGACTCCGTCCTGATCGGCGTCCAGAACGACCGCGAGTTCGTGCGGCTGTGCAACGAGGTTCTCGACCAGCCGGAACTAGCCGAGGCCTACCCGCGGAACGTGGACCGCGCCAATGCCCGCGACACGGTCGAAGGCGCGATCGGCGCTGTCTTCCTGCGCCACGACCGGGCCTCGATCCGGGACGCCCTGGACCAGGCCCGCATCGCCTACGGCTTCCTCAACGACGTCGCCGCCCTTTCGCGGCATCCACAACTCCGCCGGGCCAGACAGCCTCTCCCCGACGGCACCGAGATCGACATGGTCGCACCCGCTGTCGCCCCCAACGAACCGGGGAGACGCCTGCCACCGGTTCCCGAACTCGATGGACACGGCGCCGCGATCCGAGCCGAGTTCTCGGTTGACATCTGATGCTTGATGCGTGATGCTCTCGCCATGCGCACCACGTTGAACCTCGCCGAAGATGTCCTCTGGGCTGCCAAGGAACTCGCCGCGCAGCGCGGCGTACCCATGGGGCAAGTTGTTTCGGAACTGGTCAGAAAAGGGCTCAAGCCCAAAGAAGATCGAACCGTGACGAGAAACGGCATACATCTCCTGCCGCCGCGTGAAGGCGCCCGCCCTGTCTCGCTCGAGGTGGTCAACGCTCTTCGGGACGAGGAACCTTGACGGCGCTGCTCGACGTCAACGTGCTGATCGCACTATTCGACACAGAGCACATCCACTACGAGACAGCACACGACTGGTTCGAGAGCACCGGGCGCGGCCCTTGGGCCACTTGTCCATTGACCGAGAACGGCTTCGTTCGCATCGTCTCCAGCCCCAGGTATCCCGGCCGCCGGACCACCGTCGCCGAAACGGCAGTGCGCCTGCGACGCTCTTGCCACGAGTCCGACGATCACGTCTTCTGGCCTGACTCGCTGTCGCTCCGCGATCAGGAGCACTTCACCGCCGGCGCTCTTCACGGCTACCGCCAGATCACGGACGTCTACCTCCTGGCCCTGGCCGTTCACCACGACGGCGTGCTGACCACTTTCGACGATTCGATTCCGACTGCCGCGGTGCCGGGGGCTGGCGACAACCGAATCGTCCTCCTCAGGTAGCCCGCTACAGCGTCGCGTGGCCCGCGACCAAGGCGGTCCAGATCAGCGGCAGCACAATGAGGGAACCGAGGAAGAGGCTCCGTGCTCGGGCGTGGCTGCGGTCCAAGGCAAAGCGGGCGGCGAGCAGGACGAAGGTAGCGCTGAAGCCAGTAGCGGCGATGGCGAAGGCCACATGTGTGAGGCCGACGGCGGACGCGAGAACACAGAGGGCGGCAAGCAGGAGGGCCCAGAGGAGAGAGTGCGCCGCCGTCCGGCGACCGTCCGGATCCGTTGCGGCCAGCACCTTGAAGCCCGCTCGGGCGTAGTCGTCGCGGTGGAGCCAGGCCAGGGAGTGGAAGTGCGGGAGTTGCCAGGCGAAGACGATGCCGAAGAGGAGCCACGCTTCGACGGTTAAGGCGCCGGTCGCGGCGGTCCAGCCGATGACCGGCGGCAGGGCGCCGGGCACAGCGCCGACGAGGACGGCCGACGACGTGCGGCGCTTGAGCGGCGTGTAGATCCAGGCGTAGCTGACGAGGGTCGCCAGCGCCACGACAGCGGAAAGCAGGTTGGCGCCGAGGGCAAGAACGATCAGGCCCGCGATGCTCAGAACGGTGGCGAAGAACTGGCCCGCCGCCGGCGAAATGCCGCCCAAAGGCAATGGCCTGGACCGGGTACGGGTCATCAGGGCGTCAAGGTCGCGCTCCGCGACCTGGTTGAACGCGGCCCCGCCCGCGGCGACGAGACCGGAGCCGATCAGCACGGAGAGGAGGACTCCCAAATCGAGCGCGCCGGCTCCGAGGTAGTAGCCGATACCGACGGTGGCGACGGCCAGGGCGTTGAGCCGCGGCTTGGCCAACGCCAGCCACAGGGCGGCGCGGTTGCGCAGGGTACTGGCCGCAGACTGGGTGGGCCGGCGCCCGCTTCGACGCGGCCAGTACCCTGCGAGCGTCACGCCGGGACCCGCCCGGGGGCGTCACCGGTGCTCGGCGCGAAGCGGGTCGCCCGGATCGCCGAAGCGTCGCCGAACCAGGCTCGGTGCACCCGCAGCGCCAGCGCCACCGAAACGACCCACAGCAGGCCGCCGGTCGCCACATGCGCCGTGTTGATGTGCGGCTGCAGGCCGCTCCAGACCGTCCACGCGCCGAGGCCGATCTGAGCCAGGAGCACCGTGCCCAGGAGCAGGACCGGGCGGGCGAGTTCCGGCCGGTGGCGATGAACCCTGAGGACGCGCACGATCAGGGCCACCGCCGCTACGGTCACGGCGACGGCACCCAGCCGGTGCGCGAAGTGAAGCGAGATGCCGAGGCTCCACTCGGGCGGAAGCAACCGGCCGAACGCGAGCGGGAAGTCCGGGATGGCGAGCCCGGCGTCGTTGTGCCGCATCGTCGCGCCAAGGAGGATCTGGACATACACGAGCGTCGGAACGGCCAGCGCGAGCCGGGCCAGCAGCGGGTCGTCGAGCGCTTCCGGGCGCCCAAAGCTCGCTCGCCAGCCCGGTGACGTGAACACGCCCAGGCTCACGACCAGGGCGAAGAAGAGCTGGGCCAGTCCGGCATGGCTGATCGAGATCGGCTTCGGCAGCAGGTAGATCACGGTGATGCCGCCGAGCAGTCCCTGGGCGACGACCGCGGCGAGCGCCGTCCAGGCCAGCCGGCGCACCCAGGCACGGGTCTCGACACGCCAGGCCCACACCGCCAGACCGATCGTCATCAGCCCGACCACGCTCGCGATCAGTCGGTGGCCGTGCTCGTAGAGGATGCCGCCCACCATCTTCGAGAACGGGAAGGCGAACATGAAGTAGCCGTAGGTGTTCGGCCAGTCGGGAACGGCGAGTCCCGAGTCGGTGCTCGTGACCAGGCCGCCCGCCGCGATCAGCAGCAGGGACGCCGCGGCCAGCAGCCGGAGGTAGTAGTGCAGCCAGCGCACGACCGGCGAACTCTATCCGCGCAGCCCGCCGCCTTCTACACCCTGACGGCGGGCCGTGGTGGACCCGATTCCACCACGGCGCCGGCTCTAGCCGACGACGCCGTCCCGGCGCAGTTCGTCGATCTCGGCGGCCGTCAGACCGAGACCGCCCAGCAGATCGTCGGCCCCCTCGCCCAGCCTCGGCGACGGCGGGACCGGCTCGGGCGGCGTACCCGAGAACGTCGCCGCCGGGCGCGGAAGACGCATGCGGCCGACCTGGGGATGGTCGAGTTCCCGCAGCAGCTCGTTGCGGATCACCTGGGGGTCGGTCAACACCTCGTTGCGGCTCAGTATCTTCGCGCAGGGAACGTCTTCGGCTTCGAGCGCCTCGATCCACTCGGCCGAGGTGCGCGTCCGCAGCACGTCGCCGACCATGTCGAGCCGCTGGTCCGCGTTCGAGATGCGGCCCGCCGCCGTGTTGTAGCGCTCGTCCTCCAGCCATTCCAGGTGGCCGGTGGCCCGGGCCATGCCCTCCCACTCCGCGTCGGAGATCGTGGAGGCCGTGATGTAGCCGTCGGCGGTGCCGTAGATCAGGTCGCTGGTCGACCCTGGCCGGCCGTGGGCGACCTCGCCGCCGACCAGGATCTGGCGTACGAAGCCCTCCGGCCAGATGAAGGAGATCGTGGCGTCGAGCATCGCCAGTTTGATGTGCTGGCCTTCGCCCGTGCGTTCGCGAGCGAGCAGCGCCGCGGTGATCGCCTGCGCGGCGGTGAGTCCGGTGACCTTGTCCGGGATGATCGTGCGAACCATCTTCGGCTCGCCCGTGACCCGGTCGGCCTGGATGTCGGCAAAGCCGGACAGTGCCTGGATGATCGGGTCGTAGACCCGCTTCTGGGCGTAGGGCCCCTCCTGGCCGAAGCCGCTGATCGACACGTAGACGAGGCGTTCGTTGATCTTCCGCAGCCGGTCGGCGCCGAGCCCGAGACGATCGATCACGCCCGGCCGGAAGTTCTGGACGAAGACGTCGGCCGTCCGGACCAGGTCCAGCAGCAGTCGGATGCCCCGTTCCTCCTTGAGGTCGAGCGCCAGGGACCGCTTGCCGCGGTTGATCGTCGCGAAGCCGGCCGTGACGCCGCCTCTCTGGGGCCCGAGCCGGCGCATGATGTCGCCGTGGGGGGGGGCCTCGACCTTGATCACCTCGGCGCCCTGGTCGGCGAGGAGCATCGTCGCGATCGGGGCCGACACCATGGTCGCCAGTTCGATCACCCGGAAGCCGTCCAGCGGACCCATGGCGGCGCAGGGTACCACCGGCCGCGGTGGGGGTCGCCACCTCCGTTCTCCGCGCCCGGAGCTACTGTTCGACGACCTGGGGGAGGCGCGGCCTGCCCCGGCGCAGGGAGTCCAGGTCGAACTTCGGCAACCGCAGGGTCACGGTCAGCGAAGCGGACCGGCTCACGACCGCTTCCACCGAATCGCTAGCGGCCGGCGTGGGCGTAAACCGTGGAGAGGCCGAGATCCGGATCCAGCCGACCGGTACGCCGCGGGCGGAGAACGTGCCGTCGTCGCCGGTGACGGTCTGATGGACAATCCGCTCGTCCGCCGTCTCGAAACGCACCCTGGCGCCGCCGGCCGGCTCCCCGGTCTCCGCGAAGACCACGCGGCCCTCGACCACCGTGTCGGCGATCTCCAGGGTGAGGGCTTCGTTCGGCGGCACATCGACATCGTGGAACGAGTGCGAGACCTGGTGCTCCGCCGAAACCACGTCGACCCGCCAGTCCTCCCGCCCGGGCAACGCGCCCCTGAACCACCCGTCCTCACCGCTTCTGAAGATCAGATCCGGTGACCCGCCGCGGCCGCCGAAGAAAACGTAACCCTCGAGCGGAGCGCCTTCCAGGGTCAACTGCCCGACGACCGACACCAGCTCGAGTTCGACGACGGCGGACTGGTCGCCCACGACTTCGAGATAGTCCAGCGCCCCGAACAACCCGCCGTTCGCGTCCTGGATCTCGACGGTGAACGCGCCGTCGCCCGGGACCTGGAACCGCGCGTGGCCGTTCTCGACGACCGCGGTCTGTTGCGGGTACTCCTTCCGGACGAAGCGGGACCGGAAGCCCGGCGAGTCGTTCTCCCTGATCTGCCGCAGCAGGGCGAGCCAGTGGCTGCCGTAGGGGGGATCGCCAGGCTGGACGAAGACGTCCAGGACGTGGCTCCTCGCCAGCCGCACCCGCCTGCGCGGGAACGTCTCGGCGTTCTCGGTCAGCTCGTACGGTCCCGCCCGGGCCGCGACCCGATCGCCGCAGTCCACCTGAATCCAGTGTCTGCCGGCCTCAAGGCCCCGCGCCTGGAAGAAGCCGTCGCCGGCCACCTCGATCGTCGCGAGGACCGACTCGGGACCGGTCCTCCACAGGGCCGGATCGCCCGCCGAGACCTGCGCGACGCAGTGGTCGACGAAACTCGTGAAACCCGGGCCCGCAGCGACGAAGCCGGCGAGACTCGCTCCGGGAACGAGTGTCTGATCTCCCAGGGCGAATTGCCGCCGACCGCCCAGGGAGGCGTTCCACCGGTACTCCGGAGAGTGTCCGGGACGCCAGAACACGAGGTGAACGAGCGCGGCCGGCAAGTCGCACGACCAACGCCCGTCTCCATCGACCGGGCACCGAACCACCTCGCCGCGAAGGTGAAAGCGCGGGTCCGTGTTCTCCGGATCGACGTCGCCGAGCCCGATCCGCAGTACTCCACCCGGACGGTAGGCGCCGACCACCCGGCCGCTGACCTCTACCGCCGGGTAGACCGGTACCTCGAACACGGGAACCACCTCCGGCTGAACCTCCGCCTCGCCCTCGACGGACGCGATCCCGTCGCTTGCCACCGAGTCGAGATCGATCAGGGTCGCACGACCCCAGAACCCGCTGCCCGAAGAGGGGCGCACGCGCCACGGCCCCGGCTCGAACAGGTACACCTCGTAGACCTGATCGCTGGTGAGGGGCACTTCCTGCTCGACGCCCTCCGCGTTCGTGGTCACAAGCGTCACTTTCGCCGGTCCTCCGCGGTAAGGCACCGCCTTCAGGACGACCTTCGCGACTCCCTCCCCGAGTTCCGGCTCCGCGGATGCCGGCTCCTGCGCCAACGACACGGACGGTACGAGAAGCCCGCACGCAAGCCCGAGGACTGCGATCTGCCAACGACAACGGCTCATCCGGGAGCGTGCGCCGTCCAGCGCGGTGGAGCGAGTTCCCAGGCGCAGGCTGCCGGTGAGGTGGGGGCTGGGGCCAAACATGGAGCTTGCGACAGATCTGGCGGCGCTACGGCAGCGTCATCACCAGGGGCTTCTTGCGCGTGACGACGATCGTGTGCTCGAACTGAACCGTCGTCGTTCCGGGCCTGTTGAGCAGCGTCCAGCCGTCCTTCGCGGTCTTCGCCTGCTCGCGGCCGTTGGTCAGGAACGGCTCGATCGTCAGCACCATCCCGTCGTGCAGGAACCGGTCGTCATTCGGGTCGTCGAAGCCGGGGACGAACTTCGGCTCCTCGTGGAGTGAGCGGCCGATGCCGTGCGAGCCCAGGTTGCGGATCAGGCCGAAGCCGGCCTTGGTCGCCGTTTCCTCGATGGCGCGGCCGATGTTGCGCAGCCGACGGCCGTGCCTGGCCTGCTGCATCGCCGAGCGTAGCGCTCGCCGCGTGGCCGAGATGATGCGCCGCCGTTCCTCGCTCACCGGCGGCACGGCATAGGCCGCCCCCGTGTCGCTGAAGTAACCGTCGAGCTCCAGCGACACGTCGATATGAACAAGGTCGCCGGCCTCGACGCGCCTGTCGCCGGCGATGCCATGCGCCACTTCCTCGTTGACGCTGATGCACGTGGCGGCCGGGAAGTCGTAGCAGAACTCAGGCGCCGAACGGGCGCCGTGGGCTTCCATGTAGCTGCGGCCGATCTGGTCGAGCTCACCGGTCGTGATGCCCGGCTCGACCGCTTCGCCCATCCGGGCCAGGCAGCGGGCCGCCACCCGCCCTGCCCGGCGCAGCGCCTCGAGATCCTCCCGACCGCCGATCGTCATCGTCAGTCAGGCAGAATCAGGATGCGCAAGTTGCGGAACCAGATCTCGTTGCCATGGTCCTGGAGCGCAATGTGGCCGGTTTCCATCATCCCGTAGCCGGGCATCGAGGCGAACTTGCTGGCCGCGACGAGTTCCTTCCACTCGTCGTCCCAGAGCGTGTACTCCACGACCTTCTCGCCGTTCAGCCAATGGGTGACGGCGGCGCCCTCGACGCGCAGCGCGCTCGTGTTGAACTCGCCGACCGGCACGAGTTCGCCGCCCTGCCGGGCGTGGAGGGCGTAGTTGGAGGCTGCCGAGGTTTCCATGCGCTGACCGTCCCGGTGCCCGCCGTCGTCCAGGATCTGGAACTCGGGGCCCGTCGAGTAGGACGCGGGGGCGTCTTCCGAAACGTGGAACATCACGCCGCTATTTCCACCCGGCGTCACCGCCCAGTCAAAGCGAAACTCGAAGTTCCTGTACTGCTCCCGGGTCATCAGATCGGCCCGCGGCCCCGCGTCGTCGCCGGTGGGCGGCACGAAGTCGATCACCCCGTCCGCCACCGCCCAGCCCGCCGGTACCTGGTCCAGCCTGAAGCCGCGCCAGTGCTCCAGCGACTCGCCGTCGAAGAGCGACCGGAATCCCGCCTCCGCCTCTTCGGCGCTGAGTTCACCCGGGACCGCGACCGGACCGCCAGCGGCCTCTTCGGTTTCCGCGCTATCCGCGCTGCCCACCCGAACCTCGATGCAGGCGACCGCTCCGACCGCCAGCAGCATGGCAATGACGACTGTCAACATCTTCTTCATTCGTTCACCCTCCTACTGCCCATAACGAATCCCGATCCTCACCGACCGTTCGGGGCCGGGGAATCCGACCTGCGTCTCGTAGTCCTCGTCCAGCGCGTTGTCGGCGCGCAGCGTGAGCCGCCACCGATCCGCGGCCCGCCAGGCCAGCGAGAGTCCGGCGACGTCGCGGCCGGCAACCGAAGTCTGGAACGGGGCCGGAATCTGCTCGTCCAGGTAGGAGCCGGTGTGCCGCGCTTCGAAGCCAAGCCGGACCGCGTCGCTCAGGTCGACCCGCAGTGCAACGCCGCCGAAGAGATCCGGCCGGCGCCGCAGTGTCCGCCCGGTGGCCAGGTCCTCGGTGTCCTGGGACGTCACGCGCACATCGAGGCCGACCCGCGCGGACGGGTTCCAGACCAGAAACGCTTCCACGCCCTCGGCGTCGACCTTGCTCCGGTTGACGATCTGGAACGTGTCGAAGTCGAAGTCGACGAGGTTCTCGTAGCGGTTCGAGAACACGGTCACGCCGCCCCGGGCCGCGCCCGTCGCCGACTGGGCCTCGAACCCCACATCGACGCCGACGCTGGTCTCGGGCTCGAGGTCCGGATTGCCGCCGATCGCCCGCGGCGTGGCCAGGCCATACAGGCTCGGCAGCTTGAACGCCTCGCCCGCCGAGGCCCGAACGGACCACGAACCGCCTGCCGGCGCGTAGCGCACGCCGACCCGCGGGCTCAGCTCCTCCCCCTCGCCCTCGAAGAAGTCGGCCCGTGCGCCGATCTCGGCCACCAGCCCGCCGCTGGTCCAGCGCCACTCGGCGAACGCGCCCACGCGTTCCCGCTCGATCAGGTAGTCGCCCGCCAGAGGTCCGCCGAAGTACGGCGGCAGCAACAGGAGACTCCGGTTCCGGCCCTCCTCGCTCAGTCCCTCGACGCCCAGGCTCACGTCGTACGGCGTGCCGGACGCCGGGGAGAACGCGGCGGTCCAGGCCACTCGCAGGTCGCTGAACCCGGTCGACTCAGTGATCGGGGGCACCAGCGGCACGATCGGCGGACTGTTCCGGTCGAGCGTGTGCTCGTAGAAGGTTGATCGCAGGGTATGGCTCCAGGGGCTGCCCGCGTCGATCTCCGCCGTTGCCGCCAGACCGAGGTCTCCGTGGTCCGATGTCCGCAGTTCGCCGCTGCCGAAGGTGGGGCCGCCCGATCCGTCCGAATAGTCGTCGGCCTGCCAGTCGGCGTAGCGCGCGGACAGGCTGAGCGCCGAGGCGGCGCCCAGGTTGCGGCCCCAGCGTCCGCTCACCGTCTGCTGTTCCAGCGCATCGTCGCCGACCCGGCCCTGCTCCTCGCGGAACCCGGCGCTGATCGAGCCGTGCGACGACTCGCCGGCGCGGCCCCAGGAAAGCCGGCTGCGCCGGTGATCGTGGTCGCCCAGGTCGGCGCTCCAACCCAGGAAGGGCGCCGCGTCGCGCGGCGCCGCGGTGATCAGTTGCACCGCCCCGGCCAGGGAACTCGAACCGTAGAACGACGACAGCGGCCCGCGCACGACCTCCAGGCGCTCGATCTCGGCCCCTCCGACGCTGCCGAGCGGGAAGGCGCCGCCGTACTGGTCCGTGCTGTCGGCCATCGGCACGCCGTCGATCAGGACGAGCGAGAAATTCGCGTCGCCGCCCCGCAGGGATACGCCGGCCAGAGCGGCGCTCGAGTCGTTGCCGAGCACCCAGGCGCCGGGCACCAAGCGCAGCGCCTCAGCCGCGTCGCGTACCGCCAGGTGCCGGAGATCGGAGGCCTCGACGACCTGCACCGAAGCCGTTGCCGCGTCGACTGCCCGGGCGCGCACGGTGGCCGTCTCGTAGAAGACGGCTTCGGGGGCTGCTTCCTGCTCGTTCGGCGCCGGCTCCAGCTCGCTGTCCTGTGCGGGAACGGCCGGCGCCGCCAGAAGCAGCGCGGCGAAAGCCGTGACCCGGCACATGGGAACCGAACAGACCTGGATGGACACGGGCCGAGAGCTTAGCCGAGCAACCCGTTGGTATCGTGCCCTTTCGCCCATGAACAAGCTCCGCCAGACGGCCCCGGCGATCGCCCTGCTCGTCGCCGCGGCCACGGCAGCCCAGGAGATCGAGACGACCCGCTTCGAGGTCTCTGGGCTCGAAGCGCCGGTCGAGATCCTGGTCGATCGCTGGGGCGTGGCCCACATCTTCGCCGGCGGCCAGGACGACCTGTTCCTGGCCCAGGGCTGGAACGCGGCCCGCGACCGGCTGTGGCAGATCGACCTCTGGCGGCGGCGCGGCGAGGGCACGCTCTCCGAAGTGTTCGGGTCCGACTACGTCGAGCAGGATCGGGCAGCCCGGCTCTTTCTCTACCGGGGCGACATGCACGCGGAGTGGCTCGCCTACGCCTCGGACACGAAGCGCATCGTCACCGCCTGGACGCGTGGAGTGAACGCCTACGTCGACCTGGTCCTCGAGAGGCCGGAGTTGATGCCGCCGGAGTTCGATGCGGTGGGCTACCAGCCCTCGCACTGGACGCCGGAGGCCGTGCCCAGGATCCGCAGCCACGGCCTGATCCGGAATGCCCGTGGCGAGCTGAGCCGCCTACCACTGGTCGCTCGGCACGGTCCCGAAGGCGTGTCGCTGCGCGACCGCTACGAGCCGCCGCACCGACTAGCGATCCCGACCGGGCTCGACCTCGACCTGTTCCGGTCGGAACCGAATCCATCCGAGCCCGCGCAGCGGATGCACCGCCTGGGCACCACGACGGTCCCCTTCCGCACGACGCTCTCGGGCCCGGCCGAACCTGCCGCGGCCACCGTCGATCCTGGCGTACAGGGCAGCAACAACTGGGCGATCTCACCCGGCCGCACCGCAACGGGCCGGCCGCTCCTCGCCAACGACCCCCACCGCACCCAGGCCGTGCCTTCGCTCCGCTACATCGTCCACCTCAGCTCGCCCGGCCTCGACGTGATCGGCGCCGGCGAGCCGGCCCTGCCCGGGGTCTCGATCGGCCACAACGGCACGATCGCCTTCGGGTTGACGATCTTCAGCATCGACCAGGAGGACATCTACGTCTACCGGACCAAGCCCGGCGAACCGGACTTCTACGAGTACCGCGGCCACTGGCTGCCGATGGACGTAGTCGAGGAGTCGATTCCGGTCCTCGGCGGGCCATCCCAAACCGCCGAGCTTCGCTTCACGCGCCACGGTCCCGTTCTCCACCGGGATCCCGAGAACAACCTCGCGATCGGGCTAAGGGCCGCCTGGCTCGAACCCGGCATGGCGCCCTACTTGGGCTCGATCGAGTGCATCCGGGCCCGCAACTGGGACCAGTTCCTGGCCGCGATGAACCGCTGGGGCGCGCCCTCCGAAAACCAGGTCTACGCCGACATCCACGGCAACATCGGCTGGAAACCGGGCGGCCTGGCGCCGATTCGGCCGAACTGGGACGGCCTGCTGCCGGTGCCCGGCGACGGCCGCTACGAGTGGCGGGGCTTCCGGGACATGGACGAGCTGCCGGTCGAGTTCAACCCGGAGCACGGCTGGGTCGCGACCGCCAACGAGATGAACCTGCCGGCCGGCTACGACGTGCCCCTGGGCCTGGAGTGGGCGGCGCCCTACCGCCGCCAGCGGATCGGCGAAGTGCTGGCCGCGAACGACACGATGACGGTCGCGGACTCCCTGCGGCTGCAGACGGACTACGTGTCGATTCCGGCTCGCCGGCTGGTCGCCGTACTCCGGGATCTCGAACCCTCACCGGAGATCGAGCCCGCGCTCAACCTGCTCAAGCCCTGGGACGGAGAGCTCGGAAGAGACAGCGCCGCCGCCGCTCTCTTCGAGGTCTGGTGGCGCGATCACCTGGAGATGGAGGTCGGCCGGAGGATCGCCGAGACACGGGGAATCGCCTCTCTCGCCGATGAGCACCTGCTCCGGATCGTTGAACAGGCGGATCCGCGCCTCGGCGCATCCCCGGGAGAAGCACGCGACGAGGTTCTGCGCACCAGCCTGCAGAGTGCGTTCGCAGACGTGACGAAGAGGCTCGGCCCCGATCCCGCCGACTGGCGCTGGGGCGATCTGCACCGGATCGGGCTCCGCCATCTCTGGTCCGGCCGGTTTTCGGACGAGTTGCGCGCCGCCGCCAACGTCGGCCCGGCTCCTCGCGGCGGCTCCGGCAACACGGTCGGCAACACCAGCTACAACTCGGAGTTTCGTCAGCAATCCGGCGCTTCCTTCCGCATGGTGATCGACGTCGGCAACTGGGACGCCTCCGTCGCGATGAACAATCCCGGCCAGTCCGGCGATCCAAGAAGCCCGCACTACAAGGACCTGTTCGAGCCCTGGGCCAATGACGAGGCGTTTCCCCTCCTCTACTCGCGAGGCGCGATCCTCGAAGCAGCGGAGGCCCGGATCGAGCTGGTTCCCGCTCCGGCGGAGTAGCCGAAGCCGTCGCGGCAGAAACCGGGTACGCCGGGCTCGTCGCCGGCTTCCGGACGTCTGCCGCGCCGAAGGCCGGCACGGTTAGACTGTCGGGGCCATCCCGATGACAGTTGCCACACGAGCGCTCCGCGTTGCGACGTCGCTCTCGCTCGGTCTGGCCGCCGCGGCGGCCGGCCAGTCGGAGCCGTCCGCAAGCGCCGATCAGGCAGACGGCCAGCCGGTCGCGGCCGTCAATCCGACGCCATACACCCCGGCCGCCGAGAAGAGGGGCCGCACGCACTACCTGCGGCACTGTCAGATCTGCCACGGCTTCGACGGCCGCGCGCTCGAGAACATCGACTTCGAGGCGACCGACCTGACCGATCCCGAGCGCTGGCGGTTCGGGACCTCGGACGGGGAACTCTTCCGCAGCACGAAGTTCGGGGCCGGCCTCGACATGCCGCCGTTCGAGGCCGAGCTCGACGACGAGGAGGTATGGGACCTCGTCCACTACCTGCGCAGCATCGGCCCCGAGGAGTACCGGCCGGCGGCCCAACCGGAACCGGCCTCGCCTCCCGCCGCAGACGACAGAGAGGAGAATCGACCATGAGCAGACCCCAGCGTCCGTCCCGCACGACCTCTCCGGCGCAACCGGTCGCGGATCCTGCCAGCCCTGACCGGGCGACGCAGACACCTGGGGCGCAGCCGGTCGCCGAAGCCGCCGCCAGCGCCGACTCCGGCCTCTCCCGGCGCAGCTTCGTCGCGTCGGGTGCCGCCGGCGTCGGCGCGGCCGCCCTGTTCGCGAACCAGGCCCGGGCGGCCGCGGCCGATCGCGATGCCCGGCCGATCAACATCCCCGACGAGATCCCGCGCACCCGCAACGAAGCGCCCGACCCGGCCGAGTTCCCGATGAATGGCGCCTAGGTCTTCGCCCGCGCCTGCGCCAACGAGGGCCTCAAGGCGCTCTTCTGCGCCCCCGGCAACTACCAGGTGATCAACGCGATCGCCGCCGAGGGCATCCCCACCTACGGCGGGCGCACCGAGGGCAGCATGTGCGCCGCCGCCGACGGCTTCGTCCGCGTCACCGGCGAGGCCGCGGCCTGCTCGGGCACCGAGGGGCCGGGCTTCACGAACATGATCATGAACATCGGCGCCGCCAACGCCGCCCGTACCCCGCTCCTCGTTCTCGCCAGCAACATGACCGTCGGCGGCGACGACACGGAACGCGGCATCCAGCGCGGCTACCAGCAGCCGACGACGGTCGGGATGAAGAAGTACGGCAAGCGCCTCATCACCCCGAACCGGGTCTACGAGTACGCCGCCTACGCCTTCCGGCACCTGCGGACCGGCGTGCCTCGACCCGTCCACCTGGACTTCACCGGCGAGGTCGCCCGAGCCCGGTTCGACGCACCGGACGACCTGCTCTACTACCACGACAAGAGCACCTACCGCACCGAGTCCCACCCCTACCCGTCCAAGGCCGACACGGCGAAGGCCGCGGAGATGATCCAGCGCTCCGAGCGGCCGATGATCGTCGCCTCGACCGGTGTCTTCTACGACCGGGCCTGGGACGTGCTGCGCACCGTCGCCGAACGCGCCGACATCGCGGTCGTCGAGTCCGGGCCGATGCGCGGGCATTTCCCCGATAGCCATCCGCTGTCGGCAAGCACCGGTCCTGATGCGCTCCTCTCGGCCGATCTCGTCATCTTCGCCGGGCAGTACTCGATGCCGAACGTCGGCGAGGTCGCCTTCGATCCGGACGCGAAGGTGATCCGCATCGATCCGGACGCGGCGGACATCGGCCGCAACCTGCCGGTCGACCTCGGGCTGGTCGCCAGCGCCCGCGGCGGCCTGGAGGCTCTCGCGGAAGCCCTGCCGTCCGCGTCGCGCCCCGCCTGGCGCGCCGAGCTGGCTGCCGCCCGCGACGCGTTCGAGAAGCAGAACGCGGAGTGGTACGAACTCGGTCTCAAGCACAGCGCCGCCACCGACACGATCCATCCAGCCGTCATCGCGCAGGAGCTCTCGAACTTCCTCTACGCCGGCGAGCTGCCGCGGGAGCAGACGACAGTGGTCTCGGGCGGCTACGGCATCGCCCGCTACACCCGGCGCTGGCTGCGCGCGCACCGTCCCGGCCAGATCCTGAACGGCGCCTACCAGTACGGCGCGATCGGACCCGACGTCGGTTACACCGTCGGCGCCGGCGCCGCGGTGATGAACGGCGTCGGCCCCCAGGAGCCGTACCGCGGCGCGCCCGTGTTCGGGATCACGGGCGACGGCGGCATCGCCTATTCCGGCATGGAGTTCGAGACGCTGGCCAAGTACCGGATCCCGGCGGTCATGCTGGTCTACAACAACAACGCCTGGGGCGTGTTCGGCTCGGCGCGCCGCGCCACCCGCTCGATGCACATGTACCTGTTCCAGGAGAACCTGCGCTACGACAAGATCGCGGAAGGCCTCGGCGCCCGCGGCGAATACGTCACGTCCCCGGAGGAACTCCGGGAGGCCCTGCCGAGAAGCTACGAGATGGCCGCCAACGACGGCGTCTCGACGCTGATCAACTGCCAGGCGATCAAGGAGTTCTGGACCAACGAGTACCCGCCCGGCCTGCCCCGCAAGGTCGAGCCCGGCTGCATGGCCTACTACCACTGAGCGGCATCGAACGGCATCCGCCGGTGTCGGGTCCGGAGGGGAGTGTCCCTGCGGTCGCTCACGCTTGTCTGGTTCGTGAAGGGGGAGCGTTCGCTGCGGTCGGCTGCGCTCCGGCTGGACATCGGTTCATGAGCGGTTCTTGCCCGTCGCTTGCCGACAGCCCGCTGGGGCCCTCCCCTCCGGACCCGACCCAGGCTGGACGCAGCGGGGCCTTGAGATGACTCCCCGCGAGATCGTCCTCTCCTGTCTGCAGAAGTACGCGGACCGAGGGATCTTCACTGGTTTCGGAGCAAGGGTGGACCGTGACGGGGGCTTGGTGTGCCGGTTCCTGTGGCATGCCCCGGAGCAGCACCGTTTGCGCTTCAAGCGGAAGACGGGGCTGCTGGTCTTCGTCGATCTGCTGCCCGGGATTCCATATCCGTCGGCAATGGACCGGGCGGTTCGTGAGTTCGTCGCCGGACGTCGGAGTCCCGCCCTGCCGGCCCATCGTCGGATGGACACAGCAAAGATGAAAGCCCGGTGCCGGAATCGAAACGGGAAGATGTCGATCGAGGTGCGCTGCATGGACGGCGACTGGGAGTACACCGCCACCAGGGCGGTCAAGCTGGTCAACGAGATCTTCCTCGACTTTCTCGCGGGCCCCTACGACGCCTACATGATCGAGCACTTCGGCGCCCGGGAAGAATGACGGTCTCCGGGCCGCGCCCCCGTCCCAGCCAGGCGCTACACTGGTTGGCTACCGCTAACTGCAGAAAGGAGTGTGCACATGCATCTCGCCGACCTGAACTGGCTCGCCGTGGTGGTGTCCGCCGTCGCCTTCTACGCCTTCGGCGCGCTGTGGTACTCCGTCCTCTTCGGCAAGGCGTGGGCCGCCGAGCAGGGGATCGACATGGAGAACCCGCCCGAGGTGAACATGGTCCGGACCATGGGCGGAACCCTGGTGCTCGAGTTGATCGCCGCCATCGTGGTCGGCATGCTGCTGATGGACATGGGCGAGGGCTACATGGTCGGGATCCACGTCGGACTGCTCCTGGGCCTCGGCATCGCCTCGGTGATGATGGGCGTCAACTACCTGCACGAGCAGCGGTCGCTCAAGCTGTGGCTGATCAACGCCGCGCACCTGACGATCGGCTTCGCCATCGTCGGCGGCATCCAGGGAGCCTGGCAGTAGAAGACGGCTTCCCTCACGCCGCCTGACGGCGGCCGTCGAGGACACAACGCGACGCCCGCACTGAGACAGAATCGGGTGATGCGGGCATCGGGTCAGGGTTCGCGCGCTCGCCGAAGTTGGCTGTGCTTCGGGCTCTTCGGCGTCCTGGCGACCGGTTGCTCGTCGCCCCCCGACGCCGAACGGGGACAGACAGCCGCCATCGTCGAACCCGACGCGGCCGACACTCCGATCGTCCGTTTCGTCGACGTGACCGCCGATCTCGGAATCGACTTCATCCTGCCGAGCGGCACGGACTCGACGTATCCGATGCCCGCCGTGATGGGCGGCGGCGTCGCCGTGTTCGACGCTGACGGCGACGGCGACCTCGATCTGTACTTCATCGCGCCGGCAGCCGGCGGCAACCGGTTCTACTTCCAGCAAGACGATGGCCGCTTCACTGACGCCACCGCCATCACCGGCCTCGAGGGAGACGGCATGGGCATGGGCGCGGCCGCCGGCGACCTGGACAACGACGGCGACATCGACCTCTACGTCACCCGCGTCGGTCCCGATCGGTTGCTGCTGAACGACGGCAACGGCGTCTTCGCCGACCGGAGTGCTGCCTGGGGCGCCGCCACGCCGGGCTGGTCCTCCTCGGCCGCGTTGCTGGACTACGACCGGGACGGCTACCTCGATGTCTACGTCGCCCGCTACGTCGTCTTCGATCCCGAGCGGGTCTGCTCCCAGCACGGCGGCCGGCGCGACTTCTGCGGGCCGACCGAGTTCGAGGGGGTGAGCGACGTGCTGCTGCATAACCTGGGCGGGCGGGGGTTCGAGGACGTGAGCGCCGCCGCCGGGATCACGGCAGTCACCGACGCCGGGCTCGGCGTCGTCGCCGCCGACTTCGACCACGACGGCGAGGCCGACATCTACGTCGCCAACGACGCCGACCCGAACAACCTCTGGATCCACCAGCGTGGCGGCCGCTTCACCGACGACGGCGTCCTGCAGGGCTCCGCGTTCAACCGTTGGGGCAACAGCGAGGCGGGAATGGGCATCGCCACGGGCGACGCCGACCTCGACCTGGACCTCGACCTGTTCGTCACCCACCTGATCACCGAAACCAACACGTACTACCGGAACCTCCTCCTGCCCGGCTTCGAGGACGCGACGATCGAAACCGAGCTCGGCGCGGCGAGCCTCGACCTGACCGGTTTCGGCACCGCCTTCTTCGACGCCGACAACGACGGTGATCTCGACCTCGCGGTCGCCAACGGCGCGGTCAAGCGGCGGCCGTCCGCCCTGGCGCCGGTTAAGAACGCGACCGGCCCTTCCACGCCTGGGAGCCCGGGCGGCCCCCCCGGATTCTGGTCCGACTATGTCGAACCCAACCTGTTCCTGGTCAACGAGGACGGCCGGTTCCTCGACGCCTCCTCGGCATCGCCCTGGACCGAACTCGGCCTCAGCCGGGCACTCGTTCCCGCCGACCTCGACCGGGACGGCGACCTCGACCTTGTGATCGCGAACCTGGACGGACCGCCGCAGATACTCCGGAACCTGACGATCGACCCGGAGGCACCGGCCGACCGCGCAGCTACCGCGAACTGGCTCCGGATCCGCGTCATCGACCCACGACAGGACCGCGAAGCGATCGGCACGAGGATCACGGTCCATACCGCGAGCGGACCGCGCCTCCTCCACGCGCTGCCATCCGGCAGCTATCTCTCCGCCGGACCGGCAACCCTTCACCTGGGGCTCGGCACGGCCGGCGCCACGGACGGCTTCGACGTCGTCTGGCCCGACGGCCTGATCGAGACGTTCGACGGCGTCGCCGCCAACCAGGTCGTCGAACTCGTCCGAGGCCAAGGGCAGGCCCCTTGAGGGACGAACGATTGCGTAGAGACCTTCAGCAAGGCAACGCTCGTTCTCTTGGTGCGCGCACCCCATGGTCCGCATCCGGCGCGTGCGAGCGCCGGTTTCCGCGCCTCAGGTTCGCAGCACTTCTCCTCATCGCAACTGCCACCCTTCCCGCTCAGGAGATCCCCGAGCCCCAACTCGACGGCGCCGAACCCGCCGTCCGGCAGCGTCTCGCCTCCCTCCAGGCCGACCTCCGCGCCGACCCCGAGAACGGCGAGGCCTGGGGTCGCTACGGGATGGCGCTCGAGGCACACACCTTCACCGGCGAAGCAATCGCCGCCTACCGCCAGGCGCACGAACTCTCGCCCCGGACGTTCCGCTGGCCCTACCTGCTCGCCGCCCTCGTCGACGAGCGCTCGGCCGCCGACAGCCTCCCTCTCTATCGTGCGGCCCTCGCCCTCGACCCGGACTACGCGCCCGCCCGTGTCCGCCTGGCCGAAGCGCTCGAACGCTCGGGGCAGTTCGACGCCTCCAACCAGGAGTACGCGCAAGCGGTCCGGCTCGACCCGGACAACGCCCACGCCCACGCGGGGCTGGGCCGTCTCGCCCTCGCCACCGGCGACGCGGACGCGGCCGTTCGGCATTTGTCCCGAGCCCGCGAACTCGCAGCCGAGAACCGTTCCTTCGCGGTCACCCTTGCCCAGGCGTACGCGCGAGCCGGAGACCGCGAGCGCGGCCAGCAGGTCGCCGACGCCGCGCGCTCGCTGGGACGAATCAACTACCGGAACGATCCGGTCCGTTCGAGCGTCCACGACCTGGCGCTCGACGCCCGCAGCTACCTGCGGCGCGCCAACGCTCACCGCGTCCACGGCGAACTCGGCCTCGCCCAGCGCGAGCTGCGAGCGGGCATCGGGGTCGACGCCTCGAGGCCCGAACTCCACTTCGCGCTCGCCGAGGTGCTCGCCGCCTCGGGCGATCCAGCGGGTTCGCTCAACGCCGCGCGCCGCGCGTACGAACTGCACCCGGAGCTCGAAGGCGTCGCGCCCTTTCTGGCGCGGGCACTCTTCCAGACCGGCGACCTGAGCGGCGCGCTCACCATGGCCGAAGAGGCCCTGCGACTCGACGCCGGCAACGTCAGCATGATGCTGCTCGTCGCCCTGGTCAGCGCGGAGCGGGGCGACGTCGTCCGCACGGTCGAGGTCCTCGACCGCGCCTACCAGGAGCGGCCTCAGGCCCCCCCCACCCGTGAAGGCCTGATCCGGTTGCTCACGAACGTCGGCGAAGCGATGGCCAGCAGCGGCCTGCCGGAAACCGCCGCCGAGCAGTTCGAGAAGGCGCTCGACCTGGCCGAGGAAGCGGGCAGCCCGGAAGCGGCCGGACTCCGCAGGCGGCTCGCTCAGATCCGCCGCTAGCTAGTGTCCTGTCTCTGACATGGATTGGCAATGCTGCAAGTGGTTCGTAAGCTTGCGTTCATGTGGGAGCCGGCGCAGGGACTTCAGATCAAGGAAGAGGACAAGGCTCTTCTGGGGAATGTCCCGTTCGCTGTTGAAGTTCGTGGCTGGCGGCTCCGTGTTGTGATTGATGCTAAGCGGCCTTGAGGTGGTCCCGGTTGTTTGGAC
>JAAXHG010000092.1 GCA_012270995.1 Vicinamibacteraceae bacterium | reverse complement strand
CCGGAAAGGTACAGGTGCGCCGGCCTTCTGGCCGGCATCCGGGCGCGGCCGCGAAGCGGCCTGCGCGATACGATCGCCAAGCGCAACGCCAGTACCAAGGGAGCCGGCCTCCGGCCGGCGCGAGAACTGGCCGCCTACGGCGGCAGCCGGCCAGAAGGCCGGCGCACGTAGTAATTCCGCTAGACGTATCCCTCTCGCGCAAACCGCGTCCACGGCTCCCGCTCGCCGATCCCGTAGCCACTAAGCAACGCCTTCTTCAGCCAGTCCCGAAACTCCGGAAACCCGTCGAGCGGCCCGATGCCGTCAAGCGCCGCAAGCCACGGACCCGGGTCGTACTCCGCCTGGCAGTGCCGGAACACACCGTCCTCGATCAACCCGTAGCAGGCGACCCGCCGGCCGCAGCGCGGCTGGCCGACGCTGCCGGGGTTGATGAACTCCTGCCCGCCGATCGACCGGCGGAACTGGATGTGGGAGTGGCCGAAGAGCACCAGGGGGCAGTCCGTGCCGCCCGCCAGAGCGGCCAGCCGATCGTCTGACGTGTCCGGCAGCGCCTGCCGGGGCTCGTCGGGCAACACGCCGTGGTGCAGGAGTACCCGCTGGCCGCCGACTTCGTACTCGCCCTCGGGCTTCAGGCCGCGGAGCAGCTCCCAACCGGCCGGCTCCAGCGTGTCGAGGATCCAGTTCGTGTAGGCGCGCCACGGAGCCGGCCAGCCCTCGAACCGCTCCGGCTCGAACATCTCCACATCGTGGTTGCCCTCGATCAGGACCCCGTCGAGCGCCGCGAGCAGAGCAATCGTCTCGTTCGGCTGCGGCCCCGACAGCACCGTGTCGCCGAGGAAGATCGTCGCGTCGGCGTCGGGCTCCCGCTCAAGAACCGCCGAGAGCGCCTCGGCGTTTCCATGCACGTCGGCGATGGCCAGGATCTTCACGGGGCACTACAGCAGCTTGTACCTGGATCGGCGTACTCGGCTATAGCCGGCCCAATAGACCGGAGGAAGCCGCTGCCCTCGTCCTGGTTCGCCTAGGCCCATACGATCCGGTAGGCCTGAAGACCGTACCCATGTCTCTAGCCGCGAACGCAGTACGCGCGTAGTTCAGAATCGGACTTGTAGCCACTGGCTTCGTTCTCCGGAGCCTGTGATTGAGCCTCTTCTCGGCAAGCGCCGCTGCGCCCCTGTATCCCTGACGATCGCTTGACCGGCACTTCCACACATCCGTCGACTCAAGTCTGTTCTTCCCCTCCCCTGTTGAGCTCTGGAGCTACCGTCAGAAGTTGTGGATCCGTTGAAGTAGATCAGGCGGCGTATCCTTCTTGGATCGTCAAACCAAGGCCCGGCGAGAGCCGGGAGAAAGGACACGCCGCCCATGCTCAAGATACTGGAAACCGCTCCGGAGGTGAACTCCGTGACGCCTCTGGACGAAGTCATCCGCGGCGCCGCCCAGCGTGTGCTGGCGAAGGCGCTGGAGGTGGAGGTCGCGGACTACCTGGAGAGACACCGGGAGCATCGGGACGAGGACGGCCGCGCCCTGGTGGTGCGCAACGGCAAGGCTCGTCCTCGGCAGGTGACGACGGGGGCGGGCACGATCGAAGTGCGAGCGCCGCGTGTGCATGACCGCAGGTCCGGTCATCGTTTCACGAGTTCGATTCTGCCCCCCTGGATGCGTCGCTCGCCGAAGGTCGCGGAGGTGCTGCCGGTGCTGTACCTGCGCGGTCTGTCGACGGGGGACTTCAAGGATGCGCTGTCGGCGCTTTTGGGGGAGAACGCTTCGGGCCTGTCGGCTTCGAGCATCGCCCGGATGACGTCGGCATGGGACCAGGAGTACCGGTCCTTCAGGCGACGGGACCTGAGCGACGAGGACTACGTGTACGTGTGGGCCGACGGCGTCCACTTCCGGGTGCGTCTGGAAGAAGATCGGCTATGCACCCTGGTGCTGATCGGGGTCAGGAAGGACGGCGCCAAGGAGTTGATCGCGGTGGAGGACGGCTACCGGGAGAGCGCCGAGAGCTGGTCGAGCGTGCTGCGCGATCTGATGCGCCGCGGGCTGCGGGCGCCGGTGCTGGGCATCGGCGACGGCAACCTGGGCTTCTGGCGTGCGATACGGGACGTGTGGCCCGAGACCAGGGAACAGCGCTGTTGGGTGCATCGTCTGCGAAACGTGCTCGACAAGCTGCCGAAGCGCCTTCAGGCGAAGGCCAAGGAGGCGTTGCACCAGATCATGTACGCCGAGTGCCGCGAGCACGCCGAAGAGGGCATCGAGCGATTCGTCGAGGACTACGGCGCCAAGTACCCGAAGGCGGTGGAATCGCTGAGACGAGACGAGGACTGTCTCCTCAGTTTCTTCGACTTCCCGGCCGAGCACTGGCAGCACCTGCGGACCACCAACGCGATCGAGTCGGCGTTTGCCACCGTCAAGCTGCGGCAGCGCGTCACCAAGGGCGCCGGCTCGCGGACCAAGGCCCTGCTGATGGCCTTCAAGCTGCTCGACATGGCACAGCAACGGTGGCGACGCGTCACCGCGCCCCACCTCGTCGCCATGGTCAGAGAAGGAGTACCATTCACAGACGGAACTCAGGTAAGGAACGCTGCCTGATCAACTCCACGATCCACAACTTTCGGCAATATCTCTGAGCTCTGGCCCGCACCGTCCCACAGTCTACGGTCGGGCCGTCGCGAAGGAGCCGCCGATGGCGGCCTGTAGCGCCCACGAGGGGCTACGAATGGGATCTACGGAGCGCGCTGCTGATCGGCGCAGGGAGAAAAGCGAAGCAGCCAGAAAACGCGCGATAAGCGGGCGTGCTATGTTCTTCACGCGCGAAGTGGACTGTGTTGTGAGTTGCTTCAAACGAATCCTGCCCATCAGGGCGGCAGCGGCAGGCGCTGAGGTCACCACTAGCACTAGGACAACACTGTGACGAAAACGATGCGCCAGTTCCTGACCCGCACTGCGATTGTTGTCGCGGTGCTGATTTTCAGCGTACTTGCCAGCTCAGGAGCTTGCTCACGCTGGTTGCAACAGGCCACCCTGTGATTTCGGAGACCCCTTAGCCTCGCTCACTGTGGTTGCGGCCGGCTACGTCGCAGCCGTGCTGATCACCTGGTTCCTCACCTTCCGACCGGTCGTGTCAACCCGCGGAGGTAAGCAGCAAAGGCCCCCTCTTCCATGCCCACCGTCAACTCGCCTGCCCGGGGATCGCCCCGGCTCTCGCGAAGATGACGACGGCTCTGACGACGATCTCCGAAACTGACCCGCTACGGGGGCGCAACGGCCACCTCGAGGTGAGAGGGTGTCTTACTTCCAGCCCTAACGTCGGACGAGGTCGCGGGCCGTAGCGGGCCAAGTTCCAGCGTAGCAACCTCGCGCCCCCTCTGCTAGCGTCCGCACCGTCTTACCTTCAGCCTACGGTCGGGTCGTCGTGAAGGAGCCGCCCATGGCGGGCCGTAGCGCCCACAAAGGGGAGGCTACGAAACAAGGGAAGCTCTATGGGGCGCGCTGCACACTCGGAGAACCCGAAAGGCGCCCAAGGCGACCAGTGTGCCGCCGATCAGGCCACCCAAAAGGCCGACAGCCAGCGCACGATCCGGGCATCGCCTACACGGCGACTTCGGTTCCCGGATCTTCATGCCTGCAGCGTTCTCTGCCGCCACTCCCAGGTACTCCCGAACGGCCTCAGCGATGTTGGCCAGGGCTTCCTCTTCCGTATCGCCCTGCGAAACGCAACCAGGCAAGCCGGGAACCCAGATGCTGAAGCCCTCTTCCGACTCCTGAAGCGCGACCTGGTACTTCGTCTTTGTTCTACCGGCTGACACTGCTTCTCCCTCGATCAGGCGCTCTACAGGACGCTGGGTTCCTATGGCCGAAGCACGGGACCGACGGACAAACCTAGCAAACGCCACCGGACTTCGGTGGCCGGTACGATACTCGCCACTTCAACTCCACCAACCGGCAGGTGACCCGATGGAACACCCCAAGTGGCAGAGACGCACCCTCCTCTTCGGCCTGCTCGGGACCGCGGCCCGGAAGCTGACGGCGATGCAGCCGCGACGGCAACAGCGGGAGTCACGGTTCACCTCCGGCCTGAAGCAGCGGTTCATCGAGACCGACAACTCCGGCTTCGACCCGGTCAGCCACAGCTTCGAGGACTCGGGACAGTGCGTGGTGACGGCGGGGGCCATCGAGGGGCCGTTCTACGTGGACGACCCGGTCCTGATGCGGAGCGACATCCGGGAGGACCGCGAAGGGCTGCCGCTCGAGGTCGTCCTCCGGATCGTCGAGGCGGACGGCTGCACGACGATCGCCGGCGCCGCCGTCGACATCTGGCACTGCGATTCGCTGGGCTTCTACAGCCACTACACCACCTACGACCCCAACGTCTGGCCCAGCGGCCGCGCCAATCCCTCGGACAACGAGACCTTCCTCCGCGGCCGCCAGGTCTCGGACGAAGCCGGCATGGTCCGCTTCCAGACCATCTACCCCGGCTGGTACACCCCCAGGGTTCAGCACATCCACGCCCGGATCGTCCTCGAGCAGAAGGTCGCGGCCACCGTGCAGCTCTACTTCCCGGAGAAGCTGAACCGGGCAGTCGCCCTTGAGCCGCCCTACAACCAGCGCCCGCCCTCGCCCTACAACAACCTGAACGACTTCGTGATCAGCCAGTCGAAGGGCGGCGACGGAAGCTGGCTCAAGATGACGGAGACGGACGCCGGCTATCGCGGTTCACTGACCGTCGGCGTCCAGGTCTGAGGAGACTCGCTTCAGCGATACGACTGACCGGCGGCAACCGGGCCCCGGTTTCGCCCGGCAGCGAGCTTCGCGCGGCTTCAGGGGCTGTACCAGATCGGCGACGACCAGGCCCGCTCCTGGATGGTAGCGGGCATGTCCCGGCGCGGCTCGACGCCCTCTCGCAGCGCATCCCAGGTCGACCAGCGACAGGTCGGGTTCTCGAGCACCCGCACGTAGTAGAAGGCCCGATGCGCCGGTTCGAAGTCGGGGTCGGTCCACACGCCCTTGAGTTCGTTGGCCCCGACGTCCGCGCTGATGGCGCAGGTGGCGAGATCGACGTCCGCCCCGTTGCCCGGGCAGCGATGGGTGGCGGGGTCGACCGCCGCGCCGTTTGAACAGGCGACGTCGTAGACCAGCTCCTCGCTGTTCCCGTTCTCCGACCAACCCTTGATGATCTGCAGCCGGTCGAGCGGAGCGGCGAGCGGATCGCGCAGCGCCCAGGCCGCGAAGGTTGGTGCGGCCCCGTTCGAGATGGAGAGGTCGCGCCCCATCGACACGCCTTCCGCGTAGGCCTTGGTAAGGAAGTCCGGATCGTCCAGATCGGCGAGGGTGGTCCCCGCCCGGGAGAAGAAGCGCACGCGAATGCGCGGACCCGACGTGGCGAAGGTCTCCTTGCGCCGAAGGGCCTGGAAGATCGCCTCGCGCGTGTTCTCCTCTGCCCATACGCCAGCGAGGCCCGACGCGCCCCAGGTGTGGTAGTAGGTGTCGCGGTAGGTCCGGCCGGAGCCGTCGCTGGTGCGCGTGGAGGAGCCGGACTGCTCCGAGGGATCGCCGTAGGTGGCGATCACGCCCGTGCCCGGCACCGAACCGCGCAACTCCGGTGTGGCGTCCAGAATGCCCGTTTTCGACCAGTAGTTCTCCTCCTCGAAGGAGCCGCCCGCGACGTGGCTGTCGCTCGACCCGATCAGGCCGAGTTCGTACGGGTTCATGACGCCGCCGTCCGCGATCTCAAGGCCCCGTCGATAGGCGTCGCGCACGTAGCTGCCTTCCAGCGGCTGACTGAGGACCACGGACCCGATCCTGTACGGCATGATCTCGAACTCGGCCCACTCGTCATTGCGCGACAGCGCCGGATGGGTGTCGGAGGTTCCCTTGACCTGCGTGATCTCGACCACTGGCTCGTTGCGCGAGCGCAGCTCCGAGTAGGCATCGTCGATCGCGCCACCGTCGAAGTACTCGAGCTCGAACATGCGACCCCCCGAGGCGTTCGAGTTGTGCGGAATGGCCAGCGAGTCGATGCCCCGGGCGCGCCACTCGTCCATTGCTGCCCAAAGGTCCTCAGGGTTGGAGGAGTCGATGCGGTTGAAGGGAAGCGCGGGAGCCGCGGCGCCTCGGAAGATCACATTGCGGTGCAGGTTGTCTCCCCCTTCGCCGGCAGAGGTGTATTCGTAGCCGATGAAGGCGGTGAAGGTCCCGGGATCGTTGTGCCGGTTGGCGGCCGCCTGGATCTCCTCCCAAGCGTCGCGCACGATCTCCATGTTCAGGTTCTCTTCGGTTCCCGGTTCCGCGTTCCAGTAGGGGCCTACGGCCATGAAGTTGCCACGTCTCTCATCGGCCGTGCGTGCGGTGCGCACGCCCTCGGCAATGGGGTGATCGTAGGCTGGTGAAGAGGGATCGGTCATTGCCGCGAGCATGCCGAGATACCAGCCGTGATCGGCCACCGCCTGAAAGTCGAGTGGCCGGTCGAGTTTCATCTCGAAGCCCGCCGGATGCAGGATCGCGCCGCCCTTGGCGAACTCGTAGGCCGCGTTGGGATCCGCCGTGGTGCCGAAGACGAAGCCGTCGAGTGAGTAGCGCGTGTGGACGTGGAGATCGCCGAAGTAGGCGTTCCGCGTCGGATTGGGTGCCGGGGCTGCGGCGTCGGGCAGGGAGTCCGCCGTCGGCGCCTCGGCTGCCGGCTCCTCGCCGGAGCCGCAGCCGATGAGTAGAAGGGCCGCCATCGGCAGACCCAACATGCATCTCATGACCACCCCTGGATTCGTCAGTACCCCAGTTTCTTGTCGATCACGTTACGCAGCGGACGGCCGTTGACGAAACGCTCGATGTTGTCGCGGAAGAGAATGACCCGCCGCTCGATCGAGTGATCGGACACCGTCGCAATGTGCGGCGTGATGACCACGTTGGGCATCGACCAGAGAGGATGACCGTCAGGCAGGGGCTCGGGGTCGGTCACGTCGAGACCCGCCCCACGCACCTTGCCGGAGCGGAGCGCGGCCACCAGAGCGTCGGTGTCGATGATCGCGCCGCGTGACACGTTGACGACGTAGACCCCGTCCTTCATCAGCGCGAACTGCTCCTTGCCGAGCATGCCGCGGGAGGCCGGCGTGTGCGGAACACTGCTGAAGACGACGTCGGCCTGCGGCAGGAGTTCGTCGAGCTCGTCCGGCGTGCCGACGTAGTCAACGTCCCGGCTCATTGGGATGTCCTTCGGATCGACCGCGATGACGCGCATCTCGAAGGCCGCCGCGCGCTGCGCGATCTGGCTGCCGATTCCCCCCAGGCCGATGATCAGAGCCGTCTTGCCCCGCAGCTCGATGATGGGAAGACGGTTATCGCGGTTCCAGGTCTCCTGCTTGTTGAAGAAGCGGATGTCGCGAGTGAGAGTCAAGAGCAGGGCAAAGGCATGATCGGCGATCTCGGGTCCCTGCAGGATCTTCGCGCTGGTCAACACGATGTCCGAAGCCACGAGTTCCTCGAAGCGCACCAGTCTCTCGACCCCGGCGCTCGCGGTTTGCAGCCAGCGCAGACGCGACCCGGCACGGAGAACCTCGTCGAGACCTGTTGGCGCCATGGCGATGACGGCATCGCACTGCGCCACTCTCTCCAGCAGTTGCGCGTGATCACCGAAACGAATCATGCGCGCGCCGTCCTGCTCCGCGACCACATCGGCCACCTGATCGGCGAATCGCTCGGAAACGCAGAGCCCGACGTCTTGGGCGAGGGCGGGCGTCTGCACGCAGAACGCGAGTGCAACAAAGCAGAGGCCTATGGACATCACGGTCGGAAACACTCTCGTCATTGCTCTCCTCCTCATTGTTGCTCTCCTCCTCATTGACCCCCTGCGCCTTGTTGGGCAGACAGTCTGCGCTCAGGCAGAGCGAAGACGAAGAGGGTGTTGCTCGAGCTCGGGCGCAGCTCGGGGGTGAGCGGCGAGCCAAGCGCCGCCGACCCAGGGCCGGTCGAAGCGACGACATACTGCCGTCCGTCGACCCCGTAGCTGATCGGAAAGCCGGAGACCGCCGAGCCGAGATTGATCTCCCACAGGACGTCGCCGGTTTCCTGGTCCAGAGCCTTGAAACGCCCGTTCGCATCGCCCACGAAGACCAGTCCGCCGCCGCTCGCGAACAGCGCCTGGGTTCCGGCCCGCTGCTCGTGAGTCCAGACGATCTTTCCGGTCTTCACCGAAACGGCGTAGACGCTACCCAGTTGGTCGGTGCCGGGGGCGATCTGGTCATCCACGTTCAGAGCGTAGAGGGCGAGACGTTCCTCCAGGCTGGCCGTCATCTGCGCGCAGGTGTTGCGCAGGGGGAAGAACATGTTGCCGGTCAGCGGGCTGTAGGCGCCGGCCTGCCAATCCCTGCCGCCGAAATAGCTCGGACAGACGAGGATGGTCTGGCCGAGCTCGGTGAACACCGTCTCGACGTTCTCGGTCACCTCTCCGGTGGCGCCGTCGATGTCGCTGATCACGTTCTGCGTCACGGTGGGAGTGGCCCAGAGAAACTCTCCGGTCTCGCGGTCGAGGGTGTAGACCACGCCGGTCTTGCCTGGAATCCCGGTCGTCACCTTGCGCACTTCTCCCGGCTCGAGACGGGGGTTGATCCACGGCACCTCGCTCGGGTCGGGCGCGACCGCCGTGTCGACCAGGATGCGTTCGAAGGGATGGTCGAGATCCCAGTGGTCGATGAGATGCTGGTAGTACCAGGCGATCTCGCCGGTGGCCACCTCAAGCGCCAGGGTGGAGTTGTGGTAGAGGTGCCTGTTCTTCGCGCCGCCGAGGAGGAACTTCGGCGCCGGCGAGGTCACCGACGTTCCGATGTAGAGGAGTTCGAGGGCGGGATCGTAGCTCGGCACCATCCAGGTGCCGACGTGCCTGCGATCCGAGAAGGGCACCTCACCCCAGCTCTCGTCTCCCGGCTCGCCTGGCGCGGGAATCGTGCGCCGGCGCCACAGTTCTCTGCCGGTGTGCGGATCGTGGGCGGTGACGACACACGCCTCCGGCCCGGCGAGGCGCCGGCAACTGCGCCCGGAGATCACCTTGCCGTTGGCGATGATGGGACCGGAACTCTGGATCGCCGGATGCGTCCGGTAGTCGAGGATCTCCGTGTCCCAGACCAGCTCGCCCGTCGTCGCGTCGAGGGCGAAGATGTGCTCGTCGTAACTGGTGTCGATGATCAACCTGTCGTAGATGGCCAGATTGCGGTTGTTGGCGCCGAGGCTGCCGACGTAGCTGGCAACGTCTTCGGGAAGGTCGCGGCGATGCTCCCAGATGAGGTCGCCGCTCACCGCATCGATCGCCTGAATGACGTCCTTCGGGTTGGGCAGGTAGAGCACTCCGTCGTAGACCAGCGGAGTCCCCTGCTGGCGACCCTCGCTCATGCCACGTGACCAGACGAGGCGCAGCTCGTTCACATTCTCGCGGTCGATCCGGTCGAGCGGGCTGTAGCCCCAGCCGTCGAGGGTACGGCGCCACATGAGCCAGTCGTCATCGCTGGGGTTCTGCAGCATCTCGTCGGTAACGGCGACGAACTCGTCCGCCGCCCGGACCTGGGCGGTGACGGAGGAGAACGCCACCAGGACGATCGAAACTGTGGCTAACCTGCCGGCCTGTCCAGCCCTGCGCTGACTACAGCCGGATGTCCAGGACATCATGGAGGTACTGGACGTTGTGGTCCACGTAGTCGGCCACGCTTCCTTCCTCGGGGCGTGGTCTGCCGTAGTCGAGGCTCACCCAGCCACTGAACTTCTTTTCTCGAAGGATCTTCGTGAACGCCACGAAATCCACGCCGCCCGCGCCCATCCTCTGGTAGAGGCCGACCTGGCGGTGCACCTCGCGAGAAGGTGAGGGGCCTTGGTACCCGCGGTACTTCGCCGGTATGTCCTTGAAGTGGACGGCCGCTACGCGGTCATAGTGCTTGCTGAGGAACTTGACCGGATCCATACCGGCAAGTGTCAGATGCGCGGTATCCGCGGTCAGGTAGACGTATCGCGGGTCGGTCAGCTCCAGGACGCGATCGACCTCCTCCCGCCGTTCGAAGGGTGACCACAGGTGCGGGTGAGGGGCCAGCCTGACTCCAACCTCGGCGGTGCGCTTGCCCAGCTCGTTCAGCGTCCTGGCCATGGTCCGCAGTTGCTCGTCGCCGATCGTCCCTCCCTCACGTTGGGGACCCACGTTGATCTTGAAGTGCGAACAACCGAAGTGGGCAAGGAAATCACGCGCAAACGTGGCGTGTGCGGCGATCGTCTCCTCCACCTTGGAAGGATCGGTGAAGTTGTCGGCCATCGATGCGCCGCCATTGGAACATGTCGCCATGCGAATGCCGGCCGCATCCAGCAGCTCCGTGAGGGGCTGCGGCCGGTCGACGTACTTGACGATGCTGCCCATGTAGGGCTCGATGCCCTCGAAGCCCAGGCGACCGCACTCGCGTATCGCTTCCTCAACGCTGTCGGGCCAGATGTTTCCAACGTGGGCGACGCGGAACGTTCTCCCCGAGTCGGGGCGAGCAAGCACCCTTCCCGGTGCGGAGTGGAGAACCGTCGCCGCCAGGCCCGAGGCCAGGAACTCTCTTCGGTTCATCATGCTGGCGCCTCCCCTTAGTCGGAATCGCCGGCGGAACTCTCGCCCACCCAAAAGGGGCTCGACCACGCCATCGCGCCGTCGACCTGGCGCACCCGCACATAGTAGTAGTCGCCGGCCTGCGGATTGTCAAGATCCGCGTATCGAAAGTCCTGATCGAAGTCGCCCTGGTCGCTGACCACCTGGACCGAGAGGGCATCGGTGTGATCCAGCACTCGAAGCTCCCGTCGGTCGACCTGACCGCCGAGGCTTCCGAGCCGAAAGGTCTCGACCCGGGCGGGAATCCGCTGCGGCTCGCGCTGGTCGCTTCCCGTTCCGCGTGTCTCCTGCGTCGACTCCATGTCCACGATCACGCGCGTGTCGGCGTCGGCGGCGCGCAGCCGAAGCAGAATCGCCGCGCCGCGTCCTCGAGTGAGCATTCTGAACCGGATCTCGTTCCCCGTCCGCTCCGTGGCGTAGGAACCCGGATGGCGGAACCAGGGGTCCCGGTGACCGATGACCTCCGCGCCCTCGACGCGAATGATGCCTGACCACGGCCGACCGCCCCGCGGGCCGCGGCGCTCGCCCACCACCTCGGTCGACGCCTCGAAGCTCACCTGCACGACCGCGTCGCTCGTCACGTCGGCTTCGAGGTACCGCCGCGAATACACGATGCGGCCGTTCTTGACCACATCGATGGCGTCGATTGGAGCGGTGCCGTGCACACGGCATTCCAACTCTCTCCGGTTCGTGGCGGGCTGTTCCTGTCCCATGGGGACTCCATTGAGCCACGCGTCAAGGGCAATGCGTTCGCCGGTGGTCGCATACGTCGCCCGACTGCGCAGCGCGTTGAAGATCGCTTCGCCCGTGTTCTCCGCCGCCAGGACCGCGGCGAGTCCGCCAAGTTGCGTACCCGAAGACTGTCCGGGCCCGCCCATGAAGCCGTAGCCCGGGTGTCCGGTGTGGTTGTCCGACGCGCCGACGAACCCGATCCGGAATCCGTTCTGCAGGTAGCGATTCCCGAACCAATCGAACGTGCCGTGGCTGGACTGGATCTCGACCAGCTTCTGCATCTCGGCGTCGCTGCGGGTCCAGTCGCCCGGCTGGTGGGCGTGCGGAATGATCAGCACGTCGTCACTCCGGTTCGCCGCTCGCAGTTCTGCGTACAGCTCGTCGAGCAGAGGCTTTTCCTGCGTGCCGACGCGTCGTCGTCCCGGCACGTCGCGGAAGAAGACGTTGTGGTGTCCGCCGTCGGCCGCCGTGGTCGTCCACTCGAACCCGAGAATCGGCGTGAATCGCCCTGGCGCGCGGTACTCCTCGGCAAGCTCTTGCAGCGTCCGCCATTCGCCGTCGTCGAGCCAGCGGTCGTGCTCGGACAATGTGAGAAAGTCGAGTCGCGCCGCGTCACGCCCGAAGCGGAAGTAGCCTTCGGCGGAACCCTGTCCCTCCGCCATCCCGGTGTGACCGTGCGTCTCTCCCCAGTAGATGCGCCGAGCCGGATTCCTCTCGACGAGGACGGGGTTGCTGACCCCCTGCAAGGTCCCGTCGGCGGTGCGCACCGCGAACCGATGGACGCCCTCGGAACGGATGGCGACGTTCTCGATCTGCACCAGCGCTTCCGACGCGGCCGAAAGCGTCCGGAAGGGCTCGCCGTCCAGCAGCACCTCCAGTTCGCCTGGACCGGCTGACGCGACGTTGCGAAAGCGGTCCTCGGCGCGAACCGTCAGGGTGAATTCCTCGCCCGGTTCGACCACCGACGGCGCAACCGCGTTGAGAAAGCTCGCTTTCTCCTCTCCGACGACCTCGAACGACGGCCAGTCGGGCCAAAAGAGCACGCCGTCTCCGTCCAGATCCACCAGGAACGGAAGTGGGACCTCGTCGTTGGACCACTCCTGCAGCTTCATGCCCGGCCCGCCGCCGGATCGATCCCCGTAGGTCACGATCACCGTGTCTCCCTCTTGCAGCGCGGCGCCGCTCAGACGGAATCCGATCGCGGTTCCGGTAAGTCCAACCGGATAGGGCGCCCAGGGCTCGACGGCAGAGAGCCGGGCGTTCGGATTCGAAGAGCGGACGGTGACGAAGTCGGCGTCAGCGGCGCGCGTGGAGAGGGCGCCGTTTCGCCGCCCCTTGCCAAGGATCAGCCCGCCGCCTTCGGCGATCGGCCCGTCCCCGACCGTGTAGGTCTGCGTGACCGTGGCGTACCCTCCCGCCGGAAAGGGCCCCTCGGAAGAGATCGTCAGGCTACCCAAGGCTCCAGGGGCCTCGTCCAGGATCTGGAGTTGCCGGACCATGTAGCCGATGAGATCCGAAATGCGGTCGACCGGGATGGGTTGACCGGCACGCCCACGCAAGGCCGGGTTCAGGTAGGACGCGTTCTGGGGGAAGTCATCAGGGATGCGGCCGCGCTCTCGCGCGTATGCGTTCCCCCATTCCCAGAGCGTCCGGAACCTGGAGGTCAGTTCGTCGACGTCGCCGGTCGGAACAGCGGCCGCTTCCACCAGCGCGTCGACGCGGGCGCGCAGCTCTTGCGACAGGTAGTCGCCCGAGCCGCGCCGGTCCTGAGCCGCTACGACCCCGGCAAGGAGGGCCAGAACGGTGATGGACGCGACGCGAACGAATCTCATGGGCACTGAGTGCTCCGATAGGGTACTAGCAGGGTACTAGCAGTCCGTGGCAGAAGTCCGCGTCGCACCGAGAGCGGTCAGGCGCCCGTCCAGCAAGGCGCGATGAGGGAGCATACCGGGCTGTATTCGACCGAAGAGCAACGATGCTGGGCGGGATGCATGGCCGCTCGAATGCAGCGCGACTTCTGCCACGGACTTGCATGGAACTACTGTTCCCTGCGCGACAGCGCAGCCTGACGGCTGCGAACGCTGCTAGGCTCGAAGCCAGCCGACGCCGCCCATCTGGAGGATCTCAGATGAGCCACCAAGCCGAGACCCGGACCGCCTCGCTGCTCGTGGTCGTCATGGCTGCGGCCGGGCTCGCCTCCGCGAGCGAGATCCCTCGAACCGCTAGCGGCAAGCCCGATCTTTCGGGGAACTACGACATCGCGACCCTGACGCCGCTGCAACGGAGTCCCGAGTTCGGAAACCGCCTCTTCCTCACCCCCGCCGAGGCCGACGAGATCAGACGGAGCGCGGCCGAGAGAACAGCTCAGCGCTCCCGCCCCAGCGATCCGAATCGCCCACCCCCGCCTTTCACCGGCCGGTTAGGCGGTTACAACGAGTTCTTTCATGATCGCGGCACCGAGGCGGTTGCGGTCGACGGCAAGTACCGCACATCGCTCCTTACCGATCCGCCCGACGGCCGCCTTCCACCCCTCACCGAGAGGGGGCGCGAGCGTCGCAAGGGCCTCTACGTGCGCCGGGAACTGGCGGACAGGAATGCGAGCCCCGCCTGGTGGCGCGATCTGCAGGCCGGCCCCTACGACGGGCCTGAATCGCTGTCGATCGCCGATCGCTGCATCTTCACGCTCGAGGCAACGATCCCGGTGCTGCCGAAGAACTACAACAACCTCAAGACGATCGTGCAGACCGAGAATCACGTGATGATCCTCATCGAGTGGATGCACGAAGCGCGCGTCATTCGACTCAGCCCTTCGCGGGCCGAAGCCAGGCATCTGCCGCCGGAGATTCGCTCACGCAGTGGCGATTCGGTCGGCTGGTGGGAAGGTGACACGCTGGTCGTCGATACGACGAACTTCCTGGAGGAGAGCTGGGGGACGGTCACCCTCTTCGGCGAGCCCTCCCCCCCGCACGATCAGCACGTCGTCGAGCGCTTCTCGCTCACCGACGAGAACACTCTTCTCTACCAATTCACCGTGAAGAGCGGTGACTGGGAGACGCCCTACAGCGGCGAGTACACCTGGCCCGCCACGAACGACAAGCTGTACGAGTTCGCCTGCCACGAAGCCAACTACTCGATGGGCAACACGCTCCGCGGCGCCCGCTTCCAGGAGAGGGAGGTCGCGGCCCAGGCGGGAGCCGGTCCGTAGCGTCCGCAGCCTGGCTGAGGACCTCGCCGCGCAGGGTCTGGCCCGAGACCCCCCAACAAGGCTTGAAGATCAAACAGGATTGGCGCTACACTGCTAGTTGCGCGGGGCCTTTGGCAGCGCCCCGCGGACGGACCAAGGAGGAGAGACAGACAAAGGAGGGACCAGCCGTGACCACCAGCACCTGCAGAACCTGCATCTGGATTCTCGCCGTGAGCCTGTGTACTCCGTTGCCGTTGTGGGCCGACGGCCCGCAGACGGCGACGATGGACGGCCGCGTTCTCGACGCCGAGGGGGAGGGCTTGCCGGGAGCCACGGTGACCCTCGAGGGTCCTCAGAGAACGACCACCACCATCTCCGATGCCGAGGGGCGCTATCGCTTCGCGCTGCTGCAGGCGGGTGAGTTCACCGTCAGCGCGGTGCTGGAGGGGCTGGGAACAGCCGAGCTTGCGACGACGCTCAATCCGGGTGAGCGCCGGGGAGTCGACCTGACCCTGCAAGGGGGCACCGTGGAAGAGATCACGGTCCTCGGCGAGGCGCCGCTGGTGTCGAAGTACGAGACCGGCTCCATCAGCGCCCTCAAGTCGGAAGTGGTCGAGAACGCCGCCTTCGCCACCCGCGCCTACAATGCCACCATCCGCGCGCTGCCGGGAGTGGTGAACATCGGTCAGTTCGACACTTCTCCCGCGATCAACGGCGGCATTCAGAACGAGACGCAGGTCCTGGTCGAGGGCGTGGACACCTCGAACACCAGGAGGCTGGGGGAGGCGCGCCTGATCATGCCGGCGTCGGCGCTGTCGGAGACCAGGCTCGAAACGATGGGCTTCGGCGCCGAGTACGGCCGGGCGAGCGGCGGCATCATCAACTCGACCGTCAAGACCGGCACCAACGAGTTCCACGGCGATGCTCTCTACGTCGGCCAGAATCCGAAGTGGAGAGCGGAGAACCAGTTCGGGCTGGAGCGGCCGGACGAGCAGATCCCCAGCTACGAGGCGTCGCTGGGCGGGCCCATTTTCCGCGAAAAGGCGTGGTTCTTCGCCGCTCACGCCGACTTGAGCGACAACCTGCTGGACCAACTGGCGAGCGGCGAGATTGCCGACATCAGTCGCACGTCGGTGCCGCGCATCCTCAAGCTCAACTACCAGCCCAACGATCGGCACCAACTGGCGGGGACGTGGATCGATTCGCGTGGCGAAGGCATCGCGGCGCCTTTTCGCACCGGTGACCTCAGAGCCATCACGAACCGTCCCCTCTACGCCAACGTACTGACTGCGGGTTGGAGCTTCGCCGCCACGAGCTCGACCTTCATCGAGGTCAAGGTGTCCGAGCGCAAGGATCTCTTCCCTCGCACTCTCAAGTACCCCAAGGATCCGGACGACCTGTGCCCCGAGTGCTCCGACAATCCGGTCGACAACAATTTCCGCTACCGCGATCTGGCGCATGCTCGCTCCGCTCGCTTCAACGGCGTGACGAGCGGGAACGGGATCGGCTTCAACGACTTCCCTCGCGACACGGCCCATGGCTCGGCCACCATTTTCAAGGGGCGCAACGAGATCAAGTTCGGCATCGACATCCAGGACATTGCCTTCACCAACTACGGCAACGTGGGCAAGGAGTATCGCGGCCGGAACTTCTGTCTTGAGTGCCCCGGAGGCTACGTGACACCGCAGCGCGTGCGGATCTTCCAGGAGTCCCTGCCGTCCCACAGCGAGGGTGTCGAGAGTTCGGCCTATGTGCAGGACCGGCTCGACATCGGTGATCGCTGGAGCCTCCACATGGGCGTTCGCTACGACGCCGAGACGATCGACAACGACGTCAGCACGCGGGTCCACGATTCCGACAACCTGGCGCCGCGTCTGACGGTGGTCTACGACGTCAATGCCGACGGCACGCTGCTGGTGCGCGGCAGCGTCGGACGCTACTACCAGAACATCGGCCTGGACTTCGCCTTTCGCGAGTTCAGCGTGCTACCCACCGGGCAGCAGAGCTACGACGAGTACAACTGGAATCCCGCCACCCAGCGCTACGACCGCTTCCGCTTGAGCAGGAGGCCGGCGGGCGAGACCCAGACCCTGCAGCCGGTCGACCATCCGTACAAGGATCAGGTTGCGTTGGGCGTGGACTGGCAGATCTCGAGCAACTGGGTCTTCAAGTCGAACGTGGTGATGCACGAGACCAAGGACATCTTTTTTGGCAACGACCAGTTCAGCGCTGACGGCATGGACGTCGTGCGCGTGGTGCGCAACTGGCCCGGCGCCTTCCGCGAGTACGAAGCCCTCAGCGTCGAGCTCAATCGCAGATTCCGCAACGGTTGGGCGCTTCGCTCCAACCTGACCATCGGCGAGGCCACAGGAAACGCGGCAAACGCAAACTCCGACAACAACCTCTTCGAGGGCCTCGGCGGCATCGAGCTGCCGAATCAAGAGGTGCAGGACGCGGGTATCCCACCTGGTGGAACCGACGTCACCACCAGATTCCGGGATGGGCGGCTGAGTCACGATGTCGATCGGATGAACATCGTCGCCATGAAACGCCTGGATTTCGGCAATCACGCCCTGACACTGGGTGGCTTCCTGGCAACGACCACCGGCAGGTACTTCGGCCGGTCTGCTTCCACTACCGTTGCGCATCCGGTGACCGGTGTCGAGATCGACACCGTGACATTCACCACGCCGCGGGACGGCCAGCAGCTGGGGGACATCTTTACTCTCGACCTGTCGGCCATGTGGTCTTTCCCGATCCGTGGCGAATGGGAAGGGCAGCTCGGCTTCGAGGTCGCCAACGTCACCGACGAGCAGAAGGTGCTCGAGATCGATACCAATACCCTCGAGCCCATCAACTCGCTCGCGGCCTGGCAGTTGCCGCGCGAGCTTCGAGTCAAGGTGGGGTTCCGCTTCTGAGCGCGTCGAGGGACAGTGGGCTTCGTTGAGATTCCGAGACACCGGCGGCTTGGCCGCCGGTGTCTTTCTTTTGGACAAGTGCTCTCTCGACGAGAAGTGCTCAAGCGTGTGGGGCTCGGTGCCCTGGCCGCGGGCTGCGCAGGCGGTGAAGAGCCGCGTCCTGAAGGCCCGAACGTCCTCATGATCTCGATCGACGACCTCAACGACTGGATCGGCGTCCTCGACGGTCACCCGCAGACGCTCACGCCGAACTGGTCACGGCGACCGGGCAGTGGAAGCGCGCCGTGGCGGCCTATCTGGCGTGCATCAACTACGCCGATGCGAACGTGGGGCGCGTGCTGAAGGCGCTCGACGAAGGGCCGCACGCCGAGAATACGGTCATCGTCCTGTGGACCGACCACGGCTGGCAGCTCGGCGAGAAGAACCACTGGAGCAAGTTCACACTATGGGAGCGCTCCTGCCGCGTGCCGATCATCTTCGCCGGCCCCGGGGTCGAGGCCAAGGGAGAATTCTGCGACCGGACCACCGAGCTGCTCGACATCTACCCCACCCTGGCGGACCTCGCCGGGCTCCCCGGGCGCGAGGACCTCGACGGCGAGAGCCTGCGGCCGCTGCTCGAGGATCCCAAAGCGGAGCGGGATCGCCCCGCGATCACATCCGACGCGCCGGACAGAAGCTCGATCCGCACCGAGCGCCGGCTGCCGGGTCGCCTCGACAGGCGGCCGGGTCGCTCCCAAAGGGTAGGCGCGGCGAACGATGTCGGGCTCGAGCCCGCGCCGCCATAGCGCGGCTGCGGCCAGCGCACGAGGGGTGGTCTATTCGACGCCGGCGGCGCAGCGAAAGCCCATGTGTCCCGCCGCGCTGTCGGGCGTGTTGTGGGTACGGGCCGACAGGCGGTAGCGACTGCAGTAGGAGACGTGGCAGAGATACGATCCGCCGCGGGTGACGCGTGCCGTTCCGCTGGCGGGACCGCGCGGATTGCGAGTGCCCGGCGCGGCGGGACTGGGGCTCCACCAGTCGGCGCACCAGTCCCAGACGTTGCCGCAGACGTTGTAGAGGCCGAAGCCGTTCGGCTCGAAGGCATCGACCGGGCAGGTGCCGCGATAGCCGTCGAGCCCGAGATCGCGATCGGGAAAGCTGCCCTGCCAGACGTTGCAGCGATGCGCGCCATCGGGCTCTAGCTCGTCGCCCCACGGCTGCGCGGTCTGCTCCACTCCTCCGCGCGCCGCGAACTCCCACTCCGCCTCGGTCGGGAGCCGGCATCCCGCCCACGCGCAGTAGGCAACGGCGTCGTGGTGCGACACCTGGACGACGGGATGGTCCTGGCGCCGGGCGATCGACGATCCCGGTCCCTCGGGATGACGCCAGTCGGCGCCGCTGATCTTGCACCACCAGCCGGCGCCCGGCAGGCGGTCCTCGATCGCCCTGCGGCGGAGCTTGCGCGACAGGCGACCCTCGAAGACGAAGGACCAGCCCAGCCGCTCGCTGTCGGTCAGGTAGCCGGTCGCGTCGACGAAGGCGGCGAAGTCGGCGTTGGAGACGGCGCAGGCGTCGATCCGAAACGGATCGACGAAGATCTCACGGACCGGAGTCTCGCCGTCGCCCGGTATGGCATCGGCCGAGTCGGTGCCCATGAGGAACCGGCCGCCGTCGATACGGACCATGCCGCGGCCGTTCGGTCCCGGGGTCGCTCCCGAGGGCGGCGCCGGCGCCGCGGCGGCCGGGTCCGCGCCGCCGGCCGGCCGATCGGCATCACGCGAGGGAGCGCAGCAGGTCATGGAGCCCGCACGATTCGGAGGTCCCTTAACCCGCGTAGAGGCGCTCGGCGACGGCGGTCAGCTCCCTGACGATGCCGGAGTTGCCGGTGTCGTCGATCACGTTGTTGAACTCTCCCGGATCGGCCTCGAGGTCGTACAACTCCGACCGCGCCCAGCTCAGGTAGTTGAGCTTCCACTTGCCGGTGCGCACCATCAGGATGGGCGGCTTGCCGACGTAGCGGTCGTCCACCGTGAAGCTGCGATGGCAGAAGTAGTACTCCGAGTAGGCGTGCTCGCGCGGCGTGTACGCCCCGCCCTGGACCAGGGGCGCGAAGCTCCGGCCGTCGATCCCGGAGGACGGACTCCCCAGCCCGCACAGCTCGGTCAGGGTCGGGAGCAGATCGGTGTGCTCGATGAGCTGGGTGCGAGCGGTCCCGGCTTCCATCCGGTCCGGCACGCGCACGATCAGCGGCACGCTGACGCTCTGCTCGTAGATGTTGTGCTTGGTCCACGTGCGGTGCGCACCGGCCATCTCACCGTGGTCCGAGGTGTAGACGACCACCGTGTTCCTGTCGAGCCCCAGCTCGCGCAGCGTGTCGAACACCCGCCCGACGTTGGCGTCCATCTGGGAGATGTTGCCGTAGTAGCCGCGGATCGCGTCGCGCAGGTCGTCGTCCTTCTGGTCGTACCAGCCGCGCTGCCTGGCGCGAATCAGGTGCCCCTCGAAGCCGTCCTGCAGCTCCCGATCGGAACGCTCGGGCAGACTGAGAGTCACTCCGTCGTACATGTCCCAGTACTGCTTTGCCGGCACCAGCGGCGTATGCGGCATGTAGAACGACGACCAGAGGCAGAAGGGGCGGTCCTTGTTCTCGCGCAGAAAGGCGACCGACTCCTCGGCGTAGAAGGTGTCCTGGAAGTACCTCTCCGGCAGAGTCGAGGCGGAGCCCGCTCAGGCCGGTCGCGTACCCGCCGTCCGCCGGGTACGCCGCGTACTGATCGTCCCGGAACGCCTGCTGCTCGGCCCGGGTGAGCCGTTTGTTGTGATCGGCGCGATAGAGCCTGTGGTCGAAGCCGTGCCGCCGGGTCTCGTCGACGAAGTGCATCTTGCCTATCGCGCCGGTGACGTAGCCGTGATCCTTGAAGTAGTGGGCGACCGTGCGCGCTTCGTTCGGCAGCGGGTCGCGCAGGATCTTCGCCCCGTGCCTGCAGGGGTGGAGACCGGTGATGATCGACCCGCGGGAGGGGACGCAGACGGGCGCGTTGCAGTAGGCGCGGTCGAAGCGGACTCCGTCGGCGGCGATCTCGTCGATGTGGGGCGTTATGGCCTCGTTGCTGCCGTAGCAGCCGGACGCGGCGGTCTGATGCTGGTCCGAGCACAGGAAGAGCAGATTCGCGCGGTTCGTCTTCGCGAAGCTGAAGGCTGCCCCCACGGCGGACCCCACCGACGCGGCGGCGACGCTCTTGACTGCCTGTCGTCGTGTGATCATGATGCCAAGAATCCTAGCGCAGTTCGAAAAGTCGGACGGCGTAGGCGACAATAGCCGTAGCCGTCCACCTCATCGTGGAGGCCACAGGCCCATGACAACGCACCGCTTCCGGACCGCCGTCCTCGCCCTCGCCCTGGGAGCGCTGACGCACCTTCCCATGCACGCGGCTGAGCCGCCGAACATCCTCTGGATCATCGTCGACGACATGTCGGCCAATCTCTCCTCCTACGGAGAGACGGCGATCGAGACGCCGCATCTCGATCGCCTGGCGAGCCGTGGAGTGCGATTCACGAATGCGTACGTCACGGCGCCGGTCTGCTTGCCCAACCGCTCGGCCTTCATCACCGGGATGTACCAGACGTCCATTGGCGCTCATCACCACACGAGCGGCCAGGGGGAGCTGAATATCCACCTCCCTGACGGCATCCGGCCAATCCCCGAGCTGTTCCAGAAGGCCGGCTACTACACCGCGATCACCGGGGTGGCCCAACACGGATCGAGCCACCATCGGGAAGACGCACTACAACTTCGAATGGGACCCGGCCATGTACGACGGTCCCGACTGGGGCGACCGTCGACCCGGCCAGCCCTTCTTCGCCCAGGTTCACCTCCCCGGCGGAAAGCACCGCGGCCGATCACTCGAGTCGTTCTGGCAGATCAGCGATCGCGTCGAGAAGCTGCTGGGGAGCAGGACCGAACCCTCCAGGGTGAAGCTTCCGCCCTACTATCCGAACGATCCGGTCCTGCTGGCGGATTGGGCGGCCTACCTCGACTCGGTTCGGCTCACGGACAAGTTCGTCGGCGACGTCATCGGACGGCTCGAAGAGGAGGGCGACCTCGAGGACACGGTCGTTCTCTTCATGACCGACCACGGAATCAGCCATGCCAGGGGGAAGCAGTTCCTCTACGACGAGGGGCTGCACGTGCCCCTGGTCATCGCCGGACCGACCATCGAGCCCGGGCAGGTTCGCGACGACCTCGTGGAGCACATCGACATCGCGGCCCTTTCGCTCGCACTCGCCGGAATCGAGATTCCCGAGCGCATGCACTCCCGCGACCTCCTCGGCGAGGACTACGAGGAGCGGACGGCGATCTTCGCCGCTCGCGACCGCTGCGACGAGACGGTCGACTACATCAGGGCGCTGCGGACGACGCGCTTCAAGTACATCCGCAACTTCCTGCCCGACCGCCCCCACCTGCAACCCAACCTCTACAAGGATGGGAAGAGCATTCTGATCGCCCTGCGCGAGGCTCATGCGGCCGGGACGTTGGACGAGACGCAGCAGCTTCTGTTCGCCCCCACTCGCCCCGGGGAAGAGCTCTACGACCTGACGGCGGATCCGTTCGAAGTCCGGAACCTGGCCGGCGATCCACAGCACGCGGCGGAACTGAAGAAACTCAGGAAGCGCATGGACGAGTGGATCGAACGCACGAACGACCATGGCGCGGAATCGGAAGCCATGTACGACAGCGACATGGCCTCGTACTCCGCGCGCGTTAGCGCGAACCCCGAATCCGCAGCCATCCTGAGCCGCAACATCGCCCTCATGAGGCGCTGGGCGGCCGAGGGCAAGTAGGCGCTCAGTCGAAGAGGCCGCTGGGCGAAGTCTTCGCGCCCGTGAAATCCGGCCCTTCTTCACGCCAGCCATTGAAGATCTTCTCTCCCATCAGACGGGCAAACCGGGGCTCGTCGGCATAGCGCTCGAACACCTCGGGATACCGGGTATCGCCGCGTCGCTCCTGGGTCGAGAGATGCGGCCGGCAGAAGTAGACGGCGAGATTGATCCGCGCGCCCGGCAACTCCCGCCGCCAACCGCCGTGCCACGAGTTGCCATGCCAGATCGCGGCATCTCCCGGATTGAGGTCCATGGTCACGGCGCCTCGCGGCACCGTCCACTCGAGGGCGTCCAGCTCTTCCCGATCGAGCTTCTTCGCCATGATCTGCGGAACGGTTTCATGGCCCGCCATCCAGTTCTCGTGGGCCGTGGGCTGGCGCTGCCTTCGATGGCTACCCGGGAAGAGCACCAGCGCGCCCGCTTCCCGGCTGTAGGGCGTCAGAGCGTAGTTGCAGTTCGCGACCAGGGACGTCTCGGTCATGCCGACCCGAACCCCATCGGCGTGCACCGACAGGGGCATGCCGCCGGGCCCGCGAAAGTGACTGCCCATCGAAGACAACACACAACTCTCACCAAGCAGCCAGGTGATCATCGCGAGCGGCTTCGGCTCCAGCAGGATCTCGGGGAAGACCGGATCCTCGAAGATAAGATAATGCTGATACGCCATGCCGCTGAAGTCGTCGGAGGTGGCCGTGTCGGGATCGACTCTCTTGCCCGTCGTCCTTTCAACGCGCCGAAGGATGGCCGCCTTCGCGCGCTCGACCCGGTCTTCGGACAGTACGCCCGGGAGCACCGTGTACCCCTTGGTCTCGAGCTCGAGCAGGTTCTCGTTGAGGCCTAGCTCCGCGGTCGTTGCCAGCACCCGCTCGCGCGCTTCGTCGTCTCTGCGGGCCATCGACCGCACTATAGCCTTGGCACGAGATGATCTCGCGACGCGAACTACTCGGGGGCCTGGGGCTCGAGGCCCTGGCCGCGGGCTGCGCAGGCAGTCGGGAGCCGCGCGCCGGTGGCCCCAACGTCCTGATGATCTCGATCGACGATCTGAACGACTGGATCGGCGTCCTCGACGGACACCCGCAGACGCTCACGCCGAACATCGACGCGCTCGCCGCGCGGGGCGTCACGTTCCGGCGAGCCTACTGCCAGACGCCCGCCTGCAACCCGTCGCGGGCGAGTCTGATGACCGGCCAGCGCCCGACCACCTCCGGCTGCTACACCAACGGCGACGTCTGGCGCGACGCCATGCCGCTGGCCGTCACGTTGCCGCAACACTTCATGCAGCACGGCTACGAAGCGATCGGCGGCGGCAAGACGTTTCACCAGAGCCAGAACGAGGCCGCCTCGTGGCACTACTACAACAGCTTCCGCGGTTTTCTGTGGGCCTCCGGCTACCCCGTGAACGAGCTCGACCGCGGCGGCTTCGACTGAGGTTCCCTCGACGTCGACGACGAAGAGACGACCGACACCCAGCTCGCCAACTGGGCGGCTGAGTACCTGTCGAGAGATCACTCCAGGCCTTTCTTCCTGGCCTGCGGCTTCTATCGCCCGCACCTGCCCTTCTACGCCCCGAAGAAGTACTTCGACAAGTTCCCCGACACCGAGGTCGAGCTGCCGCCCTGGCTGGAGAACGACCTCGACGACGTGCCGGGGTCCGCGCCCACGGAACGCGGCCTGGAGGACCACGAGCTGGTGACGGCGACGGGGCAGTGGCGGCGCGCCGTGGCGGCCTACCTAGCGTGCATCAACTTCGCCGATGCGAACGTGGGGCGGGTGCTGAAAGCGCTCGACGAAGGGCCGCACGCGCAGAACACGGTCATCGTCCTGTGGACCGACCACGGCTGGCAACTCGGCGAGAAGAACCAGTGGCGCAAGTACACGCTCTGGGAACGCTCCTGCCGCGTGCCGATCATCTTCGCCGGCCCCGGGATCGAGGCGAAGGGAGAGTTCTGCGACCGGACCGCCGAGCTGCTCGACATCTACCCCACCCTGGCTGACCTCGCCGGGCTCCCCGGGCGCGAGGACCTCGACGGTGAGAGCCTGCGGCCGCTGCTCGAGAATCCAGAGGCCGAGTGGGATCACCCCGCGATCACCTCCGACGCGCCGGACCGAAGCTCGATCCGCACCGAGCGCTGGCGCTACACGACCTATTCCGACGGCGAAGAGCTCTACGACCACGACAACGATCCGAACGAGTGGCGCAACCTGGCGAGCCTCCCCGAGCACGCCGAGACGAAGCAGCGGCTCCGGGCCCTGCTGCCACGGAACCCCTCGCGCAAGAAGGTGCTGCAGGTCGCCGATCAGCCCGAGGAAGAGCGCCGCCTCACCGAGCTCCTGCCGGGCCGCTCCCACCGGGCCGGCGCGGCGAACGACGTCGGGCTCTATCCGGCGCCCTTGCATGGAACTACTGTTCCCTGCGCGACAGCGCAGCCTGACGGCTGCGAACGCTACTAGCTAGCTACCGGGAGCAATCCAGATCGGCGACGACCAGGCGCGTTCCTGGATCGTCGCCGGCAGGGAGACCCGCGGCGCAACTCCGGCCTTCACGGCATCCCACGTCGACCAGCGGCACGTCGGGTTCTCCAGGACGCGAACGTAGTAGAACGCGTGATGCCCGGGGTCGAAACCGGGATCGCTCCAGGTCGCTCCCAGCTCGGCGTCTCCCGCGTCCTGGCTGATCGCGCAGTTGGACAGGTCGACGGTGGCGCCGTTGTCCGGACACCGGTGGGTTCCGGGATCCGGCCGCAGCCCGTCGGAACAGGCGACGTCGAAGACCTGCTCGTGCCGGTCGCCGCCCTCGACCCAGCCCTTGACGATCTGGAGACGCTGGAGCGGCGCGCCGGACAGGTCGCGCAGCGCGCGGACCGCGAACGCCGGACTGCCGCTTCGATCGGCGTCGATCTCGCCTCCCATGGCGACGCCGCGCTCGTAGCCCACCGCCGCCATGTCGTCACGGGCGTGGAGGTCATCGGGCAGGCCGTAGCCGGCGAACATCCGCACCCGGATGCGAGTGCCCGAGGTGGCGAAGGTCTCCTTGCGACGCAGAGCCGCGTAGATGGCCTCCCGAGTGTTCTCCTCGGCCCAGACACCGGTCAGGCCCGAGTTGCTGTAGTAGCGGCGGAAGACCTCGCGATACGTCGGCACGCCGTCGAGGACGTCGGCCGGGACCGAGCCCCTGCTGACCGGGTCGAAGTCGTGTACGCCGACCTTGCCGGTGTGCTTCTCCTCGTCGAACACGAAACCCGAGTTGTGAGTGTCGCTGGCGCCGACGAATCCCAAGCGATACGGGTTGAAGCCCTCCTCGCTCTGAAACGCGATGCCGTCCAGCAGTGCCTGACGGACGTAGCTGCCCCTGGGCCGGCTCTTGGCCCACAGGCCGACGCGGAAGGGAAAGATCTCGAAGTCGGCCCACTCGTCGTTGGGCGACAGGAAGGGATGCGTCTCGGAGGTGCCCTTGACCTGCGTGATCTCGACGACCGGCTCGTTGCGCATCCGCTTCGTCGCGTAGTCGGCGTCGAGCGGGCCCCCGGCGAACGTCTCGGTCTGGAACATCCAGCCGTCCGAGCCGTTGGAGTTGTGCGGGATCGCCAGCGCCTCGATGCCCTGGTCACGCAGGCGATCCATCCAGCTCCAGAGGTCTTCGGGACTCGCCGAATCGAGTCGGCTGAAGGGTATCTCCGGTACCGCGCCGCCCCTGAAGATCACGTTCCGGTGCAGGTTGCCGCCGTCCCGCGAGGGCGTGTACTCGTAACCGATGAAGGTCGTCAGGGTGCCCGGCCGGTAGTGGCGTTCCGCGGCGTCGACGATCTCCCGCCACGCCGTCCGGAGCAGTTCCGGATCATCGTGCCGAGCCACGAACTCCGAGGCGCCCGGCAGGTAGCCTCCCCGCGCCTTGACCGTCGTCGCGTCGACGTAGCGCTGGACGTCGGGGTCGTCCGCGAGCGGGTGGCCAGGGTCGGCGAGGGCGCGCAGGACCCCGAGGTACGCCGCGTGGTCCGTCACGGCATAGAAGTCGAGGGGCCGGTCGAGCTGGATCTCGTTTCCCGAAGGATGCCCGATCGCCTCTCCAGCGGCGAACCGGTACGCGTCGTCGGGTGTCGTCCGCGTGGCGAAAGAGAAGGCGTCGAACGAGTAGGCGGTGTGCACGTGCAGGTCGCCGAAAAACGCCGAGCGCTCCTCCCCTCCGGCAGGCGAGAGCGGCGCGACCGCCGGGAGAATCCCCAGGATCGCAGGGAGAAGGAGTCGAGGAGGTCGCATGGTCACTCGTAGTCCGCCTGATCCAACGACACGGAGATCATCTCCTCGTCGTTTCTGATGTAGATGTGCCTGTTGGCGTAAGCCGGGTGAACCCAGCTTACGTAGCGCAGTTCCCGCCGGTTGCCGGGGCGCGACGTGGGGGTGATGAGGTGCGTCCGGCTGACTTCCTCGTAGCCGGAAGGACTCAGCCTGGCGATGATCAGGTCGCCGCGATCGTTGTTGATGAAGACCCGATCGCCGTTCCGAACGAGGAAGCCGGAGACCCAGCGCCGTCGTTCTCCGGTCGCTTCCTGCGTTTCCCAGAGGCGCTCGCCCGTTTCGGCGTTCAGGCCGCGTAACTGGCCGTAGCTGCAGATGCCGTAGATGGTGCCGCCCTCGATGATCGGCGTCGCCAGCACGGCGTGCAGCCCGTCGGTCTGGATCTCGCTGTTGCTCGTGCCCTTCCAGGCGACGGTGGCGCCGGGCCTGTCCTGGTCGAGGGTCAGCATCAGCGGTCCGTCGTAGAACGTCGTGAAGAACAGTTGAGACCCGACCTGCACCGGCGTCGCGACGGTCATCGCGCCGCCGACGGTGTAGGGCTGCCGCCAGTAGAACTCGCCATTGGTCGGATCGAGCGAGACGACTACTTCCGGGTTCCAGACGATGAGCTGACGCGCGCCGCCGGCCTCGATGATGATCGGCTGCGCGACGCCGAGGTCCGCTTCGCTGTCGAGCGCGCGCCAGAGCTCCTCGCCGGTCATCTTGTCGAACGCCACGACCCGCGCGTTCTCCGGCCCGCCGACGAAGCAGATGAGCCGCGGGCCGTCGACCAGCGGCGCGCTGGCTTAGCCCCAGTCGAACCCCCACTGCAACCGGTCGACGCCGTAGTCCTCAGCGTAGTCCTTGCGCCAGAGGAGGGCACCGGTCTCGACATCGAACGCTGACAGGACGCCAGTGCGTCCCAGGGTGTAGACGCGGTCTCCATCGACCGTCGGAGTCGCGCCGGGGCCTGTTTCCCACTGGATCCCAGCGTAGTCCGCCTCCCACTCCTGAGTCCACAGGATGCGACCGGTCGCCTCGTCGAGCGCGAGCGCCCGCTCGGTTCCGCGCATTCCGTGCGTGGCTTCGAAATCGGTGATGAAGACGCGGCCGTCGGCCACGGCGGGGCCCGCGAACCCTGCCTTGATCGGGGTCCGCCAGAGCGCCTTCAGGCCATCGGCGGGGAACTTCTCCAGGATCCCCGTCTCGTGCCAGACGCCCAAGCGACCCTTGCCTCGAAACTCCGGCCAGTCGTCGGCGCGTGTCTGGCTCGCACCAACCAGGATGGATGCGACGCACGCGAGCACGACCGTGAGTCTTCTGGTCATGTCCACTGTCCGGCCTTCCACAGCGCTACCTGTTCGCCAGCTCGCCATAGATCGCTTCGATGTTCACTGTCGCGTGTTCCATACCGTAGTCCCTGTAGCGCTCGGGCAGCTCGAGGGCCGCCGCCGCCGCCTCGACGCTCAGGCCGGCCCGAAAGGCTCTCTCCGTGGCCGCCAGAAAGTCACGGTTGAAGTCCGCGTACTCCTTGAGATCGTCCCACGTCATGAACCCCGCCCAGGGACGGTTCGCCCCTGTTTCCCGGCGACCCCGTCCAGCGTACGTCACGGGAGCCTGACCGTGGCCCGTGATCACACGCGTCACACCCTGGATCCCGGCAACCGCCTTCGTCAGCGTGTCGGGGAAGGCCACGACCGCTCCCGCCGTTCTGCATGTCGATGACCGGCGTCGCCTTCGAAGGAAACAGACCTCCCAGGTACGCCACCCCCTTGGCGGGGAAGACGACGACGATGTCGCCATCGGTGTGGGCGGGGCCGAAGTGGTACAACTCGATGCGGTCGACGTCATCGAGGAGCGAGAACCGGTCGGTGAACGTCTTCGTGGGCAACGATGTGGCGTTCGCACCCGAGTAGAGGTCCATCCGGGCCATGTTCGCCTTCGTGTTCTCGTGCGCCACGATCAAGCCGGCGGCCCCGAACTCGCCGTTGCTGCCGGCATGATCCAGATGCGCGTGGGTGTTGATGATCGTCGTCACCGGGAGATCGGTCACCCCGTCGAGCGCGTCCCGCGCCGGCTGGCCCCATCCGGGGGCTTCGTGTCGATCAACACCACGCCGCCGTTGACCTCGTCGATGAGCGCCAGCAAGTTGGCGCCGCCGCCCGACAGGTGGTAGAGCGTGTCCATCACGCTCAGGGTGTCGATCCGGACAGTCTTCGGCTCCTGCTCCTGGCCGCCCGCCGGGACGGCCACGAGTGACGCCAGCGACAGAACCACGAGCCTCACATCCAGTCTCGCCCACGGGTTCATCAACTACCAGGTCTCCTAAGCGAGGATCGCGGTCAGGCGGGCCAGCACTTCATGCATGACCTCCTCGGGGACGGATTCGAGATGCCTCCCGTTCCGCGCCGCAAGATCCAGGGTGCGCGGCTGGTCGCAACGGATCACGCCGACCGTTCGGGTCCCCGCGTCGTGGAGCGGGACCGTGAAGCCTCGCTGGCGCGCGAAGTGGCCACCTGTAGTGATCGGAAGGACGACCGGCGTCCTGGTCAAAGCGTTGAAGCGCGCAGGCGACACGATCAAGACCGGCCGTGTCCCCCGCTGTTCATGGCCGGCAGTGGGATCGAGACTGACGAGCCATATCTCGCCGCGCCGCACTAGAGCAGTTCATTGCCGACAGGCGGGCCATCGAGCCATGCCCGATCTCCCTCGTCGGCCGGAGCCGTCTCGTCGCACATTGCCAGCAGCTCGTCGAGCGAGTAGCTGGGACGAGTTCTGGGCGCAACGATCAAGCGATCACCCTCGACGCCGATATCCACCTTGGCGCCGGCACCCAGGTTCAGGAGGTCGAGAAGCACCGGCGGCACCGCGAGCATGACCGAGCCGCCTACCTTGCGGAGATTGGTGGTATGCATGCCCGTGGGTTATATCACGGTATAACTTCCTGGGGCACCGTCCGAGCAAGCCGTCCGTCAGTCCGCCGCGAGCACCCCATGCGTTCCATCGGCGTTTCCGGGAATCCGGCCCGGTGCGGCAGAATCGGCCGGGATCGGGAACACAGGAGGCGAGCATATGAAGGCCACGAATCTGAGGCTCGGCATTGCATGCACACTGCTGATCGGCGTGACCGGCGCCTGCACGGCCGCCCCGGAGGGCGAGACCGAGACGTCCCCGGAACCCGCCCCAAGCTACTCGCCCGAATCGCGCGATCTCGCCCAGGCGGACATCGAGCGCCTGATGGAGGAGCTCTCGAACTGGGGTCGCTGGGGCGACGACGACCAGTTGGGTGCTGCCAACCTGATCACCCGGGAGAAGCGCCTCGAAGCGCTGGCCCTGGCGACGGAGGGCATCTCCGTCTCCCTCGCCCATCCGCTGATCACCGAGCAGGCCGTCGACGTGCCGTTCCCGTTCGAGCGAGCGATCCTGGCGCTTCCCGACCCCGACGCGGAGCCCCCGTTTCGCGGCGGCGTCAGCGACCGCTACGAGATCAGCTACCACGGTTACTCGCACAGCCACATCGACGCCCTGTGTCACATCCTCTACAAGGGGAAGATGTACAACGGCTACTCGCAGGACACGGTCACCGAGGAGGGCTGCACCCGATCTTCGATCTTCAACCTCCGGGGCGGCATCGTCACGAGGGGCATCGTCTTCGACATCCCACGCCTGAAAGGCGTGCCCTATCTCGAACCGGGGACGCCGATCTACACCGAGGACCTCGAGGCCTTCGAGGAGATGGCCGGACTCCGTGTCCGGCCGGGCGACGCCGTCTTCATCCGCACCGGACGCTGGGCGCGGCGCGCCGATGTCGGACCCTGGGCGGTGTCCCAAAACGCGGCCGGCCTCCACGCCTCGACGATGCCCTGGGTTCGCTCGCGCGACATCTCGTTCATCGGCTCCGACGCGGCGCTCGACGTCGTTCCATCGCTGGTGGAGGGCGTCGACCTTCCGGTCCACATCCTGACGATCGTCGCCATGGGTATCGACATCTTCGACAACCAGGACCTCGAAGCCGTCGCCGAAACGGCGGCCGAGCTCGGGCGATGGGAGTTTCTGCTCGTGGCGGGGCCGCTGGCCGTCGACACCGGAACCGGCTCGCCGATCAACGCACTGGCGCTTTTCTGAGTACTTCCTGAAGGAGAAACGATGATCGATTTCGAGATTCCAGCAGAGAGCAAGGCGGTGCGCGCCAAGGTGCGCGACTTCGTCCAGAACGAGTGCATCCCGGCAGAGGAGGGATGCACGCCGGAGAACTTCGACGAGGTGCTGGCCAAGCTCCGCACAAAGGCGAGGTCGCAGGGGCTCTGGTGCCCCTTCATCCCGGAGGAGTACGGCGGCATGGGGCTGAAGCCGCTGGCCAACGCCCTGGTCCAGATGGAACTCGGCGAGAGCTTCCTCGGGGCGCTCTCCCTCAACACGCAGGGTCCCGACGACGCGACCATGCTGACGCTGCTCGAGAATGGCACCGAGGACCAGAAGGAACGCTTCCTGAAGCCGCTGCTGGCGGGCGAGAAGCGCATCTGCTACTCGATGACCGAGCGAGCCGCCGGCGCCGACGCGACGGGCATGCAGACTTCGGCCGTTCTCGACGGCGACAACTACGTGCTGAACGGCGAAAAGTGGTTCAGCTCCTCCGCGAGCGTCGCCGACATCGCCCTGGTCATGGCGAAGACCGATCCCGACGTCGCCCGTCACCGGCAGTTCTCGACCTTCCTCGTCGAGCTGCCGAACCCCGGCTACAGGATCGTCCGCGACATCGAGACGATGCAGCCGCACACCGAACTCGGCGTGAAGCTCGGAGGTTCGCACTCGGAGATCCGCATCGAGAACCTCATCCTCCCGAAGGAGAACCTCCTCGGTGGCCGCGGCCAGGGCTTCGCGATGGGTCAGCACCGCCTCGCCTACGGGCGGCTGCGCCACGGCATGCACAACGTGGCGATGGCGCAGCGCGCCCTCGACCTCGCCGTCGGACACACCATCAAGCGCGTGACCTTCGGCAAGCGCCTGGCCGACCGCCAGGGTGTTCGCTGGATGCTCGCCGACTGCGCCGCCGAGCTCTACAAGGCCCGGCTCATGCTGCTCCACATCGCCTACAAGGCGGAGAACGGCATGGACCTGCGCATCGAGAACGGCATCGCCAAGGTCTTCCTCGCCAACATGGTGCACCAGGTGGTCGACACCGCCATCCAGCTCCACGGCGCCCTCGGCTACAGCATGGACACGCCCCTGGCCCGCTGGTATCGCGGCGTCCGCGCTCAGCGTCTGGCGGACGGGCCCGACGAGGTCCATCGCTGGCGCAGCGGCAAGAACGTCGTGCAGGCATTCGAGGCGCACGGCACCTGCGCGTCGGCCTGCGGCGGCGATCTCCTTTGAGCCGGCTGGCGCCACAAACTGGGTGCGCCGGCGTCCCCGCCGGCATCCGGCGCGAAGCGCCGGCTTCTCGACGTTCTGCTGCGCTAGCGCTCGCGCTCCTTAGCGTCCTCGCCTTCTCCCAGCTAGCCTGGGCCGAGACCGCCGAGTGGTCGCGATTCCGGGGACCGAACGGCGGCGGCGCCATCGAGGCGGGCACCCTGCCGGTCGGGGTGGGACTCGACCGCAACCTCCTCTGGCGGACCGAGCTCCCGGCCGGCGACTCGTCGCCTGTCCTGAGCGCGGATCGGATCTTCCTGACGGCCTCGGAAGGCGAAGCGCTCTACACGATCGCCCTCGACCGCGAGACCGGATCGGAACTCTGGCGGCGCGAGGCTCCGAGGCCGCGGACCGAGACGCTCGACAACCGCAACGGACCGGCGTCGCCGTCTCCGGTCACCGACGGCGAGCGCGTCTGGGTCTTCTTCGGCGACTTCGGCCTGCTCTGCTACGACGTCGACGGCGAAGAGCTCTGGCGCCATCCGCTCGGTCCTTTCGACAACATCTACGGCATGGGCGCCTCTCCGATCCTCGCCGCCGGCAACGTGGTCCTCGTGGTCGACCAGCAGCGGGACTCTCACGTCCTGGCCGTCGACGCCGAATCCGGCGAGCTGGCATGGCGCACCGAACGACCCGCCGCGAGAAGCGGCCACTCGACGCCGGTGCTCCACCATCCCGAAGGCGGTGAACTCCAGGTCGTCGTGCCGGGCTCGTTCTTCCTCACGAGCTACTCGGCGAAGACCGGCGAGCGTCTCTGGTGGGTGAGCGGCCTCTCGTTCGAGATGAAGTCGACGCCGGCGGTCGAGGACGGCGTCCTCTTCATCAACGGCTACGCCATGCCGCTGAACGAGGAAGGGCGCCACGTCCGGCTCGATCCCTTCCCCGAAGTCGTCGCCGCGCACGACGGCGACGGCGACGGGAAGCTTTCGGAGGACGAAGCGCCGGAAGGCCTGGTCAAGAACGTCTTCTCCTACTTCGACCTGGCCAGCGACGGCCTCCTCGACCAGGGGGACTGGACGTACTTCCAGTCGGCCCTCGACACCCGCAACAACATCCTAGCCGTCGAGCTGCCGGAAGCCGGTCTGCGCGGAGACCTGACCGCCAGCCACGTCCGGTGGACCTACCACCGCAAGATCCCGCAGCTCCCGTCGCCGATCGTCGACGACGGAGTCCTCCTCATGGTCGACGACAGCGGCATCACCACGACTCTCCGCTCCGCGACCGGAGAGCTCATCGAACAGGGCCGCCTCGAGGGAGCGGTCGACAGTTACTACGCGTCTCCGATCGTGGCCGACGGCAAGTTCTACCTGCTGTCGAGATCTGGCAAGCTCGTCGTGCTGCCGACCGATGGCTCGCTCGAGCCGCTGGCCGTCTCGGATCTCGACGACCTGGCGACGGCAACGCCGGCGATCGACGGAACGACGATGTACCTCCGAACCCGAAGCGCGCTATGGGCCTTTCAAGCGACGCGGTAGCAGCGCCGACCAGGGCGGAGCACGCGGCCGGTATGGCCGCGTACCAGGAGGCGGGCCTGCGTATCGCCGCGGAGATCGGCAACCGGGGGCCGATTCGGCTGACCGACGGCGGCAGGCTCCATCCGGACATCCTGGGGGTGTACTGGAGGCACGGCTTCTACGTCTTCGAAGGCCTCATCGACGGCGACGAGGTGGCCGAACTGCGCCGCGACGCCAACGAGATGCTGGAGCGCGCGCCGGTGGGTCCGGACGCGGACGTGGACGCCCGAGGACGCCCGGCCCTGGGACTCGACTACGCGCGCCGGCCGTACCTCTTCACCAAGCCTCTGGCCGATCCCTGGGGCGGAACCGAGCTTCTCGGTGGACGTCACCCGACGCAGATGACGCAGCCGTTGCCCGAAAAGGATGCGCCCGCGGAGGTCGTCTTCCTCATGGGCTCCATGTGCCAGGCGATGCCCTCGGGACTACGGCTCTACGGCCACCCGCAACTGCTCGAGATCGCCGCGGCGATCAACGGCGACGACTTCGTGCCCTTCAACGACGCGATCTTCGTCAAGCAGCCGGGTCTAGGCGGTTCCGTGTCGTGGCACCAGGACGGCGTCACCCACTGGGGTTCTCCGGACTGGGACGAAGGCATCCACGGCTTCAACTTCCAGGTGCAGCTCTATCCCACGACTCCGGCGAGCTGTCTCTGGGTGGTCCCGGGCAGCCACAAGCTCGGGAAGATCGACATCAAGGCGCGGGTCCGGAAGAACGGAGGAAGCGAGAAGCTCCCCGGGGCTCTGCCGCTCGTCTGCGACGCCGGTGACGTCACGACTATCAACCGGCAGATGCTTCACGCCTCGTTCGCCAACACCTCCTCGGACCTCCGCATCTCGCTCACCTTCGGCTTCCACCGCCGTAAGTCGGTGGAGGGACAGAAGACCGCGCTCGCTCTCGAACCCGACGACAGCGTCTACGACGCCCAGCGCATCTTCGATCGCTCGTCCGTGATCGCCGTGGCGATCGACGCCCGCCGGCAGCACCGCCTTGGCGAGCCGTCGTTCGTCTACGAGCCCTTCGCCGGCCTGGAGGACGACTTCCGCTTCAACGACGAGACGTTCGAGCGGGTGATCCGCGACTACAACCTGAACGATCTGGCGATCTAGCCAGACGCCTGCACCGAGTCGTCAGCGATACGACCTGACCGGCGGCAGCCGGGCCCCGGTCCCACCCGGCGGCTTCTCGCCGGCAACGACCGGCAGCCGAAGCGTGCCGATGCCGTCGATCGACGCCTCGACCACCTCGCCCGGCTTGAGGAAGCGGTCCTCCGGCCCGCGGGTCGCGGCGGCTCCGGCCGCCGTGCCGCCTGAGGTGCCGTTGTTGATCACGTCGCCCGGGTAGAGCGTGATGATCGACGACCCGTACTCGATCAGCTCCCAGAGCGAGTGGATCATGTCGCCGGCGCGCGCCTCCTGGAGCAGGGTGCCGTCGACGCTCAGGGTCTGGCGGAGGTTCTCCATCGGATCGCCGTAGAACTCGCGGGGCACGATCCACGGTCCCTGCGGGGCGAAGGTGTCGTGCCCCTTGCCGACGAACCAGTCACTGCGGATGGGGTTGCCTCCCGGCGGCCGCCCGCCGCGGTCGGAGACGTCGATGGAGACCATGTAGCCGAAGACGTGGTCCTGAGCGTCGGCGGCGGAGACGTACCTCGCAGTCCGCCCGATGACCGCGCCCAGCTCGACCTCCCAGTCGGTGCGGTCGCGGCCGTAGGGGATGACGATCTCGTCGCCGCTGCCGACGACCGCACCCCGGGACGGCTTGAGAAAGAGATACGGAACGCCCCGGTTCTCCCGGCGCTGACGCCGGGCCGCGGCTCGCTCTTCCTCGGTTCCCGACTCATTGACGTGACTGTAGAAGTTGACCGCGGCGTTCAGGATCTTCCCCGGATACATGATCGGCGGCCGGATCCGGAGTTCGCCGACCGGATGGACGTATCCGGGCGCCCCGCTCCCGAGAAGCTCGCTTCCGACGAGATGGTTCACGATCTCGTACAGCCGGTACTTGAGACCGTACTCGTAGCGGCCGATGAGCTCGAGCATGTCCTCCGGCATCGGCATCCTGGGGTAGGCGGGATCCGCCTCGAGTCCCCGGTTCGCCTCCGCGATGTCGACCACCAGGCTGTCCCGCAGGACGAGGCCGACGCGCGGCACGCCGTCGATGTCGAAGGTGCCGACCTTGAACGGCTCGGCCGACTCCGTCGCCTGGCCAAAGGCAGCGGCGGCGCTCAGCAGGGCGACCACGAGACCGGCGAGCGGACACCGGCGAAGTTCACGCATGGTTCTCTGCCTAAGTCGACTTATGGAAGGCGGACCCAAGCGCACCTTATCCCACGGTTCTTCTTCGTGGCACAGCGTTTGAGACTTCCAACAGGGTTTTCCGTGCCTCAGCTTCCGGTCAAGGCGCGAGCGCACGTTGGCTTGGCAGTTTCCATCACGCGGCCCGGTGGCGCCCCCAACAGGAACGCCGATCAGCGGGTCGCAGACTCTGGAGGAGAGAAATCGTGAGAGCCGCCGCCATCAGGTCCTCCATCTGGACCTTCGCCATCGCCCTCTGCGCCTTGCCGCTTCTGGCCGACGGCCCGCAGACGTCGACCATCGACGGCACGATAACCGACGCCCAGGGTGACGGCCTGCCCGGCGTCACCGTGACCCTGACCGGTCCCCAGAACACGAGGACCGAGATCACCGACGCCAACGGCGACTATCGCTTCGCCCTGCTCCAGTCGGGTAACTACATGGTTACCGCCGACCTCGAGGGCCTGGGCTCGGTCGAGCGCGCCGTCGTCCTCGAGCTGGGGAAGCGCGAGGACGTCGACCTCGTTCTCGGGGCCACGGCCGAGGAGATCACCGTCACCTCGGAGGCGGCGCTGGTCACGAAGTACGACACCGGCGCCGTTACGGCGCTCGGGGAAGAGATACTCGAGCACGTCGCCCAAGGCTCGCGTAACTACTGGGAGAACATGAGGCTGATGGCCGGCGTCGTGCCCTGGCACCAGAACTTCGTTCAGGCCCCCGGGGTCAACGGCGGCATCGCCCAGGAAGTGGTCACGTTCATCGACGGCGTCGACATCTCCCACAACCGGCGCGGGGGCGAAATGACCTTCTACATGCCGTCGACCGTGATCACCGAGAACAGGATGGAGTCCGCCGGCTTCAGCGCCGAGTACGGCCGGGGGATCAGCGGTGTGCTGAACACGACGATCAAGACGGGCACCAACGAATTCCACGGAGACTTCCTCTACATCGGCCAGAACCCGGCGTGGCGCGCCGAAAACTGGCTCGGAATCGAGCGGCCGGATTCCATGATCAGCAGCTACGAATCCGGCCTTGGCGGGCCGCTCTTCCGGGACAAGGCCTGGTTCTACGCATCCATCAGCGAAATGAACGACAACCAGCTCGACCGGACCGCCGAGGGCGATCTGGTCGACGTCAACCGCGAGGCGGAGCCGCTCGTCGGCAAGTTCAACACCCAGCCCAACGACCGCCACCAGCTTGCGTTGACCTGGATCGATTCCCCGTCAGGCCGCCTCAACCCACCCGGAACAGCGGCCGACGTCTATTCGATCACCAGGAACAGTTGGAACAACCGAATCCAGACCCTGACCTGGAGCTTCGCCCTGACCAACTCGGCATTCCTCGAGGTCAAGGCCGCCAACCGCGAGCTTACGACGGCGCGCATTGGGGCGCCGCCGGCGGAGATCCTCCCCGGAGCGTCTCCCGACTCGCCCGACGGCAACAACTTCCGCTACCGCGATCTCGCCGACGGTAAGCGCTACAACGCTCCCGTGCAGCGTTTGGGCGCCGGTGGAAACGACTTTCCGCGCGATCAGGCGAATGCCTCGCTGACCTTCTTCAGAGGCAAGCACGAGTTCAAGGCAGGCATCGACTTCCAGGACGTGACCTTCGCGACGATCACGAGTATCGGTACCGAGTACCGCGGCCGCGGCTACGGCCGCTCGTTGCCCGGCGGCTACGAGAGCCCGACCAACAAACGGGTCTTCGACTGTCCCGTCCCCTGCAACACCGCCTTCACAAGCTCCCTGGGTGCCGCCTATGTCCAGGACCGGATCACGGTCGGTGACCACCTCACCGTCAGCCTCGGCCTGCGCCAGGACACCCAGAACATCAACAACAACATCGGCCAGGAGGTCATGGAGTTCCAGAAGGTGGCGCCGCGCCTGTCGGCGGTCTACGACATCAACGCCGACGGCAGGATGCTGGTCAAGGCATCCGCCGGGCGCTACTGGGACTACATCGGCCTGGGTGTCGTCTTCACGGAGTTCACCGCCGGCGCCAATGGGGAGAACGCCTACACCCAGTACGGCTGGAATCCCGAGACGGAGCTCTACGACATCTTCCAGCGCCGCGTCGAGCCCCGTGACCCCCTGGCCTCCTCCGTCGAGCCCTACTACAAGGAAGAGATCTCGGTGGGCTTCGACTGGCAGTTCTCGAACAACTGGGTCTTCAAGTCGCGCGTGACCTCGTGGGAGATGGAGAACATGTTCCACAGCACCCTGCAGTTCGACGACCAGGGCGCGGTCGTTCGCGACCTGAGAAACTGGCCGCAGAACAGACGCCAGTACGAGGGCGTGCTGTTCCAGCTCAACCGGGCGTTTCGCAACGACTGGTCGCTGCGGATGAACTACGGGAGGGACTGGAACGAAGGCAACAACGAGTCCCGCAACGACAACGACGACCACCTGGAAGGCTTCGGCGGCATCGAGGTCTCGACCGGGATTCTCAATCCCACCAGTGGCCCCAACTGGTTCGGGCCCATCAGTTACCAGCGGGACCGCATCATCAACGTCATCGGCATGAAGGTCTGGAGGTTCGGCAGCCATGACCTGATGACCAGTGCAGCCCTCCACTGGTCCGACGGCGAGCCGTGGGGATTGCAGCCCTCCACCCAGGTCAGGCACCCGGTTTCCGGCCAGACGATCACGACGACGACCCTCCGCGAGGCGAGAGGCGCCAACCGGCTCGACGACTTCCAAACGCTGAACCTGAACGCCACCTACCAGTTCCCGATCCGGGGCGGGGTGCAAGGCATCGTCGGCGGCGAAGCCTCGAACGTCACCAACGAGCAGGCGCTCGTCTACATCAACACGAGGAACGGCAATCCACTCGGCTCGCTCATCGCATACCAGGCCACGCGGGAGTTCCGCCTCAAGCTCGGCGTCCGCTTCTGAGGATGGAGAATTGTCGATCCGGGTCGTTCTGGAGAACGGGCCGGTAGCCGCCACGCCCGTCGGGCTCCATGCGGCGGGCCCCGTCGGGGGCGAGCTGAACGATGTAGGCCTTGCGGACCTCGGAGGTGAGATTCGGCCCGGTCGCATGCGGCGTGAGTGAGGAGAAGACGACGATGCTGCCCGCCCTCGCCGGCGCGGCGATCCCCTCGGCGTCCTCGTCCGCGCAGCAGTAGCCGAGGTCGGTGGTCCAGTGCTCGAGGGTGCCGTGGCGATGCAGTCCCGAGAGTACCCTCGGGCAACCGTTGCTGGTGGTGGCGTCGGTCAGTGCGATCCAGCAGGTGAGGTAGGCCTGCGGGTCGAGGAAGCCGTAGCCGTTGTCCTGGTGCCACGGAAAGGGGGCCGGAACGCTCGGCTTCTTGTAGACCGCCTGGTCCCAGTAGAGTCGAACGTCGGGGCCCACCAGGTCCCAGGCAAGATCGCGGAAGAGAGGACCGGCACAGAAGTCGCGCAGGAAAGCCGAGCGCAGCACCAGGTGAACGGTGAAGGTGATCTCGTCGGCGCGGGCGATGAAGCGACGCCCCTGCGGCAACTCGCGCAGCGCCGCTTCCGCTTTGGCCTCCCAGGGGTCGATCTCGGCGATCAGGCGCTCGAGCGTGGTCGGCTCGACAGCGTCCTCCAGCACGAAGAAGCCCTGCTCGCTCCACTGGCGGGCCTGCGCGGAAGAGATGCGACGGTAGGGGCCGCCTCTCGGTTCCCAGCGAAAGTCCTGGTTGAGCGGATGGGGCTTCGGCGTCATGTGGCCGCCACGATCAAACCGCCGATCGGCGTGCCGCGACCTGACTCACGGCCGAGCGGCTCGAAGCTCTCCACTTCCAAGCCACTACCTTTGAAGAAGTCCAGCACCTGCTGGCGCGCGGGCGCGGCGGTCGAGATGCCGAAGTGCATGCTCTCGCCGTAGAACGACTTCAGGGCGTATCTCATGTAGGTCCCCATCACGGCGTAGGGCTTTGAAGGCTACCGACACCAGGAGATCGGTCAGTTCCAAGCCTAGGGCATTCTCTGACGATCGCCCACGCGGTGGGCAGTTCTCCCGCTCCGCCTCCGTTCCCGGAGTGTACTCCGAGATAGTTCGACTGTTTCGGAGTACACTCCGAGATCGGAGGCCAACCGTGTACGCCCGCGAACTCAAGATCGAACTGCCGCGCGGCCAGTCGGCCTTCCTCTGGGGAGCCAGGAAGATCGGAAAGTCCACGCTGCTCCAGCGGCAGTTCCCGGAGTCGATTCGCTTCGATCTCCTCGACACGCGCCTGATGCTCGACTTCACGCGCGCGCCCTGGACCCTCGGTGAACGCATCGCGGCCACCGAGGGCGCCAAGCGTGAACTGCCGATCCTGATCGACGAGGTCCAGAAGGCGCCCGCCCTCCTCGACGAAGCGCACCGCCTCATCGAGGCGGAACGCCTCAGCTTCGTGCTGTGCGGCTCCAGCGCCCGCAAGCTGAAGCGCGGGAGCGCGAACCTGCTCGGCGGCCGCGCCTGGCGCTTCGCGCTTCATCCTCTGACCTGGCGTGAGATTCCCGACTTCGACCTGCTGACCGCCCTGAACCGGGGGCTCGTGCCCGAGCACTACGACTCGGCGCATCATCGCCGGGCGCTGGCCGGGTACGTCGACGACTACCTCAAGGAGGAAGTGTTCGACGAGGGACTGACCCGCAACGCCCCGGCCTTCTCGCGGTTCTTCGAGGCGCTCGCGTTCTGCAATGGCGAAATGCTGAACTACAGCAACGTCGCCCGGGACTGCGGCGTCAGTTCCAAGACCGTCAAGGAGTACTTCCAGATCCTGGTCGATACCCTGCTCGGCGTCCTGGTCGAGCCCTTCAGCCGGCGGACTTCGCGATCCGTGATCACCGCCGCGCCGAAGTTCTACCTGTTCGACGTGGGGGTCGCGAACCATATCGCCGGCAGACGCATCGGGAGGGCCGGCGGACCCGACTTCGGGCGCGCCCTGGAGCACTTCGTCCTGATGGAGCTGCTTGCCTACCGCTCCTATCGCGAACGCGACTTCCCCATCCGGTTCTGGCGCACGAGGTCCGGCCGCGAGTGCGACTTCGTCCTGGGCCGCGACGGGGACGTGGCGCTCGAAGTGAAGGCCGCCAACAGGGTGCGACGAGCGGACCTCAAGGGCCTCCGCGCGTTCGTCGAGGAGCACGGTCCGAGGACGGCCATCGTCGTCTGCAACGAGGACGCGGTCAGACGGACGGATGACGGAATCTGGATTCTGCCGTGGGAGCGCTTCCTGGAGCGGCTCTGGGAGGACGAAGTGGTCGGCGGAGGCGACTTCGCCGTCGGCGCCACAGCGATGCGACGACCGCTTCGCTCAAGCTTGGACAGCACCGAGACCGTTCGCCAAGAACGCGACCGGGACGGCGGCGCGTGAAGCCGAACGAAACGGCTCAGTCCTTCAGCTCGATCGTCCGTTCGTTCAGCGGCTGCACCGGCCGCGCGTTCATCGGATAGATGGCCGCGAACGCGTCGACCTGCTCCTGGGAAACCGCGATCGACTCGGTCATCACCACCCAACTGACGATCTCCGAACAGCCCGGCGTCGTCAGCGAACCGGGTAGCGGTAGCGGCTGCCTCCCTCCGGCAGCAGTGCTCGGGGATCGAACGCCGCCAGTGCTCCCGGCGACTCGCCGGCGGGCGAAATCGCGTCCCAGATGCTCTGGATGGTCGGGTCGGCTTCGCCCGCCTCCAGGAACACTCCGATCACCGCCAGGTCGCCCTCCGCGGCTGCATGCACGAAGTGGAGGTCGATCGGGGAGGCGCTTCCCTCCACCGTGTGCTGGGCGTCCATGTCGGCTTCGGCGGCCGCATCCTCGGCAGTGTCGGGCTGACACGCCAGAGAGGCGATGATGGCGACAAACGTGGCGAGGATCGTGACGGAGATTCCAGGTCGGCGTATGGCGGGGTCCTCCTCTTGGGTGTGGTGCAGAGGAGAGTACCGCCTCGCACGCGTGGACTCTCTCGAATGAGCGTCCCCGGTCGAGTGAAGGCGACGCCATGTGTAGTCCAGCAGCTTGACCGTGACTCGGCTCAAGACTAGTCTGAAGTCTAGTCACCAGGAGGGACCGAGCGATGAACAACGTGTGGCAGGTGCAGGATGCAAAGGCGCGCTTCAGCGAGTTCCTCGAAACGAGCGTGACCGAAGGACCGCAGGTCGTCACGAAGCGCGGTGTGCCGACCGCGGTGCTGGTGCCCATCGAACAGTGGCGCAGGCTGTCGAGGGCGTCGAAGCCCGGTCTCAAGGAACTGCTGCTTGCACCCCAACCGAGAACCGAGGAACTGGCCCTGCCGCGACGTCACTTCCGTTATCGCGACGCGCCTCGACTCGACTAAGGAGATGTACCTGCTCGACACGAACGTCGTCTCGGAGCTGCGGCGCGGCCGACCACATCCCGCGGTCCTGGAGTGGATCCGGAACGTCCCATCGGAACGACTTCACCTGTGCGCGGTGACCGTGGGAGAGATCCAGGGCGGAATCGAGAAGACCCGGGCGCACGATTCCACAAAGGCCCGCATGTTGGAGGAGTGGCTCGAGCAGATCATGGCGGCGTACCCGGTCCTGGCACTGGACGCAGTGATCTTCCGCGAGTGGGGCAGGCTGATGCACCGTCAGTCAGTAGCCCTGTTGCAGGACGCGATGATCGCTGCCGTCGCCAGGACTCGCGGTTTCACGGTCGTCACGCGAAACGTCCGCGACTTCAAGCAGTTCGGAGTCGAGATTCTCGATCCGTTCGCTACGCCGACATCCTGATCCTCGCCTGCGCGAGCGGCTATCGCCGCCTCGCGCGTCGCGTCGGGGTCGATGCTGTGCAGGAGTTCGCCAGTCAGCCCTTCCAGGGTCGCTCCGCCCGATTCCCGGACGATTCGCGTTCGCTGCCCCTCGTCGACCCGGCGGGCGAGGCGCGCCAGACGCGACGCCAGACTCGACACGAGATCGGGATGGACCATGCCCTGCGCCGCCATCTGCAGCAGCTT
>JAAXHG010000087.1 GCA_012270995.1 Vicinamibacteraceae bacterium | reverse complement strand
CAACCGTCAACCGTCAACCGTCAACCACCCTCGAACGCTATCACGGCGGCGCCCGACCCCACCTCGCGAGCCAGCCAACCGGTCGACGTTCGACATCCTTGCCGAGCGCGCTCGCAACTCGCTTTCCGCCAGATCACGAACGCGACCAACGAGCGGACCGGAGTCGTCGGCATGATTCCGAACGTCGGGTTCGGCCATTCCGCGGCCGTGATCCTGGTTGGCTCCTCGCGTTCCGGGACATCGCGGCGCCGACGAACCAGCGAACAACGATCCTCGGCGCGTTCCCGGAGGCGGCGGTGAGCAACAAGGCGCCTCTTCTGAACGTCGATCAGGAGGCTTGGCTTCAGGCCTTCCGCGGGATCACTCGAGCGACCGACGAGCGGACGCTCCTTTCGGGTAACTTGCCGAGAAGCGGCGTCGGCAACAGCGCCCCGGCGGTCGACTACTCGAACGCCCGGGCCGTCGCCTCGGCCCTGGTGCTGGCCAACCTGAACAGCCTGCCGCTCGACTGGGCGGCCCGGCTCTCCGTGGGCGGCGTCAACCTCAACTTCTTCATCGTCAAGCAGCTTCCCGTACTGCCGCCCGAGGCCTACCTGTGGCGCGCGGCCCACGGACCGACGTACGTCGAACTCGTCGTCCCGCGCGTCCTGGAACTGACCTACGCCGCGGACGAACTGCGCCCTTTCGCCGAGGACCTCGGCTACGACGGCCCGCCCTTCGCCTGGGACGAAGACCGCCGCCATCGCCTCCGCTCCGAACTCGACGCGATTTACGCCCACATGTACCGCCTCGACCGCTCCGACCTCGAGTGGATCCTGGACGCCGAGCCCCCCTCGGCCTCGTTCCCGCTCCTCAAGCAGCACGAACTGAAGGCCTTCGGCGAGTACCGGACCAGTCGCTACGTGCTCCAGGCGTTCGATCAACTGACCCGCGGCGAAGCGCCCAGCTTGCCCGTCACCGCTGCGTGATCGGCGAGAGAAAGGGTCGAGTACCGCTCAGATCTTGTTCAGGAGGTGTGCCGCAATGCTCTTCGCGGGGCGGATGCCCTTGGGATGGCCCACGCTGAAGATGAGTTCAAAGAGGACGGAACCGCGCGAGTTCTTGAGCTCCGCCGAATCTGCGAGGAGTCTCCGGCCGAAGGCTTCCGAGAGGCGGGCCCGGTAGATGCTGGTCAACTCAGCCACGCCGGACTCTCGTGTGGTTTCGACGGCCTGCCAGAGGTTCTTTTGGGCTGCAGGACCATAGAGACTCCGCCAACTGTCGTCACCATAGACATGATTCAGTCGCTTGACCCACGAGGGCGAAACATCGTCCGGCTGACGGGACGTCGGCAGCAGTCGTGCGACGGCGCTCACCGGGAAGAGAATCCAGGTGTCGAAACACTTCAGGGTCGCTATGTGCTTCAACGTGCTCATGGAAACTTGGGTGGCGAAGGGATCAAGGAAGAGAACGCCCCGGACGTTCCGTGGCGGCGCCAGCCCAGCGAGGTAAGAGTTCGCCTCGTTGTTCTCTACTCTGACGTCCCGGCCGGGGTGTTCGGCCCGGAGCATCTCCAAGGCCCTGCAGCGCTTCGGGTCTTTCTCGATGAAGATCAACCGATCAAATGGCCGTCCCTGCACGTCGAGGGCCCGCTTGGCGGACCCGGCGAGGAACTCGTCGACGCCGTCCTCGGGTCTCCGCAGCTGAACAGTGCCGGTGCCGGCGAAGGCGTCGATGTACCAGAGTTGGAACGGCTGCTTCTTGAGTGCGGTCGTGTACGCCTCAAGGTAGCGCTGCAAGACCTTGAGCTTCTCCTTGGTCCATGCGCCGCCGAAGCGCTCCCGGGCCATCCGGCGTACCTTCAGCCTCGCCCGGCCAGTTGACGGGGGAACTCGTCGTACGTTCTGCCCTGAAGCAGGCGGCCGTTGCGACTCTTGCGGGTGCCGCCCCACTGCTTGAAGAAGAACGGCACGTCTTGCCTCCGGCACTGATTGAGGACGCCCAAGACCCAGTCCTCGCGCATCGGGCGGGCCCCCGGACCGCTCTCGCCGCCGGCGATCACCCAATCGATGGAGCCGAGGTCGAAGTCGCCCAGGTCCTCGAGCAAGGGTTCGACGGAGGCGAAGCGCATGGTGGCCGGTGTTTCCCGCAAAGCGTCGAGACGGGGCAGTCCTTGGCGGCGGTTCTCCACGCTTACGCCGTACCAGACGTTCGGGAGCCTGGCCATCCACGACAACTCGTCGTTCAAGAGCCGACGCATGCGGTCGTGGCGTTTCGTGAGCACCTGGAAGGTGTGCCGCCGGGTGCTGCTCATCACGTGCCCGACCTCCGCAATGTATGACGCCGGAACCCGCGGGTGGAACAGGTCGCTCATCGAGTTCACGAAGATGCGGCGCGGTTGCCTCCAGCGCCGCGGCTGGTCGAGCTTCGCCGGAACGAGGCGGACATCGAAGCCCTGCTCGAAGGGGTGTCCCGGCACGCCGCGGAAGCGTTCCGTGAATCGCTCCGCGTAGCAATGGGCGCAGCCGGCGCTGACCTTCGTGCATCCGAGCACGGGATTCCAGGTGGCGTCGGTCCACTCGATCGTGCTCTTGTCGGCCATCGCGGCCTCCGCTTGCAGTTGACCGTCAGGTTCCTTTGGCGAGCTGAACAGTAAGCGGAAAAAGGGCGTAAATCAAGGGTGAGCGGCCAACCGAAACGATCGGCCCGCGCTGGCGCAGATGCACCGCCGGCGGGATCTCCCGCTGCTCGCCGTCTCCATCGGCAGCGATTGCGCTACCGAAGCGAAGCGCCGGAATCGTCAACGAGAGCTATCCCGAGGGTCAGCGCGGGCGCCGACAGTTCGATCGTGCCTTCGCCGCTTTGGCGGACGAGGAACGGCCCGACGCCAAAGCGCCGATAGCCGGAAGCGACCGCTGTCTCCCTGTCCTCGAAGTGCCCAAGGAGATCCCGCCCATGGATCAGGAGATGCCGCCCGGGATACCGCCGCAAGAGACCAGCACGAACTCAGAGCCTCCGGGAGTACCGGACATCGCGCTGGGTTCCGCGGGCCTTCGATCGACTGACCCGCGGAGTGCCGCCCGACCTGGCAGCCGCGACCGGGCTCATCTGACCTCGACGCTATGACTGGCCCGTTGCCCTCGGTCGCGACGACAAGTCCAAGAGTCCCTGGTCGCGTCGCGTCGCGGTGCGAACTCGTAGCCGGGCCGGGACGGTTCCCGGAGAGTGATCGCGTCGTAGTAGTCGTCGAGAGCGATGAAGACGCCGTTGGTTTCCGCCCACGTGCGCATCCCGCGGTTGCATGAGTGCGCCCACGACAACACCTCCACCGGCCAGCCTCGTTGCTGCAGCCGCGCCAGCGCACTGTGGAACCCTCTGCCCCGCGCGTAGCCGGCGCCGTCGCCCGTCAGCAGCACGACGATTCCGGGGTTGCCGTTGTAATCGAGGCCGTCCTCCATCATTCGAAGCTGCAACCACTGGTCGGGTACGCCCTGTTCGCCCAGGCCGCTCGTGCCGCGGTCGTACAGGTTGACCTCCACGCCTCGGTTCTCCATACGGTTCCAGAGTTGCTTCATTTCGGGCGGGATCGAACCGGCGGCCACGGCCCTCTCCATCGGACGGTCAGCGTGAGCCAGCCGCAGCAGATTGTCGAAGTGGACGCGGATGAGGTAGCGGGCCCCCGGCGTGCCCTCCCTTTCATCGGCAAGGCGTTGGGCCTCATGGTAGATGTTGGAGTTGTCCCAGTAGATGAATACGTTCATGGCCGGTCCAGAGTACCCCAGGGAGCTCGGAATCGCGGGATCCCAAGAGCTTCTGTTGGCGATCGGGCCGATAGAGGCCCTGCCAACTCTCGTCCCCGTACACAAGGTCGAGGCGCTCGACCCAGTTCGATTGGTCCATCCTCCGCCGAAGCGCTCCCGCGCCAAGGTCGACTACCTCCGGTCTCACTCGGCCAGTAGGCCGGGGAACTCGTCGTACGTCGTCGTACGTCTCTGGCTTGACGTCGGCCGTGCGTGTAGCTACGTTAGAGCTACACGGGAGGTCGCAGTCGAATGAACGCGGACACGGTAGTGAGAGCTCGGATCGACAGCGCGACCAAGGAGCGCGCAACCGAGGCGCTGCGGGAGATGGGGCTGTCGGTCTCCGACGCGATTCGCCTGCTCCTCGTGCGCGTCGCCGAGTGAAAACGGCTACCCTTCGCGGTGCAGGCGCCGCGCCGCGCCACCGTTGAGGCGATGGAGGAACTTGAGAGCGGCGGAGGCCGCCGCTTCGACACCGCCGACGAACTGTTCCGCGATCTCGCTATCTGACGTGCTGGTTCCGGTCCGCTCATCGCGCTTCAAGCGCGACGTCAAGCGGGCTCGACGCGATTCGCCTCGACCGACCAGTGCTCCGACGGTCCGATGGGTCGTTTCAACGGAGGTCGCTGCTGGCCTTGACGTAGACTCACGGTTCTTGCTTGGAGGTGTCCGATGAACAGACGATTGCCGCTCGCGCTCCCGTGGCTCCTGCTCTTGATCGCGGCGTGCGGTGACCGACAAGGCGCCGATGGCGGTGGAACTGCGTCAGCCGACGCCGCACCGACCCATCTCGGCGGCTGCATCCTGCTCGACCCGAAAGGAGAAGTCCCCGACGACGTCTACCTGCGCGGCGACGTGGTACGCACCGACGCACTGCCGCCGTTCACGAAGGAGCTGCAGGTGCACGGCCTCAAGCTCGCCGCCCGCGACGACATCTCGGACGACTTCATGCGCCTCGTCGCGAGGACGATCGCCGAGTCGTTTCCGCGGGACGCCGGGCTCGACGCCGAGCTGCAGCGCGAAGTGCTCGCGAACCACTATCGCTACAACGCTCTGATCCCGGTTCCGCTCGGGTACGACTACAGCTTCATGGACGAAACCGACGAGCGGTGGGCGGCGATCGAGCGCGACAACTCGGTCTGCGACGTGATCATGCAGGACGTTCCCCAGGGCCAGGTGATGGAGGTGGTCGAGCACATCCTCCACTACGTGACGGACATCGGCCTGCACTACACGTTCCCGGAGGTGTGGGGCATCGCCGAGGACTCGGAACTGGCGAAGGCGATGGCGAAGGCCGCGGAGGAGGGCTACTACCAGATGGACCAGTACGCCGACTTTGAGGACGAGGAGGTCCGTTTCCGGGTCCAGATGCAGGAGTTCGCGTACTGGTTCATCACGACGGCCTGGAACCTCCAGGCGCCCTACGGCCCCGTGTGGGAAGAGGAATGGACGATTCGCGACCAGGAGGAGCTGCGGGAGAAGCTGCCCTCGATGTATGCGGCTTACGAGGAGACGGCGGCACGGGTGATGGTCGCTCCCAGCCTGGCGACACTGCAGGAGATCGGTCCGACCCGGGCCGAGGAACGGGGAAACTGAGCCTCATTGCGGGCGCCCAGGAATAGCGCCCGGATTCGGCCAAGTTACACGTTGCCGGTCCTTTACCGCCCGGGGAGCGGGTAGACTACGCAGTTTGTATGACGATACTGCTCCAGAGCCAGCCGGAGCCCTCGCGGGGCGATGTCGACCCGCTGTTCCGCGAGGCGGAGCAGCGGGCTCGGGCGTTTTCCCTGTTTCCGGAGGCGGATGACCGGCGGGCTGGCGACGGCGGTGCGCGCATCGGGGGCTTGATCTCCGAGCGGCGCATCCGCCAGACGCTCAAGCGCCTCGCCCGGCTGGAGGTCGACGAGTACATTCGCCGAACGGTGGCCCCGGCCGAAGATCCGGGTCGCCTCGGCGCCGGCGCGGTGCTGGCCGCGACGAGCTGGGAGCTGGTTGAAGAGCGCAACCATGGCCCGCTCTACGCCGCCGTGTTCGAAAGCGTGATCGAAGGCCACCGACGGCGCTTCGGCGTGTTGGCGCAGGAACGCTCGGTGCGGAACGGCGCGTGGATGCCGGACCACCACGAGCTGGCGGTTGATGTCATTCGTTCCTTCGCGGGTCGAGCGCTGCCGATCGTTGCCCTGATGGACACGCCCGGCGCGGACGCCGGCGAGGAGGCGAACCGCGGCAATCAGGCCCACTCGATCTCGCGGCTGATCGCCGAGATGGCGCAGCTTCACGCGCCGACGGTCGGCGTCGTGCTCGGCAACGGTTACTCCGGCGGCGCGATTCCTCTCGCCACGACGAACGTCCTGCTGTCGGTGCGGGACGGCGTGTTCAACACGATCCAGCCGCGCGGCTTGGCGAACATCGTGCGCCGCTACGACCTGTCCTGGGAAGAGTGCGCGAAGGCGGTCGGCGTTTCGGCCTACGAGCTTCACGAGCAGGGCTATCTCGACGGCGTCATCGACTTCGTTCCCGGCGAGGGGGGTGACCGGCTGGCCTGTTTCGAGGCCGCCGTCACCACGTCGATCGCGCTGGTGGAGCAACGCGCGAAGCTGTTCGTGCGCCACGAACCGGCCGTGTTCGAGCACTACCGCCGCAACACGCGACGGTACGTCGATCCGTCCCACAGTCTCTCCGTGCTCGAGGAAGTCGCTTCCCTGTCGCGCCTGCACAGCCCGGCGGAGCAGGCGAACGTGTTCGGCGTCGCGTTCCGCTACCTGCGCTACCTGGGACTGCGACGCCGCCTGAGCTCGACCACGGTGTCGAGCTACGGCCGCCTGGCCGCGGCCGAAGTGCCCGCCGGAGGGGCCCGGGCGCGCCGCGAACGGCAGCGCAAGGTTTCGTTCGAGCGCTGGCTCGACAACCCGCTGGCGGTTCGCTACGACGACGTTCTGAGCCGGACCTACAAGCGCTACGCGGCCGCGCGCGACTCGCTCCACGAAGGACGGGGCCGGCTCGCGTCCTTCCTGCTCGGCAGCCGCGAGTACCACTTCAACCGCGCCCGGGCCGAACTGCTGCTGGAGTACGGCTTCCATCTGTACAACCAGTGGAAGGACGGGGCGGAGGACAACTTCGGGCGCCTGCTCACGGTCATGCGGACGGTAGAGGAGGAAGGCCTCGAAGGAGAGAACCCGGCCTCCGAGCGTGGCGACGGTTCCCAGCCCGCCGACCTCACGGTGCTCGACGTGATCCTCCAGCCGCGGCTACTTCGGCTGTTCCAGCGCGAGTGCGAGAACTTCATCTGCTTCGACCGGCTCTACGACCACATCTTCCAGCACCTGCGCTCGATCGCCAGCGAGGCGCGCGAGGACAACGTGATCGCGCGCGAGTCGGTTCACCTGCTGTTGCGCCATTCGCTGAACGCGGCGATGGGGGAGCTGACGGCGGGGCTCGAAGGCGACGCGGCGGAGGAGGCCGAGGCCCGTCTGCGCCGGCAGTTCCGCTCCTGGTTGCGCCACTTCTCGCGGCACCCGCGTCGCGGCCGGCTGCTCAAGGCGGTGGCCGAATGGAAGCGGCTCCAGATGCCGCGCATCTCCGAGCCGCTCTTCGGCCTGGTGACGTTCCTGTTCGAACGCCTGCTGCCGAACTTCTACGAGGACGAGCAGGGGATCCGCGGCTACGACGGTCGCATCTCGCCGCGCAACATCGGCATCAAGGACTTCTGGAACCGTCTCGACGCGGCCTACCGCGACCTGCTGCTCGAGGACGTCCTGGCCGAGCAGAAGCGGAACACGCCGCGCCGGCCTCAGGCGATTCTCGACCGCTTCTTCCAGGACGTGCAGGAGATCGAAGCGGACCGGATGACCGCCGATCCGGTGAGCTTCCCCGGACTGCGGGTATCGATCGAGCGGGCGCTCGAGCAGGGAGTCACGCCGTGCGGGACGGTGGCGGCTCTGGCCCGGATCCGGACCGGCGCCCCGGCCGACGGGGAGGACGGCGGCGCCGCGGGGAACCGGGTCGGCGTGCTGGTGTCCAATCTTGCCTTCCAGGCCGGCTCGTTCGACATGGCGAGCGCGGAGAAGTTCTGCAAGCTCCTGCTCCGCTGCGCGGAGGAGCGCCTGCCTGTCGTCTGTTTCATCTCCTCTGGCGGCATGCTGACCAAGGAAGGCGCCGGCGCCCTGTTCTCGATGTCGATCGTCAACGATCGGATCACCCGCTTCGTCCGGGACAACGACCTGCCGGTGATCTGCTTCGGCTACGGCGACTGCACCGGAGGCGCCCAGGCCAGCCTGGTCACCCATCCCCTGGTCCAGACCTGGTACTTCTCGGGCACGAACATGCCTTTCGCCGGGCAGATCGTCGTTCCCTCGCACCTGCCGATGGCCTCGACTCTCTCGAACTACCTGAGCGAGGTCGGGGGGGCGATGCACGGGCTCGTCGAGCATCCCTTCGGTGAGGAGCTCGATGAGCAGCTGCGTCAGATCGATTCGCAGATTCCGGTTCCCGAGGACACCGTCGATGCCGTTCTGAAGCGGCTGCTCCAGGAGGAACGACGCGTCGAGTTCCTGACCGCCCGCCTGCGGCGGCAGGAAGCGGCGGAGGTCCACGAGCCCGCGCCTCTGGTCGCCCCGCGCCAGGTGCAGCGGGCGCTGATCCACGCGCGGGGTTGCACCGCCGTGAAGCTCGTGCGCGTGGCGCAGCGGGCCGGCGTCGAAGTGATCCTGGTGCAATCCGATCCAGACGTCGACTCGCCTGCAGCCACGATGCTGCGCGAACGCGACACGCTGGTCTGCATCGGCGGCAGCACGCCGGACGAGAGCTATCTGAACGCCCACTCGGTGATTCGCATCGCCGAGCGGGAAGGGGCCGACGCCCTCCATCCCGGAATCGGATTCCTTTCCGAGAGCGCGTCCTTCGCTGATCTTTGCCGGAGTCACGGGCTGAACTTCATCGGTCCGACCGGCGATGCGATGAGGCGGATGGGCAACAAGTCGAACGCGATCCAGACGGCGGTCCAGGTGGGCGTACCCGTCGTGCCCGGCAGCGAGGGCATCCTGACCGACGCGGACACGGCGCTCGCCGTCGCCGAACAGGTCGGCTTCCCGGTCATGCTCAAGGCGGTCCATGGCGGCGGCGGCAAGGGCATTCGTCGGGTGGACCGGGCGGAGGACTTCCGGGAAGCGTTCGCGCAGATTCGCGTCGAGGCGGAGAGCGCCTTCGGCAACGCGGACTGCTATCTCGAGAAGTGCGTCGTCTCGTTGCGCCATGTCGAGGTGCAGGTGCTCTGCGACCAGCACGGCACGGTGCGCGTGCTCGGCCTGCGCGACTGCAGCGTCCAGCGGAACAACCAGAAGCTGATCGAGGAGTCGGGGTCGACGGCGTTGCCGGAGGCGCTGCGCGACGAGAGCTTCCGCTACGCCGCGGCGATCGCCGCGGAGATCGGCTATGTCGGCGCGGGCACGGTGGAGTTCATCTTCGACCTCGAGGACCGGAAGCTCTACTTCATGGAGATGAATACCCGGCTTCAGGTCGAGCACCCGGTGACCGAGGCGGTGAGCGGCACGGACATCGTCAAGGCCCAGTTCGACATTGCCGGCGGCGCGAGAATCGCCGACGAGCCCGTCGCCGAGGACGGCTACGCGATGGAGGTGCGGATCAACGCGGAACGCGCCTCCCTCTCGGCGGAAGGGATCGTTCTCCTGCCTTCTCCCGGGACCGTGACCCGCTGCGATTTTCCGCGGCGGGAGGACATCGACGTGCTGGCCACGATCGAGACGGGCGCCGTCGTGTCGCCCTACTACGACAGCCTGGTCGCGCAGGTCGTGTGCCGCGGCAGGGATCGCGCGGACACGATCGATCGCCTGGTCTCCTACCTGGAGGAAGTCGCCATCGAGGGCGTATGCACGAACCTGCCGTTGCTTCGCCGGGTCCTGAGCGACGAGCAGTTCCGGTCGGGCGACTACGACACCCGCTTCCTCGCCGACTTCCTCGACCGCATCTCGGGCGACGAGCTGGTGGACGAGGTCGAGCGCTTCGCGGGCGTCGGGCGAAACGTCGACCGGGCCGACATCGAGATCGAGGGCAGCGACGAGCTCAAGGTCAAGGCGCCGTCCGGCGGTCTCTTCTACGCCGCCGCCTCCCCGAACGATCCGCCCTTCGTCCGCGCGGGCGACATCGTGAGCCGCGAGAAGACCCTGTGCCTGATCGAGGCGATGAAGCTGTTCAGGTCGGTGTCGCTCGCGTCCCTGGACGCCGGCGCCGAGCTGTTTTCCGGCCACTCCCGCTACGAGGTGACGCGCGTCAACGCGGCGAACGGCCAGGTCGTCAACCAGGGCGACCTGCTCTTCGTCGTGAGGCCGGCGGGCGATTAGGGAGTGGGGAGTCTCGGCGTTGGGGCGGCGAATTGCCCGGTTCAGACGCCGCGGTCCCGGAACAAGAGGATCATCAGCGACACGGTCGTGCCCGTGTAGAGCGTCAGGCCGACCCCCATGAACCAGAGCATGAGTTTCAATCGGCCCTCCAGGCCTTCGAACCTGGCGTTCATTTCGTCCCGCAGGCCCTCGAACTTGGCGTTCAGTCGGCCCTCCAGGCCCTCCATCCTGGCGTTCATCTCTTCTCTCAAGCCTTCGAACCTGGCGTTCATCTCTTCTCTCAGGCCTTCGAACCTGGCGTTCATCTCTTCTCTCAGGCCTTCGAACCTGGCGTTGGTCTCGTCTCTCAGGCCGTCGGTCCGGCCATGAATCGTCGCGAAACCGCTGCGCATCTCGGTGCGGAGTTCGGCGAGTTCGCCTCTCGTCACGGCGTCCGCGGACCGTTCGTCGGTCGCGCCGGTCATGTCCGCCTGGGTCCGAGCCTGTTCGCCATCGAATCCAACCTCCTTGCCGGTTCGCTCCGTCGACGCCCTGTCCGACTCTACAACTGACGTCCGCTGCATGTCCGTGAACTCCGTTTCCCGCCGTTTCGCGGCCTGGCTCGCCCGAATGCCGCATTCCCGCCCTCCATGGACATGGACGGATTCGGGGGCTGGAAGCGCGGCAAAGCCGGGCGCGGTCGGCCGCTCCGTCGGCCGGATTCTGGCGCCCGTGCTGCTCTGCGGTCTTGGTCTGGCGGCGGCCGGGCCGCTGTCGGCGCAGGCCTCCGGTCCGTGCAAAGCGGACGACGCCTACCTGGCTCTGGACTTCCTGCTCGGCGAATGGCGGTTGGCGTCGGGCGGCGAGACGGTAGGCAGCAGTCGGGTGGAGAAGCTGGAGGGCGGCTGCCTGATCGCGGAGACATGGTCCTTCGTCGACGGCAGGTCGGGCCGCACCTACAGTTCCTTCGATCTGGCCGCCAGGACGTGGCGGCGGTTCAGCGTCTCGAGCCTCGGCGTCATCGTGCGCTCGGACGGCACGGTAGACGGCAAGGAGATCGTATTCGACGGCGAGCACGTTGACGCGGATGGACGGAGTTCGAGCTGGCGGGAACGGCTGAGCCTGGAAGGCGACGGGCGGATCGCCTGGACCGCCGGCCGGTCGCGCCGCGCGGGCCGAGGCGGCCGACCTTCGACGGTGCTGTTCGAGGGACACTACGTGCCCGCCGACCGCCCCGAGCCGCGGCCTGTCCGTCCGGTCGAAACCGCCGCGCAAACGCCCGTACCGGCGGATCCGTCTGCCGGCGTAGCGGTCGAACCGCGTTCGCCCGCCCCGACGGCGCCGGTCGAAACGGCGCGGGCGGCGCCCCAGGCGAGGCCGGCACCGGCGTTGGCGCCGGCGTCCGCCTCCGCGCCGGCGAGCGGCGAGGTGACGGCCGAGTCGGGCCGTGCCGTCGACGCGACGGCGATCGAACGCATCGCCATGGCCTCGCCAATGGTCCTGCGTCTGCCGCTTGGGCCAGTCGAATCGCTTCCGGAGGGCTACGGCTGGATCACCCGCGACACCGCGCCCTACCTCTGCGAGGGCGTCACGATCGAACAGGTCCGGGTCGAACGCCTGGCGCGCCGCGGCCGCGTGGAGCTGAAGGTGGTGTTGGCGGTCCACGCGGCTCGGGCGACCCGGCGAGTCTACATCGGCATCGACCTGCGTCGGGGCGGCCTGGCGGCCGAAGAGGCGCCGGTCGCCGCCGCCAGCGTCGCCGGCCGCGCCGGGCGCGGCATCCCCGCGCAGATCCAACACGGCTCGGTGGCGTTCGAGATTCCGTTGTCGATCGACGGCGGCGTCTTCGACGAGATCGTCGCCGACGCGAAGCGGCCGGAACTCGTCGTCACGGTCGCGGTCGGCAGGTGAGTTCGAGAGGCCGCGAAGGGGGCGAGCGCTCCTCCACTCCGGTACCGTTCCGCCGGCTGTACGGGCTCGCCAGACCGTACCTGCGGCCCCTGTGCTGGGGAACCGTCCTGCTGCTCGCCGGCAGCGGCGTCTTCCTGCTGGTGCCGATGCGGGCCGGGCAGTTCGTGGACAGCGCGCTTGAGTCCGGTTCCGTAGAGGAGCTTCGTCAACTCGTCATCTGGCTGATCGGCCTGTTCGCGGTCCTCGGCCTGCTCGGCTACTTCCAGGCCTGGCTTCTCGGCGCGGCGGGCGCCCGCTTGCTGCGCGATCTGCGCCGACGCCTTTTCGACCACCTGGTCGGTCTGTCGATCGACTTCTTCGACCGGCGTCGGGTCGGCGAGCTGCTGTCGCGGATGAACTCGGACCTCACGGTGGTGCAGACCGCCCTGACGGAGCAGATCCCGTCCGGGCTCCAGGCAGTGGCGCGTTTCGTGGGCGTGTTGGCGATCCTGCTCGTCATGCAGACCAGGTTGACCGCGGTCGCCCTGCTGGTGGTGCCGCCGGTCGTGGCGTTCGCGATGATCTTCGGGCGGCGACTTGAGAAGGTGGCGGCCCTTGAGCGGGACGCGGTTGCCGAAACCTCCGCCTGGGCCGAGGAGGTGCTGGCCGGCGTTCGCACCGTTCAGGCGTTCTCGGCGGAAGAGCAGGCCCGAGGCCGTTACGGCGAACGGTTGATCGATCTGCTCGGCATCCAGTTCCGCAACGTCCGTCTCTACGGCGCGTTCAGCGGTCTGATCACGTTCTTCGGTTTCACCGCCTTCGCCCTCGTGCTCGGATACGGCGGAAACCTGATGCTCGACGGGGCGATGACGGCGGGTCAGTTGACGTCTTTTCTCCTCTACACGTTCGCGATCGCCACGTCGGTCGGTCAGTTGGGGTCGCTCTACGCCGGCTACCGGCGGCTGCGGGGATCGAGCGAGCGCGTCTTCCAGCTCCTCGACGAGCGTTCGGCGATCGTCGACTCGGCCTCGCCCGTCCGGCTGGCGGAGGACGCCGCCGCCCTGAGCCTCCGTTCGGTCGGCTTCCGCTACGCGGGGGCGGAAGAACCCGCTCTCGCCGACGTATCGCTCGAAGTCGAGCCGGGGGAACTGGCGGCCCTGGTGGGACCGTCGGGTTCGGGCAAGAGCACGCTCTTCTCCCTGCTGCTGCGCTTCTACGAACCCCAGCAGGGCGAACTCCTGATCGACGGCCGGCCGCTTCGCGATGTGGCGCTGGCCGATCTGCGGCGGCGCATGGCCCTGGTGCCTCAGGACATCTTCCTGTTCTCGGGAACCGTGGCCGAGAACATCCGGCTGGCCAGGCCGGCCGCGCGCGACGACGAGGTGCGGGCGGCCGCCGAGGCGGCGGGCGCGGCGTCGTTCATCGAACGCCTGGACGAGGGCTTCGAAACGGAGGTCGGCGAGCGCGGCGTGCGGCTCTCGGCCGGCCAGCGGCAGCGGGTCGCGATCGCGCGGGCCTTTCTGCGCGATCCGCGGATTCTCCTGCTGGACGAGGCGACGAGCTCCCTCGATCCAGACTCGGAGGCGACGGTTCAGCGGGCGATCGAGCAGTTGCTCGAGGGCAGGACGACGATCGTCATCGCGCACCGCCTGGCCACCGCGCGCCGGGCCCGGCGGATACACGTCCTCGATCGGGGCCGGCTGGTGGCCGCCGGCAGTCACGAGGAACTGTACGCGGGGAACGAGCTGTACCGCCGGTACTGGCTGCTCCAGAGCCTGGAAAGACAACAGCCGCCCGCGTCGATCCAGTCGGCGGCGGGCGGCTGAGGCAGGTTCGAACGCTGGGACCCTGCTTCAGATCTAGAAGTTCTGGCCCCAGGCGTAGTTGAAGCGGATGTAGTAGTAGGACCCGTTGAAGCCGAAGGGCGAGAACTGCCCGTAGCGGTTGCCGACCGCGTCGGCGGCGCCGGGGTTCTCTTCCGGATAGGTGTTCAGCAGGTTCTGCACGCCGATGGCGATCGACGTGTCGTTCGGCAGCGGAATGCCGAGTTCGACGTCGAGAAGGAACTCGCCGCTGTAGTCCGCGTACATCGGCGCATTGTTCCGGCCGAGGAGATTCTGCGCGTCCTCGCTGTCCCACCAGCCGTCGTAGTAGTTCAAGCGGGCCATCAGGTTCCAGCGGTCGGCGCCGTGGTTCATCGCCAGGTTCCAGCGGAACTCCGGCAGGCCCTTCTCGATCGTGGCGATGCGGAAGGGGCCGACCGTGTCGGGGTTATGGTCCGTGACCTCCGTCTTCGTGTAGTTGAACACGAGGCTGAAGCTGGTGTCGCCGCCGAGTTCCGGCGGCGTCCACGTGCCGACCACGTCGAGACCCTGCGTCCGGGTGGCGAAGTCGTTGACGAAGAACCGGAAGTTCTTCAGGTTCCGCGCCTCGACGAAGCCGCCGGAGAGCAACTGCTCGATCTCATCGTCCGTCACGCAGTTCGGTTCCTGAATGAGGGAACACTGGCGGAACGTCTCCGAGATCGCGAGCCGGTCGTCGACGTCGATCTGGAAGATGTCGGCCGTCAAGGTGAACTCTCCCTTGTCGACGATCAGACCGGCCGAGAAGTTGACCGCCTCCTCGGGCTGGAGGTCTTCGCCGCCCCGCAGCATCGCGGGCGCGGAGTTGGAGGGCACGGTGCCGCTGTTGGATAGCCCGCCGGTCTCCGGGTCGAAGGCCGTCGTCACGTTGAACGCGTTCTGCTGACCGGGGGTCGGTGCGCGGAAGCCGGTGCTGGCGGCGGCGCGTAGCGACACGACGTCGGAGACCTGCCGGCGGCCGGACACCTTCGCGTTCACCGTGTTGCCGAAGCCGTCGAAGTCCTCGACTCGCAGCGCGGCGGTGAAGGTCCCCTTCTCGTCCGGCGCTTCGACCTCGACATCGCCGTAGACCGCGACGTTCGCGCGATCCCAGGTGCCGGCCGTCACGTCGGCGCGGTAGCCGTTGAAGCCGTTCGAACCGGAGCTGAAGCCCTGGGCGGCGTAGGGGCCGATTTCCCAGGATGCGGGGTCGCCGGCGCCGATCCGGAACTGCTCGTTCCGCCACTCCAGACCAGCCGCGAGGCTCACGTTGTCCCGGACCGGGTAGGTGATGTCGAAGTTGACGTTCGTGTCGGTCTGCTCGTAGATGCCGGGGTTGAACGAGGTCGGGGTGTCGTAGCCGAGCGAGGCGTTCACCGTGTTGTAGATGAACTGGTCGATCTCGCTGCTGCCGACGTTGACGCTCAGGTCCCAGGTCATGCCGCTGTCGAGGTAGCCGCGCAGGCCGGCGACGATCGAGGAGTCGGTCAGGTCGCCGCCGAACTGCGGCGTGAAACCGCCGGGGAAACGGGACCGAAGCGTGAAGCAGTTCGGGTCCGCTTCGACCGCGGCCAGAGCGGCGGCGTCGGGCACGTGGTCGACGATCGGGATCGTGGGGCAGTTGCCGGCGCCCTCGACGCCGGTGCGGGCCCACTCCCGATCGCCGACGAGCAGGAAGCTGCCCCGCCTCGCCGGATCCGAGTAGGTGAAGACGCCGGTCCGCGTGTTCGGGTTGCGGAAGTAGAAGCCGCCGGTCGTCGTCCGGCTGGCGTAGTTGGCGTGACCGTAGAACTGGGCGCCGTTCGAGAACAGGCTGCCGAAGTTGGCGAACAGCTTGACGTCGTCCTCGACCAGCGGCGAGCCCCAGACCTGCGCCGGATTGCGGATGTGGCTGTTGCCGGTGTTGATGATCGCGATCGCGTCGTTCCGCTGGACGCTGCGGCTCGTCGGGTCGGCCGCGCCGTACTCCATGCTCAGGTTGAAGAAGCCGTTCTCCCCCATCGGCATGCCGACGTTGGCGGCGACGGCGTACGAGATGCCGTTCTCGCCGGCGAAGGTGTACTGGCCGCCGAAGCCGGAGCTGGAGCCCGGGTTCGCGTCCTGGAACTGACCCGATCGGATCTCCACGCTTCCGCCCGAACTGGCGTCCTTGAGTTGGAAGTTGATGACGCCGGCGATCGCGTCGGAGCCGTACTGGGCCGAGGCGCCGTCGCGCAGGACTTCGACCTGGCGCAACGCGATGGACGGGATGACGGAGATGTCCGGCCCCTGGGAGCCGTCGGAGATGCCGTTGCCCAGCCAGGCGATGACGGCGGCGCGGTGACGGCGCTTGCCGTTGACAAGGATCAGGGTGTGATCCGGCGCCAGGCCACGGAGGTTGGCCGGTCGGACCAGGGTGGCGGCGTCACTGATCGGCTGAGTGCCGACGTTGTAGGACGGAACGACCGTGCGGATCCGGTCCGTCAGGTCGTTGTTTCCCTGGCTGACGAGCTCGGTTTCGGGGATGACGTCGACCGGCACGGGAGACGCGGTGACGGTGCGGCCCTCGGTACGCGTGCCGACGACGACGATCGTCTCTTCGAACTCCCGCGGTTCTTCGGCCTCGGCCTCGTCTTGGGCGTCCCCCTCCTGGGCCAGAACCGGCGCGGCCAGACAGAGCGCCAGGAACGGGACCAGCAGGTACGACAGGCGAGGGGGCTCGATTTCAGGATTCCTCATGGGAAAGTGCTCCTTTGATTTGATGGAACGTCAACCGCGTCGCAGATTACAGCACTTCCGCTGTCGGCTGCTAGCGTCCCGGCCGGATGGGGGGAATCCCGGGCAGCAGGCAGGGGTGGCGATGCATCAAAGAGCCGACCTGGCAGCGGGGCGTGCTCTGGGCGCTCCTGTTCGCGCTGGCGACCGGAGCGGCCGTCTTCGATCCGTCGGACTGGCCCTACACGGTGGGCGACGAGGGCGTCTACGCGATGCAGGCCCAGAGCCTGGCCTTCGACCTCGACCGGCGCTACGAGGAAGCCGATTTCCGGCGCTACCAGCGGTTGACGGGCAAGGTGCCCGATCCGCTGATTCTCCAGAGCGTCGACGACGGCGCCACGCTCGTTTACGCCAAGCCTGCCTTCTACTCGCTCTACCTCGCGCCCTTCGTCCGTGTCGCGCCCCAACGCGGGCCGATCCTGGCGAACCTGCTGCTGTTTCTCCTCGCGGCGTTGCTGCTCGACTGCCTGTTGGCCGCCCGGATCGGCGCGGACGGCCCGTTGGTGGCGGCGTTCCTGCTCTTCTTCTCGGTCACTTTCGGTCACGTGTTCTGGATCCACGCCGACCTCTTCTACGTGGTCGTTACGGCGCTGGGGCTCTGCTGCCTGGATCCGTGGCTCGAGGGCGGGCGACTCCCTCCGGCGCGGCTGGTCGCCGGCGGCGCCCTTCTGGCGGTTGCCGGGGCGGGTCGGCCTTTCTACCTGGCGGTTCTGGCGGCGGTGCTCCTGGCGACGTCGCCGACGTTGCGTGAGGCGTGGGGCCGCCGGGCGGCCGCGCTCGTCGTGGGCGGCGCGATCGTGCTGCTTGCCGGCTCGGCGTGGTTTCACCGCATGAGCGGCGGCGCGTGGACTCCCTACGTGAGCGAACGGCAGGGATTCAGCAGCGCCACGGGTTATCCGGACGTCGACTTCGAGCGGCAGCGCTGGCCCGAGCTGTTGTCCGTGCGCGGCGATGCGTCCTGGGCTCGCGAGGGCTTCTTGCTGCCCGACTTCGACGCGGCGCTGCTCGGCCACAATGTGGTGTACGCGTTGATCGGCCGGAGCATCGGCATCGTCCCGTACTTCCTGCCACTGCTTGTCGCCTGCGCCTGCCTGCGGCGCGGATCGCGGCGGCGATGGCTGCTGCTCGGAATCGCCGTCGGACTCCTGGCGTTCCTGATCAAGAATCCGTACAACTTCTACGGCGGAGCGGGAGCCATCGCGAACCGCTGGTTCCTGCCGCTGTACGCGGCCTGCTGGTTCCTGATCGAGCGGCCGCCGTCCAGGCGCTGGCTCGCGACCATGTCCGTTGGAGCGGCGCTGTTCGTCCTGCCGCTGTGGCGGACGGCGGCTTCCTTCCCGCTGGAGATCGATCGCGAGCACGGCGCCCGCCGCTTGCGCTACGTATCGGCGGCGGCGAAGGGGCTTCTGCCGCTCGAGACGTCCCAGATTCACCTCGGGTCGGCGCCGGCGGACATCCAGCACGGCGACCTCCGCGTCCGGCTGATCGGCGACGGCGTTTGGCCGCACGGTCCCGACGGAATCCGCTACCGGCCGTCCGCCGACGGCGAGATCCTGGTCGGTTCGCCGGTGCGGCTTGCCCGTCTGACGGTGACTCTGGCGCCTGTCGCCGCGGGTACGGGCCAGGCAACGGTGCGGCATGTCCTCGAGCGGCCGACCCGCATCGCCCGGCACCGCTACTGGTACGGCGGGATTCCGCTGAACTACTACCGCCTGCGATTGCCCGAGATGTCGGGAGGGGACCGTGAGGTCACGCTGACGCCGGAGTTCGACTGGCGGTGACACCGGTGTTCTCGCGTGCGGGTGTTGGTAGTCTGACGCCGTGAGCGGAGCTGGCGGAACTGGAGGGAACGAGGACGGAGGGATGATCGTACGGTGGTCGGTTCCGGTGCTGGCCGTCGCCGCTCTGGCCGGCGCCGCGTCGGCCCAGGATCCGTGCATCGACTGCCACGCCGCCCAGGAACTCGACGAGGTGGTGCAAGTCCACTTGCGGCAGTTCCGCGACTCGGCTCACGCCTCGGCCGGCGTCTCCTGCGCGGACTGTCATGGCGGCAACCCCTCGACCTTCGTCGAGTTGCGCGCCCACAAGGGGGTGCTCAACAGCGCCCACCGCGACAGCCCGACCAACCACTGGAACCTGCCGCGGACCTGCGGCCGCTGCCACGACGCCGAGTACGGGGCGCTGCGGCAGAGCGCCCACTACGCGCTGCTCGAGCGCCAGGTCCATGCCGCTCCGACCTGCACGACCTGCCACGGGAGCGTTGCGGCGCAGTCGCTCGGTGTCGAGGGTGGTTTGCAGGCGCGTTGCAGCCACTGTCACGGCCCGGACGCCGATCACGAAGAGGTCGGTATTCCCGGTGAAGCGGGCCAGGAAGCGCTGGCGCGGGGCGGCCGCAACCTGGCGCGGCAACGGGTTCTCGGCCGGCAGCGGGCCGACGTGAGTCGCGCCGTTCTGCGGCTCAGGGACCCCTCGAAGCGCCATGAGGCGGCCGATGCGCTGTTCGCGATCAACGCCTCGTGGGACGAGGCGATCGAGGCCGGTCATGCGTTCCACTGGTCGGACTGGGAGAACGCGCTCGACGCGATGGCGAGCGCCATCGCCGAGCTCAGGTCGGCGCTGGCGCCCGGCGGCGACCGCTGAGCCCCGGGCTCGACTGACGGCAGCGAGCGGGGTGTCGGCGCCTCGGGCGGGTCAGGTTTCGGACTCGCGGTCCGCTTCCCGGAGCGAGCGCATCAGCGACACCGCCATCAGCGCCCCCACCACGAGCACGGGCAGCGACACGACCAGGGTGGCCGACTGCACCACCGTCAGGGAGTCGTTGTCGCCCTCGCGTCCGATGAACATCAGGGCCACCGGCAGCACGCCGACCGCGCAGGCCCAGAACAGCCGGTGCCAGCGCGCCGGGTGGGCGCCCTCCCGCAGGTTGCGCGTCGCCGACGCGGCCAGGCAGTAGGAGGCGGAGTCGTAGGTCGTGGCGATGAAGACGATGGCGACCAGGGAGAAGATGGTGAGCGCGACGAGGCCGAAGGGCAGGAAGCCGATCGTCTCGGCGATCGCCGCCGGTGCTCCCGAGGCAGCCGCGATGTCGCGCACCGGCAGGGCGCCCGAGAGATCGAGGTGCATGCCGTAGTTGCCCAGGATGACGTAGAAGACGGTGCAGCCCAGGGTGCCGAGCAGGAGCATCCCGCCGATCATCTGCCGCAGGGTGCGGCCGCCGGAGATGCGGGTGACGAAGATGCCCATGAAGGGTCCGTAGGCGATCCACCAGGCCCAGTAGAAGACGGTCTGGCCCTCGACGAAGCCGGTGCGGTCCACCGGGTCGGTCCAGGTGTTCATCCGGATGAAGTTCTCGAGCAGCAGCCCGAGAGAGTTCGTGCCGGTGCGCAGCAGGAACAGGGTCGGCCCGACGATGAGAATGAACAGGAGCAGGCAGACCGCGGCGATCACCGAGGCGTCGGACAGCGGCTTGATGCCCCGGTTCAGGCCCAAATAGACGCTGGCGGCGAAGGTGACGACGCAGATCGCCATGACCGCCACCTCGAGCCCGAACGTGTGCTCGATTCCCAACACCTGACTGATGCAGGCTGCGATCATCGGCGTCCCGAGGCCGAGCGAGGTGCCGGTGCCGCCGATCAGCGAAAGGATGAACACGAGGTCGATGATCCGGGCGGGAGGGCGATCGTAGCCTTCCTTTCCGATCAGGCCGTGGATGCCGGTGCTGAGCCGGAGGAACGGCAGGTGCTTGCGGTAGTAGGGGAAAGCGATGGCCACCGCGGGGAAGCCGTACAGGGCCCAGGCGGAGAATCCCCAGTGGAAGATGCCGTAGGTAGCCGCCCACTCGGCGGCTTCGGTCGAGTCGGGTTCGAGGCCGAACGGGGGCTGGCCGAGGTACGTGGCCCACTCGATCGTCGACCAGTAGAGCAGGCCGGAGCCGATGCCGGCGCAGAACAGCATCGCGATCCAACTGAAGGTGTTGAACTCGGGTCGGCTGTCGGGCTCGCCGAGCCGGCGCCGGCCGTGACGGCTCAGGGCCAGCCAGAGCAGAAACACCGTGACGGCGATGGTGACCCACTGGTAGAGGAGGCCGAACCGGTCGGCCAGGAGTTCGTAGGCGCGCGTCACCAACCTGCCGCCGCTCTCCGGGGCGAGGAACAGGGGGATGCAGACGAGCGCGATCAGCCCGACGCTGACGCCGAAGGCGGTGCGGTCGATGCGCGGTGGGCGAGGCGTCACGCGGTCAGCCGGCGGCGCCCACCGGCGCGGCGGCGAGGTTCCTCAGCGCAAGTTCCACGGTGTCGACCGCCAGCAGGTACTCGTCCAGTTCCAGGTGCTCGTTCGGGGTGTGGTCGAGTGTACTGTCTCCCGGGCCGTAGGCGACGATGGGACACCGCCACACGGGCCAGACGATGTTCATGTCGCAGGTGCCCGTCTTGACGACGAACTTGGGCGCCGTCTTCGGGCCGCCGACGGTTCGGATGGCGCTGAGGAAGGCCCGCACGAGCGGGGAGCGGCGGTCGGCGCGGACTCCGACTTCGTACCCGCGCAGGCTGAGCTCGAGGCCGGCGTGCCCCTGCTCGCAGCGGATCGTGCCGGTGGCGTGCTCCGGATCGAGGTCCGAGAACAGCGGTCCGCGGATGTCCGCCGCGGCGTCGCGGAACCAGTGCGTCAGTTCGTTCACCAGGGCGCCGACATCGAAGTCGACGGGCAGCCTGAGTCCGTAGTCGGCGCGGACCGTGTCGTAGAGGCCGTCGGTCGTCGTGTGGATCGAGCGCAGGCTTGGCAGCACGCGTTCGAACGAGGAGCTGCCGCCGCTTCGTTCGGCCACGGCTTCCAGTTGTCGCCAGAGGCCGAAGGCGGTGATGCCGACGCCGGCTTCCGGGCCGGCCGTGTGACTGCTGGGGCGGCGGGCCATCAGATCAACGAGCAGGCGGCCCTTGTAGCCGAGCGTCACCCGGTGCCAGCGGCTGGGCTCGCCGATGATGCAGAAGTCGGGTATCGGCTCGTCGCGGCCGTTGAGCCGCCCGAGGAGGTGGTGTGCTCCCCGGGAGCTGGCCGCCTCCTCCTCTGTCGCCCCCGCGACGATCAGCCGCACGTCGTGCGCGCGGGCCCAATCGCCGCCCAGGCGCGCCGCCGCCGCGACGAAGGACGCGAGCGGCCCCTTCGCGTCGACCGAACCGCGGCCGTGAAGGATGCCGTGGCGCGATCCGTCGTCCTCGATCCGGACCGGGATGTTCCCCGGCACGGTGTCGATGTGCCCGAGCAGGACCACGAGGCGGGACGCACCTGGCTCTCCGAGCTCGCCGACCGCGTTCAGAGCCCCGTCGACCTGGCAGCGCTCCAGGCCGCGAGCCTCCATTTCGGCAGCCAGCCAGCCGCTTGCGGCGGCCTCGTGCCGGGAGAGCGACGGCACCGACACCAGGCCTCGCACGAGTTCGATCTCGGTCCGGTCGCGAGCCGGGTCGCGCCGGCAGGGAATGCCCTCGTCCATCATGGGCCGCTCGCATTCGGTGGTGACGGCGGCGGCAGCGGCGGTTTTCCCGGCATCGTCATTCCTCGCTCAGCACCGCGTCCAGCGCGTCGGCGGCGCGCTCCAGCTCGGCCATGCTCACGATCAGCGGCGGCAGCAGGCGGATCACGTTGGGTCCGGCAGGGAGTGCCAGGATCCGGTGTTCCGAGGTCAAACGGGCGAGATGGCGTCCGGCCCGCCGCCGCAGGACGACACCCAGCATCAGACCGCGCCCGCGCACCTCCCGCACCAGCGGGTTGGAGGCCAGGCGTTCGCGCAGCGTGGCCAGGAAGCGCGCGCCGACGCTGGCCGCCCTCGCCGGGAGGTCGAGCGCCCGCAGCGTGTCGATGACCGTCAGGCCGGCGGCGCAGGCGAGCGGATTGCCGCTGTAGGTCGAGCCGTGGCAGCCGGGCCGGAGAGCGGCCGCGACCCGCTCTCCGTAGGCGATCGCTCCGAGCGGAAAGCCGCCGCCGATCGCCTTGGCGAGCGGCATCAGATCGGCTTCGAGTCCGGGTGTCGCGCGGTGAGCGAACCACGCGCCGCAGCGCCCGAAGCCGGTCTGCACCTCGTCCACGATGAGCAGCGCTCCGTGGCGGTCGCAGGCACGGCGTGCCGCGAGCAGCGCCTCGTCGCTCAGCACGTTGACTCCGCCCTCGCCCTGGACCGGTTCGAGAATGAGCGCCGCGGTGTCGTCGTCGACCGCATCCTCGATCGCCTCGGGATCCGGCCGGACAAACACGTTCTCGTGCAGCAGACCGCTGTAGAGCCTGCGGGCGGCCGGGTTCCACATCGTCGCCTGCGCGCCCAGGGTGCGGCCGTGGAAACTGTCGCGCAGCGCGATCGTGCGGCTGCGCCCGGTGACCAGGGCGGCGAACTTCAGTGCGCCCTCCACCGCCTCGGTGCCGCTGTTGCACAGGAAGACCCGGTCGAACGGTTCAGGCAGCACGCCGGCCAGCGCCTCGAGGTACTCGGCCCGGTTCTGGCTGGAGATGTTCATCGGGCAGTAGCTGAGCCGCTCCGCCTGGGCGGTGAGCGCTTCGACCAGCGCCGGATGGTTGTAGCCGAGGCAGCAGACGCCGTAGCCGGCGGTCAGGTCGAGATAGCGGTCGCCGCCCTCGGCGATCAGTTCGCACCCCTCGCCGCGGACGATGGGTGGAGTCGGTTTCCGCGGCGCCCAGGTGCCGAGCCGGCGGTTCTCGACCTCCGCGACGTTCTGCGGGACAGCGGACTTCATGACGCATCCTCCCCTGGACTGGCGCCGCCGGCCACGACGTGAGTACCGGCGCCCTCGAGGGCCGCCCGGACCGGACGTTCGATGCGGCCGTCGGCGAGGATCACCCGCTCCAGTCCTCCGCGCAGCGCCTCGGCGGCGCCCAGTACTTTCTTCTTCATCCGGTCCTGGGCGGCCGCCATCAGGGGTTCGAGCCCGGCGTGCGCTTCCGGCCCCGCCAGATCGGCGGGAGCGACGTCGTGGCGGGCGATCAGGGAGGCCTCGTCGGGGAAGTCGGCGAGCAGGCCCGGGGTTCCGGACAGATAGACCAACACTCTCGCGCCCAGAGCCGCGGCCACCGCGGCGGCCGCGCGGTCGCCGTCGACGTTGACCGCCTCGCCGTCGTAGGACGAACCCGGCGGCGTCAGCACGGGCAGGTAGCCGGCTTCCAGCAGCAGGCGGAGCAGGTCCGCGTTGACCTGGTCGACCGTGCCGGTCCAGTCATCGCGTAGCACCATCCGGCGGGCGCCGACCCGGATGCGCAGCTTGTCCTTGCGCCGGCCCTCGAACAGGCGGCCGTCGAGGCCGGAGAGTCCGACCGCGGGGATGTCGTGGCGCTGCAGCAGCTCCACCCAGCGCTTGTTCAGCAGTCCGCAGTAGACCATCTCGAAGATCTCGAGCGTACGCCGGTCCGTGCGGCGGCTGCTGTAGCCGCTCTCGCTGGTCACGAACCGGGGCGGATGCCCCAACTGCTCGGCGACGTCGTTCGTCGTCTCCGCGCCGCCGTGAACGAGAACGATCCGCAGGCCGGAAGTCGACAACTCGGCGATGTCGCCGGCGATCGCTTCGAGGTCGAGCGACTTGCCACCTCCCGCCTTGACCACGAGCGTCTCCTCGCCGGTCTGGCGAAGGCCGGCGGCAGCGTTAGTCGGGCGCGATGCGGGCATGGGCCGTTACACCGGGTGAAGGCCGGGGAAGGACAGCCCCTCGGCTTCGGGGAATCCGCACATCAGGTTCGCGCACTGGACCGCGTTGCCGGCGGCGCCCTTCATCAGGTTGTCGATGGCGCAGATGACGACCAGGCGTCCGGTGCGGGGATCGAGATCGAAACCGACCTCGGCGTGGTTGCTGCCGGCCAGGATCTTCGGTTCGGGATAGCGGTGGATGCCGCGCCGGTCCTTGACCAGGCGAACGAACGGATGGCGCCCGCAGAAGGATCGGTAGACGCGGAACAGATCGCGATCCGTGGGTTTGCCGCTTTCGGGCTGGTTCAGGAACACGTGGCTCGTGGCCAGAACGCCGCGCACCATCTCCACCGAGGTCACCGACAGGTGGACGCGGCCGGCGGCCGTGATACCGCGCATCCCCAGCGCCTGTTCGACCTCCGCGGTGTGGCGGTGGCCGGTGGGGCGGAAACTGCGCACCACTCCGGACCGCTCGGGGTGGTGGGAGGCGCTCGACGACGACGCGCCGGCCTCGCTGCTGCCGACCTTCAGTTCGGTGACGACGCCCCGGCTCCAGTCGACGAGGTCTTGCTCGAGGGGTTCCGGTTCGAGCAGCGGCAGCAGACCGAGCAGCGTGGCCGTGGCGTTGCAGCCCACGCCGCTGATGTTCGTCGCGCCGGCGACCGCCTCGCGGTCGAGTTCCGGCAGGCCGTACACGAAGCGATCGAGCCAATCGGGCGCGGGGTGTTCGGCGCCGTACCAGTCCGCGTAGACCGGGGACGAGCGGAGCCGGAAGTCGGCCGACAGGTCGACGATCCGCGGGGCCAGCCGGGAGTAGAGGTCGACATCCGCGGCCGCGCTGCCGTGCGGCAGGCAGAGGAAGAGCAGGTCGCATCGTTCCAGTTCGTCGAGGGTGCAGTAGCGAAGGTCCGTGCTGCCCCGCAGATTCGGGTGCGTGAAGTGGACGAAGGAGCCGGCCAGCCGCCGGGAGGTGATCTGGGCGACCTCGAACCCGGGATGACCGAGCAATAGACGCAGCAGCTCGCCGCCGGCGTAGCCGGATCCGCCGACGATGCTGGCGCGCACGGTCATGTTCCCTCCGGGCGGTCCCGGCCTTCGGCGCCCACCCGCTCGACGAAGTCGATCATCCGCGCGGGGATGTCGACGCCGGTCGGTTCGATCGAGTTGCGGAACTCCATCGTGTGGTTGACCTCCAGCACCAGCAGCCCGCGATGCCTGTCCTCGACCAGGTCGACGGCCACCAGTCCGCCGCCGACCGCGTCCGCTGCCTGCCGGCAGAGGCTCGCCAGGTCGGGCGTCACCGGGCAGTTCGCGGTCCTGGCGCCACGTGCGGTGTTCGTGACCCAGTGCGGCGCCTGGCGGTAGATCGCGCAGATCGTCTCGCCGCCGGCAACGAAGGCGCGGATGTCGCGTTCCGGCTTGTCGACGTACCGCTGCAGGTAGAAGATCGAGTGCTGGTAGGAGCCGAGCGTGCTCTTGTGCTCGAGCAGCGCCTCCGCCGCGTCGCGGTCGTTGATGCGGGCGATCAGCCGTCCCCAGGAGCCGACGGCCGGCTTGAGCACGACCGGGTAGCCGAGTTCCTCGATGGCCGAGAGCGCTGCCTGGGGTGTCGAGGCGACCCGCGTGTCCGGCGCCGGCACGCCGGCAGCCTGGAGCAGGCTGGACGTCCGCACCTTGTCACCGCAGTTCAGGGCGACCTCGATCCGGTTCACCGTCGGTACTCCGCGGTCGGCCAGCACCTTCAGGTGGACGAGGGCCCGGCTGTGGCTGAGTGAACGGTCGAGGACGACATCGAAGTCGAAGGCCGGTTCCAGCGCGCTCGCGCCGCCGAACGAGAGGACCACCTTTCGGTCGTCGATCAGCTCGACGTCGGCGCGCCGCCGTTCCAGCTCCTGGAACAGGAGCTTCTCTTCGGGCCGAACCCGGCTGTACAGGACTCCGATACGCATCGCCTGCCGGCTACTCGCCCCAGTCCTCTTCCTCTTCCGGCGCCAGTTCGAGGGTCAGGGGATCGAGTTCCATGACCTCGAGGTCGACGCCGCAGCCGGCGCACTGGACGATCTCGTTCTGCATCACGGCCTCAAGCTGCAGTTCGTCGAAGCACTCGGGGCACTCGGACTGAGCGGTCACGGTCGTAAGTTCCATCGCGGGTTCTCCTCGGTTGGCAGGGAAAGGCTCAGAAAGGCGGAGTTTCCAAGAAAAAGGCCGGCTCATCCTTCTGGATGGCCGGCCGTCAAGAGAAGGTTGGTTCTCGATCTACCAGGTCACCCGGAAGCATGCGCCGTGCGCTTCGCGCCCACTGCGTCCGTCTTGAGGCAGGACACGGTCGAAACAGAGCGAGGGCCGAGGTGGATGAGCATCGCTGCGTGTGGTCGAGTCGGAGAAGCGGATTCGGGTGACCGAGATCGAAGGGCCGAGAGGCTAAGGAACCGGCGGGTCGCTGTCAAGCGCCGTCGTGGGCGGCGAACGGGTGCCGGTGCCCGCGCCTCGGTTCTCACCGTGGCTCGCGGCCGTCGCCGGTCTTCGATACGGGGGCCTGCGCCTTCTTCCATGCCGTGAAGCCGCCGCCGATGTGGCTGACCGGTTCAAGACCCATGTCCTGGACGGCCTTGGTGGCGAGCGCCGAACGCCAGCCGCTCGCACAGTGGAAGATGAACTCCCGGCCGCTTCCGAAGACATCCTTGAAATAGGGGCTTTCGGGATCGACCCAGAACTCGATCATGCCCCGCGGAGCGTGGAAGGAGCCCGGAATGAAGCCCTCGCGCGCCCTTTCGCGGATGTCCCGCAAGTCGACGATGACGGCGCCCTGAGCCTTACGCTCCCGGGCTTCGTCAACCGTCACGGTGTCTATCGCGGCATCGGCCTCCGCGACGAGCTGACGGATGCCCCTGGTGATCGCCATGGGATCAGCTGACCTTGCGGGCGATGTCGCCCACCCGGACGATTCCCGGCACGACGACCCGCGCGTAGATGCCGCGGAGATTGCGTCGCCTGCCATCCGGTTGGGCCGTGAACTTGAGTGCCTCCGCGCCGAAGCGCTGCGCGTACTTCTTGCAGCCGGTGTGGGGGAGCGCCGTGATCTCGATCACCGCTTCGCCGAGGCGGAGCTTGGTGCCGGGCGGCAGATTCTCGGCGCCGAGGTCGAGGTCGACGTAGAGCTGATCGCCGGCCAGGGGCCAGCGGTCGCGGCTGCCCGCGATGAGGTTGGCGAAGCGGGAGTTCGTCAGCGTCAGTTGCGCGTCGGGATCCGGAGAGCCGTCCTCGGTGACGTAGCCCTTGCGGCGATCCCAGGTGTCGCCTTCCAGGCCGGTCTCGAAGGTGAGCCGACCTTCCTCGATCACCTCGCGGTGGTTCACTCCGGGGCGCCGGACGATCATCTCGAGTGTGCCGCGGTCGCCGGGTGAATCGAGAACGTGGCCGAAACCGGCCTCCAACTCAAGTGCGCTGCGGTGGTCCGCGGCGTCGGCGGTCGGACCGCCGGCCGCGCTGGTGGTTCCTCTCACGATGCTCTCCTGGTGGGGTGGGGATTGAGGCCGGACACGAAGGAAGCGGCGGGTCCGGCGGCGTTAGCGGATGTCGAACTCGCGGCGGATGTACGAGCCGTTGCCGCCGTTCTCGTCCCAGAGGCCGATGGCAACGCGGTGATGGCCGCGGGGGATCGCGTACTCGAAACTCACGGCGAAGAACTGGTCCTTCGCCTGCGCCCAGTCCTGGGCGGGAATGGTCAGGGGCAGGACGATGTGGCTGGGGGCCAGTTGCTCCCCGTCCTCGGTCAGCACCGCGGCGACGACGCGCACCTGGTCGGTGCGGTTGCCGCCCTGTTCGATCATCGCCAGGTTGCCCAAGGGTACCGAGACCGTGAAGTCGACGTCGTAGTAGCCGCCGCCCGTATCCCATTCGATGCTGTCGATGTGGAGCGCGTGCGGGTTCTCCGTCCAGCCCAGCAGAAGGGCCCCCACCGTCCGCTCGGCGATCCGCTCGCGCAGCGAGCGGGCGACGTAGCTCGTCCGGTGCCGGAGACGCAGGTGGCGCGGTCTCGGCTTGACTTCGATGTCGTGGGTCGAACCCTCGACGAACTCGTCCAGCACGTACCCGAGCGAGTAGTACGAGCCCAGGTCCTCGGCCGCCTGTTCGAAGAAGGCGTCGACGTTGCGCCCCGACACCCAGGACCGTCCGCCGGTGTCGCCGGCGAGTTGATGGAGCACGCCCCGCAGGTCGGACAGGTAGGTCAGCTTCTGCTGATCGGCCACGCGCTCGGAGAGCGTTGCCGCCGCGACCTCGGTTTCAGGAGGCTTGAAGGCGTAGAACGAGACGCGGTACGAGTTGGCCCGTGCGGCGATCTCGGAGAAGCGGGAACTGAGGTCGAAGTTGGACAGCCGCTGCTGGAAGGAAGTGGTCGTCAGCGCCGCGGTGCCCTGGATGTTCGAGTACCGTGTGTAGAGGTTGTTCGGCGCGTCGAAGCCCTCCGGGGTGTCGATGAGGCGGGTCTGCATCATGTCGACGCCGGTTTCCTCGCGCCGGCCCGCGACCCGCTTCTGGACATGCTGCAGGAGGCGGTCGAAAGGCCGGGAGGCAAAGCCGTCGCTGATCAGGAAGAAGGCCTTGCGGCCGGGGACCAGGGCGAGGCCTTCGACCACTTCCTCGATCGCGTCGGCGGTGCGGGCGCTGTCCTCGTGCAGGACTCGGGCGTAGGCGAGCATCTCGGCGAGCGTGGTCCGCAAGGCGCCGATGCTGCCGGCGGAGCGGCGGGGGTTGGAGTTCAGTTGATCCATCAACTGAAGGAAGCTCTCCTGGGAGCGCCGCTTCAGGTTGCCGGCCTCCGTGTAGATCTGGTGGGCGGCTTCGGCCCGGTTCAGCCCCTGCGCCAGGGCGAAGTAGTCGGTCGTCAGGTCCATGAGCAATCGCAGCTCGCCGTCGAACGCGACCACCATGGCATGAACCGGGGCCCCCTCGTCGCCCGCTTCAAGCTGGCCGCGGGCAAACTCCTTGATCTGCTCGAGGACCGCCGAGCGGCTGGCGACGGAGAGGTGCGTGTTGTCGAAGAAGAAGGCGATCGACAGCGGTTCGCGGAGCAGGGCCGCGCCGGCCGGATCGCCACTGCCGCCGGCCCGGCCGAAGTACTCGATGTCGACCGGTTCGTCGTTGTCGAAGACGCGGAAGTTCTGGCGCGTCAAATCCCGGGCCGGACGCCCGTTGCGATCGGTGGCGACGACGTCCACGTTGACCACGGTGACTTCCACGACGTCGGCGAGGTCGCCGACGCCGCGGCCGACCGGGGCGTCCTGCGCGGCTTCAGCCGCGGCCACCGGCTGCTGCGGAGCGCCCAGGGCCAGTAGCAGGCCGAAGAGAGTTGCTCCGATCATCACGTCACCCGGCGTTGTGGGGCGTGTGTCGTTGGAGGAAGTCCCTGACGCTCGCTGCTGCCTCCGGCGCCGCCTCTTCGCTCTTCCACTCGAGGATCAACTCGCCTCTCGGCGCCAGGCCGGCGATCTCCTCGGCGATCGGCCGGGGATGGTACGCGTCGTCTCCGGCGAGGATCAGAAGCGGCGTCCGGATGGCGGCGACGAAGTCGCGGTCGACGTTGAACGTGAAGTCCCCGCCGTACATGCGCTCCCGGAACGGGGGAAGGTCCGCCGCGTCCACGTCGTCGCGCTGCTCGAGGAGCGCTTCGGCCCAGGTGTCGAACATGGCGCAGAACAGATCCTGGTTCTCGTGGTGGCCGATCGGATTCTGAAGCACCGCGGCGCTGACCCGGGAGGCGTCGGCCTGGAGCACGCCCAGGCAGTACGAGGAGCCGATACAGCCTCCCATCACGTGGCAGTGCTCGATCCCGAGGTGGTCGAGCAGCGCCAGGTGATCGTCCGCGTAGGAGTGCCAGCCATCCGCCGCGGTCACCGGAGCCGTCGATCCGCCGGCGTTGCGCTGGTCCATCGAGATGACCCGGAACGACTCCGAGAGCGCCTCGCGCGGATCGAACGGGCTCGTTCCCCAGATGTCGGCGGCGGAGCGCATGCCGCCCGGCGCGAACAGGAGGACGGGGTAGCCGGAACCGGCTTCCCACCACTGGATTCGGACATCGCCCCGTTCGAAGACCGGCATCCTGCAAAGCGTACCAGTCGCGGCCGGCGGGCGCCGCCTGGGTGAAGTCGATGGAACCTGGCGGTTGCGAGCCGCGTAGAGTGTTTTGAGCGCTCTTGTTGCGGCTCGCCTTACTGTGGCTACGAGGGGGGACGAAATGGCACCTGAAGAGATCAACGACGACACCGCGACTCCGTCCGCGGGCTCCGAGGCCGAATCAGCGGCATCGACGGCCGCCGGACCAGCCGAGCCGCCGCCGGCGCCGTCGGAGGACGCCGGCCCGACGGTGGCAGGCCAGGTTGCCGCGGGTGTGGCCCTGATCGTTTTGGGCGCCGCCTTGCTGGCACTCGAGCGGACGGGCGGCTCGCCCGATCATCTGTTTCTGATCCTGGTCGGCGGGGTCTTCGCGGCGGGCTACTTCTACAGGAAGGCGTTCGGACTGCTGATCCCGGGCGGGATCCTGATCGGACTCGGATCCGGCCTCGCGTACGAGGATCTGTACTCGAGTTCGTTCGTCTACGCTGAGAGCGCTCTCTTCGGCCTCGGGGCCGGGTTCCTGCTGATCTACGTCGTCTCGCTTCTCTACGAACGGGTCAACCGCTGGTGGCCGCTGATTCCCGGCGCCGTGCTCGTCGTCGCCGGCTTTCCGGAGTGGGAGTGGGCGGATCAGATTCTCGACTTCTGGCCCGTCGCCGTCATGGCGATCGGTCTGTTCCTGTTGTTTCGCGCTGTCGTTGCCCGGCAGAAGGAGAGCGAGTCCCGTTGAGTCGATCCCCGACGCCTCCTTCCCCGCACGTCGTTGCCGGATAACATCCGCCGCCACGACGACGGGGAGGAGGCTGGTTTGGGCGTGCAATTGACGAAGGACTCGATCGATCTGGGCATCGTGGTGCGTGACGCGGAGGCGGCGCTTCACTTCTACCGCGACATCCTGGGACTCGAAGACCAGGGAGAGATGCCGATGCCGGGCGGCACGATGCACCGCCTGCTCTGCGGCACGAGCCTGATCAAGCTCTTGTCGCTGTCGAGACTGCCGGAGGCCGAGGCGCCGCCGGGAGGCATCGGAGGAGCGACGGGTTACCGGTACTGGACCCTCTCGGTCTCGAACCTGGACGAGGCGACGGCGCAGGCGGAGGAGGCGGGCCGCAAGGTCGTCATCTCGCCGCGGGAGATTCGTCCCGGCATCAAGCTCTCGATGATCGAGGATCCGGACGGCAACTGGGTCGAGCTGCTTCAGGTCGGCTGACGGGTCGCGGAGTTTTGGCGCTTACGAGAAGGGAAGCCGTTCGCCTGGAACCGCGCCGGCGCCGCCGGCTGCCCTGGGCGGCGATCGCGGCGATCCTCGTTGCGGCCCTGGTTGCCGCGGGCGCGGTCCTGTGGATTCGCATCGGGCCGGAACCCGTCGTCACGATCAGGTCCGACCTGCCCGGGATCGGCCCCAGGACCGTCGTGACCTCGGTGGCGGAGGCCGGCGGCCGCGGTCTCGGTTCGATCCGGGTGGAACTGATCCAGGGCGGGGAACCGGTCCTGCTCGAAGAGAGGACCCACCGGCCGCCCGGACCGTTCTCGCTTGGCGGCGAGCCGGTCGCCGAAGCGACGCTGGAGGTCGAGGTGGGCGGGGAGTCGATCCCGGGTCTGGTCGAGGGCCAGGCCACGGTGAGGGTCACGGTGGAGCGCCCCGGGACCTTGCTGCGCCGGCCGGGGCCCAGGGTGGCCGAACTCACGCTGCCCGTCCGGTTCCGCCCGCCGGAACTGAGCTCGGTGCGGGTGACGGCCACGCCCACCCAGTCGGGCAGCGGCGTCCTGCGCTATCTCGTCGGCGACAGCGCGGTGGACAGCGGAGTCGAAGTCGGCCCGTACCGGTTTCCGGGCCATCCGCTTCCCGGCGCCGGCCCCCGGGAGCGGTTCGTACTCTTCGGCGTCCCCTACGACAGCGCCGATCCATCTCCGTTCCGGCTGGTCGCTCGCGACGAACTCGGCAACGAGGCGAACGTGCAGTTCCTCGGCGAGGTGGAGCCGTCGCCGCTTCGGTCCTCGACCATCCGGCTCAGCGACGGTTTCATGGCGCGCGTGGTACCGGCGATCATGTCCCGTACGCCCGAGCTCGAAGATCGGGGCAACCTGCTCGACAACTACCTCATGCTGAACGGGGAGCTGCGGCGGATGAACGCCGAACGCATGGTCGAGATCGCGGCCGACTCGGCGCCGCGTCAGCTCTGGAGCGGACCGTTCCGGCAGATGCGGAACACGCAGGTCATGGACCAGTTCGCGACCCGCAGGCAGTATCTCTACCAGGGCCGGGTCGTCGACACGCAGGATCATCTCGGCTTCGACCTCGCGTCACGGGTTCAGGACGACGTTCCGGCCGCCAACTCGGGCGTCGTCGTGCTGACGGAATACTTCGGCATCTACGGCAACACCGTGATCGTCGATCACGGCTACGGCCTGCAGACCCTGTACTCGCACCTGTCCCGGATCGACGTCGAGGTGGGCCAGGAGGTCGAGGCGGGCCAGCGCCTGGGCCTGAGCGGCGAGACCGGACTCGCCGGCGGCGACCACCTCCACTTCGCCGTGCTCCTCGGCGGCCTGCCGGTCAATCCCCTTGAGTGGTTCGACGCCAGGTGGATCCGGGACCACGTCGGGGCGGCGCTGCCGCTTGAGGGCAGCCGCTGAAGCGGCCCGAGCCCGGGCCGCGCGTTCCGCTCGGCACGCGCCCCGGCGGTGCGTCCGTCATCGGGCGCATCCGCCCGAAAGTGGTAGGGTGTTACAAGTTCTTGAGACGAGTTCCAGCTAGCCGGTGCGCGGCGTCCGAAAGGGAACAGGATGAAGCAGAATCGCATTGCGGCCGCGGTATTGCCGTTTGCTCTGCTCGTGCCGGCCGTCTCAGCGCAGAAGACGTCGGAGGCCGTCGGGTTCTTCGAGGGTGTCGCGCCGCTCGTCGACCGTTCCTGCATCCGCTGCCACGGAGACCGGACGGCGACGCCGCTCAGCATCACCCGCCTGAGCCGCGATCTGACGGACGCGAAGACGTTCCGCGCCTGGCAGCGCATTCACGACCGGATCGCCAACGGCGAGATGCCGCCTCCCGAGGCGCCGAAGCCCGAGGCGGAGCTGATCGAGGCGGCGCTGGCGTCGCTCAAGGGCGCTCTGGTGGAGGCCAATCTGGCTGCCCGCGGAGGCCAGCGCGTGCCGCTGCGTCGCCTGACCCGGCTCGAGTACGCCTACACGATCCAGGATCTGCTTGCGATCGACGAAGCGGTGGCGATGGAACTGAGCCGGAGCCTGCCGGCGGAGGCCGATTCGGGCGGTTTCGACACCGTGGCGGCGAACCAGAGCATGTCGCCCCTGCATGTCCGCAGCTACCTCGAGGCGGCGGATCGCGCGCTCGACGAGGCCCTCAAGATCGGTCCCCGGCCGGAGACCGGCCGGCGCGAGATCGACTACGCGGATTCCCAGTACCTCACCTTCATGAGCACGGCGGAGATCCTGGGCGGCGGGATCACCAAGATGCTGGACGATGCGGCGGTCATGTTCTTCGACGGCGGGTCGACGTACCTCATGCACAGCGAGACCGAGGGCTACGACGTGCCCTACGCGGGCCGCTATCGCGCCACGATCGAGGGCTGGGCGTATCAGGCCACCGCGCCGGTGACTCTGACCGTCTACCTGGGCTCCAAGCAGGCGGCGGCCGCCTCGCTCGACGAACTGGTGGCCTACTACGATCTCGTCGGCGAGACGCCGAGGACGGTGCAGTTCGAGACGTTCCTGCGGCCGGGCGACCTCCTCGCACCGTCGCTTGCCGAAGCGGACCGCCCTCCAGGCGAGTACGTCAACTACTTCGCTCCGGAAACGAACGTCGAGAACTACAGGGGCGAGGGGATCGCGCTCCGTTCCCTGACGATCGAGGGGCCGCTGTTCGAGTCGTGGCCGCCGCCGAGCACGCGGAAGCTGCTGGCGGGCGTCGAGTTCGACGAAGGAGGCGAGGTCACACTCAGCAAGGCTCCGTACGAGCATGTGGTCGATGTCGTCGCCGCTTTCGCGCCGCGGGCGTTCCGTCGACCGCTCACTGAAGGCGAACTCGAGGCTTATGCGAGCCTGGCCCGGCCGCTTCTGGAGGACGGCCGGCCCTTCATCGACGCGGTTCGCATCCCACTGCGCGCCATTCTCAGCGCGCCGCCCTTCCTGTTCCAGACCGGCGATCCGGGCCGGCTGGACGATCACGCTCTGGCTTCGCGGCTTTCCTACTTCCTGTGGCGGAGCCTGCCGGACGACGCGCTGCTCGCCAGCGCGGACGACGGCAGCCTGTCCGACCCGGGAGTCTTCTCGGCTCAAGTCGAACGGTTGCTCGACGATCCCAGGTCGGAGCGGTTCGTCCACGATTTCGCGGGTCAAGCGTTCCGGCTCTACGAGATGAAGGCGACGGTCCCGGATTCCGGCCTCTATCCCGAGTACGACGATCGCTTGGGTCAGGCGATGGCCCGGGAGACGCAGTTGTTCCTGGCCGAGCTGATCGACGGAAACCACGGCGTGGGCAGCCTGATCGACGCCGACTTCACCTTCCTCAACCGGCGGCTCGCCGAGCACTACGGCGTGCCGGGCGTCGAAGGTCAGTACATGCGCAAGGTGACGCTGCCGCCGGACAGCGTCCGCGGCGGGCTGATCACCCAGGCGAGCATCCACAAGATCACCGCCAACGGCACGATCACGTCGCCGATACCGCGCGGCAACTTCGTGCTGGCGAACCTGCTCGGCCAGCCGGCGCCGCCGCCGCCCGAGAGCGTCGAGGCCCTGGAGCCGGACACGCGCGGCGCCACGACGGTCCGGGAGCAGTTGGCGAAGCACCGCAACGAGCCGGTCTGCAACAGTTGCCACCGGGTGATCGATCCGCCGGGCTTCGCGCTTGAGTCCTTCGATGTGATCGGCGGCTTGCGCACCCACTACCGCGCGGCGGGTGGTGAAGGCACGACTCCGGACGGATTCACCTATCCGATGCCGTACAAGCAGGGGCCCCCGGTCGACGCCACCGGCGTGACGGCCGACGGCGAGCCCTTCGCCGGGATCGAGGAGTACAAGGCGTTGCTCGGCAGGGACGTGGAGCAGGTGGCGCGTCACCTCGTGTCGCAGCTTCTCGTGTACTCGACGGGCGCCGAGATCGAGTTCGCGGACCGTGACGGCGTCGAGGGTGTCGTGGCGACGCTGAGCGACGACAACTATCCCTTCCGGACGATGATCCACGAGGTCGCGAAGAGCGATCTCTTCAGGACGAGGTAGCGATGAACCTGACGAAGCCGCTCGACCGGCGAACCTTCCTCCGCGCCTCGGGCGTCGCCCTGGCGCTGCCCATGCTCGAGTCGATGAGCCCGAGGCTGGCCCATGCAGCGGCCACCGGACCGAGGCGGATGGTCAACGTCTGCAACACCCTCGGCCTCTACAAGGAAGCCTGGTTCCCGAAGACCGCCGGCGCGGCCTGGGAGACGACGGAGTACCTGTCGCTGCTCGAGCAGCACCGGGACAACTTCACCCTGTTCACCGGGTTCTCGCACGAGGAGCAGACCGGCCGGCAGCCGCACAACTCGGAGATCACCTTCCTGACCGCGGCCCGGCGCCCCGGCCTGGACGGCTTCCGCAACACGATCTCGATGGACCAGGTGGCCGCGAACCATCTCGGGTACACGACCCGCTTTCCGTCAATCGTGCTCGGCACGGCGGCGCCGCAGAGCCAGTCCTACACCAGGAGCGGGGCCATGGTGCCGGCGGAAACGAGTCCGGCGAACCTGTTTCGCCAGTTGTTCCTGCAGGGGACGCCCGAGGAAGTCGAACGCGAGAAGCGGAGCCTGAACGACGGAGGCAGCATCCTGGACCGGCTCAAGTCGCAGACATCGGCGCTGCGGCGGAGGGTGAGCATTGCCGACCAGGTGAAGCTGGACTCCTACTTCGACGCGGTGCGGACCGCCGAACTCGACCTGGCCGAGGTCAAGGCCTGGCAGCAGAAGCCGAAGCCGGTGGTCGACGCCGAACCTCCCGTCGACATTCCGTCGCGCAACGACCTGATCGGCCGCATCAAACTGATGTTCCGGATGATCCCCCTGATCCTGGAGACCGACTCGTCACGGGTCGTCAGCCTGATGATCCAGGATCACGGCGTCGTGATCGACGTCCCGGGCGTCAACTTCGATCAGCACAGCCTGTCGCACCACGGCCAGGATCCGTCGAAGATCGCCCAGCTCAAGAAGATCGAGACCGAGATCGTCGAGAGCTTCGACGACCTGCTGGTCGACTTGGGCGAGCGCGGCGACGGCAACGGCTCGCTGCTGGACCAGACGATGGTCCTGTTCGGCAGCAACCTGGGCAACGCGAACTCGCACGAGCCGAAGGACCTGCCGATCCTGCTCGCCGGCGGCGGCTTCAGCCACGGCCAGCACGTCGTCCACGAGGGCCGGCACAACGCGCCGTTGTGCAACCTCTACGTGACGATGCTGCAGTCGATGGGCGTGGAGACGGGTTCTTTCGGGCAGAGCACCAGCGCCCTGACCTGGTCCTAGCGGGCTGATCGCGCCTGTCGCAGGCGCTCGACTTCAGCGCTCTCGAGTCCGGCGAGGTCTTCGGCGCCGCGCTGTACCTTGAGCAAGGCTTCGACGATGTCGTCGACATCGGCCCGCGTGCCCAGGAGGAGTTGGTGGGGAAGCCAGACGGACTCCTGGTACGCGGCGCGCTCGGCGTTCGGGCAGTCTGCTGCCGGCGGGGCGGCTAGTGCGGCGCTCCAGGCCGGATAGCGGGAGGGGTCGGGGCGTAGCAGTTCGCTCACGGGCAGCGACTCGTAGAACCGGCCGTCGGCGGGCACGCCTTCGGATTCGAGAGCGGCGACAAAGACGTCGCGGTCCATGCCGGCGAAAGCGCCGCTGTCGAAGCGGAAGACGAACTGGTAGATGGCCTGGGTCGTCACCCGGTCGTCGATCCGAAGATTGGCGAGCCCGGCGATGTCCTCGATCGCTGCGCGCAGGCGGCTGGCGTTTCGCCCGCGGACCAGGTGTTGTTCGTCCAGCCGCCGGAGCTGGACCTCCAGGATCGCCGCCTGCAGGTCCGTCATCCGGTAGTTGTGGCCGATGACCGCGGCCGGCTCCGCGGCACCCGGGCGCTGGCGGCCGCAGTTCACCAGGGCGTGGAGGCGGTCGAGAATCGCTTCGTCAGACGTCGTCACGATGCCGCCCTCGCCGGCGGTCATCAGCTTCGAGGTCTGGAAGCTGAACGAGCCGGCGTCGCCCCAGGAGCCGACGCCCCGGCCGCGCCAGCGGGCGCCGTGGGCGTGAGCGCAGTCCTCGAGAACGGCCAGTCCGTGCTTCCCGGCGAGCGACCCGATCGCGTCCAGGTCGGCGATCGTCATCGCCAGATGCACCGGCACGATCGCCTGTGTGCGCTCCGTGACCAGGGCTGCCGCCGCCTCGACGTCGATGCACCAGGTTTCCGGGTCGATGTCGGCGAACACCGGCACACATCCCGCGAACAGGGCGGCCGAGGCGGTCGCCTCGAAGGTGTAGGCCGGCACGATGACCTCTGCGCCCGGTTCCACGCCCATCGCCTGCAGCGCGACTTCGAGCGAGACCGTGCCGTTCGCAACGCACAGGGCGTGTTCGCAGTCGTGGCGCTCGGCGAAGGCGGCGGCGAAGGCGGCCGAGCGCTCGTTCGGCAGCGGGAAGCCGCCCCAGTCGCCGTCCCGGAGCGCCGCGACAACGGCTTGTTCCTCTTCCGGTCCGCGCGCGGGCCACTGCGGCCAGGAGTCGGTCCGAAGCGGTGTGCCGCCCAGCAGGGCGAGCCTGGGACTGGAACCGCGGGTCACGGCGCGACGCTAGCAAGTTCCCTCGGCCCGAGGGCGTGGACGGAGTACCCGCTCTTCCCGGGCGCTACCAGCGCGCGAAGGAGGTCTGGGTGCCGTGCCTGGTCACGGAGTCGCTGGCGTAGCGGACGCCGAAGGCCGCCGCCTCCCGGCTGTCGGAGGTGGCAAGCAGGGCGGCGGCGAAGGCGCCGTTGAAGGCATCGCCCGCCCCGGTCGTGTCGACCGCGTCGACCTGGGGCGCGGAAATCCACTTCGGTGGCGACTCCGGCTTCGCGACCAGTACTCCGGCCGGACCCAGGGTCAGGATCGCGCCGCGGTAGCCGAGCCTGAGCAACTCGGCCGCGGCGTCGGGGGCGCTGCCGGCATCGATCCGCTCGCCGGTCCGGCTCAACAGCACCGCGCACTCCACTTCGTTCGGTGTGACCCAGTCGACTTGCCGGGGATCGAGCCCCGGGTCGCTCGCCTCGTCGATGGGCGCCGGGTTCCAGATCACCGGCAAGCCGGCGCCGTGGGCGCGTTCGACGGCGCTCCTCACACCGTCGGCAGGCGTCTCGTTCTGGATGAGGAGCAACCCAGCTTGCTCGATCGGCACCGCGGCCAGCACGCCCGCGGTCAGCCGGCTGTTCGCCCCCGGCGAGTTCATGATCCGGTTGTCGCCGGTGGCGGCCTCGACCCACACGGCTGAGAGACCCGTGTGGCAGTCGTCGAGGACGAGCAGGTACCTGGTGTCGAGTCCGCCTTCTTCAAAGACCCGCCGTTGGGCCGCGGCGTGGGCGTCGCCGCCGACCGCGCCGCCGAAGAGAACGGGCGGTGCGGCCTCGCCGAGGGCGCCGCGGCACCGGACCGCCGCCACCGCCTGGTTGGCGCCCTTGCCACCGCAGGATTCGAAGAGTCCGGCGCCTGTGATCGTCTCGCCCTGCCGGGGCAGCCTCGGATGCCGGAAGATCAGGTCGTAGTTGACCGAGCCGATGACGAGCAGGGGGCCGGTCAAGGACTCAACCGGTATCCCAGCGCAGGTTCCTCGCGCCGAGCGTGAAGGCCACGACCCCGATGGTCACCAGAACGGCGCAGGGCAGCAGCATCTCGCTCAGCGTGAAACCACGCCAGATGGCGCCCTCGTATGCCATCAGCGTCCACTTCATCGGGCTGACGTTGCCGAGGGTCTGCATCCACTCCGGCATCAGGAACAGGGGCACCATGCCGCCGCCGAGCATGGACAGGGGCAATGAGATTCCCCAGCCGGCGCCGGCCGCCGTCTGCTCCGTGCGACCGATCACGCTCAGGGCCATCATGATGCCGCAGAAGCAGATCGAGCCGCAGAGAAGAGCCAGTGCCAGTAGCGGATAGGACGTGGGTCTGACACCGAACACGGTGATCCCCAACGTGATCAGGGAAGTGCTCGTGAACAGCGTGGCGCCGAGGCAGGCCAGTCCCTTGGCCGCGAGGAGCTGGCGCGCCGTGATCGGCGCCACCAGCAGTCGCATCAGCGTGCCGCGGCTCCGTTCGATGGCGATCGACATGCTGAAGGACACGGAGCCGCCGATGAGCGTCCAGAGCATGGCCTGCGCGAAGGACGTGGCGTACGAGTTGGTGGGACCGCGGCGCTGCGCCTGGACCTGGGCCTGTTCGATCTCGAGTGGAGAGCCGAAGCCTCCAGGGGCAGCGTCGGTCGTCACGTTGTTCAGACCGAGTTGATCGATGAGCTCGGAGACGCGCCCGCTCAGGTCGAGGAAGTTCAGGAAGTCGTCGCGAGCGGGCGAGGCTGGCGTGAAGGCCACGATTGCCTGGCGGTTCGCCTCGTTCGCCGCGGCCATGCGGGACGGGTCGTTCATCATCTCCTGCAGTTCCATGCCCGCGGCCTCGAGCATGATGCCGCGGAGCATCCCGGCGGCGGCGAACTGCGTTGGATCGACCGTCATCTCGACCTGGGGAGTGTTCACGAAGGGGTTGTCCAGGGCGGCGCCGAATCCGGGACTCAGTGTGACCATGACGGCCGTTTGCCCGCGGCGTACCTGATCCAGGGCTTGTTCACGCGGAATCTGCTCCAGAGCGAGCCCTTCCGCGGCTTCGAGCCTGCCGACGAAACGCTCCGAACCGGCGGTTCGGTCCTCATCGACGACTGCGATCGGAATGTTCGCCGGTCCGCGGCTCAGGCCGGCGAAAACGGCGCCGAAGAAGATCGCCATCATCAACGGGAAGAAGATCGTGAAGAAGAAGCCCAGCTTGTCCCGGAAGAGGATGTGGATGTCCTTCGCGGCCATGGCGACGATCTTGTTCACGGTGTGCTCCTGGCGGCGCTAGTCCCGCAGCGCTCTGCCGGTGAGATTGAGGAAGACAGTCTCAAGATCCGGCGGGAGGTACTGGAAGTGATCCACCGCCTGCCTGGCCTGGAGTTCACCGAGCGTCTTCAGGGGTTCGGTCGTTTCGTGGCGTGACTCGCCTTCGCCGGTCCGGACCACCAGGTTTCCGGGACCGCCGTGGGCCTCGATCAGGGCGGGCACCGTGTCGAGCGCCATCAGGCGGCCGCGGTCGAGGATCGCGACCCGGTCGCAGAGACGCTGCGCCTCCTCCATGTAGTGGGTCGTGTAGACGACCTGCTTGCCTCCGTCCCGGAGCTGTTCGACGCGATCGAAGATCGCGTTCCTCGATTGAGGATCCACGCCCACGGTCGGCTCGTCGAGAAGCACGAGTTCCGGGTCGTGGATGATCGCGGCGGCCAGGTTGAGTCGCCGCTGCATGCCGCCGGAGTACTTGGAGACCACCTTCTTCCCGACATCGGTCAGGTCGGCGAAGTCGAGGCAGGCGGCGACCCGTTCTTCCAGGTCGGATCCCCTCAGACCGTGCAGGCGGCCGAAGAAACGCAGGTTGTCGGCGCCGCTGATCTGCTCGTAGAGAGCGATGGACTGCGGCGCCAGGCCCAGCGACCTGCGATTCTCCGCGTCGCGAGGGTTCCGGTCGAAGGCCTTGTCCGCGAAGCGGACCACGCCTTCGTCCGGCTCGAGCAGGCCGACCGCCATGTTGACGGCCGTCGTCTTGCCGGCGCCGTTCGGCCCCAGCAGCCCGAACACTTCGCCGGCCTCCAGTTCGAAGGACAGGTCGTCGACCGCGCGCAGGTCGCCGAAGCACTTGCTGACATGGTCGAACAGGAGCATGGGCTGTCAGGTTGCTGTTACGCACGGCCGCCGCGCTTGTTGCGCGGCGCCGCGCCGGCGGTCCGCCGGCGGGTGCGCGGCAGCGCCGTCAGATCGCGAGCGTATCGCCCGGCGCCATGACCTTGACCTCGACGCCGTCGGGTGCGAAGTCCGCCGGATCCTGCGCGATCGGCGGCCAGGTGTCGTAGTGGATCGGGATCGCGACCGGCGCGCCGATCAGTTCGGCGGCCTTCGTCGCCAGTTCCGGCCCCATCGTGAAGCGGTCGCCGATCGGCACGCAGGCGGCGTCCGGTCTGTAAGTCTCACCGATCAGCTTCATGTCGCCGAAGAGTCCCGTGTCGCCGCAGTGGTAGACGGTCTTGCCGCCCATGTAGACGACGAGGCCGCACGGCATTCCCATGTAGCGGCCTTCGTACGACGACGAGTGGAAGGCGTGGGTGAACGCCACCCAGCCGAAGTCCGTGTCGATGCGGCCTCCGGGGTTGCCGGGGTTCACGTTGTCGTGGCCCTGCTCCTGCAGGTAGTTGCACATCTCGAACGCGGCGATCACGTTCGCGTTGTTGGCCTGGGCGATGGCCAGGGTGTCGTCGAAGTGGTCCGCGTGGCCGTGGGTGAGGGCGATGGCGTCGCACTTCACGTCCCCGGCCGCCATCGTCGCGACCGGGTTGCCGGTGAGGAAGGGGTCGACCGCGAGCGTGTGGCCGCCGTCGCCCATCAGGAAGCCGGAATGGCCGAGGAAGGTGAGTTCGAGGGTCATGGGGTGATTTCTCCCTTGGGAGCGGCCCTCGTTGCACGGGACCGGTGTGCTTTTCTGGCTTTACTCTGCCTGTTCGGCGGGTAGATGGACGACCAGGCCGTCCAGTGCGTCGGTCACCTTGATCTGGCAGCTCAGGCGGCTCGTGGGGCGCACGTCGATGCCGTACTCGAGCGTGAACTCCTCCTCGTCGTGGCGGGGACCGACCGCCTCGACCCAGGCCTCGTCGATGTAGACGTGGCAGGTGCTGCAGGAGCAGTTGCCGCCGCAGGCCGCGACGATGCCGTCGACATCGTTGTCGACCGCGCATTCCATGACGGAGTCGCCGACCGGCGCCTCGACCTCGCGCGAACCGCCGTCCTGGTCAATGTAGGTGATCTTCGGCATCAGGACCGTTCCTGTCGTTGTTCGGCGAAGGCCGACTGCCGGCACCGCCGGACCGGGAGTCTAATCGACCGGCCGGCCGGTCGGAATGTCCCCGATCGCGGAAGCGTCTAGTCGACGAACCGCTCGACGATCCAGCTTCCGATCAGATCAAGGACTTCGGGCGCCATCGTCTCCTCAATCAGCGCGTACTCGGCCGGCGAGCCGGTGCCGGCGGTCTGGAAGAGGTGGTTCATGTCGGCAAACCGACGAATCGTCACGTCCGGGTTGCCGGAGGGGGCGAGTGCGGCTTCCATGGCGGACTGGTTCTGGTCGGCGTCCACTTGGGTGTCCTTGCCGCCGAACAGGGCCAGCGTCGGGACATGGAGCCCGCCCAGCGCCGGCCCCGGGTCGTAACGGATGAAGAAGCGGAACCAGGGACTCAGGTTCGACTCGACGACCTGGGCAAGAGCCGTTTCGAGAGGCTCGCCGCTCAGTTGCGCCGTTTCCGGCTGAGCCGCCATCTGCTCGGCGGCCACTTCCCGCAGGGCGGCCGCGGCATCCGCGTGCGGAATCTCGGAGCCCATGATCTCGAGTGCCCGGTCCTGGAGCGCGGCGAGTCTCTCGATCATCTCCGCCGAGGCGCCGTTCGCGGCCGCGATCCGGCGGAGCTGGCGGCGCAGCACGTCGCCGCCGGGGACGGCGGTGCCGGCCAGCAGGACGGTGAAGGCCACCGTGCCGGGCTCGACGCGGTTGACCGCCAGGGGGGCGACCATGCCTCCCTCCGAGATGCCGATCAGGCCCACCCGCTCCGGCTCGATCCGCGCGTGGCCGCGCAGGAAACGCACGCCGGCCAGCACGTCGGCCGCCTTGTCCCGCGATGTCGATTGCAAGGTGTTGCCGGTCGAACCGCCGACGCCGCGGTCGTCGACGCGCAGGACAGCGATGCCGAGCCGGGTCAGATGGTCCGCCAGCACCAGGAAGGGCTTGTGGCCAGCGAGTTCGAGATCGCGGTTCAGGGCGCCGCTGCCACTGATGAGCAGCGCCGCTGGGGCCTTGCCCTCGCCCGGCGGCAGGGTCAGGGTGCCGGCGATCGTGATCTCGCCGTTCCGGTACAGGGCGTCCTCGGCGTCGTAGGGGAAGGGCGGTTTCGGCTCCTGGGGCCGGGGCGGCCCGTCGGCCTCGACCGTCTCGCGGCCCAGCCGGAACGGGAGCCTGGCCGGGCCCTGGCTGAATTCGCCCGTGATTGCGCCGTCCGCCAGCGTGCCCTCGAAGGTCGGTTCGCCGGGGACGCGGCTGATCGTGAAGCGCACGGTCTCGCCCTCCACGGCGACGCCGCTGAGCGGCAGGTCGACAGCACCCTGAGCGGGAATGTCGATCGTTCCCGACCACCCGCCGTCGGTTTGCTCAAGGTCCACCATGACCACGAGGGGCTGGCCCGGCGCCACGACCGAGCCTTCCCAGTGGCCGGCTACGTCAGCCGTCTGCGCGGTTAGCGGCGTGACGACAGCGAGCACGACGGCGGCAGGCGCCGTGGCTTTGGCGAAAAGCCGATTTCGGAGGGCGGTCACGGGGACGACTCTCCTGGCCGTCGGAAGCGTAGCTGCTTGACGGACCCGAAGTCCTTGAGGTTGCGCGTGACAAGGGTCATTCGCCGCTCGATTGCCGTAGCCGCTATCAGGGCATCAGGAGTTCCGATGCGAGTCTCTCGACGGATCCTCCCGGCCCGCTCGGCAACAGCCCGATCCACCCTCAGCTCCCGAAAAGAGCTCAACAGCCGCTGGATCGTTGCGGTCTCGAAGGTGCCCGCGAACAACTCGCAGCGCGTGACCACCGAGTAGTGGAGCCGGTGGCGGCCCGGTCTCAGTTGCCTGAAGCCGCGCAAATGGTCGACGAAGACATCGGTGTCCACGAGGAGTGCCGCCACTGGTCAGTCCAGAATCTTCAGCCTGTCGTCGCGAGTGTCCCACTCGTCACGATCCGGAACCCAGGCATCGGGGGCGGCGCCGAACGTCTCCCTCAGGGCCTCGGTCGGGTCGACCTCGGCATTGGCGAGGTAGAGGTCGACCGCCTCCCGGATGACGGAAGCGAGACTCAGGCCCCGCGAGCCGGCGATCTCATCGAGTCGCTGACGCTGAAGAGGCTGGAGGTAGATCTGGGTGCGTGTCGCTGGCATACTGCACAGTATACAGCAGCGGCACGGTCCGTGCTTCGCTGCATCCGCGGTTCTTCCCGTTCAATGGCCGGCCACGGCGAAGATCAGGGGGCCTCCTCGATGCGGTACAGGTGCGTGCCGGTACGGATGAAGAAGGCGCCGTCGGAAACGGCCATCGAGGCGAGGGTCGAGCCGTCGAGTTCGTTGCTGGCCAGTTGCTCCAGACCAGGGCCGGGAGCGATGACCGTCGTGACGCCTTCCTCGTTCTGAAAGTAGATCCGTCCGCCGGCATGGATCGGCGAGGCGGAGTGGTTGCCGCCGAGCCGGTGCTGCCAGTGGATCTCGCCCGTGAGAGCGTCGATGCAGGTGGCGATCCCGCTGTCGGTCACCGTGTAGAGCTCGTCGCCGACGAGGATCGGCGAAGCGGTGAGCGGAGCGCCACGGCGCAGCCGCCAGGCGACTTCCGATTCCGTGACGTCTCCCCTGCCGGTCGGGCGGACGGCGAGTAGGACAGGCTCGTTGAAGCCGGTCGAGAGGTAGACGAGCCCATGCCCGTAGACCGGGCGCGAGACGTTGGAGAAGCCGCCGGGGTACTCGACCCGCCAGATCTCGTTGCCGGTCGCGGGCTCGTGCGCCGAGGCGCGGAAGGCGCTGACATTGACGATCTGGTCGGCATCCCCGACACGAATCGCCAGCGGCGTGGAGTATGCCTGCGAGATGGGCGCCGGCCGCACCGCCCGCCAGCCTTCTTCGCCGGTTTCGGCGTCCACGGCGACCAGGAAGGCGGTGTCGTAGCCGTCGATGCTGACGATGAGCAGTCCGTCGTGAAGGATCGGCGATCCCCCGTTCCCATGCTGCGAGGTGTAGGAGAAGCGGGTTCGCCAGAGAACGGCGCCTGCCGACTCGCCACCCGCGGCGACCGCCGCCGTGCCCTGCGCGCCGAAGTGGACGTACACCCGCTCGCCGGCCGGATCGATCACGGGCGTCGGCGAGGCGAAGCTGTTCTTCTGGTTCAGGAGGATCGTGTCGGAGATGTCGAACACTCCGACATCCATCACGGCGTCGCCGGACGTGGCGTCGTAGGCCAGCAAGCGGAGCGAGGTTCCCGTCTCGCGGTCCGTAACCGCCGTCGTCAGCCAGACCAGGCCATCGGCGATGACGGGCGACGACCAACCCCGGCCGGGAACAGGCGCCTTCCAGGCGACGTTCTCCGTCTCGCTCCAGGTGAGCGGCACCGGCTCGTCCGGTGCGTGCCCCTGCCCGGTCGGACCCCTGAACTGCGGCCAGTCGCTCGCGGGGGCGGCAGCAACCGTGCATAGGGCAAGTGTCGCGCCGAGGGCCGTTCGCACGTTCAGCGAGGGTCTTCCGCGAGCGCCTTGCATTCCTTCCACCGAAAGCACGTCGTCGTATGGTCGTTGACCATGCCCACGGCCTGCATGAAGGCGTAGCAGATCGTAGGGCCGACGAAGCGGAATCCGAGCTTCTTCAGCGCCTTGCTCATCGCCTCGGAGGCCGGCGTCGCTGCGGGAATGTCCTTGAGCCGGCTCCATTCGTTGACGACGGGCTCACCGCTGGTGAAGTTCCACAGGAAGTCCGAGAAGCGCACGCCCGACTCGCGCAGGTCCAGCCACGCGCGTGCGTTTCCGATCGCTGCGTTCACCTTGAGGCGGTTGCGCACGATACCGGGATCCTGCAGGAGCGCGGCGATCTTCTGCTCGTCGTAGCGGGCGACACGCTCCGGGTCGAAACCGTCGAACGCGCGCCGGTACGACTCGCGCTTCTTGAGGATCGTGTACCAGCTCAGCCCGGCCTGCGCGCCCTCGAGCACCAGCATCTCGAAGAGTCTTCTGTCATCGCGGACCGGAACGCCCCACTCCTCGTCGTGGTAGACGATGTAGAGAGGATCCTCGTTGACCCACCCGCAGCGTGTCGGCTCCGGCACTACGGGTAGTAACCGCGAATCGTCCGCGCCTTGGCGCCCCTGGCGTCGATCTGCACTTCCACCCTGCGGAAGGCGTCGCTCGGCTGCGTGCTCGACGACTGGTACGCGAGGAAGTACTTCGAGCGAAGCTCGACCGCGATCTGGTCGTAGACGGCGCCGAGCTGGCTGACGTCGTCGACGAAGAAGGCGCGGCCGCCCGTCTCGGTCGCCAGTTGCTCGAGCACCTTCTTCGGGCTCTCCTTCGCCTTCTTCGGCAGCGCCAGGCCGATCGCGTAGATGGCCGCTTCCGAGCGGCGGGCGTACTCCAGTGCGTCGTCCAGGTCGTAGCGGCTGTGTTCATCGACGCCGTCGGAGAGCAGCAGGACCGTGCGCTGGCCGGGCAGCCCATTCAGGTGGTAGAGGGTGAAGATCAGGCTGTCGTAGAGCGCGGTGCCGCGCTCGGCGCGCAGTCCCATCAACCCCTTGGCGAACTCGATCCGGTCGCGGGTGAAGGGCGACGCTAGATGCGGTCGGTCGTTGAAGGTGATGATGGAGAGTTCGTCGCGATCGGTGATCACCTGCTGGAAGAAGTCGGCGGCGGCCTGAACCGACCGTTCGAGGCGCTCCTCCATGGACGCCGAGACGTCGAGGAGGATCGTGCCGATCAGCGGCGTGTCGTCGACGCGTTCGAAACGGACGATCTCCTGCTGGACTCCGTCCTCGAGCACCCGGAAGGCGTTCTCCGGGAGATCGAGCAGGGGCCGGCGGTCCCGGTCGTCGACCGTCGTGTACAGCTCCACGAAGTCGACCTGGACTTCTTCGAGGGTGGCCGGACCATTGATGATCGCGGTGTCCTCGACGAAGGCGGCCGGACCCTCGGCGTCGAGCAGCTTGCCGACGATCCGCACGATCGTCAGCGCCGGTCCGTCCGGCAGCTCGATGGGTACGGTGAAGGGCTCTTCGTAGAGCGTTGCCACCTGGTCGTCGTTGCGGAACACCTGGAGTTCCTCGAGGCTCCGTCCCTCGGGCACCGTGACCTGGGCTCGCATGCGGACGCTGTCGCTGTGACGGTTGCCGGGGATCGGCTCGATGATCCGCACGTCGAAGCGGTGGGGAGAGCCGTTGATCAGATAGGAGTCGCTGGCGATCTGGTCGCCGGCGGCGTCATAGGCGATGGCGCGCAGCATCTGGCTGCGGGGCAGATCGCCCAGTCGCACGTCGGCGCTGAAGGGTGCCCGCTTGGTGGTGAAGAGGTCCTTGTCGTCGAGGGTGAAGCGCACCTTGTCGACCGGGCCCGTCACCGCGGTGTCGAAGCGGAGGTAGCCGGAGATCAGGTCGCCGCCGGGCTCGATGATCCGGATCGTCGGCTCGCCGGCGGCCAGGGCCCGATTCGCCTCGGCGAAGATCGGTTCGAGGTCGGCTTCGGTCCAGCCGGCGGCCTCTTCGACCCGGGGCACTTCGAGCGGCTGGGCGTGGCGCCACACCGCGTCCCCGTTCAGATCGTCGACGCGCAGGATCAGCTTGAAGCTCCCGGGCCTCAGATAGCGCTGGGCGACGAGCGGCATGGCGGCTAGTTCGTCGCCGCTTGCCCCGTCGTCCTCCACGGGGAACTCGAAGCGATAGCGGAAGCTCTCGAACAGGCGGTCGTCCCCGGTGTCGGCATCCGCCCGCAGAATCTCTCCGATCAGCTCGAAACCGTAGGAACGGGCGCCGGCGAGGTCGGCGAGAGTCGCACTGGCTGCCTCGACCTGGACCAGGGTCTGGACCACGGTGCGGCTCTCCTTGCGGCCCGGGAAGGTCACGTCGAGCGAGGCCGAAAGCTGCGGTGCGCCGGAGGGAAGATCGGTGGAATAGGACTCGAACGTGCGCAGCCACTCGTTGGAGGGCGCCTCGATCGGTTCCAGCTTCTCGCCGATCATCCGGTCGTAGTAGAAGCCCAGCATGCCGCCCCAGTCGTTCAGGATCTGGATGATGCCCATCGCGTAGCCGAGTTCCTCGTCCTTGCAGCCGGCTCCGAGTTCCTCGCGGCTCAGTCCGCCGAGACGCCCGCCGGGCAGGTCGGTTCGTCCGCCGGGCTGCATCAGCCGGCGGCCGAGGTCCTCGTTCGGCAGCCAGACCCGCCAGGCGCCGACTCCCAACGGCCGGTAGAAGATGACGGCGTACTGGTCCTGACGGAGCCGGCGGCTGTAGATCGCGCCGATCACCTCGCTCATGTCCCGGAAGCCGTAGAACCAGGCCTCGACCTTGGTGGCGGAACGCCGCGGACAGATGTCGACGTGGATTTCGGGCGGGCCGTTCAGGAGGTAGTACCGGGCCCGCTCGTCGTCCGTGCTGTCGAACAACTGGCGGACCATGGACAGCCGTTCGCCCCAGTGCTCGCGGAACTCGTTGCGGGCGGTCTCGGGGTAGGGGTCGCGCGCCTTCCAGAACTCGGTGATGAAGGCGTCCCGCTGGTAGTCCTGGGACAGGCAGAGGAAGGACTGAATCTCCTCATCGGTGAGCAGCAGGGCGACTTCCTCGGTCCACTGGAGGTGGCGGGCCGGCAGGGCGCCGGCATCGGGTTGACGGCCGTCCTGGCAAGGGGGCCGCTTCTTCTTGGCGGCTGTCGCGGCGCCGGACGCGAGCAGGACCGCGGAGACGGCGACAAGGAAGGCTCGGATGAGGGGGTTGCAGCGCATCGTGGACCGCCCCTTAGGCAGAGCGTCCTAGTCTACGCCTCGATCACGGCCGTCTCGGGCTTCCAGCTCATCTTCCGCGGCTCAACCGTTTTTCTCGTCCCGGCCTGCCGACCGTCGCAGCAGCCTGCGCAGATCTCGCTCCAGTTGGGGCAGGCGGTTGAGCACCGCCTCGATACGCAACTGGTGCGTCTTGGGCCGGGCCGGATCGCCGTAGACTACGGCGCCCGCCGGGACGTCGCGGTAGGTCACGCTGCTGCCGCCGATCACCGCGCCGTCGCCGATCACGACGCCGTCCGCGACGCCGGCTGCGCCAGCGAGCACGACGCCCTTTCCGATGTTCACTCGGCCGGCGATCCTCGCCGTTGGCACTATCAGTGTTCGCTCGCCGATCGTCACGTTGTGTGCGACGTGGACCAGGTCGCCGATCTTGCAGCCGCGGCCGACCACCGTCGCATCGAGAGCGGCGCGGTCGATCGTGACCTGGGAGCCGATCTCGACGTCGTCGCCGATCTCGACCGTGCCGACCTGGGGGATCTTGACGTGCCGGCCCTCCCGCTGGATGTAGCCGTAGCCGTCGCAGCCGATCACGGTGCCGCCGTGGACGGTGACGCGTCTGCCCAGCGTGACGTCCTCCATGACCACGACGCCGGGAAAGAGGACGCAGTCGCTGCCGATCCGGCTGCGCCGGCCGACGTAGGCGTTCGCGTGAAGAACGGTGCGGTCGCCGACCGCGGCTTCGTCGCGGACGGTGACGCCGGCGCCGATGGACACGTCGTCGCCGACGGAGGCGCTTTCGGCCACGGCGGCGGACGGATGAACGCCTACGTTCTCCCGCCGGCGCTCCCGGTCGATGTGGCCCAACACGACAATGAAGGCGACGAAGGGATCGTCGACGACGATCTGGTGGGCGGCCAGACGGGTCGTAGTCGCCGGTACGACCAAGGCGCCCGCGCGCGTGTTCGTGGCCTTCAGCGCCCGTTCGTCCTTGGCGAAGGACAGTTGGTCCGGCCCGGCCTGTTCGAGGGAAGCGACCGAGCGGCACAGGAACCCGCCGGCGCCGTGCAGTTCGGATGCGACGCCCGCGTCGGCGAGCAGGCCGCACACCTCGTCGAGCGTCTTCTCGAGTCGCGGCATGGCTTCTCACCTTACGCGACGGTTCGTGCCGGATGCGAAGGATGGCCCCGCTCCCAGGCCCGGAGTGGCGAATGGCCTCTCCCGCGGAGTCAGGAGGCGAGCCGGTAGACCCGGTGCGCCGTGTCGCGGAAGAGCGCCGCTTTCTCGTCCTCGGAGAAGTCCGCCACGATGCGCTGGAAGGAGTTCCAAAGCAGGGTGTAGGCGCCGCCGGCGCGGTCGACCGGGAAGTTCGACTCGAACATGCAACGGTCGACTCCGAAGCGGTCGATGCAGTGGAGGTAGTAGGGGCGATGAGCCTCCGCGGTCTCGGCGGAGGAGGGCGGCGCGTCCTGCTTGTGCCAGCCGAAGCCGCAGATCTTCATCGGCAGGCCGCCGAGCTTGACCACGACGTTCTCGCAGCGGGCGAGTTCGGTGATCGACTTGCGCCAGGCCGCCTCGACCTCGCGCCGCCGGCCCCGGTAGGGCCCGATGCCGAGCGGCCCGCCGACGTGATCGAGGATGATCCGGGTGTCGGGGAAGGCGTGGGCGAGATCGGTCAGCTCGTCGGTCTGAGGGTGGTAGAGCCAGGCGTCGAAGCTCAGGTCGAGGGGTCCCAGGCAGGCAAACCCTCGGCGGAAGTCGGACCGGAGCAGCATGCTCGGGGGCGGCTTGGAGTGGGAGACCCGGATGTCCGGGCTGGGGTCGTAGGCGGCGGAGTGCCGGATGCCGCGAAAGCGCCCGCCTCCCGCTTCGATGTGGGCTTCCAGCACGGCCTTGGCGCCATCGCCGAGGAGCATGTCGGCGTGGCTGACGATGCCGGCGATCGAAGGGCCCGCGGCGTCGCTTCGTTCGGCGACTTCCAGCACGAACTCCGTCTCGCCGACGACCCGCATCTCCTCGGGGCCGTCCTCGCGGTAGCCGGATGCGCACTCGACGAAGACGGTCGACGTCACGTTGTGGCCGGCGCCGGTGTCGCCGTGGAGCTCCTCCAGCATGTAGCGGGACTCGGGATAGTCCCAGAGATGGTGGTGGGGGTCGCAGATCTCCTGCTCGGGGTCGATCGGCTCCTCCCGGGTGCGGGCCAGCCAGGCTGCTTCCTGTTCGTTCATGCGCGTGACTCCTACATTCACGAAGACGGGAGGTGTTCCACGGCCCATCCAGCCGTTGCGGGTGTCAGGAGTTGTCCTTGCGGGTCCGGATCTCGCCGAAGACCTCGGCGTCGGAGGCGCCGGCCATGCCGAGCAGGGTGCGGATGCCCGGGTCGTCGGGTCGCAGGAAGGGATTCGTCCGCTTCTCGACCCCCAGTTTCGAGGGCACCGTGGGCTTGCCGTCCCTCCGCAGCTCCTCGATCTCCGCGACCCGCTCCATCAGTTCCTCGTTGTCGGGATCGACGGTCACGGCGAAGTGGGCGTTGGAGAGGGTGTACTCGTGGCCGCAGTGGACGATCGCATCGTCGGGTAGCGCCCGCAGCTTGGCCAGCGATTCCCACATCTGTTCCATCGTGCCCTCGAACACCCGGCCGCAGCCCAGGGCGAAGAGCGTGTCGGCGCAGAAGAGCGCCCGGTCGTCCTCGAACCAGTAGGTGATGTGTCCCGTGGTGTGGCCGGGCGTATCGAACACCTGTGCTTCGGCTTCGCCGAGCTGGAAGCGATCACCCTCGCGTACCAGGAGGTCGAGTCCCGGAATCCGATGCTGGTCGGCGGCGGGCCCGACCACCTGGCAACCGTGTTTCTCCTTCAGTGCCGGAACCGCGGCGATGTGATCCATGTGGTGGTGGGTGATCACGATCCAGTCGATGCCGAAACCGCTGGCGGAGAGCGCCGCTTCGATCGGACCGGTTTCGGGCGGGTCGACGACCGCGATCTTGCCGCTTCCCGTGTCGTGGAGCACGTAGGAGTAGTTGTCGCTCAGGACGGGGATCGTCTGGATCTCGAGCACGGGATTCTCCGGCGGAGGGTTGGACGCACCCGGGTGCGTCGGAGGACTGCGAGAAGGCGGACGGGACTATATCCGCGGGTGCGTGGTCGCTTCGACCGCTTCGCGTTCCGGAACGGGTCGGTCGGGTCGGGGCGAATCCGGGGCTTCAGCCCCGTTCGAAGTGGATTCGCAGCCGGGTACCGGTCGCGCGAGCGACCCTCACGAGCGTTCGGATAGACGGCGGCACCCGGCCGCTCTCCATCCGCGCCACCGCCGATTGCGTCGTCTTCATCCGCGCCGCCAACTCCGCCTGAGTGAATCCCGCGCCCTTTCGCGCCTCGATCAGCGATCTCGCCACGGCGAACTCCGGTCCGAGCTCTTCATACGCCTTGCGGTAGTCCGCGTCCCGGTTCCACCGCTCCTGCAGTTCAGCGACTTTCGTCATGGCAATGCCTCCCTTGCGCGCCGAAGCGCCAGTTCGATTTCCCGGCGCGGCGTCCGTCGGGTCTTCTTCACGAATGCGCGCAGGACTACAACGCGCCGACCGCTGGCCGCGACATAGAGCGCCCGTGCAATCCCACTTCGGCCCGAGAGACGCAATTCCCAGAGCGGTCCGGTCACGTGCCGGACGTGCGGCGCCCCCATCTGCTCCAGACCGACGGTGGAGATCGACTGGCATGTCCTCGTGAACCTGGCGCGTATGTCGGCGGGCAGCGAATCCAGCTCCTTGTCCACCGTGTCGTTCAGTGTCTCGACGCGCCAAGTCCTGGGGATGGTATAGCACGTGTGCTATGGCGTAGGCGATGCTGGATCCGCGCCGTGTCCGTGCCGTGTTCACGCCGTCTGCCCACCGCGCCGCGCTCTGGGCGGGGAGCGAGCTTCAAGGCCAGCAACAGGCGAGAGCCGATCGCCGTACTCGCGGCATCGTTGGCCGTTCTGCCGCGAGTCACTGGCCAGGTTCGGGCCGCTTGTGCCTTCGCCAGCTTGGTCAAGCCGTAGCGACTACCGGTCGAGAGGGCTGTCCGCGGTCGGTCTCGCGGTCCTACTCCCGGGCGGCTCTTCTGTTCGTGATCGTCGGCTCGGCCGAGAGGCGCCGGCGCCAGTCGGCGATCTCCCCGGGCGAGACGTTGAGCGCCAGGGCCGCCGCCTCGTCGATGATGCGGCGGGCCGGGCACTTCTCGGCGTCGCGGAGCGGCAGGAGTTCCACCTTGTTCGCTTCCCTCCAGGCGTCAGCGAGTGCCGACCATGCCGAGTTCTCCGGCTTGGGTACAGGGATCCTCTGGAGCTGCTTCAGCGACCAGCTCGGGTAGGTGAGCTTCTTCGTGCGATGGTTGAGCAGCACGAGCAGGGTCGGCGTCGTGTTCCACCAGGCGGCGAGCGCTTGCGCTCGTCTTCTCTCGTCGGTGGCCAGGGCGAACGGACGATTTGGCGGGCAACGTTCGCCAAGTCTCCGTCGTACCACTGACACGGCGTCCAGTCGCCGCTTGTGACTTGCTCCGCCGGCCATGGGTAGTCCTGCCCCCACTCGGAAGGGCCGCCAGTCGCGATGGCGTCGGCTGCGGCAAGGGCTCCCCCGGCGTTGACGGCATTCGTCGAAGCGAGAAGAACCGGGTTGGCCTCGGTATTGCTCTCTCTCTCTCTCTCTCTCTCTCTCTCTCTCTCTCTCTCTCTTTCTCTGAACCTCTTGGGACCGTCGCCGCGCGATCAGTAGGCACTCGTGGATGTTCACGCTGTCGGAGAAGGCAAAACCGTTCGGATGGTCATGGCTCGTGACGACGACTTCGATCTGGAACCTCTCCGCACGGAACCTGCGTTCGGCCAGACCGGAGGCATTGGTGCAGGCAGTCACGGGAAGGACTGTCGCGAGTACGCCGCGCTCCCCGCTCAGAAGACGATCCGCGATCGGCGTAAAGAAGGTCCCGATGCTGTTCGCGTCGATCACGCCGCCCGAAGCTCCGTCCCGCGCCTCTACCTCATCCCGGATCTGCATCTCGTGCTGTTGCATTCGCTTGACGGTTTCCTTGTCGAACTGACGGTGGCGCTTGTCGTTGCTGGTGAATGGCGGGTTCATCAGCACGAGGTCGAGTTCCGAGAGCGGGAAGTCCGGGTCCTCGGCCCGGTTCACATGCTCGGCTTGCACTCCGCTCAGGCTTCGCAGGGTCGGCGCATCGTTCGTAGCGGATCGTCTTCGTCGACTGTCGTCAGGACTTCCAGGGACCCCGAGCGGACCTCGCCGTCCTCCGACGGCCCGTTGCGGAGCGTCAGCAGGTTCATCCGCCGGAAGTCGACAGTCGGCGCGCCGAGCGTCAGGTTGCACGCGGCAAGTTGGACCGCGTGCCGGTTGATGTCGAGCCCGCAGAGCGCGTCCTCGACCAGTTGTCGGTGCAGCGCCGCAACGTCGTCGTCGCCGAGCCGCTGCGCCTTGCGGACCCGGGCCTTGATCACGTGGAGCGCGGCCATCAGGAGAGTGCCGGTGCCGCAGGCGGGGTCGATTATCCGGAGGTTCGCCACGGCTTCGGGGTCGCTCCAGTCGACGGACTCCTCTCCGAGCGCCAGGCGCGCCAGCATCAGGGCGGAGAGGTTCTTGGTGTAGAACGCGCCCTCGCTCTTTGCCGAAGGCAGGATGCGGTGGTAGAGCGGTCCCGCGTGGTCGTAGCCGAGTTCGCTCAACGAGTTCGCGACCCGATTCGCGCACTCCACCAAGCTGAGCAGTGCGTTCGTGACGACCCGCCGTCGAGGCAATGCGCCCAGGCCGTTGTGCAGGTCCAGCACCTCCAGTACCGCCAAAGCCGGTTCGAACACGGGGGCGTAGTCGCGGTCGAGGATCTCCCGCCAGGCTTCCCGTAGCACGGCGGCCGGGTCGCTGGCGCCGCCGATGCCGCCCAGCTTCGGCAGAGTCTCCATGCCGGGCAGGTCGGAGAGCCTCTTGTGGAGCAGACAGGCGTTCGCAAGCAGCAGCGCGGCGATCACCGGGATCCGTCCGCGCTCTTCGGACAGCGCGAGGCCCAGCGCCGCGGCGAGGTCCTCGGCCAGGTCGGCGTCGTCGAGAGCGCGGCCCGCCGCTCGCACCACGCTCTCGATGTCCTGGGAAGTGCGAAGCCCGGGCTTGCCGAGGCCGGACGCGGCGACCACCTGGGCGAAAAGGCCGGGGCTGACGTCCTCGATGTCCAGGACGACCTGTACGGCGTCGTCGCCGCCGCCGTTCCCGCTCCCGTTGATCTTCTTCGTCTCATACGCCTGCACGAAACGGAGGGGCTCCTCGGCGAGCCGGCCGTCGTGCGCCTGGAGCGCCCGCAGCACCTTCCCGACTGCCTGGTAGCCGGTCTGGCCGGCGGAGAGCGCGCCGGCGATGTCGCCGCCGGGCTCGATGGGAACCGGAACGACGATGTAGCCGAAACGCTTGCCCGTCTCTTCCGACTTCCGCATCACGCGCCCTACTGCCTGCACGATGTCGACCTGACTGTCGCGGGGCTCCATGAAGACGATGGCATCGAGCGCGGGCACGTCCACGCCTTCTCCGAACAGCTTCACGTTGGACAGCAACTGCAGGACGCGGTCGTTGGTGGCGCTCCCCAGTCGGCGAAGAGCCTGGCTTCGCTCGAGGGCGCTGTCCGAGGCGTCGAGATGCTGGGATTCCAGCTCCCTGGCGGCTTGCGCTTCCCTCTCCTGGTGACGCAGGCGCCTGGTCGTCATGCCGCGCACCAGGCGGTGCTTCAGCGCGGCGGCCGGCCGCGGTCCAGCGGCAGGTGGCGACCACCCAGGGCTGGCTGAACGGTTCCCGGTCGGAGAGAGCGAGGAACGAGTCGATTTCCGCCTTGCCGACCGAGTCGCTCTCCTGGTAGCACTTGGATTGGATCGCCGTCCAGCTCCCGTCGTGGTGGAGCGCCACCTGGTCGATGCCGAGGTCGCGGCCGTCCAGGCCGGTGAGATCGAACCGCTCGGGCCAGTCCCTCCAGCGATGCACCCGAGCGACCTCGTGCTCCGGGTTCTCTCGCAGCACGCGGGCGACGAGATCCTCGAACCAGCGTCCCTTCTCCGACTCGTCGCGCGACTCGCCGCGGATGCGCTCGAGCGCCTGGCCGACGGTCGTTTCTCCGGGCTGCAGGTGAAGGCGGATTTGTTGCTGAACCATGACGGATGCTCCGAGCTTGCCGAGGGTGGGAACTTGGCACCCTAGCGGGGCTGGGGCACCCGCACAAGAACGTCGTGTCCTCCGCTTCCAGCGTCTGGGGCGGTCGGTTGGGAGACGGGGACGGGTTCAGCGCGGCTCGTGCTCCTGGCGGCGCTGGCGACCGGCGACCTGCGGGCATCCGCGCTTCGAGTCGCCGCGATTCGCGGGCGGCTCAGAGCGGTCCGTGATCCCGACGGCAGGTGGCGCAGCTTACGTCGGTGGGTCAACGAGTACAGGAAGAGGCGCTATCGCCGGGAACCGGCCTAGCCCGCAAATTGCACCGA
>JAAXHG010000197.1 GCA_012270995.1 Vicinamibacteraceae bacterium | reverse complement strand
GACCGTACAAGTCTGTGTCACGCATCCCCACGGACTACGGCATCTCCACCATCAACCCGGAAGAGCCCTTCGGCGGAGCCAACCACGGCGGATGATCGGCCAAGCTGCTGGCGCGCGTCTTGCCTATCCGCTTTTCGCTGCGAACTGTGCCGTCCGGCCTGAAAGCGTATGAGGCAGCGACCCAGTACGGCCCATCCGAATCGCGGTCGGGATGGGCGTAGAGAAGCTTGGGCGGCTCATCTTGACTGGCCGCAGGCACTACGCCGACCAGCACAGCCAGAACAGCGAAGGCAATGTCGCGTTTTTTCATAAAGCCCTCCCTGTTGGGCGCTGATAAAGCCCGCCGTTTGGGGCCCGTCCGCGAACACCCCTAGCAGACGCGGCAGCACAGCCGTCAAGGGAGAGAGCCGTCTACTGGGAGATGAGCCTGGAGGGCCTGGAGGCGGGGGCCGAATCCAACGGGACATGAACCTGTAGTAGGGCGACGGAAGATCATCGGAGATGATCGTGTCGCTAGAGACCCACCGCTTTCAGACGCTGAAGCAGCTTCGTGAGTTCGTGTCGTCAAGTGGCGAGGCGAGCTTCCGGCACACGGATCGGGCGTCGGCTTACGCGTTTTGCCGGCGTACGCTTGTCCAGTTCCGCTATAGCTATACCTCGCTCCGCCGGCGGGACAAGGGTACGGTCAGGTCGGACTTGGCCAAGAATGTGAGCTTGCCCCGGTTTCGTGGACACTTCATCCTTGGAGGAGGACGTACCCACGATGCCAAGATCAAGACGCCGCCCTCTCTGCCAACCCTCCGGGGATCACGTCGCCACGCTTTCCAGAGTGGTTCCTGGTGAAGACCGAGGCCGCTCCCGACGCCGGCACAACCACCCGGACCGCACCGCCCGCGGCCTGCCGGCACACGAATGGCGAGACAGCGGCGGCGCGATCCTGGAACGCGTAGAGGCGGTCGTGCAGGTGCATCGACCGCGCGAGGTCTCGGCCTCGCCGGCGGAGACATCCCGCGAGATGAGGAACGACTACCTTGATCGCGTCCTCGTGACTCCGATCATCGGCGAGAACGCCGGTTTCTCGACCGGATCGACCGACCCGGGCCGGCGATGAACGACGAGGCAACCCGGTCGATGCTCGCTCTTTCCGCCGCCTGCGCCAGACGCTCGCCGCCGCCCTGGACTCCGGCTTCCTCGGCATGGACCCCTCGGCCACCGCCGTGCGCGCCACGCTCCGGGCGAACGGAGGCCCGGACACGCTGTCCGGCAGCCTCCTGGCCTACTCCACGATCGCCTGGTAGGTCAGCACTTCCATCGTCGGACGCAGCGGATAGGTGCCGGTAGGCAGCAACTGGGTCAACACCATGGCAACGAGGTCCTCCTCGGGATCGACCAGGAAGTCGGTCGAGGCGGCGCCGCCCCAGCCGTAGGCGCCGGGCGAGGCCGGCAGGCCGGTCAGCCCGGTGTCCGTGATCGAGTAGCCGCCCAAGCCGTAGCCCATCCCCTCGCTCATCCCCATGTCGAGGTTGAGGCTCGACATGGGCGACGGTCCGTAGGCCGACCCCAGGTGGTTGTCCATCATCAGGGCGACGGTCCGGGGTCCGAGGATCCGCGCGCCGCCGAGTTCGCCGCCGTTCGCCAGCATCTGGGCGAAGCGCAGGTAGTCGCCGGCGGTGGCAACGAGGCCGGAACCGCCCATCTCGACCTTCGGCGGCTTGCGGTAGGCGCTGGTCTCGGGATCGTCGAAGACGACGATGCCGCCCTCCGGCGTCGGCGCGTAGTTCACGGCGAGGCGATCGAGCTTCTCGTCCGGGACGTGGAAGTCCGTGTCGACCATGCCCAGCGGGTCGAAGATGCGCTCCTTCAGGAAGTCCCGGAAACTCTGCCCGGAGACGACCTCGACCACCCGGCCCGCGACCTCGAGGCCGACGCTGTAGTTCCAGGCGGTGCCGGGATGAACCAGCAGCGGCTGCTTCGCCAGTTCCCGGACGTAGTGCTCCAGGTCGTCGTGGGGCACGGCGTCCGCCGAGCCTTCGAGTCCCGCGGCCGCGTAACTGGCGGCGACCGGACTGGGGATGAACGTGTAGGTCAGCCCGGAGGTATGGGTCATCAGGTCGCGGATGACGATCGGCCGCCGCGGCGGTTCCGTCTCCATGTCGTCGCCGTCGCCGGAAACGTAGACCTGCGTGTCGGCGAACTCGGGAACCACCTGCGCCACCGGCGTCGACAGCAGGAAGTGCCCCTCCTCCCAGAGGATCATCAGCGCCGCCGAAGCGATCGGCTTGGTCATCGAGTACATGCGGAAGATCGTGTCCTCGGCCATCGGTTCGCCGGCTTCGACGTCCTGGTGGCCGCTGGCCTCGACGTGAACGACCTGACCGCCGCGGCTGACCACGGTGACGACACCGGACAGCTTGCCGTCGGTCACGTAGCTCTCGAACGCCGGCCGAATGCGGTCGAGCCGCTCGCTCGACATGCCGGCGCTCTCCGGCGCGACGCGGGGAAGGCCGGCGAATGTCTCGCCGGCGGCGGACGTGCCGCCCGGTCCCTGGGGAGCGCACGCCGCGAGCAGAACGAAGCCGAGTGAGGACGCGAGGATGACGGTGAAGATGGGTCGTTGACGCATGGCGGACTCCTCTCTCAGTCGTCGCCTAGCAGCCAGGCCTCGTCGAAGCTCACGTGCTTGATGCTCTTGCCCTGACCGCCGTCGTCGAGCGCGCCGGCGACGTGGTAGCTGTAGGTCACGTGGATGCGGCCGTCCCGGGCCTGGATGACGGACGGGTAGTGGTAGCGGCCGACGTCCTTCTCCTCGCGCTCGATGTAGCGTCGTCTCTTGAACGTCCTGCCCTCGTCCTCGGAGATGGAGACGGCGAGCTGATAGCGGCCGTCGGGTATGTCGTTGTGGACGACGATCCAGCTGCCGCTCCGGAGCCTGAGCACCTCGAGCCCGGCGCCGGTCTCGACCAGGTCGGGATGGTCGCGGGCGATGGTCCAGGTGGCGCCCAGATCCCGCGACTCGGCGACGTGGGCCCGCTTTGGCGGCGGGCCGTTGTCGCGCATGAAGGCGACCAGCGTGCCGTCGTCGCGCAGCGCGAACGTGGGCTGGACGGCGCCGCCGCCGATGATCGGCTGCGCAAACGTCCAGGTGTGGCCGCCGTCGTCGCTGTAGGTGGCGGAAGCGAAGCTGAAGCCGTCCGAGTAGAGCCCCAGGAGCAGCCGCTGGCCACCCTCGGGCAACGGCAGGACGACCGGATGGGCGCGCGTGAACCAGCCGAGCCGGCGGGTCAGCTTGTCGGCCGCCTGCTCCAGGTTGCGCGCCGCCCATTGCCGGGCCGACTCCGGTGCCGACGGATCCGCGGCGCCGGAAAAGCCCAGGCTCCGGAAGTACTCGTCGGTCCTCTCCGCCACCAGGTCGTGAAAGCCCTCGCCCGGCTTCATGTGAAGCACGTCCCGCCACTGCCACACCGGCGGTCCCGGACCGTCGAAGTCGGTCGAGACCTTGACCTTCATCAGGGCGCTTTCCCAGAGATTCGCCTGGATCGTGGGCCAGAACAGCCACAGCCGGTGGCCGCCCGCGCTCACCGGCTCGAGCAGCAGGGTGCAGTTCGTGTCGGGGAATCCCGGCGTGTCCGCGAGCAGGAAGGGCTCGCTCCAGGCCGCCGCTCCGACCCGGAGTCTGGCGCCCAGGATCCGCACGTCGTCCGACCTGCGCTCGCCCGATCCGTGGAACCAGGCCACGAGCAGGTCGCCGTTCGGGAGTTCGACGATGGAGGAACCGTGGTTGTGCCAGTGCTCGAGCGGGAAGATGAGCTCGCCCACCGGACCCTGGCCGGCGGCCGGCAGCGCGGCCACGAGTAGCAGGAAGGCCGCAAGGGCCGAGGAACGCCCGGTCGAGGCGAGGAGGCCACCTTCCCTGAAGTTCGTTTTCACCACCGGCGCCGGCGCCCGCTAGTCCGCCGCCAGGGACACGCGAATGATCTCCTCGTCGTTCCTCGCAACGACGTGGCGGTTGGCGTAGGCCGGATGGGACCAGTTGACCATCGCCTCTCCGAATCGCTGGGGACCGAAGCCGGCGTTGGCCGTCGGCTTCAACAGCTTCGCGCGGTCGATTTCCTCGTATCCGTCCCTGGAGAAGCGCGCGATGATCAGATAGCCATCGTCGTTGTTCACGAACCAGCGGTCGCCGTGCTTCACCATGAAGGCCGCGCCCCAACGGCCCTGGCGGGTCATCTTGTCGGTGACCCACAGCCGGGCGCCGTCGGCGGCGTTGAGCCCCCGCAACTCGCCGTAGCTGCAGACACCGTAGATCGTGTCGCCATCGAAGATCGGCGTCGTGATCAGCGAGTGCAGGCCCTCCGTCCGGTCCGGCAGTTCGCTGCGGCCTTGGCCGCGCCAGAGCTCGCGTACCGCGGGCTTCTCCTCGTCGAATTCCAGCATCAGGGAACCGCGGTAGAACTGGCTGAGGAGCATCCGGTTGCCATGGACCACCGGAGTCGCCACGGTGAGCGACGACACGCCCTCCCAGGGCACCGTCCAGTACGCCTCGCCGGTCCGTGGATCGAGCGAGTTGACCCCCCGCGGCTCCCAGATGATGAGCTGCTCCACGCCGCCGCGCTCGACGAGGAACGGCTGGCCGTAACCCGGTTCCCAGTTCGACGAGAGCGCGCGCCACGCCTCCTCGCCGGTGAGCTTGTCGAAGGCCATCACCTTGCCGTCCGGTTCGGCGCCGACCACGGCGATCAGCAGGTCGTCGTGGACGAGCGGCGCGCTGGAGAAGCCCCAGATCGCGACGCTGGCGTCGCCCTCCTCCTGCGCGTCGTAGGACCAGATCACGTCACCGGCGGCGACGTCGAAGGCCAGGACGTGGCCGACCGCGCCGGCCACGTACACGCGGTCGCCGTCGACCGTCGGCGTGGCCCGCGGGCCGATCGCGTAGCTCGCCTGGAGCGGCGCGTAGCCGACCTCCCACTCGTGAGTCCAGAGGATCTCGCCGGTCTCCTCGCTGAGCGCCAGAGCCCGCTCGAAGCCCTCCTTGATCCGGGAGCCCTCCTTGGGCCGCCAGTCGGTGACGAAGACGCGACCGTCGGCTACCGAGGGTCCGGAGTAGCCGCCGTTGATCGGCGTCCGCCAGACGACCTCGAGGCCGTCCTCCGGGAACCGCTCGAGGATGCCGTTCTCGCGCCACTCGCCGGACCGGTCGGCGCCCCGCCACTGCGGCCAATCGTCGCCCGCCGCCGGCGCGCAGAGCGCCAGCCCGAGCACCACACCAAGAACGCGAATCGCCGAGCGCTGCACGAGAAGGCCTCCCTGTCGCGGAGCCGCCCGGCTCGGGCGGCCTCCTGTTCTGATCGGAGGCGCAACGGTAACAGTAACCGTCGCTCTGGGTGCGCGCACCCAGAGCACCGCCGACGGCAGGGCGGGACGCTCTACCGCCAAGCGGCGCTTCCAGGTGAGCCGCCTAGATGTCGTAGTACAGCGCGAACTCGTGCGGGTGCGGCCGGAGCGCCACCTGCTGGCACTCGTTCTCGCGCTTGTACGCGATGTGGTTCTCGATCACGTCCTCGTCGAACACGCCTCCGGCGGTCAGGAAGTCGTGGTCGTCCTCGAGTGCGTCGAGCGCCTCGTCGAGGGTGGCCGGCGTAGTCGGCACGCCCTCGCTCTCCTCCGGCGACAGGTCGTAGATGTCGACGTCGAGCGAGCTGCCCGGGTCGATCTCGTTCTGAATGCCGTCGATCGCGGCCATCAGGAGCGCCGCGAAGGCGAGGTATGGGTTGCAGCTCGGATCGGGGCAACGGAACTCGACCCTCTTCGCCTTCGGTGACGGCGAGTACATCGGGATCCGCACCGCGGCGCTCCGGTTGCGCTGCGAGTAGACCAGGTTCACCGGCGCCTCGAAGCCCGGCACCAGCCGCTTGTAGCTGTTCGTCGTCGGGTTGGTCAGGGCGAGCAGCGCCGGGGCGTGCTTCAGCAGGCCGCCGATGGCGTGCATCGCCATGTCCGAGAGGCCGGCGTAGCCGTCGCCCGCGAACAGGGGCACTCCGTCCTTCCAGAGCGAGAGATGCGTGTGCATGCCGCTGCCGTTGTCCTCGAACAGGGGCTTCGGCATGAAGGTGACCGTCTTGCCGTGCTTGGCGGCCGTGTTCTTGATGATGTACTTGTAGAGCATCATCGCGTCCGCCATCTCGACCAGGGGCGCGAAGCGAAGGTCGATCTCGGCCTGACCGCCGGTGCCGACCTCGTGGTGCTGGCACTCGACGTTGAGGCCCACGTCCTCCATCGTGAGGATCATCTCGCTGCGCATGTCCTGGTGCTTGTCGGTCGGCGGCACCGGGAAGTAGCCCTCCTTGTACCGCGGCTTGTAGCCGAGGTTGGGCCCCTCGTCGGCGCCGCTGTTCCAGCGGCCCTCGATCGAGTCGACCTCGTAGAAGCCGAAATTCGGACCGCCGTCGAAGCGCACGTCGTCGAAGATGAAGAACTCGGCCTCGGGACCGAAGTAGGCCGTATCGGCAAGGCCGGTCGACTGCACGTAGGCCTCCGCGGCCCTGGCGACGCCGCGCGGGTCGCGGCCGTAGCTCTCACGCGTAATCGGATCGACGATGTCGCAGGTCAGGACAAGCGTCTTGTGCTCAAAGTACGGATCGACGAACGCCGTGCCGGGATCCGGCACCACCAGCATGTCCGACTCGTTGATCACCTGCCAGCCGCGGATGCTCGATCCGTCGAATCCGAGCCCGTCCTCGAACGTGTCCTCGTCCACCTCGCCGGCCGGCACCGAGAAGTGCTGCCACAAGCCGGGAAAGTCCGTGAAACGAAAATCGACGATCTGGAATCCCTCCTCCCGGATCCGGTCGACGATCGACTTGGGGCTAGCCTCTGCCATGAATTCCTCCTTTGTTGTCCTTACCGCGGTGGAGCCGCGCCTAGCCTTCGTGGCCGAGCCGCCGACCCGACCGTCTCCTGATGCACGAAAACGCTTTGGCCGCCTGTCTATCAGCGAGTCCATCAACTGGCAACCCGCGGCGCCAACGCTGTGACTCTTCCGCTAGCAACCTGCGTGCCCGCGCGTCACTTCAGGCGCGGAAACGCGCTTGATGTCCCGAACGCGAGCCCCCGCAAGGGAACGATGAGCCGAGCGACAAGGACGCACCGGTTCGCGGCGCGATCTCACCGGAGCCGAGCCAACAAGTCTGTCGCGGCACCGTCCCGAGATCCGACGTTTCTGTAGCCTCCGACGCGCTACCCGGACTCCAGGCGGCCGAGCACGGCGCTGTCCTCCCGCCATCCCGGATGGGTCCTGACCTGCAGCTCCAGGTACACCCGCCGCTCCAGAAAGTCCTCCAGATCGCGTCGGGCAGCCGTCCCGATCGCCTTGATCCTCTTGCCACCGCGACCGATCACGATGCCCTTGTGGCTGTTCCGGTCGACCAGGATGTTCGCCAGCAGATCGGTCCGCTCATCGTCGTCCTCCCAGGCTTCGATGACGACGGCAGTCGTGAAGGGCAGTTCGTCGCGCGTCTGCTCGAGCACTTTCTCCCGGATCAGCTCCGCCACCAGGAAGCGTTCCGTGTGCACGGTCAGCAACTTCGGATCGTGCTCCGGCTCTCCCGCCGGCAGGTGCCGCCACAGGATCTCCAAGACCTCCTCCACGCCGTCGCCCGTAAGCGCCGAGATCGGCACGATCTCCTCGAACACGCCGTGTCCGGCATAGCGCTCGATCTCGGGCAGGAGCCGCGGTTTCGAGACCTGATCGATCTTGTTCAGCAGACACAGCATGGGGCGCTCCCGTTCGGCCGCCGCCGCGGCGCCGACCAGGTCAAGCGCATAGGCGTCGCCCCGGCCGAAGGGGACCGCCGCATCGCGGATCAGGCACACGACATCCGCCTCCTTGAGCGAGGCGGAAGCGGCGTGGACCATGCGGCGGTTCAGCCGGTGCAGGGGTCGATGCAGGCCCGGCGTGTCGTGGAACACCATCTGGCCGCGCTCCGTCGTCAGGATGCCGATCAGCCGGTGGCGGGTGGTCTGCGGCTTGTCCGAGACGATCGCCAGCTTCTCGCCCAGCATCCGGTTCATCAGCGTCGATTTGCCCGCGTTCGGCCGCCCCACGAACGCCACCGTTCCGGCCTTGTACGGCCCCAGGAAGCGCGCGCGCAGCCGCTGCTCCAGGGCGTCCATCTCGCCGTCGTCCGTCTCGTGGTCATAGCCAAGACAATGGAGGAACCCGTGGAGCGCGAGCACTTGCAGCTCGCGCTCGACGGGGGTGCCGCCCCGCCTCTCGGCTGTTTCCACAGACATCACCACATCGCCCAGGTGACGTCCCTCGGGAGTCGTTTCGCCGGGGAACGAGAGCACGTCGGTCGCCTCATCGAGCGACCGGTAGCGGCGGTTCAACTCCCGGATCTCGTCGTCGTCGACCAGGCGCAGGGTCAGCGTGGCCGGGTCCGGGGCCAGTTCCGCGACAATCTCGCGCGCAACGGTGCGGAGACCGGGCAGCAGGCTCCGGCACCTGGCCTCTACCGAGGCCGCCACCTGCACCACGATGGTCGCCACCCTACTCGGTGCCCTGGCCGCCGCCCGCGCCGCCGGGAAGAACCCGCAGGGAACCCCGGCCCTCGCCGCCCCATTCGAATCCCGGATAGTCCACCCGGTGATGATGCACCGTCTTCAGGACATTCTGCAGCGTGTGACTCAGCCGCCGCAGATCGGACAGGGTGAGATCGGTCTGGTCGAACTGGCCGTCCTCGACGATGTCGTCGAGAAGACGCGTAACCAGTGCCCTGATCGACTCCTCGGAGTAGTCCTCCAGGGTACGGCTCGCCGCCTCCACCGTATCGGCCACCATCAGCACACCCATCGTCTTGTTCTGGGGCATGGGGCCCATGTACCGGTACTGGTGCTCGTTGATCGTCTGGCCGGGCTCGGCCCGCTCCTTCGCCCGGGCGAGGAAGTAGGCGAGGGTGCGCGTGCCGTGGTGCTGTTCGATGGCGTCGACGATCCGTTGCGGCAGACGCTGCTCGCGCGCCATGCGCGCGCCTTCCTTTACGTGATCGACGAGAATCAGCGCCGACATCGAGGGCGCGAGCTTGTCGTGCGGGTTGTCGTCGTCGCGCTGGTTCTCCACGAAGTACTGCGGGCGCAGCACCTTGCCGATGTCGTGGTAGAGGCCCCCGACGTAGGCAAGCGTCGGGTTTCCGCCGACGGCCTCGCAACCGGCCTTGGCCAGATTGGCGACCATCAGCGAGTGCTGGAACGTACCCGGCGCTTCGAAGGCGAGGCGCTGCAGGAGCGGGAGATTCGTGTCGGAGAGCTCCATCAGCTTCATGTCCGTGGTCAGGAACAGCACCGCCTCGAACACGGGGATTGCAAAGCCGACCGCGGCTGCCACCAGCAGGCCGCCGAGAAGTCCGCAGAGCAGTTCGAAGCCCCAGCCCGTGAGCGTCGCGCCGCTCCCGTCCAGCAGAGTCAACACGGTCACCGAAGCCATGTTGACGAGGCCGACCAGCAGTCCCGCGCGGATCACGGCGGAACGCTGCTTCAGTTGATCGAGCGCGAACACGGCGGCCAGGCTGCCGGTTAGCGCATAGAGCATCGTGCCGCCCGCCAGCCCGAGTTGCGAGGTGGCCGCCTCCGCCCACCCCAGGCGCCCCACCAGCACCGAGAAGACGAAACCCACGAGCAACCCGGCGCCCCGGCCGAAGAGCACGGACACCAGCAGGGCGAGGGCGGCGAACGGAATCGCGAAGCCGTAGCTCCTCGCGGAACTGAGCGCCTCGATCTCGAACGAAGCGGCGAGCGCGTCGGCGACCACGAAGCCGAAGCGGGTCGCCAGGAGACCCAGGATCAGCAGCAGAACGACGCTGCCGAAGGCGCGGGCCTCGACGGTAACCAGCCGCTTGCGCCGGAAGGCGACCCACAGAAACGCTACCGCCAGCCCCAGCAGCAGGGCGGACGCCAGGGGCGATCGGAGCTGGGTCAGAGCTCCCTCGCTGCCCGTCATCTCGCGCAGCAGGTTGATGTCGTCCTGGTCGACGAGTTCGCCCTTGCGCACGATGACCTGGCCCGCCCGGATCTGGTTGACGACCTGTCCGACCGCCTCCGCGGCCGCGTTCCGGAGCTCCTCGGTCTCACGCAGGTTGAGGTAGACGTTCGGTGTGAGGTTGATCATCAGGAAGTCGACGATCCGTTCCCGATCGGCACGCGACCAGCCGCCCCAGCGACCGACTTCCTCTTCCAGGTAACTCCTCACCTCGAACGGATAGCCGCGATAGCCGAAGAGGTCGAACTGGACCGACTCCTCCCCGGTCTGCAGGTTGCGCTCCGTCACGCCCTCGAGCCGGTTCTGGAGCAGGGTCTCCTTGTTCTCCACGATTCCGTCGCGAAGCAGAAGTCCGACCAGACCAACGAGCCGTTCCTCCAGCTCCGCGCCCTCGTCCTGAGCGTCGACCTGGACGGCGAGGAGGTCCGCGTGGCTCTCGTCGACCTGCAGATCGCTTCCCTCGCGGAGCCGCAGCAGCCGTTCGGCGGCGACGTCTTCCTCCGGCAGCAGCTCGGCCACTTCGTCGAACCCCCGCTCGATCTCGAACAGCCGCCCGATCCGATCCTCAAACTCCTCGGCCTTGGCGTAGTCCCGGTCGTAGAGCGGAAGGACTTCGGAACGGGCCCGTTCCTTCAGTTCCTCCGAAGTCGCCTCATCGAGGATCAGGACATCGCGCGTCGCGAGATAGTCCCGGTTCGCGATGTCTCCCTCGCTCAGGTCCGGCTCGAAGAAGACGCCAGCCGGGGCCATGATCAAGGCACCGCCGAGGACCATGAACACGACCCACACGACGTCGAGCTCCAGCACGTAGTGCCACAGGCCGGCGACGGTCAGCCGTTCGCCGTGGCGCCGGATCATGCTCCGCCGCAGCCGTCTGCGTGCCTCCCGCCGCCGTGCGGTCCGGCGCCGCCGCGGCGTCTTCGCCGACGTGCTCACCGCTCCACCTGCGGGTCCGAACCGGAGCCATAACGCGCCTCCCAACGGTCATAGGCGCCGACGATCCGCTGGACGAGTTCATGGCGGACCACGTCCGACCGCCCAAAGCGCACGAACGCCATGCCTTCCTCGCCCCGAAGCACCTTGAGAACGTGCTTGAGCCCGGACTGCTGGCCCGGTGGCAGGTCGACCTGTGTGATGTCGCCGTTGACCACCGCCTTCGAGTTGAATCCGATGCGTGTCAAGAACATCTTCATCTGCTCCGGCGTCGTGTTCTGCGCCTCGTCGAGGATGATGAAGCTGTCGTTGAGTGAGCGACCCCGCATGAAGGCGAGCGGAGCCACTTCGATCACTTCGCGCTCCATCATCCGCGCCACCTTGTCGAAGCCGATGATGTCGTAGAGAGCATCGTAAAGCGGCCGCAGGTAGGGGTTTACCTTTTCCGCCAGATCGCCGGGCAGGAATCCGAGCTTCTCGCCCGCTTCGACCGCCGGCCGGGCCAGCACGATGCGCCGCACCTTCTCCTGCTTGAGCGCGGAAGCGGCCACCGCCACCGCCAAGTAGGTCTTGCCCGTGCCCGCCGGCCCGGTCGAGATGACCAGATCGTGGTCCAGCATAGCGCGGAGGTAGCGCTTCTGGTTCAGGCTGCGCGGAGCGACCAGGCGCCGCGAAGCCTGGATCAACGCCCCGGTCCTGAAGAAGTCGACCAGCGACGTAGCCGGTTCCTCCGCCACCACGCGCAGAGCGGTCGCCAGGTCACCACCGCTCAGACGCCGGCCGCTCGCCGCCAGAGTGCCGAGATCGGTGAGCAGGCGTTCCGCCTTGCCGACCGCCTTCGCCGGACCCCGGATCTGAACCGCCGACCCCCGAACGCCTAGCGTGACCTGGAGCGCCTTCTCGACTCGCCGCAGGTTCTCGTCGTGGGCGCCGCAGATTGCCTGCACCGACCCTTCGGGCAGGACCAGCTGCGCTCTTGCTTCCGCTGGTTCAGCGGTAGTCAAAGAACCCCTTGCCTGTCTTGCGTCCCAGATGTCCCGCCTGGACCAACTGCTTCAGCAGCGTCGGCGGCGCGAACCGCGTCTCCCGGTACTCGTCGAACATGATGTTGGCGACGGAGTACATCGTGTCCAGCCCGATGAAGTCGGACAGTGTGAACGGCCCCATGGGATAGCCGCAGCCGAGCTTCATCGCCGTGTCGATGTCCTCCATGCTGCCGATGCCGTTCTCGTAAGCGCGAACCGCATCGAGCAGGTACGGCACCAGCAGCCGGTTGACGATGAAGCCGGAGTTGTCCTTGCACGCGACCGGTGTCTTGCCGATCCGCTCGGCCAGACTCCAGCAGGCGTCGTACGCCTCGTCAGAGGTCATCAGGGTCCGAACGACCTCGACCAGCCGCATCACCGGCACCGGGTTGAAGAAGTGGAGCCCCACGAACCGGTCCGGCCTCGCCGTTGAAGCGGCGAGTTGAGTCAGCGTCAACGACGAGGTGTTGCTCGCGAAAATCGTGTCGTCCCCGACGATGCCGTCGAGCGCGACGAACAGCTCGCGCTTCGTCTCCAGATCCTCCACGATCGCCTCGACGACCAGGTCCGAATCTCCGAGATCACCAAGGTCCACCGTGCCGCTCAGGTTCGAGAGCGCCCGGTCGTGCTCCTCGACGTCGATGCGCCGCCTCTCGAGGTTCTTGGCCAGTGACGCGCGCACCGCGCCGAGCCCGGTGTCCAGCACTTCCTGGTTGATCTCCCTCACCGTGACCGGGATCCCGGCACGCGAACAGATCTCCGCGATGCCGCGGCCCATGAGACCGCAGCCGACGACGCCAACGCGCTCAACTTCCATCGAACTCTCTTCTCACTTCCTCATGGTGATGCACGACCGAATCAGCCGCCTTCGTTCCGGTGCGGCACTCTACAACGGTCCCCGCCGACCTCGATCTTCCGCTCCCCCGGTTTCCGACCCACCTCCAACCGCACTTCCGTCGCCGGTACGCGGTACGGCAGGCGGTCGGCCCACTCGACGACCTTGACGCCGTCCCCGGCCAGGACCTCGTCCAACCCGATCCCCTCGACCTCCTCCGGCTGCAGCCGGTAGAGATCGACATGGACCAGCCGCACCGGGCCGCGGTCGTACTCGTGAATCAGGGTGAAGGTCGGCGACTGGACGAACCCCGCATCGAGGCCCAGACCCTCGGCAATGCCCTGGGTCAGAACCGTCTTGCCGGAACCCAGGTCGCCGAAGAGGAGGGCCGTGCCGTCCGGCCGCAGCCACTCGGCGAGCTCGATCCCGAACCTCCGGGTTTCTCCGGCGCTCCCGGTGCGGACGATCATGACTCGAACACGCGACATCCGTCGGACGTATCGAGGACGATCGGACCGCGCATCTACACCGAGCCGGACAGCGACTTGAACGCCGGCCCGAGTTCGTCGACCAGGTCGGAGGCGGCCATCGACGTCTCACCCCAGGTCGCGGCCGCCAGATCACCCGCCAGGCCGTGGACGTAGACGCCCATCCTCGCGGCGGACGGCGGTTCCAGTCCCTGAGCCAGGAGCGCCGCGATCACGCCGGTCAGCACGTCGCCGGTCCCCCCCGAGGCCATCCCCGGATTGCCCGTCGGGTTCACCCAGGTGCCGAGGGCGGGGTCCGAGATCAGCGTCTGACGGCCCTTGAGGACGACCACCGCTCCGGTCTCCCGCGCGGCCCGCCGGGCGTGCCCCCAGCGATCACTGACGACCGAGTCGGTCGCGACGCCCAGCAGACGCGCCAGTTCGCCTGGATGCGGCGTGATCACCAGGTCGGCGTTGCGCGCCCGCAAGGTCCGCGCGTCGCCCGCGAAGGCGGAGATGCCGTCCGCATCGAGCACGACGGGCGCCGCGCTCCGGGCCACCACCTGGCGGGCGAGCACCCATGCATCGTCCCCCACGCCGAGGCCCGGACCCAACGCGAGTGCGCCGGGCGATGCCCGCTCGACGATCGTCTGCAGCAGCGGCTCCACGGCGCTTCGCGACCAGCCGCCGCGCTCCGAAGGCAGGCCCAGAGTCATCGATTCGATCGAACAGGCGTCGACCATGTCCACCAGGTGTTCAGGCACGGCCGCCGTCACCAGGCCCACGCCGCCCCGGACCGCGCCCCGCGCCGCCAGGACCACGGCTCCGCTGTAGCCGCTCGATCCCCCGGCAACGACGACGTGACCGAACGACCCCTTGTGCGCTTCCTTCGGACGGGTTCCGAGGCGGTCCACCAGGTCCTGACGCCGCGACCGGTAGAGCGTCTCCGGCCCGGGCGGCGGTTCGGGAAGCGGCACGCCGAGATCGCCGATCCGAAGGCGGCCGCCGGCGTCCGACGCGGGCGCCAGCACGTTCGCGACCTTGGGAAAGCCGAGAGCCACGGTCACATCGGCGATCACGTGAGGCCCCGGCGGCAACGCGGTCGAGGCGTCGAGACCGGTCGGCAGATCGACCGAGACCAGCGGCACGTCGCCCCGGCGGTCGCACAGCCAGTCGACCCAGCGGGCCACCGGCCCTTCGACCGGACGGTTCAACCCCGTACCGAGCAGTGCGTCGACCCAGAGGTCGAACCCGGCGTCCACCGCGTCGCACCCGGCGGGTTCGGGAACAGCCGCGGGCGACAGCCCGAGCTTCTCGCACCACACGAACTGCTGCGTCGCCTCGAGGCTGAGCCGGTCGAGCGAGCCGGCGATGAAGGCAGTCGCCTCGTAACCCCGTGTCGAAAGGCAGCGCAACAGGGCGAGGCCGTCGCCACCGTTGTTGCCCTGGCCGCAGGCGATGGCGACGCGGCGCGCGTGCGGATAGCACTCCGCAATGGCGTCCGCCGTGGCGCGGGCCGCGTTCTCCATCAGGACGAGCGCCGGCACGCCTAGATCATCGATCACCGCGGCTTCGACGGCCCGCATCTCGTCGTCGGTGACGACTCTCACCGGTGGCTCCCCGCCGTCCGCGGCGACCGGGACCAGGACGCGACCAGGTCGGCCGTACGCGGACACAGGGACCGCAACTCGGGCCGGCGCCTCAGAGCGTCACGGAATCGGGCCAGATCGTCCACCGTGTCGAGATCGTCCCCTTCCGGCAGGAGCGCCACATCCAGCCCCAACTCGCCGCAACGCGACAGAGTGTCGGAGAGCACCGACGGCGTACTCCAGGCCAGTCCATCGAACAACCGGCGATGTACGGCCTCACGCCGCAGGGCGATCAGGTAGTAGCCCCCGTCCCGGGCCGGGCCGACGACCGCGTCGTGCCCGCGGGCAAGGAGATCGAACGCCGTCTCGACACGCGGGGCGTCGAGATCCGGGTGATCGCTGCCGACCGCCGCCGCGCATCCCGCGCCGGAAACCGCCCACTTGAGCCCTCGGTAGAGCCGCTCACCCAGGTCGACGCCGCGCTGCCGACGCCAGGGCACGCCGGCCGGCGCCAGGTCGTCCGGCGGTTCGTCTCCCCGCGAGAGCGACCACATGAGCACCAGCTCCCAGGGGCCTGCCGCGAGCCGCGCGCTCAGGTCCGAAACGAGGGCGGCGTGGAGAGAAGCGGCCTGACCGGCACCGAGACCGCCGGCAGCGATCAACCGGGTCTTCACGTCGCCAGGCGCAGGCTCCTTCGCGAAGAGCAGCAGCCGCCGTGTCCTCACCTGTTCCCGCGCCGCCTTAGCGACCACGCGATCGCGATCCCCACCGCACCGGCCGCGAGGGGAAACACCCAGGCCTTTCCCGGCAGAGCTCGCCTCAGGGCGGTCCCGCCCACGTCGCCCAGAGCGCCGCGGACCTGCTCCAGGGCCTCTCTCGTGTCGTCGCGCCGGCGCGCCAGCAACGCTGCTCGCCTGCGGGCCTCCGACCTGCGGCTCACGATCCGCCTCCCGACGATTCGTCAGGATCGCCATTCGAATCCGCCTCGTCCCGGTCCGCGGCCTCTTCCAGAACGCTCTGCCAGAACGCCAGGTGACTGCCGACGCGGCGCTTGACCGTACCGACGGGCGACTCCAGGCGGCGCGCCCGGGCGCGGACGATCCAGAACAGGATCAGCGCCAGCGCCAGCAGGCCCAGCGCGACCGTCAGCGCCGCGGCCCAGAGCGGCAGCACGTTCGCCAGACCGGCTCCGGCCGCGAACAGAAGCGCGCCGAGCGCCCAGAAGACGACGCCGAACACCAGCGACGCCAGCAGAACGACCACCAGAAAACGGCGCCAGTTCCGCGCCAGATCGAAGCGCAACTGGTCGACTTCGGCTTCGAGCAGCGCCGCGGCGGAGCGCGCCAGAGCACCACTCAACCCGCTCAGGGTGCTCAAGGACTCGACGATCTTCGTGGTCTTCACAGTAACTCGACCTCCTGGGCTCCGACCTCCAGGGGCTCGACTCCGGTGGCTCGGCCTTCAGGCGGCTCGACGAGCCTACCTGCAACGCTCCGGTCAGACGCCGGTCAGGCGCCGACCCGCAGGGTTCGGGTGATGAAGGAAGTCTGGCCGGCCACTTCATCCCGCACCGCGATCGTCAGGCGCTGGTCGCCCTCCTTCATGATCAACGGCAGCCTGTAGGTGTAGTAGCTCTCCTTCGCGCGCTCCAGATCCTCGAGCGGGATGGTGAGCTCGAACGGCTCGACGCCGGGAGGCGAGATGTCGCCGTTCGACGCCAGAGCCTGCACCCAGACCCGCCCCCGCAGGAGATGATCCCCGACCGTACCCACCGGCACCAAGGTCATCTCTCCGATCGGCACCCGCACGTCGACGTGGACCGTGTAGAGCCCCTGCTCGTCGCGCCGAATCTCCTCCCCCTTGACCAGGGAGATGTCCAGATCGTTCTTCTCGTAGCCGAGCTTGAGCGCCGCCAGCGTCCCCTCGGTCATCTCCGTGTCGATCGACTTGTCGCGGTAGCTCAGACGGTGCCTCACGTAGCGGTCCCGCTTCAACCCGAGGCGCCGTTTCGCTTCCGGCGTCAACTCGACGTGCAGCCTGTACTTCCGGCCGGTCCCCGCGTGACCGGGCTGGAAGCCGAGCGAATAGTAGCTCGTGAAGTCGAGGGCGATCCGGTTCAGACCGTCCCGGAAGTTGTTCGTATTCACGATGTACTGGCCGCCGGTCTCATCGGCCATGTACATGACGGACGAGTGCACGTTGTCGCGGGCCACCGAGTCGATGTTCGAAGTGAACGCCATGCCCTGCATCGAGGCGTCCCGCGAATTGATGCCCATCGGGCCCGCGGCGACGATCGTGTAGAAGGAGACTTCGTTCGCGTTCGCGGTGTCGACGAGATCGCTGAAGCGCCGGCTCGAGTCGTACTGGAGCGAATCCAGGTAGGAGTTCTGGTTGTAGCTGAGCGAGTCCACCGTCCGGCCGCGCTGGTCGAGCGCCTCCCAGAGGTCCGCGCCGGCCCTCATCGGCAGACCGTCGGACACGTACATGAACGCCTTGCGGCCGGGTAGCCCGGCCAGCGAGATGACGGTGTCCTTCAACCCGTCGAGGGTGAACTGCATGTCGTTGTAGATCGACTGCGAGTAGATCCGGACGCGGCCCTGGACGTACTCGTAAAAGCGGTCCTCCTCCCCGATGTCGCGGATGATGTCGGCCCGGTCCGAATCCCACTGCGTCCTGCCGCCGGTGTGCTTCTCGAGGTCGTAGAGGGCGTTCGCGATCATCTGCGGATCGCTGGTGAAGTCCCGCTCGACCTTCACCGAGCGATTGTAGCTGAGCAGCATGACCCGGTCGTCCCGCGTCACGTCCTTGCGCAGAAACTCGCGCACGTAACGGAACACCCGGTTCCGGTTCTGAGGCCGGATGTTCATGTGATCGATGTAGATCACGAGATTGAGTCGTTCATCCTCGGGTACGACCCGGCGCCGCCTCTCGAGGCCCGGCCGATCCACGAAACGGACTTCGGGGTCCTCCGGCACCAGGCCCGCAACGTCGCCGACCTTGACGCGATCCTTGATCTCGTAGAAGTTCGTGATCGTGACCGGGTCCTTGTCCTCCCTCAGGATGAAGTCGTCCCTGGTCAGGCCGGTCACGGGATTCCCGTCCTTGTCGCGCACGAAGACCTGGACGCCTATGACCTTGACGTGAACCGACTCCTCGAAGACGGCACGAGGCGTCTCGGAGGGTTCTTCCTGAGCGGGTGCCGCGGGCGCACCGAGCGGCAGCAACCCGGCGATCAGGTATGCGGCGTGCGATGCCGGCGCTTGACGCAACGATCGAACCATCGACCGCCCATTATAGGGAACAACCACCCGGAGTGCGGCACGTGCGCTCCGGACTCAACCGCGGCCCCGACGCCCCGCCATCGGATCGAGGGTCCCGTGGCGACCCTTGCGCCCCAAGGGATACGACCCTCGAAGCGCCCGCTCGACGAAGGCAACCGCCCGCCGCACCGCACGCTCGAGCGGCAGGTGCCAGCCGAGACCAGCCGCGATGGCCGCCGACAGGGTACAGCCCGTGCCGCGTCGCCAAGGGGTTCGGATCCTGGGGTGGACGAAGGCCTCGAATCGATTCCCGTCGAAGAGGAGATCGGTCAGGTCGCCGCCGTCGCCGCACGAGGGCGGCCCCGCCTTCGCCGAGTAGCCGTGCCCCCCCGTGATCAGGACGCCGGGGCCCATCCGTTCGATGCGCCGGGCCGCGGCCCGGGCATCTTCCGGACCCCCGATCGCCATGCCGCTCAGCCTCTCCGCCTCGAACAGGTTCGGAGTCGCCAGCAGCGTTCGCGGTAGCAGCCGCTCCCTGACCACGGGGAGCGCGTCCGCTCCGAGGAGCGCCGCGCCCGACGTCGAACGGAACACCGGATCGAACACCACGGGCGTCGGCGGCAGCGTCTCCAGCCAGTCCGCAACCGTCTCGACCGTACCGGCATCGGCGAGCATGCCGATCTTGATCGCCTCGAGGCCGACCTCGGCAGCCGCCTCCAGTTGCCGAAGCAGCAGTCCGGCTCCCACCGGTTCAACCGCCCGCACCTCGCCCGCCGTCTGCGCCGTGACCGCGGTCAAGGCGCACAGCCCATGAACACCGTAGGCCGCGAAGGTCCTCAGATCCGCCGGCACTCCCGAGCAGCCCCCGGAATCGGAGCCGGCGATCGTCAGGACGCGCGGCGGCGGCGTAGCCATAGGAGGGCGACCAGTAGCAGGAGAGCGGCCGCGATCAACTGCGCCAGAGTCAACGTTCCGACGAAGCGATCGTCCTTGGCGCGCACGAACTCGACCAGGAAGCGCTCCACCGACAGCAACCCAATCACCGGCAGCACGACGCCTCCCGGTTGCGCGCCGCGCGCCAGAAGCGTCCGGCCGAACCAGAAGATGAGCAGCGCGGCCAGCGTCTCGTAGATCTGGGTGGGATGCACCGCGACCAGGGTGTCCGGCGCCACGCCGGCGGGAAGATCGACACCGAACTCGCGCTGGAGGGCGTCCGCGGTGGTGGGGATCGGCCCTTCGGGAAAGGTCATGCCCCAGGGAAGGTCCGTCGGCTCGCCGAAGTCGTCGCCGACCAGGAGGCAGCCGATGCGGCCGACGCCGTAGCCCAGGGCCAGCGCCGGCGCCGCGGCGTCGGCCGTCCGCCAGGCCGGCATTCGGCGACGACGAATGACGAACAGCACCGCCGCCGCGCCGACCAGGAAGCCGCCGTACCAGACCAGACCCGCGCGGCTGTATAGCAGGTGCCAGTCGCCATAGAGCAGCGCGTAGTACGCCTTGCCGCCGACGATGCCGCCCAGGGCGGCAGCAAGCAGGATCGCCGCCGCGTCGTCGGCCGCGCGGGCGGTGCCCACGCCCACCTGCCGGAGGCCCCAGCGCAACTGCAGGTTGCCGACGAACAGGGCGGCGACCAGCATCACCCCGAAGGGCGAAACCGACAGCGGGCCGATACGGAAGAGTTCGGAGATCATCAACGGGAATCCTACGCCCGTTACCATGAACGGGATGCTGAGCGAGCTGGCCCGCAACCGCTTCGCCGCGTTCCACGACCACATCGAACGCACCGATCCACGGGGGCGCTGGCTCATCCTGACTCACGACAACCCGGATCCGGACGCTCTGACGGCGGCGACCGTCCTTGCGAAAGTCCTCCGTTCCGGGTTTGGCCGCCGCGCCACCCCGGCCTACCGGGGCATCATCGGCAGGGCCGAGAACCAGGAGATGGTCCGCTCGCTGGGGCTGCGGTTCAGCCAGGCGAGGCGGCTCGAGCCCGAGAGCCATCGGTATGTGGCTCTCGTCGACTGCCAGCCGGCGACCGGCAACAACCCCTTGCCGGACGACCTGGCGCCGGAGGTCGTCATCGACCATCACCCGCGCCGCCAGCGAACTTCCGCGTCGCCCTTTCACGACCTGCGCAACAACTACGCGGCCACCGCCACGATCGTCGCCGAGTACCTGCTGGCTGCCGGAATCCCCGCCACCCGTCGCGAGGCGACCGCGATCGTCTACGCGATACGGAGCGAGACCCTCGACTTTTCCCGCGGAGCGGACGAGGCGGACCGGTTGATCCACGATCACTTCAACGCCCGCGCCCTCCCGCGTCTCCTGGGCCGGATCCAGAATCCGAGCCTGCCGCTCAACTACTTCGAGACGCTCCGCGAGGCCCTGGCCAACCTTCGCGGCGTGGACACCCTGGTCATGAGCCGGCTTGGCGCGGTCGCCCAGCCCGACATCGTGCCCGAGATCGCCGATCTCCTGCTGCGCATGGAGGGGCGGACCTGGTCGCTGTGCAGCGGCCTCTACGAGGACCGGATCTACTGTTCGATCCGCACCACGAACCCCCGCGCCGAGGCCTCCAGGGTCATGCGACGCCTGGTCGGGCGACGGGGCCGGGGCGGCGGCCACGGCATGATCGCGGGCGGATGGCTTCCCGCCGCCGGGGGCGGCGGCACCGAGGCCGTCTCGCGCCAGCAGGACCGCCTGGAGGCGCGGTTCGCCACGATTCTGCGCAAGAACCCCGGCCGGATCGCACCGCTAGCGGACGATTGAAGCAGGGCCGCGCCGGGGGCCCTCAGCCGCGGGTCGGCCTCACTCCCACTCGATCGTGCCGGGCGGCTTGCTCGTCAGGTCGTAGACGACGCGGTTGACCCCCGCCACCTCGTTCACGATCCGACCCGCGACGCGGCCCAGGAACTCGTGGGGCAACTGGCTCCAGTCCGCCGTCATGAAGTCCTCGGTCTCGACCGACCGCAGCGCGACCACGTTCTCGTAGCTGCGACCGTCGCCCATCACGCCGACGCTCCGCACCGGCAGCAGCACCGCCAGCGCCTGGCTCACCCGGTCGTAGAGCCCGGCCGCGCGCAACTCGTCGATGAAGATGGCGTCCGCCTCCTGGAGCACGGCCACGCGGTCGGCGGTGACGTCCCCCAGGATGCGGACCCCGAGCCCCGGACCCGGAAAGGGGTGCCGCCCCACGAACTCCGGGCCGAGACCGAGCTCCCGGCCCAGCTTGCGGACTTCGTCCTTGAACAGGAAGCGAAGCGGCTCGATCAGATCGAAACCAAGCTGTTCCGGCAGGCCGCCGACGTTGTGGTGGCTCTTGATCATCGCCGACGGGCCGAAGGCGGAGACCGACTCGATCACGTCCGGGTAGAGCGTGCCCTGGACCAGATAGCGGATCCTGCCGCCGTCTCCCGTCCTCTCCAGCTTCTTCGCCTCGCGCTGGAAGACCTCGATGAACACCCGGCCGATCGTGCGCCGCTTCTCTTCGGGATCGGTGATTCCCGCGAGTTCTCCGAGGAAGTCGCTCGCCGCGTCGACGACGACCAGCCGCAGGTCGAGACCGGCGCTGAGACTCCGCTCCACGGTCGTCCGTTCGTTCTTGCGTAGCAGGCCGTTGTCCACGAACACCGCCGTCAGCCGATCCCCGACCGCCCGCTGCACCAGGCTCGCCGCCACCGCCGAGTCGACGCCGCCGGACAGGGCGCAGAGGACCCGGTCCGTCGGACCTACCTGGGACGCGATCGCCGCCGTGGCCTCCTTGGCGTAGGACGCCATCCGCCAGGCGCCGGAAGCGGCGCAGGCGTCGTAGAGGAAGTTCCTGAGCATCTCGCGGCCGCCGTCCGTATGGGTCACCTCGGGATGGAACTGGATCCCGAACAGGGCCCGTTCCCGGTCCTGGACGGCCACCACCGGCACGGTCGGCGCCGAAGCCGTCGCTTCGAAGCCCGGCGGCACCTCATCCACGCGGTCGCCATGCGACATCCACACTCTCTGCTCCGCCTCGAGTCCCGAGAACAGGCCGCCGTCCCGAGCGGACAGGGCGATCTCCGTGCGGCCGTACTCCCGCATGCCCGACGCCACCACACGTCCGCCGAGCACCTGGGACATCCACTGCATTCCGTAGCAGATGCCGAGGATCGGAATGCCCAGCCGCAGGAGTTCCGGATCGGCCTGCGGAGCGTCCTCCTCGTAGACGCTGTCCGGCCCGCCCGAGAGAACGATGCCGACGGGCCGCCGCGCGAGCACCTCGTCCACCGACAGGTCGAAAGGGTGGATCTCGCAGTAGACCCTGAGTTCCCGCACGCGTCGTGCGATCAACTGGGTGTACTGGCCGCCGAAGTCGAGGACGAGAACGGTCTCGTGCTCGGTCACAGGGCGGACTCTACCTTGAGTTCCCGCCCCATCAGATCGCGGATCGCCGCCGCCGGATCCTTGCCCCGATAGAGGATCTCGACCATTTGTTCCGTGATCGGCAGTTCGACCTGCCTGTCGGTCGCCAGTTCGAGCAGCGCGAGCGAGTTCCGCACGCCCTCGGCGACGCCGGCGCGGCCCGTCTCGATCTCCTCGAGGGTGCGGCCGCGCCCCAGTTCGATCCCCGTGTTCCGGTTGCGGGACAGGCCGCCGGTGCAGGTCAGCACCAGGTCACCCAGGCCGCCGAGCCCGGCGAAGGTCGCCGGCCGGCCGCCGCAGGCGAGCCCCAGGCGCATCATCTCGTGCAGACCGCGAGTGATCAGCGCCGCGCGCGTGTTCGAGCCGTAGCCCAGGCCGTCCAGCACGCCCGCGGCAATCGCGATCACGTTCTTCGCCGCGCCGCCTATCTCCACGCCCACGACGTCGGTCGAGGTGTAGAGCCGCAAAGCCCCGCACGAGAGTTCGGCCTGCAGCCGGCCCGCCACCTCGGTCTCCTCCGACGCGACGACACAGGCGGTCGGCAGCTCGGCGGCCAGTTCGGCGGCGAAGGACGGACCGCTGATGGTCGCGAAGTCGATGTCGACACCCGCCGACGCGGCCTCCTCCGCGCAGATGTCGCTCATCCGCCGGAAGTGGCCCCGGTGATCGGACTCGATTCCCTTGGCGCCCGACACTAGGGTCACCCGCTCAGGCAGCGGGGCGGCGTCGCTCAGGCTGGCGCGCGCGTCCAGGAAGGAACGAACGACCGCGCGAAAACCATGGGAGGGCACGACGACGAGCACCGTGCCGCTGGCGGCGGCCTGTCGCAGGTCCCAGGTAACGCGGACCTCGGCCGGCAGCTCGACGCCCGGCAGGTAGCGCTCGTTCACCCGTTCCGAAGCCAGCTTCGCCCCGAACTCGGCCGAGCGGACCCACAGCAGCACCGGCGTACCGGCCCGGGCCGAGTGAATGGCGAGCGCGGTGCCCCAGGCGCCCGCCCCGAGCACGGCGATGCCGGCGCCCGCTCCGGCGCCGCTCAACCGGAGACCTCCGGCGAGGGCGGCCTCTCGCCCAGTCGCGATTCCGTTCCGGCCCGCAACCTCACCAGGTTGGTGCGGTGCTTGCCGATCACGAGCACGGCGATCGCCGCCGTGCCCGCGAGCAGAGCCGGCCCCGAATCGACACCCTGGTCAACCCGAAAGGCGCCGCTCAACCAGTAGACGCCGACCAGCAGCGGCAGCGCCACGGCCGCCGAGATCGAGCCCAGGGAGACGTAGCGCTTCCACGCCACCATGACGACGAAGACGGCCAGAGCTCCGAGCGCCGCCCCGGGCGCCAGCAGCGCAAGGACGCCGGCGGCGCTCGCGACTCCCTTGCCGCCCCGGAACCCGAGAAACAGCGGGAACACATGCCCGGCGACCGCCGCGACCGCGGCGGCCGCCAACCACCCGGAGCCGACTTCGAGAGAACGCGCCAGGACCACAGCCGCGGCGCCCTTGGCGGCGTCCAGCAGCAGCGCGAGCAGAGCCGCCGACTTGCCCGAAGCCCTCAGCACGTTCGTCGCGCCGGCGCTACGGCTGCCAATCGTGCGGACGTCGATGCCCCGGTGGAGCCGCACGACCAGGTAGCTCCAGGGCAGGGACCCCAGGAGATACGACACCGCGACCGCGACCGGACCGGCCGCCGTCATGGCGGACCCAACTGCTTTGGCGCCGCCCAGGGCAGCGCGTCGGCCGCCCCTTCTCCGGCCAGCAGCATCCGCCGCAACAGCTCAAGTGCGAACTGGGTCGAGAGCTGCCTGACACGGGCCCGGTCGCCGGGAAACCGGGCCTCGAAGTGGGAGCGCGAGTCGCCCGGTCCGGCCACGGCGATGTGGACCGTGCCGACCGGCCGCGACTCGCTGCCGCCGCCCGGGCCCGCGACGCCCGTGATCCCGATGCCGTAGTCGCTGCCGCAACGCTCCCGGGCGCCCGCGGCCATCGCCAGCGCCGTCGGTTTCGACACGGCGCCATAGTCGGCCAGGGTGTCTTCCGGCACGCCGAGCAGGCGCTTCTTCAGTTCGTTCGAGTACGTGAGGTAGCCGCCCACGAACCAGGCGCTGCTCCCGGCCGTGGCCGTCAACCGTTGGCCGAGAAGGCCGCCCGTGCAGGACTCGGCCACTGCGACCGTCTCGCCGCGGGCCGCCAGCAAACCACCGACCGCGGCCTCGAACTCGACACCGTCCTCGATCGGCCCGACGTAGAACACCGCGTCACCGAGGACGTCCCGAACCGCGGCCTCCATCTCGGCCAGACGCGGCGGCCGGCCCTCCGAGGCACCGCCGGCGCGCAGGCGCAGCCGGATCTCGCCCGGCCGTGCCAGGACCGACAGATTCTCGTCACCGAAGCGCTCGTAGACCGGCGCGATCCGCTCTTCGACCACCGACTCCGGCAGGCAGGCGACCCGCACTTCGACCTGATCGAACCCCGCGCCGTCCTCGGACCGCGCCGCCAGCCACGGATCGAGGGCGTCCTCGACGAGGGCGTGCAGTTCCCGCGGCACGCCGGGGAACAGGAAGTAGGTCGTACCCCGGGGCGAGGGCGCGGCGTCCTCGATCCGTTGGCCCGGCGCCACACCGGCGCGGTTCGGCAGCATCTCGGCACCGTCGACCCGCTCCGCCTGCTTCCGGTTGACCCGCGGAATGCGCCGCCCGAGCTTGCGAAACCCGCGCTCGATCTGGTCCCACAACGCTTCGTCTACCGTGACGGACCGCCCCAGCAGCCGAGCCAGACCCTCCCGCGTCAGGTCGTCCCGCGTCGGGCCCAGACCGCCGGTCACCAGCAGCAGATCCGCCCGCTCCCGAAGCGCATCGAGGGTCTGGGCGATCAGGACGACGTCGTCGCCGACGACCGCCTTCGAAACAAGTTCCACTCCCCACCGCCGCAGAACCTCCGTCAGCGCCAGCGAGTTCGTATCGAGCCGGTCCGTGCCGAGCAACTCGTCGCCGACCGCGAGAATCGAAGCCTTCACCGGGCGCAGTGTAACGAGGCGTTCAGCCTCCGTAGCAGCGTTCTTTACCTCTTGACCCAGAGCAAAGAACGCGGCTAGCCTTCACTCGCATCTGCCATCCGGGACGGGAGGAGGATCATGCCGCGAGTCAGCGCGAAACGCCAGATCACGCTCCCCATTGCACAATGCCGGGAAGCCGGAATCGAGCCCGGCGACGAGTACCGCTGCTTCGTTGCCGACGGCCGCATCACCGTCGTGCGCAAGGAGGCCGGGTCGGCCAAGGGCTTTCTCCGACACGTCACCGGCGACCCGGCGATGAGCGACGACGAGTCGCTTCAGAGCGCACTCGACGCGTCGAGGCCTTGATCGCAGCCGACACGAGCGTTCTGCTCCGGTACCTGCTCCAGGACAACGAGCAGCAGGCGGCACGTGCCGCCAACGTCTTTGCTGCCGGCGAGACGATCCTGGTCACCGACGTCGTCCTGGTAGAGACGATCTGGACGCTTTCCGGCAGGAAGTACCGACTGCCGAAGGCTCAACTGGTGGCCGTCCTCGAACGGCTGTTCAGCGAGCCGAGCATCCGTTTCGAGGACGACCAGGTCGTATGGCGAGCGCTCCACGCCTACCGCGGCGACGGGGCGAGCGGCGAGACAGGGGCGGCCGGGCAAATCGGATTCGCCGACGCACTGATCGTGTTCAAGGCGCTCCGGACCGCGGCGAGCGACGGCGAACGGCTGGACGGCGTCCACACCTTCGACGCGGCCATGCAGCGGCTTCCCCGCGCCGCGGCGCCCTGAGAGGTGGAACATGAACGCGTTCAGGCGGCCGGGCGCACCTCAGCACCGGTCGCTTCGGCCAGTTCGTCGGCGAAGTTGAGCAGGTCTTGGCGGAGGTCGGGCCGCTGCTGGCCAAGGTCCAAAGACCGCACCCTAAGTGGATACCCCGGTAGCTCGTACTCGTAGTTGAAGCTGCTGTTGACGGTGGCGTAGAGCAACACCCCCAACGGCCGTACCTCTTCCGATCGGGTGCGCGCGTAGTTCGTTAAGTAGGCCCAGAGTTGGTACGGGTGCCGGCTCTTGAGGATTGCTCGGCCCCGGTCGAACGGGTCCTTCTCGCACTTGCACTCCACGATCACACTGCGGCCGCCGCGCGCCGGAACAAACAGGTCAGCCCGCATGCCGGGGACCTGCGGCCCTTCTCGGTCAACCGCGTTCCACGAGATCGGCTTCTCCCCGACCACCGCAGCTCGGGACGCTCAAGACGGAGAGAGCCGCGGACTGTACTGGCTCAGTACATATGAGACTCGGAGGTCTTCAAGCCGCTCTGTTGTGGAGATACTGCCACGGGGTGCGTCCTCCGAGAGCCTGGTGGGGTCTTTGCCGGTTGTAGTGGTGGTTGAAGTCGTCGAGGCAGCGATTCAGGGGCTTTATCGGTGCGGCAGGGTGTAGGAGCCGTAGAACTCGTGCCGGAAGGTGGCCTGGAGGCGCTCGACGCGGCCGTTGAGCTTGGGGGAGCGCGGCGGCAGGACGCAGAGTTCGCAGCCGGCTACATCGGCTCCGCCCCGTTCGGGAAGGGTTGGCTACCAAGTGGCCCAGGATGCGGCCTACGGTGGCGTCCGAGACGTCCATCGGTCTTTCGGCCCTTACTACTCCATTATGGCCGCCGGCGGCTCGGCCTCCTCTCCGATGACGAGCGCCGCCGCGACTTCCCGCCGGAGCGATTCCGGGTCGCGGCGGACGTAGAGGCGGGCGAGTTCCTGGCCGCGTTCGACCTTCTGGGCCAGCCGTACGTCGTAGCGGAGCGCGACGGCGTGGTCGATCTTCGTCGGGTCGCGGTCCGGGCGACAGGCGTCCGCGAAGGCGTTGCCGATCCGGCGGCAGTCGACGGCGGCGAGATACCCGGACTCGGAGGCCGTGACGACGGCTTCGACCGGCGCCAGGTCAAGGGCCGAGGTCCAGCCGGGCTCGGCGCCCTGGGCATCGGCCCAGTCGATCAGCTTCTGGCGGGCGGCGCCCGAGGCGATCACGGCATCGAGGTCCGGCGAGCGAATCTCACTGCCGACCAGACGGGCCGCCCTGGAGCAGATCGCCGCGACGACCTCGAACAGTCGCGGGTCGCCGTCGCCACTCAGGAAGTCCAGCGCCTCCCGCACTTCGGATGCGTGGCCGACCCACCGGCCAAGAGGCTGACTCATGTCGCTCAGCACGCAGTCCGCCGGGGTGCCGCAGGCGGCGCTGATCTCGGTCAGGCTCGACGCGAGAATGCGGGTGTCCTCCGGGTCGGGAAAGAAGCCGCCGTTGCCGGTCTTCACGTCGAACACGATCCCGGACGCTCCCAGGGCCAGCTTCTTCGACAGGATGCTGCCGACCACCAGCGGAATCGAATCCACGGTCGAGGTCCGGTCCCTCAGGCCGTACAGGCGCCGGTCGGCCGGCGCGATGCCGGCGGTCGCGATGCCGATCGCCATGCCGAATCGCTCGAGAACCTCGAGCGTCCTGCTCCGATCCAGCTCCAACCGCAGGCCGGGAATGCTCTCCAGCTTGTCCGCCGTACCGCCGCTGTGGCCGAGCGAGCGGCCGGTGAGTTTGGCCGCCGGCACGCCGCAGGAGGCGAGCAGCGGCAGCGCAATCAGGCTCACGGTGTCTCCCACCCCGCCCGTCGAGTGCTTGTCGACGAGCGGACCGAAGTCCTCCGCTAAACGCCACCGGTCGCCGGACTCGAGCATCGCCAACGTCAAGTCCCGCGTCTCGTCGCCGCTTAAGCCCCGCATCGCCGCGGCCATCAAGAACGCCGCAAGGTGCACGTCCGTCCAGCTCCCGTCGGCCGCCCCGGCGACCACCGACCACACCTCGTCGCCGGTCAGCGTCCGCCCCCGACGCATCCGGTTCAGAATGGCGTAGGGCGTGAGCACCGAGCTGCGGATAGGCGGCGCTAGGAGCAGGCGACGGGTTTGGCGGCGCTAGCCGCCGAAGCTGAACGGGCTCGCGGCGGCGGGATCGGGTCCGAGCTGCTGCCGGGCCCTGATCGCGTAACCGCTGTCCGGGTGCTCGTCGACGATCCGCTGGTAGGTCTCCCGGGCGCCCTCCTCGTCACCGAGCTGGTCCAGGGTGGCGGCGAGTTCGAAGAGCAGCACGTCCTTCGGCAAATCGGACGTCTCGGTCGCCACGGCGCCGCGGAGTTCGGCCGCGAGTTGCTCTCCCCGGCCCTCGGCGCGGTCGAGGCTGTAGAGGTTCATCTGCAGGCTGATGGCCAGCGCGTGGTCGTCGCCGTTCGACTCCAGATACTCCGTCCACAGGGCGCGCGCCGTTGCCGTATCGCCCTCGGCCGCGGCGATCTGGCCCAGGTACACGGAAGCCAGACGACCCGAGGAGGTTGAACCGTAGCTGTCCCGGACCGCTTCGAGGGCTGAACGCGCCTCCGCGCGCCGTTCCGCCTCGGACGCGAAGGTCAGGCCTTCCTCTTCGCCGTCCTCCTGCGCGGCGGGTTCCACTGCGGCAACGTCCTCGCTCGGGGCACTGTCCGACGGTGCGTCGAGGAAATCCAGGGCGGCGTCCGCTTCCGGCGCCTTCACTTCCGCCCGGAAGACGTCGAGGGCCTTGCTGAGTTCAAAACTCGCCTCCGCCTCGCGGTCTTCCTGATAGTTCAGGAACATGACCGCGCCGACGACGACGACGATGACGCCCGCGATCCCGATCAGGATCTGCCGGATGTGTTCCGCGAACCAGGTGGAAGCCGAAAAAACCGCTTCGCGCACCTCGTCGCGCCGCATCTCCTCTCGTGTCAGACGACTCATGCAAGACCTCCCGGAGCGGCGCAAACCCTACCACTGCTTGATACGTCCGGGGTCTGGCTGAGCGGCCGCCGAGCGCACTGTGGCAGACTAGGAGCGCGTCGATCACCTGCCCTCCGCCGAGACCACTCCAACCATGTCTGGGTGCTCAAGATGTCTCTAGGCTTCCCTGAACTGCTGATCGTTCTCGCGATCATCGTCCTGGTCTTCGGCGCCAGCCGGATCCCCAAGTTGGCGGGTGGTCTCGGCGCCGGCATCCGGAACTTCAAGCGCGGCCTGAACGAGCCCGGCGAAGACGAGAACGAGGAAGAGCCGAAGGGCAAGATCGAAGAGTAGTGGCGCGGTCGGAAGGCTGGTGCGCCTGGGAGGACTCGAACCTCCTTGCCTGCTGATTGGGAATCCCTGTCGCGCCATCCCGTGAGATGTGGGTGGTGCGCCTGGGAGGACTCGAACCTCCGACCTGCGGATTAGGAATCCGCCGCTCTATCCACCTGAGCTACAGGCGCCCGATCTCGCTTCGGTCTGCCGCGGCCTTCCGGCCGGTGATGCCGGGCCAGTGAAGGATCTCAGTATCGGACCAGGGATTCAACCACGTCGTACCCTTCAAGCCGCCGCCGGCCTTCGAGGTACGTCAGTTCGACGACGAAGCCGATGGCCTCGACCCTGGCTCCGACCGAATCCACCAGGTCGGCGGCGGCCCTCGCGGTGCCGCCGGTGGCCAGGAGATCGTCGACCAGGGCCACCCGGTCGCCCGGAGCCAGGCCGTCGACGTGCAGCTCCAGGGCGTCGGTGCCGTACTCGAGTTCGTACGAACGGGCAGCCGTCTCGGCCGGGAGCTTGCCGGGCTTGCGCACCGGCACGAAGCCGGCGTTCAACCGAACCGCCACCAGCGGCGCGAAGATGAAGCCGCGCGCCTCGATTCCGACCACCTGATCGATCCGTCGGTCCGCGAACCGCTCGGCGAGCCGGTCGGCGGTCTCGCGCAGCGCGGCCGGCTCCTTGAGCAACGTCGTGATGTCCTTGAACAGGATCCCCGGCTTCGGAAAGTCGGGCACCTCCCGAATCCAGTCCTTTAGCCCGAACGGCCTTTCCGATCCCATCGCTGCTTCTCCCCTTCTTCAGGCCGCCTTGCACGGAACCGCACTTCCTTTGCGTCAGCCCGGCGCGGACGCCGCGACTCTACGGCTAGCGAACCCTGGTCTTCCAGCCCTGGCGACCGATCAGGGGCACGAAGCGCACGGATTCGCCCACATCCCGGGTCACGGTGCCGTTCGGGTACTTCCGGTAGGTCACCAGGTTCTGCGTGTTCCGGTCGCCTTCCGGAATCACCAACCGACCGTCCGGCGCCAGTTGTTCGACGAGCGCGTCGGGAACACGGGGCGCCGCGGCCGCGACCAGGATGCGGCTGAAGGGCCCCGCGTCCTTCCAACCGACCGTGCCGTCGAACACCTGCACCTTGACGTTCGGCAGCTCGAGCGCGCGCATCCGCGCCATCGCCTCCCGGGCCAGGGGTCCCAGCCGCTCGATGCTGTAGACCCGGCGGGCCAGAAGCGCCAGCACGGCCGTCTGATAGCCCGAACCGGTACCGATCTCGAGCACCGAGTCCTCATCGCCGACAGCCAGGTCTTCGGTCATCCGGCCGACGATGTACGGCTGGGAGATCGTCTGCTCGCAACCGATCGGCAGGGCGCTGTCGCGATACGCGTCGTTCACGAGATGGTCCGGCACGAAGAGGTGGCGGGGCACCCGTCCGATGGCCGCGAGGACCCGCTCGTCCTGCAAACCGTACTGCTCGACCAGCTTCCGCACCATGCGGCGCCGGGCGTGACGGTAGCCGTCCGCCCGATCGACCGCGAGCGTCTTCAACCCAGCGCTCCCACGAGGCCGGGCAGCACGCCGTCGTTGCCGGCGATCGCCTCGTGATCGGTGAGGTCGGCAGAGAGCGGAGTGACCGAGATGTAGCCGTCCCGAACGGCCGCCGCGTCCGTGTCGTGAAGGAGCTCCGGCGCGGGCTTCCCCACCAGCCAGTACATCGAGCCGCCTCGCGGATCCGCCTGCTCCACGACCGCGTTGCGGTAAGGCCGTCGCCCGAGCCGCGAAACCCGGACGCCGCGGGGCGGATCGAACGGGAAGTTCACGTTGAGGAGCATCCGGTCGGGAATCCCCTGCTCCAGCAGGGAGACGATCGCGCGCGCGGCCAGCTTCGCGGCCCGTTCCATGTCGGCGGGCCGGGCCTTTCGGTACTCTTGGGAGAAAGCGACTGCCGGGACGCCGAGCAGCCGCCCTTCGAGCGCGGCTCCGACCGTACCGCTGTGCGTCACGTCGTCGCCCAGGTTGACGCCGTAGTTGATGCCCGAGACGAGCAGATCCGGCCGTTCGTCCAGCAGCGAGTGAACGCCCAGGTTGACGCAGTCGGACGGGGTGCCGTCGACCGCGAACCAGCCTTCCCGCACCACCCTGGCGCGCAGGGGCCGGAACAGTGTGAGCGCCTGGCCGCAGCCGCTCTGCTCGTGCAGGGGCGCCACGACCTGGTACTCGATCGGCCCTCGGGACGTGGAGAGATCGTCGAGCGCCGCGGCGAGCCGACAGAGGCCCGGGGCTTCGATGCCATCGTCGTTGGTCAGCAGCAGTCGCGTCACGTCCGTTCTCGCTCGTCTCGGTTCAACTGGTGCGGCCGCCACCGAGCACGCGGCCGACGATCGGCGCCAGATCGCGCAGCACGGACTTCGGAACGACCGCTGGGTCGGTGATCAGGGCGTGCTCCAACGCGCTGGCGCAGGGACATGATCCGGGCGGCCGTTCCGCGGGCAACGCCGCGACGATTCGCCCCACCGCCGCCTGCGCGGTGCGCGCGTTCTGCTGCAGAACGGCGAGGACGGCCTCCACGGTGACGTCCTCTTCCTCCTCGTGCCAGCAGTCGTAGTCCGTGATCAGGGCCAGAGTCGAGTAGCAGATCTCCGCCTCCCGCGCGAGCTTCGCCTCCTGCAGGTTCGTCATGCCGATCACATCGGCGTTCCAGCCGCGGTGCATGAAGGACTCGGCGCGGGTCGAGAACTGAGGTCCCTCCATGCACACGTAGGTGCCGCCGCGGTGAACCACGGCCCCGGCGGCGGCCGACTGTTCCGCGCAGACCTCCATCAGAACGGGGCAGATCGGGTCCGCGAAGCCGACGTGGGCCGCCAACCCGTTGCCGAAGAACGTGTCGGGCCGGTGGCGCGTGCGGTCGATGAACTGGTCGGGCACCACGATGTGGGTCGGCCGGTAGCGCCGGCGCAGCGAGCCGACGGCGGACAGCGAGACCAACCGCTCCACACCCAGCGTCTTGAAGGCATAGACGTTGGCGCGGAAGTTCAGCTCGCTCGGCAGGATGCGGTGGCCGCGCCCGTGACGCGCAAGGAAAGCGACCCGCCGGCCGCTCAGCTCCCCCAGCACGAAGACCTCCGAAGGGCTACCGAACGGTGTCTCGATCGCACGTTCCTCGTGGACTTCGAGCTCCGCCATTGCGTAGAGGCCGGAGCCCCCGATGATCCCTATCCTGCTGGGTCCGGCGCTCATGTCCCGCTTCCGGCGATCGTCGAGTTCACCCGCAACGCCGTCTCGAGGGACCGCCGGCCGGCTTCGCCATCGACGAGGGGCGCCATGCCGCCCGCGCAACGGTCGAGAAACGCCTCCAGTTCCCGGCGGAGCGGCTCGCCCTGCTCCACCTCGAGGTCCGCCGGCACGATGCGCCCGGCCCATCCACCGGCGGCAACGGCGCCCGCCTGGGCCTGCGCTCCGGCACCCCTGCTTGGCACCCTGCGAAACCCCTTCACCGTCTGTTCCTGGTAGTCCAGCGAGTGGTACCGATCCGCGAAGAAGACACGCAACTGGCGCACACGCTCCGCGGACACCCGGGACGCGGTCAGGTTCGCGACGCAGCCCGACTCGAGCTCGATCCGGGCGTCGGCGATGTCGACACGGTCGCTCATGACGTCGATCCCGACCGCGCGCACCTCGCGCACGGGACTCGGATCGAGGGCATGGAGGATCTGCAGGTCGTGAATCATCAGGTCCAGCACCACGTCCACATCCAGGCTGCGAGGGCTGAAGGGCGACATCCGTTCCACCTCGACGAAGCGGGGCCCGCGACCCGATGCCAGGAGTTCCTGAACGGCAGGATTGTAGAACTCGACGTGGCCCACCGCCAGAACCACGCCGCTCGTCGCCGCGGCGGCGATCATCGCGTCCGCCTGGGCGAGGTCCACCGCGATCGGCTTCTCCACCAGGACGTGGACTCCCGCCTCGATCAGACGCTCCGCCACGTCGAGGTGATCGACCGTCGGCACGGCAACTACGGCCAGGTCGACGGCTTCGGCGAGTTCCCCGAGTCCGGCCGCCACCGTGGCGCCATGCTCGGCCGCGACGCTCTCGGCCCGGGCCGCGTCCGCGTCGAAGACGACGACCGAACGGGGTTCCAGCAGGTCAGTGAGAAGGCGAACGTGATGGCGCCCCATCGCGCCGGCGCCGACCACGCCGGCCCGGCGCCCCGCCGCGGCGCCGCCGTCGCCGCCTGCGCGCCCGGAGGGTACCGTGACCAGTGCTAGACCCCTCAGGCGCCCCGCGAACCGCGGCGCGCCGAACGGATGAAGCCCCTGGCGGAACTGCGAATGAAGGCGATCAGCGCATCCACGTCGGCGTGTCCGGCATGGCCGGCTTCCAGCTCCTCCAGAGCCTGCGTCCTGTTCCGCCGCGAACGCGTGACCACGCGTACCGCGCGTTCGATCGCCCGGATGTCCTCCGGCGGCTTCCCCTTGCGTTCCAGGCCGATGCGGTTGACGCCCATGCACGCCGGCTTGATCCCGACCGTGATGCAGAACGGCAGCGCGTCCATGGTGATCACCGAGTAGCCGCCGATGTAGGCGTGCCTGCCCACGCGGCAGAACTGATGCACGCCGGAGAACGCGCCGATCGTGGCGTCGTCCTCGACGACCACGTGGCCGGCGAGGGTGCCGCCGTTCGTGAACACCGTACGGCTGCCCACCTGGCTGTCGTGGCCGACGTGGGTCTGGGTCATGAACAGGTTGTCGTCGCCGATGCGGGTTTCGCCGCCGCCGAACTCGGTGCCCCGGTTGATCGTGCAGAACTCGCGGAACTGGTTCCGGTCGCCGATGGTGAGCCGGCTCCTCTCCCCCTTGTACTTGAGATCCTGCGGATCGAAGCCGATCGCCGCATGGGGAAAAACCCTGTTGGCCCGGCCGAGGACCGTATCGCCGAAGATCGTCGCATGGGCGCCGACCCGGGTTCCGTCACCTACCTGGACGCCACCGCCAATCACGGCGTAGGGGCCGACGACCACGTCTTCGCCCAACTCGGCGCCACGATCGACGATCGCCGTCGGGTGGATTTCCTCCGTCATCGTGCGTGCCGCGGCATCAGCAACCGCCCGTCGCCTCAGGCAGTCACCATGGCGGACGTGCAGACGGCCTCCACCGCCAGCTCGCCGTCGACGGTGGCCCGGCCGCGGAAACGTGAATGGAAGGTCCGAAGGCGCAACGACTCCACCTCCATCCGCAACTGGTCGCCGGGGACCACGGGTCGGCGGAAGCGAGCCTTCTCGATACCCGAGAAGAAGAGCACCTTCTGATCCCGGTCCTCGAGTTCGTGCAGCAACAGCAGCGCCGCCGTCTGCGCCATCGCCTCGATCACCAGAACGCCCGGCATGATCGGATTGCCCGGGAAGTGCCCGTCGAAGAAGGGCTCGTTGCGCGTCACGTTCTTGATCGCCACGACCCGCCGGCCCGGCTCCAGCTCGAGCACCTGGTCGACCAGAAGCAGCGGATACCGGTGCGGCAGCACGCTCTCGATCCACTTCGAGTCGAATGGGCCCAGGATCGCTCCGCTCCGGGCCTTCTCTCCGCTCACTTCTCGTCTCCCGTATCCGTGTCTCGGTCCGCCGCCGGCGCCGAACCTTGATCGCCGCCTCCCGGAGCCGCCTCGGACTGCGCCGCCGCCTCCAGCTCCTGGACGCGACGCTCGAGACCGCGCAGCGCGGCGCGCATCGCCGGCAGGCGGGACTGTAACGCGTTCCGGCGGCGCCAGGCGGCGATCGGCGTCGCGGGAATACCCGCGACCCGCTGCCCCGGCGGCACCTCCTGGAAGACGGCGGATTTGGCCGCGACCTGGACCCCGTCGCCGATTTCGAAGTGACCCGCGACTCCTGCCTGACCCGCGAGCAGCACGCGGTCGCCGATGCGGCTGCTGCCCGAGACTCCCGCCTGCCCGCAGAGGATGCAGCCCCGGCCGATCTGGGCGTTGTGGCCGATCTGCACCAGGTTGTCGATCTTCGTGCCGCTGCCGATGCGGGTGGTGTCGAACGTCGCCCGGTCGATCGCCGAGTTGGCGCCGATCTCCACGTCGTCCCCGATCACGACGACGCCGACCTGGGGCAACTTGACCTGGGATGCCGCCGCCCCCTCGGCGAATCCGAATCCGTCCGCTCCGAGCACGACGCCCGAATGGACGATCACCCGATCGCCGATGCGGCTTCCGTCGTAGACCACGACGTGAGGGTGAAGCACCGTGCCCTCTCCGATCCAGCAGCCCCGGCCGACCACGCTGTGGGCGCCGACGACCGCGCCCGGCGCCACGGTCGACCCGGCGCCTACGACGGCGAAGGCGTCGATGCGGGCGGTGGCGTCGACGCTGGCGGCCGCATCGACGCAGGCCGTCTCGTGAACGCCCGGCTCGACCTCGGGCGCCGGGAAGAGCGCCGTCATCAGGTCGGCCAGGGCGCGATACGCGTCCTCGCAGCACAACAGGTCGGCGCGGAGACCGCGAAGGGTGTCAGGCGAGAGGTCCTTCGGCACCAGCAGCGCGCCGGCGCCCGACGACCGCGCCTGGTCCCGGTACTTCGGATTGGTCAGGAAGGAGAGATCCCGCTCGCCGGCGGCCTCCAGCGTGGCAACGCCGTCGATCAGCCGATCCGGATCGCCCACGAGGTCGGCGCCGACCATCGCGGCGAGATCGGCCAGGCGGTGGGTCACGGGACGAGCCTATCCCGGTGGACCCCGGCCGCGTCGGCGATACGATGCGGCACTCCCTTCGACGACTCTTGGAGGTTCCTTCGATGGATGCATCGACGACGTCGCGACCCCGCCGCCAGCTTTCGCCCAACCCGCTGAACCGCGCGGCGGGGGCCGCTCTGATCCTCGCCTGCGCCGCCCTCGCCCTTGTCCCGCCGGCCGGGGCGTCCGACAACTGGCCCCAGTTCCGCGGCCCCGGGATGAACCCCGCGGTCGAAGACAATCCGAATCTGCCGGACCGCTGGAGCCAGACGGAGAACGTCGAGTGGGTGACCGAGATCCCCGGTCTCGGCTGGTCGAGTCCGATCGTCTGGGGCGGCCGGGTGTTCCTCACCACGGCCGTCGCCGATGGCGACTTCGAGCGTCCGCAGGCAGGGCTCTACGCCGCGCGCGGACGCAGCGAACCGCCCCAGGCCATCCACGACTGGCGGATCTACTGTCTGGACCTCGAAACCGGCGATGTCGTCTGGAGCCGCTCCGTCAAGACCGGAGTCCCCGAGTTCGCGCGTCACCAGAAGCAGACGTACGCCTCCGAAACCCCCACGACCGACGGTGAGCGCGTCTACGCGCGATTCGGCGACCTGGGCGTCTACGCGTTCACGATGGACGGCGCCTCGGTATGGAGCTTCGACACGCCCCACCGGCAGACCATGTGGGACTACGGCTCCGCCTCCTCGCCCGTGCTGCACGACGACCTCCTGATCATCCTCTACGACAACGAGGAGGAGTCGTGGATCGCCGGCCTCGACAAGGCCACCGGCGAGCAGCGCTGGCGCACGGACCGGGCCGAGGTTTCGAGCTGGGCCACGCCCCTCGTGTGGGCCAACGAGGTCCGCACCGAGATCGTGACCAACGGCAAGAACCGCATCCGTTCCTACGACCTCGACGGGGAGCTGCTCTGGGAAATGGACGGCCGCATGTCCTGGGCGGCGATCGCCACGCCCTTCGCCGTCGACAACCTGATGTACATCAACTCCGGCTACTTCCAGGACCAGCGCCGGCCGGTGTTCGCCATCCGTCCCGGGGCACTCGGCGACATCACCCTGGCGGAGGACGCGACGGAGAGCGAGTTCGTCGCCTGGCACCAGCCGAAGGCCGGCAACTACAACACCTCCCCCCTGGTCTACAAGGGCATCTACTACAGCCTGCTGGACCGCGGTTTCTTCGAGGCGTACGACGCCTTGACCGGCGAACCGGTGTACGGCCGCCAGCGCGTCGCCCCGCGCGGCGGCGCCAGCTTCACGTCATCGCCCTGGGCCTACAACGACCTCGTCTTCGCGCTCAGCGAGCAGGGCGACACCTACGTGATGAGAGCGGGCGCCGAGTACGAGGTGCTGCACATGAACAGCCTCGACGAGATGGCGATGGCGTCGCCCGCGGTCGTCGGCGACCGGTTGCTGATCCGCACCCGGTCGAAGCTCTACAGCATCCGAAAGTAACGAGTAGCGCAGCAAGATCGTCGCCGCTCCGCGGCGCGCTTCCCGGAAGCCGGCGGGGGCGCCGGCGCACCCGGTTGCCGCGCTACTCGCCGGGCTCAGAGGGCGTGGCCGGATAGGCGGCGTTGTAGCGCTCGATGATCAGGCTCGTGATGTCGGCCGCATCGGCCGAGTACAGCAATCCCCCCTGGAACTTGTTGAAGATCGCCGTATAGCCGAACTCCCGGCCGACCTGGGCGATGATCGGCAGCACCGCCTGTTCGATCTCGCCGAACCTCTCGGCCTGCATCTTCTGCATCTCCCGGTTCGCGTCGTCCTGCGAGCGTTGCAGCCCGATCGTCATGTCTTCGAGCTGCTTTTCCATCTCCGCGAGACGATCTTCCGCCAGGGTCAGACGGCCGTCGTTGTACTGCTTCTGCAGCGCCGCCAACTGTTCCTGCTGACTCTGGAGTTCGACCTGTTTCTGGTCCCTGAGCCTGGTGAGTTCCTGCACCGCGACCTGGCCGCGAGCCGATTCCTGCAGCAGCCGCTCGACCTCGATCACCGCGATCTTGCTCTGGGCCAGGACCGGCCCGGAGATCATGGCGACGGCCCCCGCGACGAGGACCGCGCGGGTTCTGAATGTGGTGAGTTTCATGGGGTGTTCTCCGTTGGCAGCCGGGGATCCTAGAAGCTGGTCCCGATGCTGAAGTCGAAGCTGTCGAAGCGCTCGCGGTCGAAACCGCCGAGATCGGGGAGGGGATTCAGGTTCGTAGCGTAGATGAACCGGAGCGGCGCGCCAAGAATCGGCACGTTGACCCGCAGCTCGATGCCGGCCGACATCCTCATGTGGCTGAAGTCCACATCCTGATCATCGCCGTACACGTTACCCGCATCCACGAAGGCGACCACCCGGAACGGGCCGTTGACCAGGGTGTGGTGCTCCAGGTTGATCACGACGCTCTTGTTGCCTCCCTGCGGGAAGCCGTTCGCGTCGAGCAGCGTGCGCCCGGTTTCCGGATCGCGCACCCAGATCGACCGGAAGGCGAAGCCCCGGAGGCTGTTCTCCCCGCCGAGCAGGTAGCGGTCGAGGAAGAACAACTGGCGGAGGTTGCCCTCGTTGTCGCTGCCGAAGGGCTGGATGTAGCCGAGCTGGACGTTCGCCCTGGCCACACTGCGCCAGGCCCCCATGGTCACGGGTGTCGTGATCGCGGCCGTCAACGAGGGCCGGATGAAGAAGGACTCGCCGCCCAGCGGCCCGCCGGCGTACTCGAGCGACGCGATCAGGCGCTTGCCCCTGATCGGCTCCAGCCGGTTGTTGTGGCTGTCGTACTGGTATGTCGCCGTGACCGACCGGCGATTGAACTCGAACAGGTGTTCGACCGTGTCGCTCGCCGTTTCGTCCCGCGCCTCTGGATCCTGGAAGAAATAGAACGTCTGGGACTGGTAGCTCTCGATGTCCATGTTGCTGTACGCCAACTGGACGAGTTCGAAGTTCCTGAACGACCGCCCGAACGAGATGACGCCGCCCGCCTCCTTGCTGCGATAGCGCTGGTCGATCAGCAGGTCGAAGTCCGTGTCGCGGTTGAACAACTGGATGCCGAAGTTCTGCGGCCGGTCCTTGACCCACGGCATGTAGTACGAGACATCGAAGATGTCGCGGTAGCGGCCGGTCTGAATCGACACGCCGACGGTCTCGCCGCGGCCCAGGAAGTTGCGCGTGCGCAGCGCCGACTGGACGAAGAAGCCGTCCAGTTCGCTGTAGCCGCCGCCGAACTGGACTTCGGTCTGGCCCGTTTCCGTCCCCTTGACGACGAGATCGACCTTCTGGTTGTCGCTGTCGTACTTCACGTCGACGGCCTCCGTCTCGTCGACCACGTAGTACTCGAGTTGGCTGAGCCGCAGCAGGCTGGTGCGGAGCATTCCCGAGTTGAAGACGTCGCCCTCCTTCAGCAGCATCTGCCGTCGGAGAACCCGGTCACGGGTGCGGTCGTTGCCGGTGAACTCGAGCCGTCCGACCGTGAACTGGTCGTTCTCCTCGATCGTGACCAGCACGTCGGCCACCAGGTCGTCCTGTTCGATGATCTCCATCTTCACGTCCGCGAAGATGTAGCCGCTGTTGCGGTAGAGTTCTCCGATCTGCTCGACGCCCTCGTCGATCAAGTCGGAACGCAACCAGCCGCCCTTCGGCTCCTTGAACGCCCGGAGCAGGAGCGGCTCCGGCAGCACATCGGCGCCCTCGATGGAGACCTGTCCCAGCTTCCAGCGCGGGCCCTCCTCCACCGGCACGACCAGGGAGAGCTGCCTCTTGCGGTCCTCGAGGCGCTCCGCGTTCGGCTTGCGCTCGATCACGTCGAGTTCGGGCTCGCCCACCTCGACGTCCTTGTAACCGAAGCGGCGGTAGAGATCCTTGACCTTGTCCAGATCCTCCTCGACGGTAGCGGAGTTGAAGACGTCGCGCTTGCGAATCCGGGTCAGGAGGTTCGACTTCTTCGTCTTCTCCATCTGGCGGCGCAGCTTGCCCGCGGAGAACACTTCGTTGCCCTCGAAGTCGACCTGACCGATCTTGACCCGCCCGCCCTCGTCGACCGTGATGAGAACGCGCTTCTCGCCCAAGCCCGCGTCCTGTACATCGACGTGAATGCCGGCGAAGCGGAATCCCCGCTCTTCATAGAGCTTCTTGATCGCCTGCTCGAGTCGCGCCAGTTCGCCCAGGTCGAGCGGCAGATCCTCGTAGACCGAGATGCGCTCCCGATCCGTCATGTCCCCGATATCGCTGCGCTTCAGCTTCTTCAGACCCTCGTAGTCGAGCGAGGTGAGGAGAGGCCTCTCGGTGATCGTCACCTGAACCCCGACACCGTCGCCCTCCGCCTCGGCCGCGATGGAGATGTCGTCGATCAGCTCACGCCCCCAGAGCTCCTTGATCCGATCGTTCAGGCGGCCCGGATCCCAGGGCTTGCCCGGCTCCAGATCCAGGTAGTAGCTCAGGCTGTCTTCGCTGAGCGTCTCGACGCCGGTGTATTCGACCGACACGATCGGGCGGCCGACGAGAAGTTGAGCGGCGGCGGGCGACGCCGCCAGGAGCACGGCCACAAGCGTCCCCATCCCCGCCAGAACGGTGCAGCGGCTTCGATCAGGATTCGGCAAGAGCAGGTTCCTCCTCGCGGGCTGCTGAATGTGTGGCGCCGGCAGAGACTCCCTCACCGACGACCTGTGGGGCCACTTCCAGGACCAGCTCCCTCTCGGCCAGCGAACCCTCGCCGCCGGCGGCCCCCTGGGCCGGCGCCAGGTCGACCCGGATCCGGTGGATCCTGGCGCCCGTACGCTGGATCAGCAGGTCCGAAACCGCGTCCTGGACGTGGCGCTGGATCGTGCGCCGGAGCGGCCGGGCGCCGGTCGACGGGTCGATTCCAGCCTGCTCCAGCAGCCATTCGCAGGCCGCGGGAGTCACATCGACCGCTAGACCACGCTCGGCGAGCGTCTCGCCCATGTCCGAAAGCAGCAGATCGACGATGGCGCGCAGCTCGTCGCGCCCCAGCGGATTGAACACGATCGTCTCGTCGATCCGATTGATGAACTCGGGGCTGAAGGACCGCTGAAGCTCGGCAAGCGTCTCCTCCCGCACCCTGGTGAAGTCCTCGTCCGAGGAACCGCCGAAGCCCATCCGGCCTCCCCTGAGCACCAGCTTGCTGCCGAGGTTCGAAGTCAGGAGCACCAGCGAGTGGCGGAAGTCGACATGGTTGCCGTAGGCGTCCGTCAGCGTCCCCTCCTCCAGGATCTGGAGCAGCAGGCCCGCGATGTCCGGATGCGCCTTCTCGATCTCGTCGAAGAGGATCAGCGAGTACGGCTGGCGCCGCACCCGCTCGGTCAACTGGCCGCCCTCCTCGTAGCCGACATAGCCCGGCGGAGAGCCGATCAGCTTGGACGCCGCGTACTTCTCCATGTACTCGCTCATGTCGAATCTGAGCAGCGCGTTCTGACTGCCGAACAGGAACTCGGCCAGGCGGCGCGCCACCTCGGTCTTTCCGACGCCGCTGGGCCCCAGGAAGATGAACGAACCGACCGGTCGCCGGGGATCGGAGACGCCGAGCCGCGACCTGCGAATGGCGCGGCTGATCGCACGGATCGCCCGCTCCTGGCCCACGATCCGCTGGCGCAGCGCCTCCTCCATGTTCATCAGACGCTCGGCCTCGTCGCTGCGCAGAGCCGCTACCGGCACTCCGGTCCAGGAGGCGATCACCTCCTCCACATCCTGTGCCGTCACGACGAGATCATGGGCGCCCTGGTCCTGCAACCGCTGCATGCTCTCCAGATCTTCCCGAAGCTCGATCTCGCGTTCCCGGTAGCGGACCGCCCGGTCGAAATCCTTGTCGGAGACCGCCGCCTTCATCTCGGCCACCACCTGCCGGATCTCCGTTTCGATCCGGCGCGTCTGCCGTGTGTCCCTCACCCGGCGCAGCTTGACCCGGGCGCCGGCCTCGTCCATCACGTCGATCGACTTGTCCGGCTGGTAGCGGTCCGGGATGTAGCGGTTCGATCCGGCTACCGCGGCCCGCAGGGCGCCGTCGTCGTAGGCCACCTGGTGGAAGCCCTGGTAGCGCTCCTTGAGCCCCACCAGGATGTCGTACGTCTCGTCGGCCGTCGGCGGCTCCACCTGGACCGCCTGGAAGCGGCGCAGCAGGGAACGGTCCTTCTCGATGTAGCGGCGGTACTCGCGCTGCGTCGTGGCGCCGATGCAGGCGATGTCGCCCCTCGACAACGCCGGTTTGAGAATGTTCGCCGCATCGAGCGACCCTTCGGCCGAGCCCGCTCCGACCAGGGCGTGAATCTCGTCGATGAAGACGAGGATGTCCTCCCCCTCCTCCAGCTCCTTGAGGATGCCCTTCAGGCGTTCCTCGAACTGGCCCCGGTACTTCGTGCCGGCCACGATCAGCGACAGGTCGAGGGCGACGATGCGCTTCGTCGCCAGGAACCTCGGCACCCGGCCCAGCACGACGCGCTGAGCCAGGCCCTCGACGATCGCCGTCTTGCCCACTCCCGGCTCGCCGAGGAGGATCGGGTTGTTCTTCGTGCGCCGGGCGAGGATCTGGACGATCCGCCCAACCTCCTCCTCGCGGCCGATGAGGGGGTCGAACTGATCCTGCTGGGCGAGCGCGGTCAGGTCGCGGCCGAACTCGCTGAGGAAGGGCAGCTCCTGCTTCCCGCGCCGGTTGGCGCGCTGCCGCGCCACCTGCGCGACCTCCTCGCGCACCGTCGCGAGGTCGAACCCGTACTGAACCAGGATGCGTTGCGCGAGACACCCCGCCACCCGCAGCACGCCGATCAGCAGGTGCTCCGAACCGACCGAAGCATGGACCATGCTCTCGGCCTCGTGCGAGGCATGCGCGAGGATCTTCTTCGATTCCTCCGAAAGCGGCAGCTCCGCGGTCGACGAAATGCGCTCGACGAACACCCGTTCTCCCTCGATCTCACGCCGGAGATCGTCCGGTTTCACCTCGAGCCGCTGGAGCAGCTCGGTGATCGAGTCCTCGCCCTCCCGGAGGATGCCGAGCAGGATGTGCTCCGACTCGATGACCCGGCTGCCCAGCTTGCTCGCCTCGTAACGGGCGAAGAAGAGCGCCCGGCGCGCTTTCTCGTTGTACTTCTCGAACACGGACATTGCTCCCGGCGCCGCGCGCCAGCCTCTACCGGCAGTCTATCGACGCCGCGGTCCGGCGGCCCTAGGCCGGCGTCAACCGTCCGCCATCCAGCCGCAATACGCTGCCGCAGCGGCGCGCCACCTCCGGGTTGTGCGTCACCAGCACCATGGTCGTTCCTCGCCGTCGCCTGAGCCCGTCGAGCAGCTCCAGTACCTGCTCTCCACTGGCCGCGTCCAGGTTGCCGGTCGGCTCGTCGGCAAGCAGCACCGGCGGCTCGAGCACCAGCGCCCGGCAGATCGCGACACGCTGCCGTTCTCCGCCCGAGAGCTGCTGGGGAAAGTCGGCGGCGCGGTCCGCTAGCCCGACCTGGGCGAGCAGGTCCATCCCCTCGCCCCGGAGCGAGTTCGCGGAACGCCCCGCGATCCGCCCCGGCATGATCACGTTCTCGATCGCCGTGAAGTCGGGCAGCAACTGGTGGAACTGGAACACGAAGCCGAGGGATCGGTTCCGGAACCCGGCCAATGCCACCGGCCTGGAGGCGGAGACGTCCACGCCGTCGATCCGGACCGTCCCGGCGTCGGCGGTATCGAGCGCCCCGAGGATGTTCAGCAGTGTCGACTTGCCCGACCCCGAGGGTCCGACGATGGCCACCGTGCCGCCGGGGCCGAGTTCGAGATCGACGCCGCGCAGCACCTGGCGCCGGACTGCGCCGTCGCGGTAGGCCTTGGTGACTCCGGCAACGGAAATCACGTCCGGGCGCTCCGCATCGCCTCGACCGGGTCCAGGCGGCTCGCCTTGCGTGCGCTCAGCAGCGAAGCAGCGCCGGTGAAGACGACCGTGGACGCCACCACGATGAGCACGTCGCTGCCCCGAACCAGGAACGGCACGTACTCGACGATGTAGACGTCGGGCGGCAGCGAGATGACCCGAAAGCGGTCCAGGAACGCCGCCACGCCGGCGCCCAGCGCGCCGCCGAGACCGGCTCCTCCGACCGACAGCAGCGCGCCGAGTGCAAGGAAGATCCGATGCAGTCGGGCCGGCGGCGCTCCCATCGCCGCCAGGGCGCCCACTTCGGAACGCTTGCTCGACAGCACCAGCGACAGCGACGCGAGCAGCGCGAACGCCGCCACCGCGACGATCAGCACGACCGCCGAGAACACGAGGCTCTTCTCGAGCCGCAGCACGAACAGGAGCGCGCGGTTCGCCTCGCGCCAACCGATCACCGTCGCGTCGGCCGGGTCGACCGTCTCGCGCAGGAAACCGGCCACTTGTTCCGGCTCGGCATCCGGCTCCAAGGCGAGGTCGAGCCGGCGGTCCCCGCCGGCGAAGAGGGCGGCCGCCTCCTCCAGCGGCAACAGGACAGGCAGTTCCTCGTAGTCGGCCCGGTCGGAACGATAGATGCCGGCGACGGGCAGGGTGCGCGTCCTCGGGCGCGGGCCGAGCGGCGTCAGTCCGGGTCGCGGCGAGAAGACGCGCACCGTCTCGCCGACCGCGAGCCCCAACTTCTGGGCGACGGCCATCGGGACGATCAGTCCGCGTGCCGTCCTGTCCCCGACCGGGATCCAGACCGGCGGTGCCTTCTCGAAGCCCAGGACCTCGACCTGTTCGACACTCGCCCCGACGGCCAGCCAGCCCCGTGCATACAGCAACTCCTGGACCGCCGAGACGCCGTTCGTCGCCCCGGCCCAGGCGGCCAGGGCCGCCGACTCTTCCTCCGCGTCGGCGTCGCCGGCGGCGCCCGCCCCGGAGCCGGCCAGTTCGAGTTGCAGGGCCGGCGTGTGACGCGAGAGGTCGGCGAGCAGGTGGTTCTGAAAGCCGGAGAGAGCCGCCAGCGCCAGCACCAGAGCCGCCGCGCCCACCGCCAGACCGCCGGCCGTCAGCGAGGACAGCACGCGGATGTGCGCGTCCGCGCGGGTCGAGCGGAAGTACCTCAGCGCAACGTGCCAGACGAAGCCCACGACAACGCGAAGGCTACTCCGAGGCTCCCGGCTCCTCCAGCACGCCGATGTACGGCAGGTTGCGGTAGCGGTCGTCGTAGTCCAGGCCGTAGCCGACGACGAACATGTCCTCCACCTCGAAACCGCGATAGTGGATCTGAACCGGCGTCTCCCGCTTGCAGGCCTTGTCGAGCAGCACGCAGAGCCGCACGGAACGCGCCCCCCTGAACCCCATCAGCGCCATGATCGTCCGCATCGTGTAGCCGGTGTCCACGATGTCCTCGATCAGCAGGACGTCGCGCCCGGCCAAGGAGTGGTCGAGATCGCGGCGGATCCGCACTTCGCCGGGAGACGTCGTCTCGCCGCGGTAGCTCGAGGTCTGGAAGAAGTCGACGACAAGCGGCCGGGACAGCCGCCGCAGGAGGTCGGACATGAAGAAGACGGACCCCTTCAGCACTCCGACGCAGAGCAGCTCCTTGCTGTCGGCGTAGTCCCTCTCGATCTCGGCGGCCAGCTCGCCGACCCGGCGGTCGAGCACTTTCCTCGAAATCAACTCGCGCGGCAGGCCGTCTTCGGTCATGGAACTCCTCGGGATATGGTCTGCCGCACTCCAACCCTGGAGCGCGCGACACGAGATAACGCCGTGAATCGTCACAAGGATACCGGCCCGAACAGGAGTCTCGCGGCCGAGCTGGAGGAGGGCCGGCGGCGCTGGCTGGAGGCGGGAATCCCGACGCCGGACGCCCTCCTCGTCACCGGTTCCGGCCTGAGCCTGGATCTCGGCGACCCGGCGGCGGGCCCGTGGCCGTTCTCCGACCTGTTCCCCTTCGAGGTCGAGGCGATCGAGGGCCACGCCGTGACCGCCGAACTCGTGCGGACGGGCGGCGGCAGACTGGTGCTCTACAGCCGCGGCCGGTTGCACGCCTACCAGGGCTACACCCCGGCCCAGGTCGTCTACCTGGTGCGGCTCAGCGCCCTGCTCGGCGCCCGGTCGCTGGTCGTCACGAACGCCGCGGGTTCGCTGCGCGCGGACCTGCCGCCCGGCTCGATCGCGGCCATCTCCGACCACATCAACCTGACCGGCCTGAACCCGCTGAGGGGCCGGCTGCCGGCCGCCTGGGGGCCGCAGTTCCCCGACCTGGCGGACGCCTACGACCCCGGCCTGCGCCGCCGATTCTCAGAACTCGGGGAAGAGGCCGGAATCCCGGTCGGCGAGGGGGTCTACGCCGGGCTGCTCGGGCCGTCCTTCGAGACTCCGGCCGAAATCCGCGCCTACCGCGCCCTGGGCGCCGACCTGGTCGGCATGTCGACCGTGCTCGAGGTGATCGCCGCCCGCCACATGGGGCTCCGCACGCTCGGCTTCTCCCTGGTCACGAACATGGGCGTGGGGCTCGTGGACGAAGCGGTCGACCACCAGGACGTACTTCGGATCGGCGACAGAGCCTCCGGCGGCGTCGCCCGCCTCATCTCCGACCTGTTCGCGGACGAGGCGTTCTGGAACATGGAATCGAGCTGAGCCATGTCCGAACTCGAAGTCCAGATCGAGAACCGGCGCGACAAGCGCGACCGCGTGCGCGAACGGGGCGTCGACCCCTACCCGACCCGCGCACCGTACGACCTCGAGCCCGGCGAAGTCTGCGAGCGCTACGGCGACCAGACGGAGGCGGAACTCGAGCAGGCCGCGGTCTCCCTCAGGGTTCCCGGCCGCGTACGCGCCCACCGGACTCACGGCAAGGCTGCGTTCCTCGACATTTCCGACGGCGCCGACTCCAAGGTCCAGGTACTCCTCCGCCGCAACCGCGTCGGCGAGGACTGCTGGTGGCTGCTCTCACAACTCGACATCGGCGACTACGTGCTCGCCGACGGCCTGCTGATCCGAACCCGCACCGGGGAGCTGACGATCGCGGCCGACAGCCTCGACCTGCTGGCGAAGGCGACGCGGCCGCTGCCGGAGAAGTGGCACGGCCTGGCCGACCGCGAAGAGCGCTACCGGCGCCGCTACCTCGACCTGCTGAACTCCTCCGAGTCGACGCGGCGGTTCGTCGTCCGCTCGCAGGCGATCGCCGCGCTCCGGGCCTGCCTGCTCGCCGAGGGCTTTCTCGAAGTCGAAACGCCGATGATGCAGGCCATTCCCGGGGGCGCGACGGCCCGGCCGTTCGTGACCCATCACAACGCGCTCGACCTCGACCTCTACCTGCGCATCGCGCCCGAGCTGTATCTCAAGCGCCTGCTCGTCGGCGGCCTGCACCGCGTGTTCGAGATCAACCGCAACTTCCGCAACGAAGGCATCTCGACACAACACAACCCCGAGTTCACGATGCTCGAGTTCTATTGGGCCTACTCCGACTACGAGCAGTTGATGGCCTTCACCGAGACGATGTTCGCCGCGGTCCTGGACGCCGTGCATACCGACGGCTCCACGACCTGCACCTGGCGCGGCAACGAAATCGACTTCCAGGCCGCTTGGCCGCGGCTCAGCGTGCGGCGGTCCCTGCTGGAGATCGGCCGCCTGGATCCTGCCGCGATCGACGACGAGGCGGCGCTCGCCGCGGAACTGACCCGACTGGGCGAAGACCTGCCGACGAGCGCCGGCTACGGCAACCTGCTGATGGCCCTCTTCGACCGTCTCGTCGAACCGAAGCTGATCCAGCCCACCTTCATCCACGACTACCCGGTCGAGGTCTCCCCTTTCGCCAAGCACGCGGCCGGAGATCCCCGCTTCACCGAGCGCTTCGAACTCTTCGTCGGCGGCATGGAACTCGCGAACGCCTTCACCGAGCTGAACGACCCGGACGGCCAGGCCGAGCGCTTCCGCCAGCAGCTCCGCGCCCGCGAAGGCGGCGACGACGAAGCCCACCGCTTCGACCGGGACTACGTCGAAGCGCTCCAGTACGGCATGCCGCCCGCCGGCGGCCTGGGCCTCGGAATCGACCGCCTGGTCATGCTCCTGACCGACGCCCGGTCGATCCGGGACGTGATCCTGTTTCCGTTGCTGCGGCCGCGGTAGACGTCAAAGGAACGCCGATGTTGACTTCAACCACCCAAACCGCACCCAAGAAGTATACCGTCAAGCGAGAAGAGAACCGAATTCTCTTCCTGGCGGACGTCAACTCCAATCAATTCAGGTGGTGCCTTGCCGACTGCCTTGAACGAGGGTACGAGGACGTCGTCCTCGACCTCTCCCGGTGCGAAAGTGCCTTCCCGAATGGCGTCCTTCCCGTCATCACAAGCGTCGATAACCTTCGCCACGACGGTCTCGACGTCTCCGTCATCCTCCCGGCGCACAGCTACCTTCAACGGCTCTTCCTGAACTCCAACTGGGCCTATCTGTTGGAACCCGGTACCTACCCGGAGAGCACCACCGTTCATCCCGGCCACGTTCCCGCGCGTCGGTTCCGCAATGCCGAGCAGCAACACAGGCTGGTTGGAGAGGCACTGCAGGTTCTCCTGGGAGGGATCGCCTCCCTGCAAAGAGACGACATCGGCGCTCTCGAATGGTCCATCAACGAGATCACCGACAACGTGCTCACCCACGCCGACAGCCCTCTGGGCGGAGTACTGCAAGTCAGCACCTTCAAGAAGACGCGCAAGGTCGCGGTGGGCGTGGCCGACTCCGGCCGCGGCATCCCCGAGTCCCTCCGCGAGAGCTACCCTGAACTCACGGACGACGCGGACGCCATCTACAAGGCCCTCGAGGCGGGAGTCACGCGCCATTCCGACATCGGCCAAGGCAATGGACTGGCCGGCGCTCTCCGAATCGCGACAATGTCCGAAGGCTCCATCGAAATCACATCGGGTCGAGCCAGCGTCGTCTATCGAAACGGAGAGTCCACTCCTTACAAGCGCGGCCCCCGGCTAACGTTCCACGGCACCTTCGTCTACCTCGACATCGATCTGGACACGAGCTTCGACCTCTCCGAAGCACTCGACTTCGGCACCGGACCGCACCGCCCCGTGGACGTGGTCGAGGCGATCTACGAGACGGACGACGGAAGCGCCGTCAGGCTCCGGCTGCGCGACGAAAGGGTCGGCTTCGGATCCCGCATGGCCGGAAACCAGATCAGGAACAAGAGTCTCAACCTCCTGAATGCAGAGCCAGACAAACCTCTCCTTCTGGACTGGGCCGGAGTTCCCTTGATCTCCAGCAGCTTCGCGGACGAACTTGTCGGCAAGCTGTTCGCCGAGCTCGGCCCGCTTAGCTTCAGCGCGAGAGTGCGCAATACCGGGATGCGGCCCGTCGTACATGGGTTGATCGACAAAGCCATCATGCAGCGCGCGGGCCAGACGTTCGCTCGAACGCGGAAGCAGGCGGAACCGCAGTCCGCCGTCGCCGCCGACACGGCCGGACCCGCCGACGAATAGACTCAGGCTTCCGCCAGCCGGCCGAACCACTCCTCCACTGCCTGTCTGGCCGGCTCCTCCAGCCACGGCAGGACGCCGAGGTTCCCTTCGCGGGCGGCGGCTTCGATGTCGACCTCGTCGCGGTCGAGGAAGCGGGCGGCCCGGTAGTAGGCGTCGCCGCCGGTAGCGGCGGCGTCGCCGAGTTCGATCAGGTGGCCCGCGAGTTCGCGGGCGAGGCGTAGCCGGGGCCGCAGCGGAGGCGCGGGCAGCGGCCGCGGCAGGCGGTGCTCGAGACCCGCGGCTTCGGCGGCGCCGCGGAAGGCCGCCTCGTCCGGGGGCGACTCGTCGCCGTGGAAGACGGCGTCGAAGGCATCCGGCCAGGCACGCTCCAGTCGTTCGGCGAGGAGGTGGCGCTCGCGGGCATCGAGCGTCATCGCGCGAGGCACGACGCGACGCGCCCCAACGGCCGCGAGCCGGGGCATGGCCGCATCCACCATGGCCAACTGATCCGTCCAGCCGGTGACGAGAGGCCAGACCAGGGTCGCGTGCCGAGCCGGGACTGGCGCGAAAGGCAGGTCGGGCTGGGGACCCTCGCGGAACTTCTCCCGCAGCAGGGCCGCCTCCGCCACCAGGTAATCGAGCAGGTCGACGGCGATGGTGGCGTTGCGCGGGAGTTCGTCGCCAGCGTCCGGGACCGGGAAGCGGGTGAACCGGTCCGTCGGTTCCAGACCGTCGCCGCCGGAGGCTTCGTCGCCAGCGGTCGACGCCGAGCCGAGGGGCGGGTCCCCGACTGCGGGCCCGGGCGGATGCGCGGCGCCCAAGCGCAGCCATGGCCAGCCGGCGGCCGGCGCCGACGCCAGGCTAGCCGCCACGACGTGCAGAAGAAGCGGCGCACCGGCGGCCCCCGCGGCCTCGACGATCGCCGCGCGGAGCGGCTCGGAATCGGCCGGGAGCGGGGGAACGTAGACGACGTCGACGGCCCCGCGGACGAGTCGCCAAACGTCGGAGGCGGCAGGCGCCGGCCGGGCGTCCGCGATCCGCAATCCACCAGTGGCGAAATCGCAGCAAAGCCGTCCGTCCTCACTGGCAGGCGGCCAGCGGGAGAAGCCGTGGCGTATCCAGAGGTTCGCGGGTTCGGCGACGTGTTCCCGAAGCGTGAGGGACGTCACTTGACTACTTGGACTCGAGCGCGGCGGCGACCGCTGCCTCCACCGCCTTCTGCACGTAGCGGGCGAGGACGTCCCCCTCGACGTTCACCCGGTCGCCCGGCTTCAGACCGCCAAGGGTCGTCACCTCGAGGGTGTGCGGGATCAGCGCCACGTCGAAGGTCCGTTCGTCGAGCGCCGCGACGGTCAGGCTGACGCCGTCGATCGTGATGCTGCCCTTGAGCACGATGCCCGTCTCCAGTCCGGCCGGGACGTCGAACGTGACGACGCGGTGGTCCCCCTGCTCCTCCACCCGCGCTACCCGGGTCGTCGTGTCGACGTGCCCCTGGACCCAGTGGCCGCCCAACGGGTCCCCGGCCGAGAGCGGCGGCTCGAGGTTCACCTCGTCACCGGCCCGCAGCGCGCCGAGCGTTGTTCGGCTCAGCGTCTCCGGAGACAGATCGAACACGGTTCGCGCGTCTCCATCCACCTCGTCCTGCTCCACCACGGTCAGACACACGCCCGCTATGGCGATACTGGCGCCCAGTTCGAGCTTCGCGGCCAGCGCCGCCGAGTGTCCGACGACCAGGCGCGCGCCCCCCCAGTCGGACACCCCGGCCGCCTCGACTACCCGCCCACGCTCCGTGACAATTCCGGTAAACATCCCTGCCTGTAGCCTAAGAGAATCACGTCCGGTCCGCGCCTGCTGACTCGCAGTTCGTCCAGGCGCAGGGCATCGGCCAGCCGCCGCGGTCCGTCGCCGCCGAGGGGACCCGGCGCCGCCTTGCCGCCGATCAGAACGGGCGCGCAGCACACCGCCGCTCGGTCCCACAGCCCGGAGCCGGAAAAGGCGGCGAGCACTTCCCCGCCACCCTCGACCAGCACGTTGGAGACCCCACGGTCGAAGAGGTCCTCCAGTACGCCGGCCGGCTCGACGGCGGAAAGACCCACCACCTCGGCGCCGGCGCGGCGCAGCCGATGGCGCCGCGTCGCCCAATCCCGAGCGTCCGCCGACATCGAGGAGCCGATTTCCCGCGGAGCCTCCGTGTAGACGACGACCGGTCCCTCGACCTCGAACATCCGCGCCGCGGCCGACAGCCGTAGCCGCCGATCGAGCACCACCCGCAGGATCGGCCCCTGCGCCCGGCCCAGCCGCCGGTTCAGCCGCCGGTTCAGCCGTGGATCGTCGGCCTGCGCCGTGCCGCTGCCGACCACGATCGCCTGGTGCTCTTCCCGCAGTTCGAGCGCCCAGCGACGCCCCCGCTCCGACGAGATCCACTGGCTGTCGCCGGTCGCCGTCGCGATCCGGCCGTCCAGGCTCATCGCCCACTTGAGCGTCACGGCGGGGCGCCGGTGGAGGACGCGGATCAGGAAGGGCACGTTCATCTCGACCGCCTGATCGGCGAGCAGACCGCTCTCGACCCGCAGGCCCGCCGCCCGCAGCCGCGCGGCGCCGCCGCCCTCCACCTCGGGGTTCGGATCACGGTGGGCGAAGACGACGCGCTTGACCCCGGATTCCAGGATCCGCCCCGCACAGGGCGGTGTCCGGCCGTCATGGTTGCAGGGCTCGAGGGTGACGTAGATCGTGCCGCCGTGGGCGCGGTCGCCGGCCTGCCCGAGCGCCATGGCCTCCGCGTGCTCGCCGCCCGCGCGCCGGTGCCAGCCCTCGCCGACGACCTCGTTGTCCCGCACGACGACCGAGCCGACCATCGGGTTCGGCGCCGTCGTCGAGCGGCCGCGTCGCGCCAGCGTCAGGGCCCGGCCCATCGCCCGCCGGTCCGCGTCGTCGAAACGCCGGTGCGCCCCAGGCCCGGCCGCGCTCATCCGAACAGGGCGGCCGCAAAGGACCGCGGCTTGTACTCGACCATGTCCTCAACCGTCTCGCCCACGCCCAGGTAGGCGACCGGGAGGCGCAGATCGCGGGCGATCGCGACCGCCATGCCGCCCTTGGCCGTCCCGTCGAGCTTGGCCAGGAAAACGGCGTCGATCGGGACCGCCGCTCCGAACTCGCGTGCCTGCACGAGTGCATTGTGGCCGTTGCCGGCGTCGACCACGAGGAGGGTGAAGACGTTCCAGGCCTCACCGGCCGCCCGCCGCGCGACACGATGGACCTTCGACAGTTCCTCCATCAGTTGGCCGCGGGTATGGAGGCGCCCCGCGGTGTCCACGATGAGATGGTCGATCCCGCGCGCCGTGGCCGCCTGCACGGCGTCGAAGACGAGCGCGGCCGGATCGCCCCCCTTGGGGCGCCGGACCACCTCGATCCCCAGCCGTCCTCCCCACACCTCGAGCTGTTCCGCGGCCGCGGCTCGAAAGGTATCGCCGGCCGCGAACAGGACCTTCTCGCCCCGGGCCAGGGAAGCCTGCGCCAGCTTCGCGGCGGACGTCGTCTTGCCGGAACCGTTGACACCCACCAGGAGGGTGATGCGCGGTGCCGCCGGCAGCGCGGCCGGCGGCGCGTCGAGCAGGAGCACCGCCACCTCGTCGACCAGCAACTGCCGCAGCGCGTACTCGTCCCCGGCCGCGATCGGCCCCGCATCCCCCGCCTGACGCAGCCGCTCGACGAGCTCGAGCGAGGTCTCGACGCCCAGGTCGGACTCGATCAGGGACTCCTCGAGTCGCTCCAGCACCTCCTCATCGATGCGGGCGGCGCCCCCGAGCGCGGTGCTGATGCGGCCGACGAGTCCGTTGCGGGTGCGGCCCAGGCCCCGGCGCAGCCGGTTCCACAGGCCCCCTCTTCCGGAATCCCGCGTTTCGCGGGATTCGGCCCCGACCGTCGCCGCGGCCGTGCCGCTGTCCATTCCGGTGCTCACCGCGCGCTCCCGGAGGACGGACCGCGGCTGTCGTCGAGAAAGGCCCCGAGTTCGCGCCGCACCAGCGCCGGATCGAGATCGGCGACGATCTCGCCCCTACCCGGTGCGGCCGGCAGGATCCAGACGAGTCCGCTCTCCCGCGCCTTCTTGTCGCGGCCCATCGCCTCGACGAGGCGGTCCACGTCGAGGTGAACGCCGCGCCGCTCCTCCACCACGCCGAGGTCCGGCGGCCCCAGCCGGTCGATCATCCGTCCCAGGCGCGCCGCGAACTCCGGGTCCAGACCACGGCGCAGGGCGAGGCGGAGCGCGAACCGCATGCCGTGAGCCACGGCGTCGCCGTGGCGCAGGTCCCGGTAGCCGAACTCGGACTCGATCGCGTGCCCCAGGGTGTGGCCGAAGTTGAGCAGCCGCCGGCGGTCTCCCTCTTCGAGGTCGGCTTCGACGACGCCCAGTTTCGCCGCGATCGAAGCCGCGACGACGGGCGTCAGGATGTCGGCGTCCACCGAGAGCAGGCGATCCAGCGATTCCTCCACCAAGGCCAGAAGATCGAGATCGAGCAGCGCGGCCATCTTGACCACCTCGAACAGCCCGGCCCTCAACTCGCCGGACGGCAAGGAACGCAGGGAGTCGATGTCGGCGAGCACGAAGCGGGGATGGTGGAAGGCGCCGACCGTGTTCTTGCCGCCCGGCAGGTCCACGCCCGTCTTGCCGCCGACCGAAGCGTCGACCTGGGCCAGCAGCGTGGTCGGGATCTGGACATAGTCGATGCCGCGCAGAAAACCGGCCGCCACGAAGCCTCCCAGGTCGCCCACCGAGCCGCCGCCGAGGGTGACCAGGCGACTGTCGCGCTTGCCGCCGCGCTCGAGCATCTGCCGCCACACGGAACCGGCGCACTCGAGGGTCTTTGCCGCCTCACCGTCGGGAACCTCGATCGTCTCGATCCGCGCGGCCGGTTCGAGCAGATCGCGCGCGGCCTCGCCGCAGTGGCGGTCCGGCACCTCGCTCGTGACCAGGAACACGACCCGCCCGCGGCACCAGCCCGCGACGTCTTCGAGCGCACCTCCACCACCCGCGGCGAGGAGTCCATGTCCAACCAGGATCTCGCTTACGCCGCGCGGGTGCGAGAGCGTCAGTCGGCGCGGCCCGTCCGCGGCGAGCTCCGCCACGGCGGAATCAGCGGCCGCCCTGGGGACGGATCCGCAGCCCCAGGTCGAGCAACTGCTCCTGGTCGACCGTCGACGGCGCCTCGGTCATCAGGCACACCGCCGAGGCCGTCTTCGGGAAGGCGATCACGTCCCGCAGCGAGTCGGCGCCCGCCATCAGCATGACGATCCGGTCGACGCCGAGTGCGATGCCGCCGTGGGGCGGCGCGCCGTAGCTGAGCGCCTCGAACAGGAAGCCGAAACGACGCTCGGCCTCCTCGGCGTCGATCCCCAGCAGGGCGAGCACCCGCTTCTGAACGTCCCGGTCGTGGATACGAATCGAGCCGCCGCCGATCTCGTTGCCGTTGAGCACCACGTCGTAGGCGCGCGAGCGGACCGAGCCCGGGTCGCTCTCCAGGCGATCCAGGTCGGACATGTGCAGCGACGTGAAGGGATGATGCGTCGCGTTCCAGCGCCCTTCGTCGCCGTTCCAGGTCACGAGCGGGAAGTCGTGCACCCACAGGAACTCGTGCGCGTTCTCGCGCATGTGGCCGAAGCGCCGGCCGACCTCTTCCCGCAGCGAGCCGAGGGCGGCAGCCGCCGTCGGTTCCGGCGCCGCCACGAGGAGCGCCATGCCGCCCTCCTCGACGCCGAGCCGGTCGGCCAGCGTTTCCACCTGCCACTGGCTCAGGGCGCTCTTCACCAGGAAGGAGGGGACGCCGTTCTCCCGCTTGACCCAGAGCACGCCCGCGGCGCCGTGGCGACGGGCAATGTCGGCGTACTCGTCCACCTGACGGCGGCTGGACGAGGAGGCGCCGGGAATGTGGACGCCCCGCACGACGCCGCCGGCCGCGATCGCCGCCTGGAAGGCCCGAAACTCCGTTTCCCGCAGGCAGTCGGTCACGTCCGTGATCTCGAGATCCACCCGCAGATCCGGACGGTCCGACCCGTAGCGCCGCATCGCGTCGTCGTAGGAGAGACGCGGGTAGGAGACCGGCGGCTCGATCCCGGCCAGGGGGAACACCCGCGAGAAGAGACCCTCGACGAGGGCGAAGACATCCTCCTCGTCGACGAACGACATCTCGACGTCGATCTGCGTGAACTCGGGCTGCCGGTCGGCGCGCAGGTCCTCGTCGCGGAAGCAGCGCGCGAACTGGACGTAGCGCTCCAGCCCGCTGACCATCAGGATCTGCTTGAACAACTGCGGCGACTGCGGCAAGGCGTAGAAGCTGCCGTGATTCAGGCGGCTCGGCACCAGGTAGTCGCGGGCTCCCTCCGGCGTCGACCGGGTGAGCATCGGCGTCTCGATGTTGACGAAGCCCTGCTCGCGGAAGTACGCCAGGCTCTCGATCGTGAAGTCGGAGCGCATCCTCAGGTTGCGCTGCAGGCCGGCCCGGCGAAGGTCGAGGAACCGGTACTTGAGGCGAGTCTCCTCACTCGCGTCCTGAGCGCCCTCCACTCCGAACGGCATCGGTTCCGAACGGCCCAGCACGCGGCCGGTCTCGACCCGCACCTCGATCTCGCCGGTCGCCATCTTCGGGTTCACCTTGTCCGGGTCGCGGCGCACGACCTCGCCCTCGACCTCGACCACCCACTCCAGCCGCGCGGGTTGGAGGGCCGCGGCGGCATCCGGCGTCGTTTCCGGGTGCACGACCGCCTGCACGACGCCGCTCCGGTCGCGCACGTCGAGGAAGATCACGCCGCCGTGATCGCGGCGTCGATGGACCCATCCCTGGACCTTCGTCTGCCGGCCGACCTGTTCGGTCGTCAGGGTTCCTGCCTGCGTTCTCTTCACGTGCGTGTCCGTTCGGTCCGTATGCCTGCCTTCGTCCCGGTCGCCCGTCAATCGGACGCCGGCCCACGAAGCCCCCGATCCTCGCACAACTAGGGCTGCTCGTCAGGACGTATCTTCGCGGCCACGGCCGCCGCGAAACCGTCCCGCAGGATCGTCTCCTGGGTGCGGTCGGAGAAGTCCCTCAACACGACCTCTCCGCTCTTCTCTTCGTCCTCACCGAACAGCACGACCCACCGGCAGTCATGCCGGGCCGCCTGCTTCAGTCGAGCCTTCAGAGGCCGGAGAGAATCGAACTCACAGACCGCGGGGATACCGGCGGCGCGCAGCTCCTGCGCCAGTTCCATGCCATGCCGGCGGTACGAACCGCCAATCGGAATCACGCACACGGGCCTTCGACGATGGTCCTCGGCGTTCAGACGCTGACGGGCTCCGGGAATCTTCAGGACCAGGTCGACCAGCCGGTCCTGACCAATCGCGAAACCGATGCCGGGCACACTCGGACCGCCGAGTTCGGCGATCAGGCCGTCGTAGCGGCCGCCTCCCAGGATCGCGTTCTGGGCGCCCAGGGCGGTGGATGTGATCTCGAACACGGTCCGCGTGTAGTAGTCGAGGCCGCGCACTAGCCCATCGTCAATCTCGAAGTCGACGCCGAACCGGTCGAGTTCGTCGCTGACGATCTGGAAGTGGTCGCGAGCCGGCCCGCCCAGCTCGTCGCGAAGTCGTGGCGCGCCTTCGAGCAGTTCCCGCTCCCTGGGCGCCTTCGTGTCCAGGATGCGGAGGGGATTCGTCTCCAGCCGTCGCCGGCTGTCCGCACCCAGTTCGTCACGGTGCGGTTCGAGGAACTCCCGCAGACGCCGGGAGTAGCGCTGCCTGCACTCCGGGTCGCCGACCGAGTTGAGGCCCACCTCCAGGTCCTCGAATCCGAGCTCCTCCAGGAAGCGCAGCAGCATGACCAGCAGTTCGACGTCGCTGTAGGGCCCGGGATCCCCGATCAGCTCGGCGCCGATCTGGTGGAACTGACGGTAGCGGCCTTCCTGCGGGCGCTCATAGCGAAAGTACGGCCCCATGTAAAAGACCTTGACCGGCTGGGGCCCGGACGCCCAGTTGTTCTGCAGGTAGGCCCGTGCTATCGGCGCCGTGCCTTCCGGACGGAGCGTCAGGCTGCGACCCTTCTTGTCGTCGAAGGTGTACATCTGCTTGCCGACGATCTCGCTGCCCTCGCCGACACCTCGCACGAACAACTCCGTTTCCTCCACGACCGGTGTACGCACCTCGTCGTACCCGTAGAGGGAGAACACTTCCCGCACCTTCCCCTCCACGAACGCAAAGGCAAGGGACATCCAGCCCCCCAGGTCGTGCATGCCCTTCACGGTCTGAAAGCGCTGCTTCGCAGCCATGGCGCGATGGTATCCACCCCGGAGTCGATTTCCGGTGGTAGCGTCTCGGCGGAAAAGGAGCGACGTGCAGATCGAACTCTCCGAACGCCAGCGCGCCACCGTCGCCGCCGCCGCGACGATCGCCGCGGCCGCCGTCATCCTGGCCGCTGTGGTCGCCCTGTTCTGGGCCATCGGCTCCTTCTTCGCCGCCTTCTCGAACGTCTTCCTGCCGCTGGCGGTGGCGGCGGTTCTCGCGTTCGTGCTCCGGCCCTACTACGAGTTGCTTAACGAGCGACTGCGGTTCCCGAAGATCCTGGCGGTAGCCGTCGTGCTGCTCTCCCTGCTGCTGCCTGTAGCCGGCTTCGCCTGGTTCTTCGGCGCCCTGGCCGCGTCACAGATGACGGGGCTGATCGACGCGTTGCCCGACGCGTCGGACCGCGTGGTGGATTGGGTAACCGAGACCTTGCCGGCGCTCGACGAACTCACCGAGACGATCCCGTTCGCGAGCCGGGTCCGTGAAGCGATCGAGAATCTCGACCCGGCGAGCCTGCTCCCGGGCTTCGGGCTCGTCGGCGACGCCACCGTGGACGTCCTCCAGAGTGTCGGGGCCGGCCTCGCCTCGCTCTTCGCCTGGGCCGTCCTGCCGGTCTACCTGTGCTTCTTCCTGATCATCGACCCCGACCGCTTCCGCAAGCTGGACCACCTCTTCCCCTTCCTCAAACCGAGAACGCGGGAAGACGTGATCTACCTGATTCAGGAGTTCATCGACATCCTGGTCGCCTTCTTCCGCGGCCAACTCGTCATCGCCTTCCTCCAGGGTGCGCTGTTCGCCATCGGCTTCTCCATCGCCGGCCTGCGCTACGGACTCGTTCTCGGCCTGGCGCTCGGCTTCCTGAACATCATTCCCTACCTCGGCAGCATCGTCGGCCTGGCGGTGGCGCTGCCGATCGGCTACTGGCAGGAGGGCGGCGGCCTCAACCTCGTCATCTGGGTGCTGGTCGTCTTCGCGCTCGTTCAGTTGATCGAGGCCTACGTGCTGACGCCTCGGATCATGGGCGACCGCACGGGGCTCCACCCCATGGCGATCATCGTCGCCGTCTTCTTCTGGGGCTCGGCCCTCAACGGCATCGCCGGCATGATCCTGGCGATCCCGCTGACCGCCTTCCTGGTCGTGTTCTGGCGACTGGCGCGGGAGCGGTACATCGGCGAGGTGGTGTAGGCGTCCGGCAGTCCCTCGACGCCGGACCGCGCCCTGGGATGGCTGTGTTACGATACGCTACATTGTTACGCATCGTCACACGATGACGGAGGGCAACAGAGGCCATGGCCGGGACCGTTCTTCTATCGATCAAGCTCACCGCACGGCTGGCCGAGGTGACCGTGGCCGCGGTCCGGGCGGCTATTCGCCGCGGCACACTGAAGGCGGTAACCCTCGCACAGGCCGAGCGCACGGCGGTCCGATTCGTGGATCTGCGGGAAGCCGCGCGCTACTACGGATGGCCTCCGGCACTTGTGAACCGCCTGGAGGACGAAATGAGAGCCGGGGTTCCCGAGGGCCAGACCGTCTACAAGATGGACGAAGGATCGGCCAGGCTCTCCGGCGAAGTCCAAAGTACTTCTGACCCGGAAGCAGCTCGTTCCGCTGTCGACGATCCGGCAGGCCCCGACACCGAGAGCGCCGTGGCGGCTGCACCGCAAAGGCAGGCCGGGTCCGCCAGTTCCGTGTCCCAAGCTCCCAGGGCCGCGGACCTGACGACCGATCCGAGCTCGGCCCGCGATGCCTGGCGGCGCGCGACGACGGAACTGGCCAAGGTCGGACAGATGCCGGCCGAACCTCCCCCGGGCTTCCGGCTCATCGTTCCCCGCGAGACGGCCGCGCTCCAGCAGCGGGAGGTGTACGACCTCGTGGTGGACGGCGAGGTCGTAGGTACGATCGCGGACGGAGGATTCGCGACCTACGTCAGCGAGAAGTGCTTCCGGGGCGAGGTCTTCGTCGACGGCAGAGGGGCGGTCAAGTGGCGGCCGCGCGTCCCGCTCGCGGCAGCCGACGCGAACCCCGTTTCTCCTCCCGGGAAGGAGAAACCGTAGGCCGATGTCACCGGATCTGGACCGACTCCGACTCGCCTTCGACTCCCAGCTCGCCGACGGACTAGAAGATGCGGAGCCGTCGTTCACGAGACGCCGCGTTTTCGGCCAGGTCCGGCTGCCGGGCAAGGTCACGTCCGTCATCGGAATGCGACGTGCGGGAAAGACGACGTTCCTGCATCAGTTGCGGGCCGAGAAGATGGCTGGAGGCATCGCACCATGGCGCCTACCGTTCCTGAGGCTCGAGGACGAGCGGTTTGCCGGACTGGACGCCCTTTCCCTGGGCGCACTGATCGACGAGTACCCAAGCCGTTATCTGGAGAATGCTGACGCCGCGGTCGAAGCCTGGCTGCTCGACGAGATTCAGGTGGTGCCGGGCTGGGAGCGCCTCCTGAGGCGCCTGCTGGACTCCCAGCGCAGCGAGTTGTACATCTCAGGATCCTCGGCTGCCCTGCTCTCCCGCGAGATCGCCACGGAGTTACGTGGACGCGGATGGACGGTCGCGATCTACCCGTTCAGCTTCGAGGAGGCACTTCGGCACGAGGGCACGGCCCCACCGCTTGATCCGTCCGCCGCCACGGAAGGGGAGGCAACCAGACTGGAATCGACCTTCGGCCAGTGGCTCGCCACCGGAGGGTTTCCGGAAGCTCAGGGACTGCCGGCGGCGGCCCGGCTACAGCTACTCCGGGACTACGTCGACGTGGCCATCCTGCGCGACGTGATCGATCGGTACGCCGTCCGCAACGTGACGGGTTTGCGTTGGCTGGCCCGCCACGTACTGTCAAGCGCCGCGTCTCTGTTCAGCGTCGAGAAGTTCCACGCCAGGCTGAAGGCGCAGGCGATCGCCATCGGCAGGGACACCGTCCACGACTACCTCGCCTACCTTGAGGACTGCTTCTTGGTGCGAACGGTATGGATCGAGGCCGACTCGGAGCGCCAACGCATGGTGAACCCGCGCAAGGCGTATCCGGTCGATGCCGGTCTCATTCCCGCGTTCGACCGCAGCGGACGAGCCAATCTGGGGCATGCGCTGGAAACTGCCGTCCTCATCGAACTGGAGCGCCGGGGGTGCGAGGTGACCTACGTACGGACCCCGAAGGGCTACGAAGTGGACTTCCTGGCCCGATCACCGGACGGCGAGATGGCACTCATCCAGGTCTGTGCCGACGCCTCGGACCACGACACGGCGTCCAGGGAGCTTCGGGCGCTGGCTGATGCCGAGACGCGCTTTCCGAACGCTCGCAAGCGCCTGTTGACCCTCACACGGTCAGGCCTCCCGTCCGATGTTCCACGTGGGATCGAGGCTACGCCCGCCTACGAATGGCTCCTTGGGGCTTCAGTCAGCCTTCCGAAACCGGCTCCTGCAGGCTGGCTGTAAGCTCGTGTCGAGCGCATGAAGCCGTTCGAAGACGAGGACGTCGCGGAGAAGTTCCGGTTGCAACTAGAGCACCACCAGGCGGCCCGAGGCCGGCGCACCGGTCAACTGCTCCAGCGCGTAGCAGTACCAGCGAACCTGCCGGTGGTAGCGCTCGCCGCGCGAGACACCGTTGTCGCCGGAAGCACCGGCGGGTGCGTCGAGATCGCCCAGGTCGGTCTTCCAGTCGACGACGATCCACCTACCGTCGTCCTTGAGGTAGGCGAGATCGATCGCCCCCTCGACGATGCGGCGCTCGGAGTCGCCGGCCAGCGGAAGAAGGAACGGCGTCTCGCGCAGCACCCGTCGCGAGGCGCGAGCCGCGTCCGCCGCCGGGCTAGCGAGCGCCGCCGCCACGACGGACTCGGCCGCTTCGACCTCGGCACGCGTCGCCCCGATCAGAGAGCCGTGAAGAGAGGCCAGTTCCCCGACCCGCCCCGGTTCGCCCGATAGCGGCGCGTCCCGCAGCACGGTGTGGACCAGGCTGCCGAAGCGGACTCCGCCAGGCCGGTCCCGGCTGCGATCCAGTTCCTCGACTGCGACCTCGGCGGCCTTTCCGGGCGGCTCTCTCTCGAGCTCGGTGACGGCGACCGGCCGGGCGCTCGGCTCCGAGCCTCGCGCAACGAGTTCTTCGCCATGGCGCCGCCAGCGTTCGAACCGTTCACGGTTCGCGTCGTCACCAGCCTCGATCAGCAGATCCTCGCCCAGCAGGCCGTAGCTCGCCGGCGGCTTCTCGTCGACCAACTCGGCGTCCCACCAGACAACCTCGTAGCCCGTGTCACCGCCGTCGACCGCGACGCCCGGGAAGGGGTGGCGGCCAGGCCGGACCGAGGTCTCCGGCTGCGGCTGGTGGTCGTGCTCGCCCGGGCGCCTTGCCACCGACCGCTCGCCGAACTCCGGGCAGCCCTCCGCCGGCTCGGACTGCCGCCACCGCTCCGCCGGCGGATAGACCGCGTCGTTCAGGCACTGGACCCAGCCCTTCCGTTTCGCATCGCCGACTGCCGGCACAACCAGCAGATCGCGGGCGCGAGTCGCCGCCACGTAGGCGACACGCACGCCCTCTGCCTCCTCTCGCCGGTCCTCGATCTCCTTGGCGTCCAGCAGCTCCTGAGGCGACAGGCCGAGGAGCCTCATCGCGCACAGGCCGTCCTCCGGGCGCACGGTCCGTTCGGCGCCGCGGGACAGGCCGGCCGTCATGTCGGCGAGGATGACCACCGGGAATTCCAGCCCCTTCGCGGTGTGGACCGTCATGATCCGCACGCCCTCCGCGTCCTCCTCGACCACCGGCGCCTGCGTGCTCGCCGGCCGTTCGGCCTCCTCGTCCAACTGCTCGACGAAACCGCGAAAGGAGCGGCCGCCCGCGAGCTCGTAGCGGCGGGCGAGATCGCACACCCGCTGCGCGTTGCCCAGCACCTGGTTGCCGGCGGGCCGCAGCGCCATCGACGCCTGGGCCCGGGGCCTGGCCAGCACCTCCTGCACGGTGCGGACGATCGGCCGATAGTTCCGGCGGCGGTGAAGCTCGGCGAGGAAGTCCAGCACCTCGACCAGGGAGCGGAACTCTTCGGGCGGCTCGCCGTTCTCCCGCGCCCGCCGCGGGGCCCGGGACGGATGCCAGCCGCCATAGCGGGCCTTGAAGCGCAGCAGAAGCTCGTCGTCGAACGCGAACAGGCCGCCACGCAGCGTCGCGTAGACCGAGAGATCGTCGTCCGGCCACTCCACCGCCTTGAGGGCCGACCGTAGCGCCTCCACCTCTTCCCGCTCGTGGAAGGAACGGGCGCCAAGCAGGAGATGAGGGATGCCCACGGCCTCCAGTCCCCGAACGTACTCGCGGGACGTGTCCCGGTTCCAGCTCAGGAACCGGCGGAAGAGGAGGCAGACGTCCCGGGGCCGGATCCGCGACCGCACGCGCTGTCCGGGCCGGTCCGGGTCCGGAACCTCGACCTCGAAGCCGCTGTCCTGGATCAGCCAGCGGACGAACTCGACGGTGGCGTAGGGCTGGCACGCCTCGATCTCCCGATTGCTCAGGTTGCGGGGACCGTAGGGCCTGGGTGGCGGCAACGCGATCACGCCGGGTTGACCGGCGATCGCTTCGCGGTGCTCGCCGAGGGCGATGTAGTCCGCGCTGCCGGCGTCATGGTCGCCCGTCATCAACGGCTCGAAGGCCCTGTTCACAAGCCGCTGGATCGGAGCGATCGACCTGAAGCTGGTCGTCAGGTGGAGGACCTCGACGCCGCGGTCGGCGAGCATCTCCTTCACGTCGTGGTAGAGCACGACGTCGGCGCGGCGAAAGCGGTAGATGGACTGCTTCGGATCGCCGACGACGAAGAGCTTGCCCGCTGCCGGCCGCACCTGCCTCCAGTCGCCCTGTTCGGGACTGTCGGCGGCCAACAGGAGCAGGATCTCGGCCTGAAGCGGATCCGTGTCCTGGAACTCGTCGATGAACAGGTGGCTGTAGCGCCGCTGCAGGTGGGCTCGGACCGTACCGTCCGACCGCAGCAGGTTCCGGGCCTTGATCAGGAGGTCGTGGAAGTCCAGCTTGCCGAGAGAAGTCTTTGCCTCCTCGTAGCGCTCGACCGCCCCAGCCAGCTCGTCACGGAGCAGCGCCGCGAGATCCGCGTTGGCCGCCCCCACGAACTCCTCAAGCCGCTCCGCCAGCCGCTGCCAGAGTCCCCACACCTGGTCCCGCGCCACGCCCTCCGCGAAGCCGCCGCGACCCTTGCGGGGCGCGCCGTAGCCGCTCAGGCGACGCTGCAGCTCGACGAGCCTCGCCTCCAGTTGATCCCGAAACGCCTCGCCGCCGTCCGCTTCCCCGCCACCGCCGTTCGGTCCCGAAGCGCCCAGTTCCCGTGCACGGGCCATCCAGGCCTCCAGCTCGATGACCCGGTAGAGGCCCCGTCGCAGGATGTCGCCGCGCCGCCCGTGCCGCAGGAGACCCGCAAGGCGTTCCACCCGCGCCGCAAGGTCGACAAGCCGCCCTTCGCGGTCGAAGTCCGGCCTTCGCCAGCTCGACGGGAAGTCGCGCCACTCGACCAGTCGCAAGGCGGTGTCGCGCAACCGCTCCAGCGGCGGCGGCCGCGGCGACCACGGCCCCGCCGTGAGCCGCGCCAGTTCCCGGCGCAGACCGGGCGGCATCGACTCGAGCTGCTCCTCGATCCAGCTCCGGAAGGCGCGGTTGAAGAGCCGCGGCGCCTCGTCCTCGGCCAGTTCGCCGAAGCCCGGATCGACGCCGGCTTCGACCGGCCGCTCCCGGAGGATCTCAGCGCAAAGCGAGTGGATCGTGCCGATCGACGCTTCCTCGAGCCGCGAGATCGCCGTCTCCAGGTTCTGCGTGCGCCTGTCGGCAACGCCGGCGGCGCGTAGCTTGAGCAGCCGTTTGTCCAGTTCCTCGCGCAAGCGCAGCTTCAGTTCGCCTGCTGCCTTCCGCGTGAAGGTGACGGCCGCCAGCCCGTCGACCCTGCCGAGGCCCTGCTCCAGGATCGCCACCAGACGCTCGACGAGCACGGTCGTCTTGCCGGTGCCGGCAGCCGCCTCGACCAGTTGGCTCTCGTCCAGCGCCTCCCGGATCCGCCTGCGGGCGGCCTCGTCCGCGAGTGGCCGCACGGCCTGGCCGGTCATCGTTCGAGCCTCAAGTCGTTGAGTGCCCCGAGGCGTCGCCTCTTTTTGCGAGCGGCGCGCAGTTCCTCGTAGGGGCCGCAGATCGACCGGTAGTCGCAGTAGCGGCACTCGTCCTTCGCAGGCGCGGCGGGAAGAAAGCCCTCCTCCAGGGCGCGGTCGACGGTGGCCAGCATCCTGCGGGCCGCGCCGCGGCTCCGCTCGTCGAGCGGGACGGAAACGTCGCTGTAGCCGCCGCGCTGCGTGCAGTAGAAGAGCCGGCCCGAGACGACGTCGCGGCCCAGAACGGCCTCAGCCGCCAGGCTGTAGAGCACTGGCTGCAGCACCTTGCCGCCGCCGATCACGAGAGAGCTGCCGGCGTGACGCGCGACGCCGGTCTTGTGATCGGTCACCCGCAGGCGACCGGCGGCGTCCGCTTCGACCAGGTCGATCGAGCCCCTGAGCGATGCAACACTTAGCACCGGCGCGGCTTCCCGGACGCTCTGCGGGTCCCGTTCGCCCGACCGAGCGAGGCCGAAGCCGAGCTCGGCGTGGATCGGTATCCAGCCACCGGGCTCGTCCGCCACGTGGCGCAGCCAACCCCGAAGATCGGCGCGCAGGCCCTCGAACTCGGCCTGCCATACGCGCTTGATGGGCGGCGCCAACCGGTCCCGGTAGTCGCGCTCGGCTCTCTTCAGCACGACATCGAGGACGCCGAACGCGTCCTCGAGCCGTGCGGATGTCACCGGCAGAAGCGCCGCCTCGCGGAGGGCGCCGAACAGCCGGAACTGGATCTCGTGGAAGATGCTGCCGCGGGTCAGTGGATCCAACTGCTCCAGTTGCACGAGTTTGTCGCGCGGGTACAGGCGCAGCACCGCTCCGAGGAAGAACCGGTAGGGACAGGCAGCGAAGTTCTGGAGGGCGGTCGGCGAGTAGGAGCGGGCCCCGATGCGGTGCCGGGACAGGACTTCCCGGGCCTCGTCGCCCACGTCCACCAGGCCGTCGACCGGAAACCACCCCCTGCGCCAGCGCCTGGCCCGTGCCCGCAGTGCCCGCGCAAGGTGCTCGTTCGAGGACAGCAGGAACCGCGCCCGTCCCCGGCGTTCCGCCTCCGACAGTCCACCGCCGAGCAGCGGTTGAAGCATGGCGAGGTCGAACTCCGCCTCGTCGATCGCCTCCTCCGGGTTGGCGGGCGCCGGCCAGCCGACGACCGCCGCGCCAGCGGCGGCGGCCCGCCGGCCGAGAGTGTCGAGGTCGGGCAACCGACCCTCGGCGGCCCGCAGCAGGTCGAGGGCATAGAGGGACGGCACTCGGGCCCGGCCCTGCACGAGATCGACCCGCGGGTAGGAGGCGACCAGCGAGCCACCGGCCGCGCCGGCGGCGAGACGCAGCAGGAGTTGCTCGCGGCGGGTGCGGTCGACGTCGAGCGCGAGGCGGAAGCCCGCGCCATCCAGGGCGCGTCGCCGCTCGTCCAGCAGGAGCGCGTCTTCGCTGGACCGCCTCGGGAAGACTCCCTCGGCCAGGCCCGGCACGAACACGAGATCGAAGGACCGTCCGGCAGCCTCCTCCACCGCGCCCACGAAGACGCGTCCGAAGCGGCGCTTCGGTGGCTCGCGACGGCTCAAGCGCAGGCGCTCGGCGAGCACTCGCTCTACCTCGTCCAGACCGACCTCGTCGACCTCCGAGAGCGGCCGTAGCTCCGCAAGCACCTGGAGCACGGATTCCGGGCGCCGGAGCGCCATCGTCGCCAGCCGGCCGAGACGGTCGAGCCAGATGCCCCAGTCGGCGCGCACCGGTAGATCGTCCAGAAACTCGACCAGAGGCAGCGCGAAGTCCCTGAGCGTGCCAAGACGCGCGATCTGACGCTCGAGGTAGCCCCGGCGGCTCTCGCTTTCGTCGGCGGCCTCGAGCAGTTGCAGCCGGAACTCGGCGTCGAGTCCCTCCAGGCGCTTCCGCCAGCGCCCGGAGCCGCCCACCACGGCCGCGTCCACCAGCAGGCGCTCCCACCGCGCCGGGGCCCGAAGCGCGCCGGCGGGCGCCCCGTCTTCCCGGACGCCGTCCGCGTCCTCCGGGTCGTCGGACGCGGGCGGGGGCTGCGGCTCCGCCGGCTCCGGTGACTTGAGCACCAGCTGCTCGCCCGCCGGTTCCACCCACGGAACATCCGTGAGCCTGGGCGGCGCACCGTCCGCGGCCGGCTCCGGCGTCTGGCCGAGCGAGAGATACTCCGCGAACCGGCTCGCCGAGAGCCGTTCACCGGCGCAGGCGAGCAGAGCCAGGAAAGCGCGGCCGGCCGGGTTGGGGCGCAGCGAACCCCGCGTGACGTAGGCCGGAACTCCGGCACGACCGAGCGCGTCCTCCACCAGGGGCAAGTAGGCACTTGGCTGGCGCACGAGGATGGCGATGCGGTCGAAGGCCTGACCGCCTGCCGCGGCGCGGCGGATGCGACGCGCGATCTCGACGCACTCCTGGCCCTCCCCCGCGGCCGAGAACAGGTCGACGGACGGCGGCGTCTCCTCGGCCGAAGGCATCCCCTCAGCGTCCACGCCCGTCTCGAAGACGAGGCGTTGCACGCGGCTGAGCGCGGCTTGCGGCTTGCCGTCCGCATCCTGATCGACGTTCGTCACGACCTCGTCGCCCAGCACCGAGGTCAGCCAATCCAGCGACTCGCTGTCACCGGCGGCGACGGTCGCCACGACCTTCCGGCTGCACGCGGCAAGGGCCCTCAACAGGTCTGCCTGGGCGCGGCTGCGCACGGCAAGATCGAGCCAGATCGAGCGCGGTGGCGCGGTCGCCCGCCCCCCCGCGAGGGCCTCCGCGGCCAACCCGAGGAGGGCCGAGCGGTCGGCCAGCCCGAACCGCGCCATCTCGTCGGCGAAGCGCTCGAGCAGGCGGCCCAGGTCCCGCGTGCCGTCATCCTCGACCAGAATCGACGGTGGAACGCCGGCCGAACGCAGTTCGCCGATCGTCGCCGCCAGCGAACGAGCGAATCCCGGCATGCCGGAAACCGGCGAAAGGCGCTCCAGTTCGCCGGCCGCCACCGCCAGCCGCGCGGCGCGGGCGGCGATGGCCTCCGTTCCGAGCGGGGTGATGGGTCGCAGATCGCGCGCGGCAAGGTCGAGCGACGCAGCTTCGCGCGTCCATTGCCGGAAGGACATCGCGTGAACCCCAAGCACACCGGCGCCATTCCCCGTCAGGCCTCGCAACAGGTCGTCCGCGGCACCGCGGGACGGCGCGAGGAGCAGGACTTCGTCGCCGGTCTCCAGACACTGGCGGAGCCTCCTTCCGGCCTCCGTCAACCGAGCCCGGGCGGAGCTCGAAACCAGAATCGACGCCGCTCGCAGGTCCGTCACGGGGCCGGCGGCGGGATGAGTTCCAGAGCGGCCAGCCGGCTTCGACCACGCACGTAGAGCACGCCGTGGGAAAGCACGGGCGCCGCCCAGGCCGGGTAGCGGAGAAGATCGACCGTCCGGCCGTCGAGCTCGGCCCGCAGCCGGATGTGGCCAATCTGCTGGTAACTCTCGGGGGTCGCCCGGATGAGCAGCAGATCGCCGACTTCGCTGTGTACGACGAAGTGACCATCGACGTAGAGCAACTGGGTGCGCGCGAGGCGGGGCTGGCTCCAGTGGATTTCGCCGGTCGCCCAGTCGACGGCCCTCAACTCCGCGTTCGGCGACTTCTCGCCGCTCGAGACGTAGACGACGCCCTCGTGGTAGACGGGCGTGTTCCAGTGGGCGGCGATCGACTGGTTGCGCGGTCCGTCCTGCCAGATCGATCGGAAGGCGGTCGAGTCGCCCTTGGAGGCGCCGTTGTACTCAAGCAGGATCGCGCCCCTCTCGTAGGACTCCGTGAGCAGCACCTGGTTGCCGACGATCACCGGGTTTGCGGCGTTCACGCTGGTCAACCGGCGAGCCCGCCAGTCGAAGCGGTCCAGCTCGCGGCCCGCCTTCGGGTCGAACACGATCAGGCCCGAGCGAGCGAAGTGGAAGCCGAGTCGTTTGCCGCCGAAGTCGATGACGATCGGACTCGCGTAGCTGGCCAGGTCGTCGCCAACGCGGTAGCGCTCCTCGCCCGTTCGCTTGTCGAAGGCCACCAGGGCCGTACCGTTCGGCTTCACCCGACCGCTGTGGATGTTCGGCGCGCCCGGCGGGCTGCCGCCGACCGCCACGATCAGCAGGTCGGCCTCGATCCAGGGCGAACTGGCGACGCCGAAGAAGTTCTGCTGGACGCCGTACTCCGCGTGCACGTCGCGCTCCCAGAGCACGGCCCCGTCCACTATGCGGTTGCAGCGCAGGAAGCCGTCAGCTCCCACGGAGTAGACCCGCGCACCGTCGATCAGCGGCGCCGTGCGCGGGCCGCCGTCGTAGCCGTAGTAGTCCTCGTAGTCCGTGTGGTACTCGGAGCGCCAGAGTTCCTTGCCGGTCTCGGCGCGGACCGCGACCAGACGCGCCCGGTCGCGATAGCGCGTGAAGTAGAAGAGCCGACCCCGGGCCACCGACGGCGGGGCGTAGCCCTCGCCGAGTTCCACGTGCCACAGGAGAGGCAGACCCCCGGTCCAGTCGGTTCGAATGCCCGTCTCCGGCGACTTCGAATCCCGGTTGGGGCCGAGGAAACCGGGCCAGTCGATGCCGTCCGTGCGGGTCCGGAGATCGGGCGGCAGCGTCTCGCCGTCGGCTGCCACCGCCAGGTCCGCAGGCTCCGTCGCCAAGGACGCCGCCAGCAAGAGTCCCGCCGCGTGGAGCACGGCCGGCGGACGGCGGTGCGGGTTCACCCTCAGCCGACCAGGTCGATCCGGTCCGGCCGGTTCGGCACCAGGCAGAGGAACTCGAACGGCGCCTCGATCACTTCGTAGGAATGGGGCAGGCCCGCGGGAATGAGCAGCACGTCGTCCGCGCCGACCTCGACCGTCTCGTCGCCCAGCACGATCCGGGCGCGGCCCCGAAGCACGTACTGCTCGTGCTCCACCTGGTTCGTGTGGAGCGGCATCCCGCCGCCGTCCTCCATGCGGAACCGCCGCATCGCGAAGTGCGGTGCGTCGTCGGCGGCACCCAGCAGGACCTGCGTGGTCGTTGCCGTACCCAGCTCGACCTGGTTCGCCGGCGCGTCGTCGGCGCGCCGGACGACGGCGGGACGTCGGAGCGAAGGCGTCTGGCTCATGGACCTGACTCTACCGCCGCCGGCCGCTCGTCCGCGCGCTCACGCCGCGGCGCCCGCGGACCTCCGAACTTGGCTGCACGCACGGAACGGTGTATCTTACTTTCGCCTTACCCGCATGGAGGAGGAATTCACCGATGCTCACGCCCGAACCACTGACCACGAAACTGTCGACCAAGGGGCAGGTGATCCTGCCCAAGGCGATTCGCCGGGAGCTGCGCTGGGCAGCCGGAACGCGCCTCGTCGTGGAGAACACGCCCGACGGCGTCCTGCTCAAGCCCGAGCCCGTGCTTCCCGAGACCCGGCCCGAGGACGTGTTCGGCAGCGTGGCCTACGACGGCCCACCGAAGTCCCCCCAGGAGATGCGGGAAGGCGTCCTGGCCGAGGCCAGGCGACGGCATGCGGGCGATTGACACCAACGTCGTTGTTCGCTACTTGACCGGCGACGATCCGGAACAGGCCGCCAGGGCGCGAAACGTGATCGAGACGGGGAGTGTCTTCGTGAGCACGACCGTCCTCCTCGAGTGCGAGTGGGTCCTGCGCAGCGTCTACGGCCTCGCCGCCGAGGATGCCGCCTCGGCCCTGAGGGCCCTCTCGGGACTGCCGGGTGTGACGGTGGACAGCCCGAACCTGCTCGTCGAGGCGCTCGACCGAGCCGCCAAGGGCATGGACTTCGCGGATGCCCTGCACCTTGGCGCCGCCGCGCACTGCGAGACGATGCTCACATTCGACCGCGACTTCATCCGCTCGGCAAGCGGAGAGTCCCCAAAGGTCACGGAACCCTGACCTCAGCGCCCGCGGTAGCGGGGAGGCTCCGGCCCATCCGGCGTCTTCGAGAACAGCCTGAGCAGCAGGCCGGCCCCCAGGGCGATGTCGTAGATCACGCCGAGGACCAAGGCGGCAACGAGGAGGGCAACCAGCAGCATGACGAGGCGGCCTCAGGGTGCTGGCGCGATGCTGGCGCCCGCCCTGATACCCCAGTGGCCGTCCTTCTCGGTCACCAGATAGATCGTGTCGAAGCTTTGGATCACGGTACCGCCGGAGCCGTACCGCGTGATCCTGACCGCGACGTTCACGCCCCGGGCGGCAACCTGGATCGCCTCCATGGAGTCCGCTTCGGAGCGCTCCCAGCCCAGCCGCTGAGCGAAGCCCTCGAAGTCGAAGCCGTCCATGTACCCCGCGGCGGTTCTCCAGGCTCTCACCCTTCCTCTTCCGACCCGAACGTGGGGGAAGTGCAGGGCGGCGGTCGTCGCCTCCTCGTCGCGAGCATTGAAGGCCGCGAGGTACCGCTCGACGGCGGCGACGGCGGCCGAAGCAGTCGCCGCACGATCGCCCTCGGACAGATCGTCGAAGCCCGCGGTGAGCCGCGCCTGGATCCCGATCGAGCCGTCCTTCTCTGTCACAACGTACGTAACCTGGTTGCTCCAGATGTCCGACCCGTCGGCGCGCAGCCGCGTGTACCGCCCGGCGACGTGGGCCTGCCCCTCCCCGGTCTGGACGACGGTCGCCGAGTCGAGCCGGGTCCGATCCCAGCCGGTCGCCAGCACCTGATCGAAGTCCACGATCGCGGCGTAGGCGGAAACGTCGGCGAAGACGCGGCCGTCGAAATCCGCGGTCGGTCGCACGTGCGGGTACTGCAGCGTCGCGGCGAAGGCGGCCGGTTCGCGGGTGTTCCACGCTTCGATGAAGTGGCGGACGGCTTGCCTCGCTTCGTCCTCGGTCAAGGCAGGCGCCTGTGCCGGCCAGAGAACGGGGAGCACGAACAACCCAAACAGATTGCGCACAGCCAGCCGCATCGTCGAGTGACTCTAGCCCGCTAGCGCCCCGAAACGCCTCGCAGGCTCGGTGTTTCGGCCCATCCCGTCCTCGCCCAGAAGCTTGCGCAGCAAACTCACCCGTAACGTTCCGCGGCGCAAGCCCCCTAGCCCGCAAATTGCACCGATGTCCTACTGCGGCCGCGGATCCGCTCGCTGTAGCGGGCCGTACTCCCTCAGGCCGCTTCGACGTACTGCAGTACGCCTTCAGCGTTCCCTCAGTCCGTGCGCCCCGCTACAGCGGCGTCTACGCGCCCTCGCTACGAACCTCGGTGAAATCTGCGGACTAG